>NZ_JAAXCV010000001.1 GCF_012911895.1 Bacillus sp. RO3
CACGCTTATCAGGCGTGCGCTCTAACCAGCTGAGCTATAGGCCCATAAATAATTGGAGCGGGTGAAGGGAATCGAACCCTCATCATCAGCTTGGAAGGCTGAGGTTTTACCACTAAACTACACCCGCGCTTCAAGATGGAATATGGGGCGACTGATGGGAATCGAACCCACGAATGCCTGAACCACAATCAGGTGCGTTAACCACTTCGCCACAATCGCCATATTCATTTAAAGTAAGAATGGTGGCTCAGGACGGAATCGAACCGCCGACACATGGATTTTCAGTCCATTGCTCTACCAACTGAGCTACTGAGCCTTACTTGGATCATGGATTTAATTAAGATTCCAATCTCTTTCCAAAGAGAAAATGGCGGTCCGGACGGGACTCGAACCCGCGACCTCCTGCGTGACAGGCAGGCATTCTAACCAACTGAACTACCGGACCAAAGTTTTTTGCGCCAGCAAAATAACTGTCATTACTCTGCGCTAGCAAAGTAACTGTCATTACCTTGCGACAGCAAAATAACTGTCATTCCATGTGTGACTCATCAAAGAATATCCTATCCTGAGTCAAAAATGGTATTGCGGGGACAGGATTTGAACCTGCGACCTTCGGGTTATGAGCCCGACGAGCTACCGAACTGCTCCAACCCGCGACGCTATAGAATATAGAAAATATGGAGGAGGAAGGGGGATTCGAACCCCCGCGGGCTGTTACACACCTGTCGGTTTTCAAGACCGATCCCTTCAGCCGGACTTGGGTATTCCTCCGTAATAAAAATAGTTCTTGGTGGACCTTGGAGGACTCGAACCTACGACCGGACGGTTATGAGGCGTCTGCTCTAACCAACTGAGCTAAAGGTACCTAATGGTAGCGGCGGAGGGGATCGAACCCCCGACCGCAAGGGTATGAACCGTACGCTCTAGCCAGCTGAGCTACAACGCCAGTAAATCTTAGTACATGATAGATCCTTTTGCTAAAGAATCATGCTTTATTAAAATTGGTGGAGCCTAGCGGGATCGAACCGCTGACCTCCTGCGTGCAAAGCAGG
>NZ_JAAXCV010000010.1 GCF_012911895.1 Bacillus sp. RO3
GTTTAAGAGGGGTTGTTTAAAAGTGATAGCAACGTAAAATCATCCTCCATCAAAAAACAATGGTAAGCATTTCTTATCAGTCATTTTTATGGAATAGGGGCCTATAGCGCAGCTGGTTAGAGCGCACGCCTGATAAGCGTGAGGTCGGGGGGTCGAGTCCACTTAGGCCCACCATATTCTTCTCTTTGGGGCCTTAGCTCAGCTGGGAGGGCGCCTGCTTTGCACGCAGGAGGTCAGCGGTTCGATCCCGCTAGGCTCCACCAAAGTTTTTTTACAAAGCGTAAGCGGAGTGAAATAACCATCATACTGTCTCTTCCGAGACACATGTTTGTTCTTTGAAAACTAGATAAAGATAAATTGATAGTCAAGAAATTACCGAGTATCGCCATTTTAGGTTTTAAACCTGATGTAACAACCAATTCGGTTAAGTTATGAAGGGCGCACGGTGGATGCCTTGGCACTAGGAGCCGACGAAGGACGGGACTAACACCGATATGCTTTGGGGAGCTGTAAGTGAGCTTTGATCCAGAGATTTCCGAATGGGGGAACCCATTGTTCGTAATGGAACAATATCCTTACTTGAATACATAGAGTATGGAAGGCAGACCCAGGGAACTGAAACATCTAAGTACCTGGAGGAAGAGAAAGCAATTGCGATTCCCTGAGTAGCGGCGAGCGAAACGGGATATAGCCCAAACCAAGAGGCTTGCCTCTTGGGGTTGTAGGACACTCTATACGGAGTTACAAAGGAATGGAGTAGACGAAGAAGTCTGGAAAGGCTCGTCAAAGAAGGTAACAACCCTGTAGTTGAAACTTCATTCCCTCTTGAGTGGATCCTGAGTACGGCGGGACACGTGAAATCCCGTCGGAAGCTGGGAGGACCATCTCCCAAGGCTAAATACTACCTAGTGACCGATAGTGAACCAGTACCGTGAGGGAAAGGTGAAAAGCACCCCGGAAGGGGAGTGAAATAGAACCTGAAACCGTGTGCCTACAAGTAGTCAGAGCCCGTTAACGGGTGATGGCGTGCCTTTTGTAGAATGAACCGGCGAGTTACGATCCCATGCAAGGTTAAGTTGATAAGACGGAGCCGCAGCGAAAGCGAGTCTGAATAGGGCGAATGAGTATGTGGTCGTAGACCCGAAACCAGGTGATCTACCCATGTCCAGGATGAAGTTCAGGTAACACTGAATGGAGGTCCGAACCCACGCACGTTGAAAAGTGCGGGGATGAGGTGTGGGTAGCGGAGAAATTCCAATCGAACTTGGAGATAGCTGGTTCTCTCCGAAATAGCTTTAGGGCTAGCCTCATGTGTAAGAGTCTTGGAGGTAGAGCACTGTTTGGACTAGGGGCCCTCATCGGGTTACCGAATTCAGACAAACTCCGAATGCCAAAGACTTATCCATGGGAGTCAGACTGCGAGTGATAAGATCCGTAGTCGAAAGGGAAACAGCCCAGACCACCAGCTAAGGTCCCAAAGTATACGTTAAGTGGAAAAGGATGTGGAGTTGCTTAGACAACCAGGATGTTGGCTTAGAAGCAGCCACCATTTAAAGAGTGCGTAATAGCTCACTGGTCGAGTGACTCTGCGCCGAAAATGTACCGGGGCTAAACGTATCACCGAAGCTGTGGATTGACACCTCTAGGTGTCAGTGGTAGGAGAGCGTTCTAAGGACTGCGAAGCTAGACCGTAAGGACTGGTGGAGTGCTTAGAAGTGAGAATGCCGGTATGAGTAGCGAAAGATGGGTGAGAATCCCATCCACCGAATGCCTAAGGTTTCCTGAGGAAGGCTCGTCCGCTCAGGGTTAGTCGGGACCTAAGTCGAGGCCGATAGGCGTAGACGATGGACAACAGGTTGATATTCCTGTACCACCTCTTTTCCGTTTGAGCAATGGGGGGACGCAGGAGGATAGGGTAAGCGCACTGCTGGATATGTGCGTCTAAGCAGTTAGGCTGATGATGAGGCAAATCCCATCATCGTGAAGGCTGAGCTGTGACAGCGAGCGAATTATAGTAGCGAAGTTCCTGATTCCACACTGCCAAGAAAAGCCTCTAGCGAGGAAAAAGGTGCCCGTACCGCAAACCGACACAGGTAGGCGAGGAGAGAATCCTAAGGTGAGCGAGAGAACTCTCGTTAAGGAACTCGGCAAAATGACCCCGTAACTTCGGGAGAAGGGGTGCTCTGGTAGGGTGCAAGCCCGAGAGAGCCGCAGTGAATAGGCCCAGGCGACTGTTTAGCAAAAACACAGGTCTCTGCGAAGCCGTAAGGCGAAGTATAGGGGCTGACGCCTGCCCGGTGCTGGAAGGTTAAGAGGAGTGCTTAGCGCAAGCGAAGGTGCGAATCGAAGCCCCAGTAAACGGCGGCCGTAACTATAACGGTCCTAAGGTAGCGAAATTCCTTGTCGGGTAAGTTCCGACCCGCACGAAAGGCGTAACGATCTGGGCACTGTCTCAACGAGAGACTCGGTGAAATTATAGTACCTGTGAAGATGCAGGTTACCCGCGACAGGACGGAAAGACCCCGTGGAGCTTTACTGTAGCCTGATATTGAATTTTGGTACAGCTTGTACAGGATAGGTAGGAGCCTTGGAAGCCGGAGCGCCAGCTTCGGTGGAGGCATCGGTGGGATACTACCCTGGCTGTATTGAAATTCTAACCCGCGCCCCTTATCGGGGTGGGAGACAGTGTCAGGTGGGCAGTTTGACTGGGGCGGTCGCCTCCTAAAGAGTAACGGAGGCGCCCAAAGGTTCCCTCAGAATGGTTGGAAATCATTCGCAGAGTGTAAAGGCACAAGGGAGCTTGACTGCGAGACCTACAAGTCGAGCAGGGACGAAAGTCGGGCTTAGTGATCCGGTGGTTCCGCATGGAAGGGCCATCGCTCAACGGATAAAAGCTACCCCGGGGATAACAGGCTTATCTCCCCCAAGAGTCCACATCGACGGGGAGGTTTGGCACCTCGATGTCGGCTCATCGCATCCTGGGGCTGTAGTCGGTCCCAAGGGTTGGGCTGTTCGCCCATTAAAGCGGTACGCGAGCTGGGTTCAGAACGTCGTGAGACAGTTCGGTCCCTATCCGTCGTGGGCGCAGGAAATTTGAGAGGAGCTGTCCTTAGTACGAGAGGACCGGGATGGACGCACCGCTGGTGTACCAGTTGTCTTGCCAAAGGCATCGCTGGGTAGCTATGTGCGGAAGGGATAAGTGCTGAAAGCATCTAAGCATGAAGCCCCCCTCGAGATGAGATTTCCCATCACGTAAGTGAGTAAGATCCCTAGAAGATGACTAGGTAGATAGGTCAGAGATGGAAGCATGGCGACATGTGGAGTTGACTGATACTAATCGATCGAGGACTTAACCACAAAGAGTCATTGATTTAAATGAACAACTGGTCGATATTCGGCTTTCTTGACATCAATGCTTTATCTAGTTTTGAAGGAACAAACCTTCAACTGAATATTCGTCTGGTGATAATGGCGAAGAGGTCACACCCGTTCCCATGCCGAACACGGAAGTTAAGCTCTTCAGCGCCGATGGTAGTTGGGGGATATCCCCCTGTGAGAGTAGGACGTCGCCAGGCAATATGTGAAAAGAGTAGCTCAATGGAGTTACTCTTTTTTTGTAGTATGATTCATTCAACTGTTCATGGATATGTTCGGAGAAGTTGACTTCTTTATGTATTAGCTCTAGGATAATAGTAAATAGAGGTTTGATTCGAAAGGGTGGTACTCTTGCAAGGTTCTTCTAGTACTACGATTGATTCGTTTTTATCTTGGCTTGAACAGGAAGGAAAATCATCCAATACCATCTCGACTTACCAACAAGAGCTGAAGAAATATGAGAAATGGCTTCAACAGCACGATAGAGAGTTAAAGGACATTACCCATGGGGATGTTCAGGAATACATCCTTTGTTTAGAGGAAATGGGTAAAAGTCCGGTCACAACGGATAAAATCCTGGGAGTGATCCGTACTTTTGCAAAATATTTAAAGAGACCAGACATTACGTTTGATATAAAGATCAAGCAAGGCAGCAAAAAGGATGAGATCGAAACGCTTTCTAAAGAAGAGTGTGAAGCCTTTTTGACTGAAGTAAGAGAAAATGAAAATGAACGAAATACGGCCATTGTCTATATGCTTCTCCATACAGGGATACGGGTTTCAGAGCTTTGTGCCCTGAATGTTTCTGACATTGATCTTTCAACGAAGCAGGTCAAGGTTTCCGATAGTCATGGCGATCGTCGGATCATTCCGTTGTCAGATGAATTGATTGTTCATCTCACAGCTTATATGGATCGTATTCAACCAAAGGAAGCGTTGTTTGTTTCTAAATTGAATGAGCGATTAACGGAAAGGTCTGTCCAGTATATGCTTAAGAAGTATCGTATCAATGCGCAGAAACTTCGTCATACGTTCTGCCAGCATCTCATTGATCAGGGTGTCAGTTTAGAGATCGTATCAAAGCTCGCGGGGCACAGGGATATCAATGTAACGAAACGGTATGCGAAGTCGCGTGTCCCTGAGACGGAGTTCGAACAGGCGATTCGACGAACTTTTTCCAATGACTGCTGAAAATGATTAGGGGGTGCAGGAAAGGGCCCCTGTCAGCCTTTTGGATTGATCGTGGGGTCAGAGGGCTTACTTGTTCATGGAAGGAAGAGGAGTTCTTATTTATGTGATGTTTTTCACAAGTTCATATGGTAAAATAAGCATCAACCAAACAATGTCAGGTGATGACCGATGAAAGATTTATTCAACAAAGCATTGGCAGCGGTGATATCCCCCCTGTTTTTTTCCTTCTTTATGGGGTGGGTGATGTACACTCCAATGGAAGAAAGGGAATATGAATGTTGTTACATGGATTGGAGCGAAGGATTTATTATGATGCTGATGCCTTCTCTTCCGATTTATCTTGTATTTGGGCTCCTGGGTGCATTCCTGGTTGATAAAGTGACGGACATGCTGCAGATCAAACGCTTCGTATATGTGGTCCAATTGTTCATGTACATCCTGGTCGCTATTCTTCCTGGAATGTTTCTGGCAGTCGTGTCAGAAGGGATTGAATGGACATTGGTTTTTGCCATGTACAGTGTACCGGCTGCGCTTATCTATTATCATGTCTTTCTCTTCCTCCACTATTGCGAGAAAGGTAGAATGAAACGACTAAATCGGCATGGAGCATGAGGGATTTCCGATATGGGGGATTCCTTTTTTTCGTTGTAGGGGGATATGGAGGCGTCGAAGAATGGTATAATGGTCTTCTACTAATGGTTCATTGAATTCAGGAGGGCACATGTTTTCTTCTATGTTAATACTTATCTTACTGTTTCTGTCCCTTGCCGGATGGGGATTGTTTTTCTTCTATAAAGTGAAGGTTCATCTTCCCTTTATCCCGTTGTTTCTTTTTGCGGGTGTGACGGTTGTGCTTTTTGTGGCAGGGTTGGTGGATCGTATGCCAGTGGCAGCCAATCTGATCTACTATTCAGGGTTATGTTTATGCTTGATTTATCTTATTCTATTCTTTTTTAAAAACATTTCGATTTACTCTTTGCTCCATCCTTCCATGGTGTTCTTTTCTTTCGCTGTCCTGTTTGTTGTGCTTTATATGAGGGGGACGCTCTTCTTAAATTATGACGATTTCAGTCACTGGGGGTTGGTGCTGAAGGAGATTGTCAGGCTTGATGGCCTTCCGGATGCCTCGACGATGGTGACGTTTCAGAATTATCCCCCGGGTAGTGCCGTGTTTATTTACTACTTTCTCCATCACACTGGATTCCATGAAAGCTTGGCATTGATGGCTCAGGGATTCCTGCTGATGGCTGGATTCACCGTGCTTTTCATCTTCAGTTCCTGGAAGAAGCCGTGGACGGTGGTCCTGCCATTTGTTATCTCGTTTACTCTTCTCTTAGTGAATGCAAAAATCTTTTACAGTTTACTGGTGGATATTATTCTTGGGATTGTGGCATTGGGGATTCCGTTGATAGGCTATTACTACCGTAAGGACTGGAAACGGCTGCTCCTGGTGAACATACCGATCGTGATCGTATTGATTTTGTTAAAAGATAGCGGAAAGATTTTTCTGCTGTTCAATGGGATCGCTTTACTCGGTATTCTGATTGCTTCTCATCGGGAGGGAATTCAGAAGCGGGTGGATAAAGTGATGCCTTACGCTTCATTAGCACTTCTGATGGTTCTCCCTTTAGTAGTCAATATCCTGTGGCACCATTACACGTTACAGGCTTATAGTGAAAGCTATGGAGATAATAAGTTTGCCATAACGGAGGAAAGGCTGAAGGCTATTCAGAAATCAAAAGAATTTTTAGCCGGTTTTGACGGGATGATGCTGGATGCTGCGCTGAATCCGTTGTCGTCGCCACATGTCCTGACCTTTCTGGTTATCAATATCATGGCCCTTCTTTTCATCTTCAGCATGAAGGGGAAACCTGTGAAGGAACTTATCTTTTCGTTTGTTCTGTTTAATCTTTATTACATCCTTTACATGTTTTCCCTTTATTATATGTATGTGTATCTCATGCCGGAGAATGAAGCGTCGAGGCTTGCTGGATTCAACCGCTACCAGTCCACTATAACGGTCTATGCAGGCGGCATGATCATGACGGTGATTTCATATATATGGGCTGATCGTGTGAAGTCTTATAAAAGAGTCACAGGTCTTCTGTTGGCTGTCTGTTTCTTATTCCCCTATATCGGCCATGTGGAAGTACTGGTAAACCGTCCTGAGGCACATGTCGATCTGCGGAAGGACGTGAAGGAGTACTCTTCCATCATTAAAACATCGGGAGTTTACGAGCCGATGATCACGTATTATAGTCCGGCCAGTGTCGATGATGGAGGGTATTTCACTTATTTGATCAGGTATGAACATCTGTCCATGAACTATTCTTTCATCAAGGGGGTTGAAAAGGAAGATCAACTTGCTTATTTAAAGGAAGTATTGAAGAAATCGGATTTTCTGATGGTGATGGAAAGTGATCCTTATTTACAAGAGGGGTTATCACACTATAGAGACCAGCCGATTTCAGAAGGGGTGTACCGGGTAAAACAGGAAGGAAATCTAGTTGAGCTGGTGCCCGTTCAATAGACTAAGAAGCCAATCCGCTATGGATTGGCTTCTATTCATCTAACCTCATGAGGAAAGCAGCCAATGATTCTGCTTCATCTGGAGAAACAAGGCCACCAGGCATGATGCCTTTTCCATTTTCCAGGATGGCGATGATCTCTTCTTCTGACATTCTACCGCTTAAGCCTACAAGCCCCGGTCCTACTCCGCCTTCCAGAGAACCCCCGTGGCAGCTGATACATGAACCTTTGATAATCTCAGCAGACAGTCTCCCGCTCTGTACCTGGACCTCCTCGGCAAACACTTCGTCAACAGTGATGGTTTCATTCATGACCAGGGAATGATTGACCAAGGCTTTGACCCGATAAGTACTGTTAAACCCTTTCAGCATGTCTGTCCCGTCCGGATATGTGATCTTAAACTCTTCATATGTATCCACAATGAATTCGGTCGGGGAGTTTTCCGATATATGTTGGACTTGGACCATAAGCACTTCTTCTGTCAGACCCTTGCGATGAATGGATCTGATGGATTCCTGACTCTCCTCGTAGATTTTCCCCTGGGGGTCCAGTAAAGGTTCGATGTATGAGAAGTCTTTCAGTCGAATGGCCTCCATCCCCATTTTTACATACTTTTCGACTAATTCCTTAATGTCCTCATCTCTGACGGGAGAGGCATCCGCTTTTTGCTCTTTGGGCTCTGCTTCAAGGGTGTTCTGTTTTTCTTGTATAGAGACCTTTTCTGGTTGGATGGGTGCCGCTGTCACCGGGGAAGCCTTGGTTGAAGTGTCTCTCTGACTATCAAATCTTGCGAATATTGATTTAGCAGGCGTATCTCCGTCGTTTACCCCCGTTGTTTGAACATAAGCTGTCGATGAATGAATGCTATCCCAGTTTGCCCTTACATTCACTTTTACCACAAACCTCTTATCATCTGGATGCTGATTAAAGAAAACCCTGATGTGCATATCTCTATTCCGGTAATTCCCCAAGTATTGATTTAGGGTGCCTTCGGTAAAGAAACGGTCGTTCGCTTCCACATAGGTTGACACGTCATAGGCCACTTCCTCAGCAGCAGGTTTCGCCACAAAGAAATAGAGGGACCATTCCAATGCTTTAAGCATGACGAATCCGAGGAAGATGAAGGCGATCGTCCCTTTGATCATATTCTTGATGATGGTCATGTTACTAGCTCCTACTATTCGTAATGTATTCCCTATGTAGTATCGGCTGCTAGGCTGAAATATTTATAAAAAACCCAAATAAAACCAATTATTTTGTCGTAACTTTACGAACCACCATCTACACGTATATACAAATTCTGAAGTCTCTCTCCTCTATCATATGATTCATAGACTTTATGATATGGGGGATGAGAATGAGAAGGTTTTTGTTAGGGATTCTGGCCATTGTCACCTTATCGACAGTGACAGGAGGGAAATTTCATTGGGATCAAAAGGTTGAAGCCGTCCAGGGCGATGCACAGAAAGAAAAGGCAGCCGCCGTCCAGAAACAGAACGAAGAAATTGAAAAAGAGAAGGCAGCAGTAGAGGAGGATCACAATCGTCTGGTTAAATTGGATAAACTGAATTATCTCCCTCCTGAGTTAAAAGAAACGTTTAAGAAAAAGATCGAAGGCGTTGAACCCGTTCACCTGATGATTCTTGGATCTTCTTCTACCTCAGAGGATGAAGGGACCTGGCCGAAAGAATTAAAAAAAGCGTTAATGGAAAAGTACAGTCAAGATCTCATCAACGTCACGGTCAAAGAAATTGCTGAAAAAACATCCAAACAGGTTGTGAAGAATGAATTACATAAACCTCTGGTTGAAATGAATCCCGACATCCTCTTATTCGAGCCATTTTTACTGTATGATAACGGTGAAATCATCATGTCGGAACGCCTTGAAAATCTGGAGTCGATTACAGGGGATTTCAAAAAGCAGAATCCTGATATCACGATCATCCTCCAACCGGCCAACCCCATCTCAGGTGCCACTTACTATCCACAGGAAGAAGCCGATTTAGAAAAGTATGCAAGGGACAGGCAATATGTGTATCTGAATCATTGGGATGCTTGGCCGGACTACAACAAAAATGATATAAAGGAGTATTTAACAAAGGAAAATTTACCTAATGACAAAGGAAACAGGGTCTGGCTTGATTATTTGCTGAAGTATTTTATAAGAGGGTAACGAAAAGTCTTCAATCCATTGTGATTGAAGACTTTTTTGAATGAGAATAGTTAGTCTGAATAACGATTACGGGCCTCATTTATTTTTATGATCGTGCCATTTTTTAAGCCATTGCTGGTTCATTTTTTCATCAAGACAGTCTTTTGTGAGGGTGTAGTAAGAGGTGGCGAGAACCTTATGAATCAGTTTCATTATGAACGTTCCTCCCCTTGGACTTTATTCTTTTATTTTCCCCTATAATGGATCCTCGATATATAGGGATTGTTATTTATTTTAATTACCATTCTATCCCGTAAGAAATGAAAGGAGGGAGAATGGCCCATCACACGGCAGGAATGGTGGAAAAGGGAATAGGAGAATGATCCTGGTTGGATTGAAAAATCATCAATTTATTCTTTGAAAATAGTAAGCGGTTCAGGTAGCATGATTTTTTTTCACCCCAGTTCATCACGCCGTTTCTGTCTGCCAAGATAGATTCGTATCCCCACTGGTTGAACCATTCAGGGATTCATTAAACAATTGTTTAGTAGTAAAATCGCCCAAATCTCCACAGTCATGAGAGTGAATCAAACGTTTGTTTAAAATCAAAGATCGATAGGTAATCCGTATCAGAATATGAGCCATTGGTTACAATATTCTTCCTTAAAATATAAAATATTTCCAATCCAACCATTCTATGGTTTAATAGATTCTGTAGTGCATTTTATCATTAGTGGAGGTTCTAGATGAAAAAGAAGATTCGTAGTTTAATTGCTTTTGTTTTCGTTTTTTCGTTGATCTTCAGCGGAGTTCCAAGGATGGAAGCCAACGGGGAAGAGTCAGGTGTACCAATTGAGGAAGGAACGTTGACAATCGGGGCTCCGGTGGACGGGGAGTTTGAAAGTTCTGAGAATGTTCACTGGTATAAGGTCGATCCTTCTGACAGTGAAATTGCCGACTATACCCATTTACGAATGAAGCTCCAATCTGAACAGGAACTGAATATAACCGTGTATTCAAGCGTAGAAAACGCCATCGACAATCGTGCGTTTGAGCGTTACATGAGTTATTCCTTTCAGAATGAACCAGCAATCATTGATTTCCCCCTGTCATGGACCGGTCCTTATTATCTTAAGATCGAGTCTTATGGAATGGGAGAAGAATATATAGAGTTCGAAGAAGAGTTTGAAGAAATGGTGATTCCGTACACCATCGGCTATGATGGCATCACCCTGCCGCCTTCCAGCGAGCCCATTGGGGAAGAGTGCCCGGCAGAACTAAGTACAAAAGAGAGAGAGAATGGAAAAAGTATTCTAAGAGATTTACGTACAGTCCGGGAGACAGTCCTTGCCAAAACGGATAAAGGCCAGGAATTATCTGCTCTTTATTACAAGGCTGCTCCGTTTATCAGTTCCAAGATGCTGTTCAGTAAAACTCTTCGTGACAGCGTCTACCGTGATCTTGTCCAATTGAAAGATTTGTTTGCCGACGTGGCAGCGAAGGGAAGTGGCAGTTCATACAAAGTCACAGCGGAAGATCAAAAAGCGATCAATCATCTATACCAGAATGCCCTTGAATCGACTCCTGCGTTCATTCAAGAGAAGATCGAGGATGCAGGCAAAAGTGTGGGGATTTCGAAACTCGCCGGTTCAACGGTTTCGACGATCCTTGCCAAAGCCGATCTTTTCCCTACTAAAGCGGTCAGCAACCGTTTGATCGTGAAAGTGAAAGATAAAAAAGATGCAAAGAGTTTCCAGGGGAAAACGAAGACAATGGGTGTCGAATCCATTTCCCCATTAAAGACGAAGGATTCTTTCTTCTCCAATATGTATGTTCTGGAACTGGATGAAGAAGAAAAGAAGGTATCAGCAGCCTCTTTAAAAGCTGCCACGAAAGAAATTTCGGATCTGCCTGAGGTTGAATTTGTAGAACCTGTCCAACAATATAAGGTTCTGTCTGCTGATGCTCAGTACCCTTATCAGTGGTCACTTAAGAATAATGGAGATAACGGCGGAATCAAGGATTCCGATATCCAATATGAACAGCTTCAGGAGCTTCTTGAAGGAAAGGACCTTGAAGATACGATCATTGCTGTCGTGGATACAGGGGTCGATCATACGCTGGCAGATTTAAGCGGACGGGTTCTTAGTAATGAAGGCTATAACTTTGTCAGCCGCAATTCAGACAGCATGGATGACCACGGTCACGGCACCCATGTATCAGGCATCATTGCAGCAGAGGCGAATAATCACTACTCCATGGCGGGAATCAACCCTCATGGGAAGATCCTTCCTGTTAAAGTGCTTGATGCGTCGGGGAGCGGTGATACAGAGCAGATCGCTTACGGTATTAAATACGCAGTCGATCATGGCGCACAGGTCATTAACTTAAGTCTCGGCGGTTCCTACAGCCGCGTCATCGAGTACGCCCTCAAATATGCCCATGACCACGGGGTGACGGTGGTAGCGGCAACGGGGAATGACGGGATGGAGGAAATTTCTTATCCCGGATCTTCCAAGTTTGTGATTTCCGTCGGGGCAACCAATAATCTGGACCTTGTTTCCGACTACTCGAATTTTGGAAATGGAATTGACCTTGTGGCGCCTGGAACGGAAATTCCAAGCTTGGTTCCCGACGGCCAGGTGACGTATATGAGCGGGACGTCCATGGCGACTCCACACGTGGCAGCGGTGGCGGGTTTACTGCTATCCCATGATGCCAGTCTGACCCCTGCCCAGGTGGAAAGAGTATTAACAAGAACAGCGGTAGATATTACGTTCGTTGAAGAAGATAACCCGGGAACTGGTTATTATTATGAGGAAGAATATCCATATCCTGCAGAACTCGTTCTTCCAGGTTATGATACGGTATCAGGATGGGGCAGACTGGATGCCCTGGAAGCGGTCACTGGTATCGGACAGGCGAATATTGGAGCCGATAGAATATCCGGAGCCGATCGTTATGAAACAGCTGTGGAGATTTCAAAAGAGGGCTGGGAGCAGTCGGATGTAGCCGTTATTGCAACGGGCCGTAACTATCCTGATGCGTTGAGTGCTACACCTCTTGCTTATCATCACGATGCACCGTTATTATTGACCAACACAACCACCCTTCCCCAATCGGTGAAGGATGAACTGGTACGCCTGAACGTGAAGAAGGTCATTCTTGTCGGAGGGAAGTCAGTCATTTCTCCAGATGTAGAGAAAGAGGTAAAGAATCTCGGTATCAAGACCGTTTCAAGAATCAGCGGAGCGGACCGATATGAAACGTCTGTGAAAATAGCCGAACAATTGGGCTTTACGGACCGGGCGGTAGTGGCAACGGGTCAAAGCTTTGCAGACGCCCTATCCATTGCCCCGATCGCGGCAGCACTGGAAATGCCGATCCTGTTAACGAAGAAGAGCGGTACACCGGAAGCTGTCCGCAGCTATATGGAAGAGAGCATGTTTGAACAATTTTATGTGATCGGCGGAGAATCGGCGATTCCTGAAGAATCAGCAGAAGAGTTCATGAATTATGAGCGTTTAAGCGGAAATGACCGCTACGAAACAAACAGCAGCATCATTCACTACTTCTCAGGTGAACTGAACATGTCCACACCGTTCATCGCAACCGGGAAGAACTATCCTGATGCCCTGGCTGGTTCTGCCCTGGCCGCATTGAACGGCAATCCTGTCGTACTGACCCATCCTAAAGAGGTGCAGTTTACAACAATGGATACTCTGGCAACGTTCGCTCCTGTTACAGATAGATATTATATTCTCGGAGGAGAGGGAGCCGTTTCATCTTCAGTAGTGGATTCACTTATCCATCAGTAATCAAAAAGCGGGAATGAAAAGAGTTTTTTCTTCCAACGAAAATCCGAACATTCGATATTCTTTATTGAAATCGAACCCGTTCGGATTTTTTTCTTGTAGTAGTATAGAAGGTTAAAAGGTTTAACGGTGTTACAACGACCATAACGATATCCTTTTTCATTAGATTTGATAGAATGAGTTATCTGCCAGCCTCTTTTTAAAACGTTCATCGCAAGTCTTCGACACTATCTCCCAGGAAATAATCCATTTCCTCAAATTATGAGATTTTTCTATAAAAAACCACAAATATAAATGGAAGTATTTTGTAATTAGTATATAATGGTAATAAAGTCTCATATTTGGGAAGATTCAGATAATATAGGCTTATAAAAAAAGAAAAAGGAAGGTGTTTGGCATGCAAGGGTTAGAAATTCCGGTCACTGGAAGGACGGTGGCGATCGGTCCCGCTTATGACGGGATTCATCGAACGGTCATGTATCATTATTCAGGGGATAAGACATTCAGTAAGAAATCCGCCATGGAGATTTTAGATGAGTCCTGTATGATGTACAGGTCTACGTATGACGGCAGAATTAAAGCTGTTCGACATGCAACCAAGTATTTACGGAAAACACCGCTCATGATCTGCCCCCAGGAATTCATCTATGCCATACCCACCATTGCCCCGACGGATTATGACTGTATATGGCTATTCTGCAGGCATATCGAGTCGTCGTCCACTTCTGAAGGGAAAACATACATCCGGTTTAAGAACGGGAGACAACTGCAAATCAACTGTTCGGAAAAAGTGATCACGAAACAGCGGGAACGGGCAGCTGCCACTATGAACCATTTCGCCATCTTCCCATCCCTGTTATCCAAAAGCGGCAAAGAAAACGAAATGTTCCTTCCGGGATTTCATTCTGCCATGACCGATCCAACCAGTTTCCCAGACGAATCCAACTTCGATTATTGAGGGACGGACCTCTCGGGGGGATTAATCTCAAAACGCTCATACGTAAAAACAGGAGTAGGAAGCAGGTTCCAACTCCTATTTGTCGTTATAGTAGAACCATCATTTGTCGAAATACAGTATTTCCATGGGCAAGAGAATAGTTTTAATAGGAGGTCCGTCCCCCTATGAGAAAGTTGTCGATAAGTATTTCCTACTAAATATGGATTATTCTGATATTTCTATTATAATGTAAATATAAGTAATTTCTGTTAATAAATAAAAATAACATTAAAGGAGGTGGGATTACGAATGCCTGCATATTATATGAAAGAGATATGGACACCGTTAAAGATAGTAGGGATTAAATTCTTCAAATCTGAAGAAAATACGATCTTTATGAAATTCCATCAAAAGCCTAGAAAGCGCATTTTCTAAACCAATATATAAAATACTTCTAAAACGCGTACGATAAAGGCAAACCCATTGAAAAATGGAGACGCAAAACTATAGGGGCTTTCGTCAGGAGACGGTGCCAGCCAGTTACCGTGTACGCACTTCTCGATCCTTTCACTCTTTCCATACTCACAGATCCAATGACCTTACTTGTAATTAACCATTCTACCATTCACCTCACTATTTAACGCATCATTTCCACTTTCTTAAAGTCACTTTTACTAGATATAGAACGGCATGTTCACTTCCTGATACATTTCCAACGTATGATCAATGGCAAACCATGCTACATATATTATCAATTTAAGGGGGCCCGCTTCATGGGGAAAATCAGTACCGGTCTAGTTGTCTTTCTATTGATCTTCTGTTGCAGTATGTCACCGTCACTTGCTGCAGGTCCATTTGACCACCGATCTATTAAGAAGGACATTCAATCCCTCTCAACGAAACAATCCGCGACGACACTTGATAACACACCCTTCACTGTACTAAAAGAAAAAATGAAAAGCATAAAGAAGGATAATGGCATGAGATTAATGGGTGAGGTATATGAACAGGAACCGAATGACTACCCTCATCAGGCGGATTATATCCGTCTCGACGATATTGTCCTTGGTACCTTCTGGTGGGAAGAGGACCTGGATATGTATCATTTATATATGGATGAAACCCAGGATACGTATATTTACGGAACCACTTTGACGACCCTCAATAATCTTGGGTATTTGCTTTTCACCCCCGAAGGAGAGCCGATATATCCGGATGAGTTCCTGGAAGACGGAAGTGATAAGCTGTTGATTTATTATTCTCTGCCTCCAGGCTCGTATTATCTTGCAGCCACAGATCTGAATGAGTTTGGCGGAGACGGAGTATATGGGCTGACAGCATTCACCGGGGAAGAACCTACAGATAATGTGTACCGGATCTACGGAAAGGACCGGCATGAAACCGCAATCGAGATCTCGAAGGTAGGATGGCCAGACGGGGCTGAAACGGTTGTGCTGGCAAGGGATACCACCTTCCCGGACGCCTTGGCAGGGGCCCCCCTCGCTTATCAGAAAGATGCGCCCATCCTATTGAATCCAAAGGATCACTTACACGATAAGGTAAAAGAACGAATCGCCGAATTGGGAGCGGAGAACGTGATTATTCTAGGAGGGAAGGGAGCCATTTCACCCAATGTTGAAAAGCAATTAAAAACGAATGGCATAAACGTATTGCGTATCGGAGGGGTGACACGATATGAAACGGCGGCCAACATAGCAAGAGAGTTAGGGGACTACGAACAGGCTGTCATTGCATACGGTGGCAACTTTCCAGATGCCTTATCCATCGCGCCTTACGCTGCCTCCAATGGAATTCCGATCCTGTTAAGCCCTAAGGATGCATTGGCAGACGAAACGAAGGAAGCACTGAAGACGGTCACGGATACCATTATCGTAGGAGGAAAGTCAGTCATCTCCGATCAAGTTGAAAAGCAGCTCTCTCAAACAAATCCTGTAAGGATATCAGGAACCGACCGCTATGAAACATCGGTCCACATTGCTGAGCATCTCGAGATGCCAGGTGATATCATTACAGTAGCCACAGGTCAGAACTTTGCCGATGCACTGACGGGTTCTGTGCTTGCCGCTAAATACTATGAACCTATTATCCTTGTGGAAAAAAAATCAGTTCCAAAACCTGTAAGAAACTTTATTTCAGAGCATGGAACGTGGTATTTCACTATTCTCGGAGGAGAAGGAGCCGTTTCTGAAAAAGTGGCAGGAGAGCTCAACGGTTTATAAATGCAACGGTTCCCAAAATGGAATAGAGGCTGAAGATCACACCAATCGTGATTTTCAGCCTCTATTTATCTTTCTCCACAACCATAACATGATACGAAATGACTATCACCCTGTACCTACTTTTCTGTTATGATGATAGTAACGAATATTTGGAATATAACCGGAATGAAGGGACTGCCATTCGATGACAAGTGCTTCTACCATACTAATAAAATATCTGGAAGATCATTCAGAAGAATTTTTACATAATTGGCTCAAAAATATTGTTATTTCAGAAGATGATGTCTATAAAGAAGAGGTCCTTGAAAATGGATTGAAGATGTTTCAATTAGTGAAACGGGCCATAAGGGAGCCCCTCAGTGATGAGGAAATCACCTATCTTGCTCACAAGACCGCTCTGGAACGGGTGAATGCCAATGTTAACATCAGCGAATTTGTCTATAACGTCAATATTGGGAAGAGCATCATTATTAAGTGGGTGAGCGGCTCCGGAATTGAACTCCGTGAATTGCAGCCGATCTTTGAGGACATCAATGCATTGTTCGATCGTTTCTCCTACCTGGCAGTCAGAAAATATACGGAGATCAAAGAGCAGCTGCTTCAGGAAAAAGAGTTGTATATCGACCAAACCCATAAAGAACGGCTGACGATCCTTGGTCAGATGAGTTCCAGCTTTGTTCATGAATTCAGGAATCCACTTACGTCGATCATCGGATTTACCAAGCTTCTGCAAAGCGATCACCCCGACCTGCCGTATCTGGATATCATACAGCATGAGCTTGAACAGTTGAATTACCGCATCTCTCAATTCCTCCATGTATCGAGAAAGGAACTAGTCGATAGTACAAGAGAAGAAATCATCCTGATCGATCATCTTGAAGAGACCATTGAATTTCTTTATCCGAGCCTTCTGGACGGTGACGTTTCCCTTGATTTCAAGTGTGAAGCTGCCATCAAGGTGCTGGGAAACAAGGATGAGCTGAGGCAGGTCTTCCTTAACCTCATCATGAACTCCATTGACGCCCTTCAGGAGGAGGAAGGACATCGTCAAATCACGATTTCATGCAAAGAAGAAAAAGGCAGGGCGGAGTTGGAAATCTCCAATAATGGGCCGCGGATTAAAGAGGAGACCATTGAAGCCATTTTTGAGCCTTTTTACACGACTAAGGACCTTGGAACGGGAATCGGTCTTTACATTTGTAAAAAGCTGATTGAAAAACATGGCGGGGAAATCCATTGTCAGTCGAATGACGAGTGGACGACCTTTACGATCGGTATTCCTGTGGAGTCCAATAAGGTTATGTAGTGCATAACTGAACGGAGATCAATTGCCTTTGTTGGGTAAACGGAATAACGAGGCTGTGACCCTTTTTACAGAGGATCAGTGATAAAGGGAGAACCCTGGATGTTATTCCAGGGTTCTTTCCTTGGCATCACATTATGATCATATCGGCAGGCTTCAAACCTTTTGCATACTCAATCAGCTTTTCAGGTGGAAGGGGCTTACTGAAGTAATAGCCCTGTCCATATTCACACTCCAGTTCCTTGAGCCAGTTCAGTTGGGATTCTGTTTCGATCCCTTCGGCCACAATGGCCAGCTTTAAATGCTTGGCCATGGCAAGGATGGCAGAAACAATCGCTTTATTGGACTCATTTTCGTCCAGACCCATAATGAAACTGCGGTCAATCTTTAAGGTTTGAATGGAGAACTTCTGCAGATAGCTTAACGAACTGTACTCAATGCCGAAATCATCGATTGCGATGGAAACCCCCATCTCCCGGAGGGCATTTAATTTGGTCAATGCTTCCTCGACATGGTGCATGGTGGTGCTTTCTGTTACTTCCAGTTCGATAAGGGAAGGAGGGACACTGTACGTTTGAAGGACCTCCCTTACGATGTCTACAAAGAATTCATCATGGAACTGCCTTGACGAAACATTGATGGAGATCTTGAAGACATGTCCATCCGCCATCCACGTCTTCAACTGCTTGCAGGCTTCAATCAGGACCTGCTGCCCCAATGGTATGATCAAGCCGGTTTCTTCCGCAAGGGGAATAAAGTCTCCTGGTGAAATCACTCCTTTTACCGAGTGGTTCCATCTTAGCAGTGCCTCTACACCGACGATTTCCTTTTTATCTAACGATAATTGAGGTTGATAGTAGAGCTCGAATTCATCATTCACCAGGGCTTTACGCAGGTTTTCTTCCAACTCGATTGGATTGATTCCTTTTTCCTCCAGTTGATCGGAAAACAGGAGCTGATAGGCACCCCTGCTTTTTTTAGACGTATACATGGCGATGTCCGCTTTTTTAAGAAGGGTGGAAAGATCCACTCCGTCGCCCGGGTAAAGGGAAATACCGATGGAAGTGGACGTGATGATGTCATGTCCCCCGATGTCAAAGGGGGTTTCAAGGCTCTTTTGTATGCGTGCAGCGATTTTTTGAACGTCACATCTACTCTTGATGGAAGGGAGTAAGATCAGAAATTCATCCCCGCTCATCCTGGCGATGAAGCCTTTTTTATCAAGGACATTCGTACAGCGCTCCCCAACCCGGGAGATGAGTTCATCCCCATATCCGTGTCCCAGTGTGTCATTGACAATTTTAAATCGGTTGAGATCCAGGAGAAGGATCGCCATTTGCCGATGTCCCTCATTCACTTTTCTCTTGAATACCTCATTGAAATAGCGTCTGTTCGGCAAGCCCGTCAGCTCATCATGGTAAGCGAGATATCTGATTTTCTCTTTGTCCCTGATCGCTTCGGTTATATCTGTGACCAGCACGTGGGCACCGGTCACCTCCCCATTGAGGTATACCGGGACAACGATGGCTTGAGTGGTCATAAGATGCCCTTGACGGTGGGCCACATCTATTTCCATCTTCAATGCCTCTCCTGAAAGAGATCGCTGGAAGGCAGATTGGATCCGGTTCAAGTCAGTAGCCTTGACATAAGAACGGAAGCCCTTGCCGATGATCTTGACCAGGGGGTAACCCGTCAGCTCCGAGGCGCGCTCGTTTGCTTCCACGATGATGCCGTTTTGATTGTAAGTGAAGATGGCAGAAAGATTATTCTCATAGAGAGATTTGTACTGCTGTTCTTTTTCCTGGATCTCCTTCATCTGTCTCTGATGCATTTCATCGGCCAAATGATCGGGGATGAACCAGAGGACCAAGAGGACCCCCATCTCAATAATGAAGGGGAGAAGCTGCTTATCCTCGATCAATGCCAGATGCTCACTGTATTTCTCCGGTGAAAGGAGGGAATAGGCGGTCAAATACGTGATGCCTGAAAAACCCAACCCCATGACGATGCTCCAAAGCACCTGTCGTATTCTTCTTTGTGACAGATTTTCCTGATTATTCAACTGCAGCAGCATGCGGAAGAAGGGAAATGTCACCCCGAGTGTCATGAGAATCGTCAAGGAGATATACGTAGGCTTTATATCCACATGGGGATAAATCAGACCGAAATAGGTAGAGAAATTTCCAATCATCATAATAAGGGAGAACGTGAAGCCCCCTTTGATAAAATTCACTTTATCCGTATTCACGCCTTGAAAAAGAAGCAGTGAAAAATAAATACTCACGAAGCAGACGACAAAGAAGATCGGGGCAAAAGAGAAAAACTTCATGATAAAGAGTGTGTTCGAAACCATCACAATGACGGATCCGTGAAGCAGACAATAAAAAATACTATATGTAAAGGAAAGAAACAAAAGTTCTTTTTTCCTTATACCAGGCTTCTCGCCATTTCTAGTAAAGGATTCCCTTAGTGCCAGATAACTGCATGCGGAAGATAATAATATACTTACTGAAATCGTTATAAAAATCATCAAGTAATTAGTCATTTATACCTCCGTCTTTTTACTTATATCTACAATTATATCATCTATTTCGACAGGAATTTCTAATTATTAGTATTTTTTTTGACAGGATGACCGTTCGCCCCCTATCCTCATGATCCGCAAAAAAACCCCTTCACATCTTTCGCGAAAAGGTCAGTTTAACTTCTTTATATCTTCTATCATCTCTTCATATGGAGGGCTTGAAACCCCTTCATACTTCTTCAGGAGAACTCCATTTTCGCTCACTAAGTAAAAGGAGGTTCCATGAACAAACTGGTTCGAGCCTTCCACCGGGGCAGCGGGGGTTTTAAATGAAAGATTGGCAAATGATTCGATGTCATCACGGGGATATCCCGTCAAAAAGCTCCAATTGTCATCGTCCATTTCATATCTCTCACTATATTCCTTCAACACAGGGGGAGTATCATGCTCCGGATCGATGCTGATGGAAACGAGTTGAACGTCATCCCCGAGTCCCGCTTCTTTGATCTTCTGTTGAAGCTTCGCCATATTCGCCGTCATGGGAAGGCAAACCGTATCACAATTCGTGAAGATGAAGTCGGCCACTACACTCTTTCCCTTATTGAGCTCGGCAAAGGACGTGGTCGTTCCATTCTGATCCACAGCGGTCAATTCACCCACCTCCACTTTCATAGGGAAAGAATCCTCCACCTTTTCACCCTGGCAGCCAGCCAATAAGAAAAGGGATATGGCGATCGCCGGAATAATAGATGTCACATTCATATTTACCTCCTCCTACTAATGAGGTCCGTCGGGACGGACCTTGAAAGTTAGTCGATGAATTGTTTATCGATCAGGTCGGTGAATACCGGTTTTTCTTTTAGGAATTTCAGTTCATAGGATGAGTCAGCGAAGGCTTGAACGGCTTCCGAGTCTACTTTGAACGTGAAGCCGATGCGTTCCCACGCCTGGTCCACGACTTCTTTGCTCAGCTCCTGGCCGGTTACTTCTTTCACGTCTTTAATCGTGATTTCTTTCGCTTCTTCCGGATTTTCAGCGATGAATGAGGTAGCTTCCTTATGAGCATCGACGATTTTTTGGATGGTTTCAGGGTTCTCTTTCACAGATTGGCCTGAAGCGACAAGGACGGAAGCAGGCAAGGTTTCACCAAATGAGATTTCATTATGATCGATGATGACACTGGCCCCGGTCTCCTGCTGGATCACAGCAGCCCAAGGTTCCGGTGCGACAGCGATATCGACTTTACCGGACTTCAGCATGTTGGCATATTGTGCCGGATTCCCCGTTACATGCTTCATGGTACCGCCGATCCGTTGTGATTCAATGCCATGTTGTTTCAGGAATGTTTCCACCTGGACATCATGTGTGCATCCGACGGCTGGAGTGATAAAGGACTTTCCTGCGAAATCTTTCACGGATTTCACTCCGCTTTGTTTACTCGCCAGTACCACGGTTCCGCCTGTAGACCCCCCGCCGATGATCTTCACGTCTGCCCCTGTCATGTAGTTGTTCATGGCTGGACCCGGTCCTACAAGGCCGGCATCGATTTCACCCGTTTTCAGGGCCGTCATGAAGGATGATCCATCCGGGAAGGTTTTGTATTCGATCTTTGTGCTGTCTCCCAGCTGCTTTTCATAAAATCCTTTGTCTTTTGCCACCATGGCGGGAACGTGGTTAATATTTGGGAAGTAGCCGATGACGACCTTCTCACTTACGTCGCTGCTCTTTTCCGTCCCGCACCCTGCCAGGATCCCCAGGAATGTAAAGAAAATCGTCACAAGTAAAAATGCTTTTTTCATTTTGTAACCTCCTGTTTTTATAGTCGTTTAAGATTCCAATCCCCAACGCTTGATCACTGACTTCTCCATGCGCTGGAAGATCAGTTGATCCACAATCGCCCCGACGACCCCGATGATGATCATGACGGCGATGACAAGGCTCATATCACCGAAATCCGATGCGTATCTGAGGGTGTAACCGAGACCAGGACCGGTGCTCAGCAGCTCACCCGCCATGAGCGCTCTCCAGGCAAATGCCCATGCAAGTCTCGATCCGGTGACCACATAAGGGATCGATGCTGGGAAAATGACCCGGATGAATAAGTCCAACCCTCTCGATCCCATCGTTTGAGCGGCTTTTAAGAAGAGGGGGGAGACGTTTTTGATCCCCATCCGGATATTGAGTGCCATCACGAAGGTCCCTCCCAGGATCACGACGAAGATGACGGCTTTTTCATTGAGGCCGAACCACATGATCGCCAGTGGCAGCCATACGATGCTCGGTACGCTTTGGAAAGCCAGGAGCAGGGACCCGATGGTCTCATCGGCAGTCTTTGACTTAGCCAGAAGAACACCTATGCTGGTCCCGACGACTAATGATATCCCCAATCCGATGAACAGGCGTTTAAAGCTTGCGATCAGGTCGATGATCAAGGTCTGATCGGCAATTCCGGTGAACAGGGCCTGGAAAACGGAAGTGGGAGAGGGGAGGACGACTTCTGTCCATAACCCGAATCGTGATCCCGATTCCCAAAGGCCTATAACGAGGGCGAAAAAGATGATGCGTTTAAGAGCTGTGTTCATAGGCCAATTCCTCACTTATCACTTTGTCGATTTCCTTCTTTAGATAGCTCATGATGTGCTCTTCGATCTTCACCATTTCTTTCTTATGGGCATCCCGCGGGCGGGGAAGCTCGACTTTGATATCAGCAAGGATCGTGCCCGGCCGGGTCCCCATGACGATGATTCGGTCTGAGAGCTTAATAGATTCAGAGATACTGTGGGTCACAAACAAGACGGTCTTCTTCGTTTCCATCCAAATCGTTTCAAGCTGGTGATGGAGTCGGGAGCGGGTCTGTTCATCCAGTGCGCCGAAAGGTTCATCCATAAGAAGGATCTCCGGGTTCATGGAGAGGGCCCTGGCAATGGCCACCCGCTGCTGCATGCCCCCTGATAATTCATGCGGGTAATGATCCTGATAGTTTCCCAGCTGGACCATATGTAGGTACTTGGCGGCCTGCTGCTTCGCTTCTTTTTTTGACATTTCTTTCTTGAGAGGGAAAGTCACATTGTCCCGTACGTTCAGCCACGGGAATAGTGCCGCTTGCTGGAACACCATCCCCCGGTCTTTACCGGGCTTTTTGATTGGCTTTCCGCCTACAAGGATTTCTCCCGATGTCGAACCGGTCAACCCCGCCACGATGGAGAGGAGGGTGGACTTCCCGCACCCTGATGGTCCCAGGATGGAAACAAATTCACCCTTGTCGATCTCCAGGTTCATGTCTTTAAGGACATCAGTCGGCTTTCCGGTCTTATCGAGGTATTGTTTATTGAGTCGGTTGATTTGAATAAACATGAATCCACCCCTATCCTTATAATTCATATTAGTTTACTCGGAATATAAATAATACAATTATAGTATATTGGATATGGTTGTCAAGGTTTCCATTTTTTGTTGAGTAAAAATAAGGTAAGTTCAAAAAGATCTGCACGCCTAAAAAAGGAAAAATAATCTAAAAAGTGAACTATTTCCGGCTTCAGTATCGTCTAATGAGTGAAAGAAAAAAGCGGGTTAAGAATACACGGAAATCTAGTTCACTTCTCACACTTTTTTCGCGCCCTCAACAAGGGCCATTCCAAAATTGGAGGACGAAAAAATGAAGAAACAGAATGGAGAAAAATCACTGCGGCCATTAGACGAAACGAACTCCCCTCAAAAGAAAAACGGGAAAGATGGAAAGATTCGCACATTCGTTGCCGCAACTGTAGGAGTAGTGGGTTTTTCAATACTGGGGATGTATATGATCTTGGAAACAAATGGGGAAAAGATCACCCAAGCATCCGGTGCCGAAGGGAAAGGGATTCATTCGGATCCCCAGGAAGTGCAGGAGGATGACCTGTTAACATTCATTGAAAAATCAAAATCAGAGTCGGCCAGGATCTCTCTAAGGAAAGCAGAAAACCCATCATTAAAGGATCAGGACTCCACGCCGGCAGCAGAGAAGGACTTTCCATCCAACATTGGATCAACGGAAGGGATGAACCAAGATAATCAGAAGGCCGTGACTATATCCCAGCAGGAAGAAACCGAAAGCAAAAAGCCCGAGGAAAAGGAACGCTCAAGTGAAATCAACACTGCTGCTGCAGTAGAAGACAATAAACCGGACACAGACAAACAAGAAGAATACCCGTTGGAATTCACCATGACCGATTCCAATGGACATACCTTTCTCCTAAGTCGTGATTATGATATTTATAAAATCGGCAAGAAGTATGATGAGATCGCTCAACGACACGGAGGGCGCTTCTACTACACCCCGAACTCTGATATGTCACATGTCATTATCGGCAGGAAGATCATTGCCACTGTATCTCTCGTTTCAGCAGCTGACGTGGAGTATAAAGAACTCTTTATCGATTTGATGTCTCTCCAGTCAAAGAAGTATACAAGGGAAGAATTTGCTTCCATTGTAGATGAAGTCATCCAAAGCGGCGAGCCCTACAAAGTGGAGGAAGGCGACGGAGGGGAGATCCTTTCCTTGAAAGACGGAAATCTCGTTTATCATAATTGGTAGAGGAGCTTATCCGAACCATTTGTATCAAAAGGCAGGGGAAACACCCAGTATCATAAAAGATGATGCTGGGTGTTTTATTATTTGCTTTTTGCAAAGCTCTTTTTCACAAAAATGGTTGCTTATTTACAAATAGAAGGCTCTGTCAAAACCTCATCAGCTCAACTGAACGTTGATTCGAAGTACCTAACAAGGAGTGACATAACCACCCTGCCAATACCAATTTTTCCACGTCAAGTAAAAAACTCAGTAAAATTTAATTATTTTATTTACTAAAATGTTTACTATAACAGCGCTTTCACGTTATACTGTCTTTAAAGATATAGAAAGCGCTTCATCCAACATTGATTAAGCAGCGAAAAGAGAGATGGATAGAGAGGAGTTTCAACTATGATGTTCACAATTATTTCCTTCTTGTTCTTTACGATTCTGGTAGCATTGGTTTCGTATTGGAAGACAAAGGACGAGGATCTCGGAACACAGGAAGGGTATTTTCTTGCAGGACGGAGTCTAACAGGTTGGGTGATCGGGGGATCACTGATGCTCACAAACTTATCGACAGAGCAACTGATCGGCCTGAATGCCCAGGGGTACACGGATAACATGTCTGTGATGGGCTGGGAAGTGGGATCGGCCATCGCCCTTGTACTGGTTGCCTTTTATTTACTTCCCCGTTATTTAAAAGGGGGAATTACGACGATACCTGATTTTCTTGAAGAGCGCTTTGATTCAAGTACAAAGCAGATTGTTACGATTCTATTCTTGTTCGGATATGTGTTTAACTTATTGCCTCCGATCCTTTATTCGGGAGCGGTCGCTTTGAGCGGTATCTTCAATGTTCCGGAAATGCTTGGGGTGGACAGGACGACGGCCCTTTGGATCACAGTCTGGTCCATCGGGATCATTGGTTCCCTGTATGCCATTTTCGGTGGATTGAAAGCGGTTGCCGTTTCCGATACCATCAACGGAATCGGGCTTCTCATCGGTGGTTTGATGATTCCGGTGATTGGATTATTCGTTCTTGGGGACGGTTCCCTCTTTACCGGATTCAGCACCATCATGGAGAACACGCCTGAGAAATTGAATGCAATCGGAAAGCCTGAGGATCCGGTTCCGTTCAGTACGATGTTTACAGGGATGCTACTCGTCAACCTTTTCTATTGGGGGACGGCCCAGCATATCATGCAGCGTGCCCTGGCCGCGAAGAATCTGAAAGAGGGTCAGAAAGGGGTTCTGATTGCAGCGGCTTTGAAGTTGATCGGCCCATTTTTCTTAATTCTCCCTGGGATCATCGCGTTCAACATGTTCGGGGAAAACCTTGAGCCGACGGATGCGTATCCCCGTCTCGTGAATGAGATCCTGCCGACGCCACTTGTAGGATTCTTTGCAGCCGTGTTATTCGGTGCGATCCTGTCGTCGTTTAACTCGGCGTTGAACTCATCTGTCACTCTGTTTACGTTGAATATCTATAAGCCTTACGTGAAGCCGGGTGCTTCGGATAAGCAGCTTGTCAAAAACGGGAAATATTTCGGTGTGCTGCTGGCCGTTTTCGCCATGGTCCTGGCACCCCTCATTGAAAAGGCGCCACAGGGCTTCTTCCAGTACCTGCAGATTGTAAACGGCTTTTATAATGTGCCGATCTTTACGATCATCATTGTGGGGTACATGACGAAACGGGTACCTGCGATTGCAGCGAAAATTTCGCTCTTTGTGTTCATTTCCCTGTATGCGATTACACAGCTGTTCTGGGATACAGGACTTCACTTCCTGCATATTTTAGGGATTCTTTTCGTCCTATGCTCCGCCCTGATGCTCATGATCGGGAAGTTCAAACCGAGGGACACGGAGTATACGTTAAAGGAATCTCATAAAGTGGACATGACACCATGGAAAATCGTCTACCCGATCGGGATTGCCTGTACGATTGCCATGATCATCATCTATATGGTCTTCTCCCCTGTAGGGATTGGGGCCTAACATACAACCGAACAGTCAGGTGAAGGCCTGGCTGTTTTTCTTTCACTCTATTAGAAAAGAGTTGGCTGCTAATCTATGTCAAATAGTGTCTCCTCGATAGTAAAGAGAGCTGGGCACGACAGATCAGCGCCATTTCCTCACCATCAACAAGAGTTTGACGTGACAGAACTTATGAGAGAGTAAGAGAAGCGATGTAATCAGAGGGAATCTTCCTTAAAATGAAATCAACTACTACTCTCTTCTCTAAAATAGCAACAACTTTACAAATAGAGCTTTTGAATGAAGATCAATCAACCAAATGGGGGTACCTCAATTGAAAAAGAATTCATGCATTTACGTTAACGAAGACAACAAAGAGTTCCACCTGCAAGGGAAAAACATCAGCTACATTTTCAATGTGCTTAGAAACGGGCAGCTTGGTCATCTTCATTATGGGAAGAAAGTGAGGCATCGTGATGATTTTTCCCATCTTTACAAAGAGGAGCATCGAGTCACATCTTCCTGCGTATTTGAAGGGGACCTGTCGTTTTCCCTGGACTTCCTTCGTCAGGAATTTCCGAGCTACGGGACGACGGATTACCGGGAGCCGGCTTTTCAAGTCCTCCAGGAAAACGGGAGCCGAATCACAGATTTCCGGTATGAAGGCTATCGGATCATCCCGGGGAAGCCGAAGCTGAACGGACTTCCTGCCACTTATACAGAAAGCGACTCTGAAGCAGAGACCCTTGAAATCACACTCCGGGACGAGCTTCTGCATGCAAGGATCGTCCTTTTGTATTCCTGTTATCAAGAGCGTGATGTCATCATTCGTTCAGCGAAATTCATGAATGATGGAAGTCAGACACTTCAGCTGGATCGGTCTTTAAGCTCCTCGGTTGATTTGCCTGATGCCCATTTTGATCTTGTTCAATTATCCGGTGGCTGGTCACGGGAACGCCATGTGAAAACGAGGTCGTTACAGCCGGGGATTCAAAGTATTTCCAGTACGCGTGGAACGAGCAGCAGCCAGCAAAATCCGTTCCTCGCTCTTAAACGTCCTGACGCGACAGAACATCATGGGGAGGTCTACGGCTTCAGTCTCGTCTACAGCGGAAACTTCCTGGCCCAGGCTGAAGTCGATCAATATGATGTAACCCGGGTTTCCATGGGAATCAATCCGTTTGATTTCAGCTGGCTTCTGGAGAGTGGTGAGAGCTTCCAAACCCCGGAAGTGGTCATGGCCTATTCCGATGCCGGAATGAATGGACTCAGCAGGGAATATCACGATTTATACAGAAGCCGGCTTGCCCGCGGCGTCTGGCGGGATAAAGAGCGTCCGGTTCTGATCAACAACTGGGAAGCCACTTATTTTGATTTTGATGAAGAGAAGATTCTAACGATCGCCCGTACGGCTAAAGACATGGGCGTCGAGCTGTTTGTCCTGGATGACGGCTGGTTCGGGAAACGGAATGATGATACCACCTCGCTCGGAGACTGGTTTGTTGATGAGGATAAGCTTCCGGAAGGCATCCCGTCCCTTGGGGAGAAAATCAACGGGCTCGGAATGGAGTTCGGTTTATGGTTCGAGCCTGAAATGGTGTCGAAGGTCAGTGATCTCTACAAGGAACATCCGGACTGGATCATTCATGTCCCGGGAAGGGCCCTTTCCCATGGACGTCATCAATATGTCCTCGACTTCTCCAGAAAAGAAGTAGTCGACCATCTTTACGACAGAATGGCGGAAGTGCTGGAAAAAGCCCCGATTTCGTATGTGAAATGGGACATGAACCGTTATATGACTGAAATCGGTTCAGTGGCGCTACCACCGGAACGTCAGCGGGAAGTCCCCCACCGATACATTCTCGGTGTGTATGATTTGTACGAAAGGCTGACTTCCGCCTTTCCTCATATCCTGTTCGAATCCTGTGCCAGCGGCGGGGCCCGGTTTGATCCTGGAATGCTGTACTATGCCCCTCAGGCCTGGACCAGTGACGATACGGATGCAGTGGAACGATTGAACATCCAATACGGGACATCCCTCGTGTATCCACTCAGCTCGATGGGGGCCCATGTGTCGGAAGTACCGAATCACCAGGTGAGACGCGTCACATCCCTCGCTACAAGAGGGAATACTGCTTACTTTGGTGTTTTCGGATACGAGCTTGATGTGACGAAGATGACTCTTCATGAGAAAGAACAGGTGAAAGCCCAGATCGAAATGTACAAAAAGCATCGATATACCCTTCAATTCGGGGATTTCCACCGCCTGATCAGTCCGTTTGAGGGAGACGGGAACGTGACCTCCTGGATGACGGTGTCCGCTGATGGGAAAGAAGCGATTGCCGGGTATTATCAAGTGCTCTCTAAACCGAATCACGGATTCGACCGGCTTTTGCTGAAAGGACTTCATGAGGATAAGGAATACCGTATAGAGGGAAGAGCGGGAACCTCTTTCGGGGATGAGCTGATGCACGTGGGGATTCAGCTGGACAGCGGCTATTCGGGCACGCAACTTGGCGGTATCGAAGAGTCAGGTGACTTTACTTCAGAGATTTTTATCATTTCTGAGGTGGATTGAATCCATTCTAAAAACATCAGACCTTGATAGAAACGGGGTCTGATGTTTTTTTTGCACAGAGAAAAACGTAATGAAAACTTAGTAAAACTTTTACTAAAATTTTATTGACCTTTCCTCTGCCATGTTTTATCATGAAGTTGAAAGCGGTTTCTGTTTTGGTTGAAACACGGGAAACTGCGACATGAACGATAGCTACAGGAAGATCGGTATCAATAGTAGGAGGAATCGGAATGGATGTTCAGCAACTTTTGACTAGCTTTAAAGAGACTTTCGGCAGTGAGGCAAACCGCGTCTTCTTTGCACCGGGACGTATTAATTTAATAGGGGAGCACACAGATTACAACGGGGGGCATGTGTTTCCCTGCGCGATTACGTTCGGCACCTATGGGGTGGCGAGAAAGCGGGAAGATTCATTGGTACGCCTGTATTCCCTTAATTTCAAAGAGACGGGGATTATTGAATTTGACGTAGACGACCTTGAGTACGATACACATCATGAGTGGGCGAACTACCCGAAAGGAATGATCCGTTATCTAAAAGAGGCAGACCATGCCATTGATACAGGAATGGACGTCCTTTTCTACGGAAATATCCCAAACGGGGCGGGGCTATCCTCTTCGGCTTCCATTGAACTGGCGACAGGTGTCCTCCTTGAAGGGTTATTCGGACTTGATGTTGAGCGGATCGAGCTCGTCAAGACCGGACAGAGAGTGGAGAACGAGTTCATTGGGGTGAACAGCGGGATCATGGATCAATTCGCAATCGGAATGGGGAAAAAGGGAGCAGGCATTCTATTGGATACCCACACCCTGCAGTATCAATACGCGCCCATCGACCTTGAGCATCACAATATTATCATCATGAATTCCAATAAACGGCGGGAACTTGCCGGTTCAAAATACAATGAGCGCCGCACGGAATGTGAGTCGGCACTACAGAGCCTCCAATCCGTCACGGACATCGACTCCCTTGGGGAATTGACGGAGGAAGAGTTTGAACTCCATAAGCATGTGATCAGAAGTGAAACCGAACAAAAGCGGGCGAGGCATGCTGTCTACGAAAACCGCAGGACGTTAAAGGCTCTTCAGTGCCTTCAAGACGGAAAGCTACAGGAGTTTGGGGAGTTGATGAATGAATCCCATCTCTCGCTTAGGGATGATTATGAAGTGACAGGAAAAGAACTGGATGCCCTAGCCCAGGCAGCCTGGGATCAACCCGGGGTGGTCGGTGCCAGGATGACCGGAGCGGGCTTCGGGGGCTGTGCCATTGCCATCGTGGAAAAGGACTTTGTGGAGAGGTTCATCAACGGAGTAGGAAAACAATACAAGGAAGCGATCGGATATGAGGCGACCTTCTATGTAGCAAGTATCGGTGACGGAGCAACAGAACTAGACAAAGAGGTGATCATATGAATGTGTTAGTGCTTGGCGGTGCAGGTTATATTGGTTCACATGCGGTTTATCAGCTTGTAGAACGCGGCTACAGAACCATCGTGGTGGATAGTCTGGAGACGGGTCACAGGGGAGCGGTTCATGAGGACGCCGTTTTCTACCAAGGGGATATCAGGGATAAAGCATTCCTCCGTTCCGTGTTTGAACAAGAAAAGATTGACGGAGTGATCCATTTTGCCGCGAATTCCCTTGTGGGAGAGTCCATGGAAAATCCATTGAAATACTTTGATAACAATGTGTACGGTACCCAGGTGACCCTTGAAGTGATGAATGAATTCGGTGTGAAGCATATCGTATTCTCCTCCACTGCCGCGACCTACGGTGAACCGGACCAGGTGCCGATCACCGAGAAGATGACCACGAACCCGACCAATGCGTACGGGGAAACGAAGCTTACCATGGAGAAGATGATGAAATGGTGCGATGAGGCATACGGGATCAAATTTGTTTCCCTTCGCTACTTCAATGTAGCAGGTGCCCGCGGGGAGATCGGGGAGGATCATACTCCTGAAACCCATCTGATTCCCATCATCCTTCAGGTCGCCTTGGAGCAGAGGGGACATATCACCGTTTTCGGAGATGACTATGATACACCGGACGGAACATGCATCCGTGATTATATTCATGTGGAAGATCTGATCGAAGCCCATCTCCTTGCACTGGATTACCTGAAACGTACAGGGGAAAGCAATATTTTCAACCTGGGAAGCAGTCAGGGGTTCTCGGTGAAAGAAATGATCCGTGCCGCAAGAGAAGTGACGGGACACCCGATCCCTGAGAAAATCGGCAACAGAAGGGCAGGGGATCCAAGCAAGTTGATTGCTTCATCTGATAAGGCGAAAGAGCTGCTCGGATGGAATCCTTCCCGTACCTCTGTCACCAGGATGATCGGGGACGCATGGGAGTGGCATCAAAGCCATCCGTTCGGATACGACGACAAAAAGGGAGAGTGACGGAAGATGACCATTTTCTTGACCGTAGATGCGATTGTGGAAAAAGCGATAGAAGCAAAACTGATGGGGAAAGAGGATGAAGTCTATGCCCGGAACCGCATCCTTTCCCTTCTGCACATAGAGGATTATCAAGGTGGGACAGGTGACTCCCCTGACTCTTCCATCCCGGACCTGCTTGAAGCGTTAACCGATTATGCCGTGGAGGAAGGAATCATTGACGATGTGCTGGATGCAAAGGAGATGTTCGCTGCAAGAGTGATGGATACCTTTGTGGCACGGCCATCGGTCATCAATCAAACGTTTGCCGGCTATTATCAACAGGGGCCGGAACAGGCAACGGATTATTTCTACAAGCTGAGTCAGGACAGCAACTACATCCAGACGAAGCGGATCCGTCAAAACATCAGTTACAAGGTGGAAACCGAATACGGTGAACTGGACATTACCATCAATCTCTCGAAGCCCGAGAAAGATCCAAAGCAGATCGCCCTGGAGAAGTCCATGCCGAAAAAGGATCAGACGTATCCCCAGTGTTTGCTCTGTGTCGAAAATGAAGGCTACGAGGGGAGAATCGGCCACCCGGCCCGTGCCAATCACCGGATGATCCGCCTGAATCTTGCAGGGGAACCGTGGATGCTCCAGTATTCGCCTTATGTCTATTACAATGAGCACTGCATCGTGTTGTCAGAGTCTCATCGCCCCATGGAAATCAACCGGGATGGATTCGAGAGACTCCTGCATTTCGTCCATCAGTTCCCTCATTACTTTGCGGGATCCAATGCCGATCTGCCCATAGTCGGGGGATCGATTCTGTCCCATGATCATTATCAGGGAGGGCATTATGACTTTGCCATGGCGAAGGCGGAAACAGAATACACCTTTTCCATGATCCATCATCCTGAAGTGGAAGCCGGGATCGTCAAGTGGCCCATGTCCGTTGTGCGCTTGTCCAGTGAAAAGATGGAACCATTACTGGATGCAGGGGAGGAGATGCTGAGAGGGTGGAAAGAGTATAGTGACCCTGAGGCTGAGATCCTGGCCTTTACAGGTGAGACACCTCATAACACGATTACACCCATTGCCCGAGTGCGTGAAGGGAAATATGAATTGGACCTTGTCCTCCGCAACAACCGGACAAGTGAAGAGCATCCGATGGGCATCTTCCATCCCCATGAAGACGTCCATCATATTAAGAAAGAAAACATCGGTCTGATCGAGGTGATGGGTCTTGCCGTTCTGCCGGCCCGCTTGAAGGAGGAGCTTCAAGACGTAGAAAAAGCCCTCTTAGGTGAAAGCTGTGGAGTGGCAGACTACCATCTGAAGTGGGTGGAGGAACTGAAGGACCGGTATGGGAAGGAAGTGAGTCCAGATCATGCAGAGAGCATCGTCAGGGAGGAGCTTGGGAAGAAATTCTCACGGGTCCTCGAGGATGCCGGCGTCTTTAAACGCGATGAAACTGGACAGCAGGCGTTCAGGAAGTTCGTGGACGGATTTTAATTCGGGGAAGGACGGGCTTCAATGAGCCTCCGTTCTTTCATAAACAGATAAATTTCCAGAGAGGAGCAAGGAACCGATGCATGTCCCGGTTTCTTCTTTTCTCTATACTAAACGAATGCAGGTGATAGAAATGTATTTAGGTGTAGATTACTACCCGGAACATTGGGATATCGATTTAATGGATGACGACCTCTCACGGATGAAAGAGATGGGTGTGAATATGATCAGGATCGGCGAGTTCGCATGGCATCTGATGGAGAAGCAAGAAGGCCGCTTTGATTTTTCCTTTTTTGATCATGTGATCAAAAAGGCGAAGCTGTACGGGATGAAGGTTATGTTCGGTACGCCGACAGCGACGTTTCCTGCATGGCTTGCTGCCAACCATCCTGATATTCTCATTGAAGATATCAATGGGGTGAAAAAGGCGTTCGGGGGAAGACGGCAGTACTGCTATAACTCTGAAACCTATCAAAGGTATTCCCTTCGCATCGCTGAAAAACTCATCACTCATTACAGGGATGAAGAGGCCATCGTGTCTTGGCAAATCGATAATGAATTCGGACACGAAGGCAGTGATATGTGTTATTGCGCCAGCTGTGAACAGAGATTTCAAGATTTCCTGAAGGAAAAATATGATTCGATTCATGAGATGAACGAGCGCTGGGGAACGATTTTCTGGGGGCAGACCTATAATGAATTCTCGGAGGTCCCTGTACCGAAGCAAACGGTTACGGTCCATAACCCTGCCATGATGCTTGATTGGGCACGGTTTCGTTCCGCTTCATTGAGCGGCTTTGCCCTTCAGCATGTGGAGCTTGCGAAACGGTTGAAAGGGAACCATCAAACCGTGACGACGAACCTGCCAGGCGGCTTCTTTGATAAATGGTTTGATCACAATGAATTCTCCAGGGATCTCGATTTTGTTTCCTATGATAACTATCCCGTGTGGGGAGGCTTGAAGGAGCCGATTTCCCCTGCCCATCTGTCCATGACCCTCGATTATGTGCGTGGATTGAAGAAGCAGAATTTCTGGATTGTGGAAGAACTGATGGGGGCACAGGGGCATGATGTCATCGGATACCTGCCAAGGCCGAATCAGGCAAAGGTATGGGCGTGGCACGCGTTTGCCCACGGATGCTCCAATATGCTCTTTTTCCGCTGGCGCGGGATGAACCGGGGAGCCGAGCAGTATTGCCTTGGGATCCTTGATGCCAATAACCGGACGACACGTAAATACAAGGAAGTGAAGCAGTTTTTCAACGAAGTCAAGGAATATGAGACCCTCTTCGATTCTCCTGTTAAGGCGGATGTCGCCCTCCTGTATGACTTCGATAATATATGGTCATGGCGGATCCAGCAGCAGAATCCGAGCATTGATTTCACGGAAGAAATGTTAAGGTTGTATGAGCCTTTCCATAAGCAGAATACGACGGTGGATGTGCTGAAATATGATCAGGATTTCTCACAGTATAAGGTTGTGCTTGTACCTGTTCCGCAGCTGATGGATGCAGGATTGACGGCAAGACTTGAGGAGTTCACCAAAAATGGGGGAACGGTCATCGTGTCCTACCGTGCAGGGGTAAAGGACAAAGACAACAATCTTGTTTTCGGGGAAATGATCCCGGGCGGATTGTCGGGGCTCCTTGGTATCGAAGTGGAAGAATCAGAGTCCCTTCATGAAGGACAACATGTCCCTGTCGTATCAACGGATTCAGGGCACATGACGAAAGCGGAATACTGGAGGGATTTAGTGACGCCGTTAACAGCCAGGTCCCTATATCGCTATGATGATCCTTTTTACAATGAGTACGCCTGTGTGACGGAACATGATTTCGGCAGCGGGAAGGCCTATTATATCGGCGCCGGTATTGAAAAGGAAATCATGGACGTTCTGGCATGCAGAATCGCACATGATGCCGGATTGAACACAGTTGAAACCAATCCGGGGGTAGAGGTTGTGACGAGAACGGCGGAAGGAAAAACGGTTCAGGTGATCATCAATCATAACGGATATGAGGAAACGTTCGGTGAATGGGTCCTTCAACCTTATGACTGCGTGATCTCCACTATTGAAAAGGATCGTGAGTGAAGATGGATGTCATCAAAAAAACGTTCGGAGTGTTTGGTGAACAGGAAGTCGACTCCTATACGTTACGAAATGATGCCGGTATGCAAGTGACTTTTATGACGTATGGCGGGACGATCATGGAAATGCTGACCCCGGACAAGAAGGGGAAGCTTGAGAATGTCGTTCTTGGTTTCGATACGTTAGAGGAGTATATTCAGCATGTCTACTACTACGGTGCCCTGGTCGGCAGGGTTGCGGGTCGAATCGGTCAGGCAAGCTACGTATCCAATGGAAAGAAAGTGGAGCTCTGCCCTAATGAGGATGGAAATCACCTGCATGGGGGCAAGAAAGGCTTTGACAAAGTGATCTGGACCGTAGATGACATTTCTGTTGGTGGAGATGAGGTAAGTGTGCGCCTCTCTTATCTGAGTCGAGATGGAGAAGAGGGGTATCCGGGAAATGTGAAAGTGGACGTCACCTATACCCTGACAAATGAAAACGCATTTGCCATCACATACGGGGCAGAGCCTGATCGTGACACCCCCATCAATATGACGAGCCACAGTTATTTCAATCTTAGCGGTGATTATAAAGAAGAGATTCTCTCCCACCGTCTGCACATTCCGGCTGATCACGTCCTCGAGCTTTCAGAGGGAAAAATCCCGACAGGAGCATGGATTCCAACAGAGGGTACAGCCTTTGATTTCCATGGTGATCGCGCCATTTCTGACAGGATGGAGCTCGGACAGGAAGAAGGCTACGACCATGCTTTTTGTTTAAACGAAGGACAACAACCAATGTCCCTTGTTCATGAAGACAGCGGGAGGGTAATGACAGTGGAAACGGATCAGAAGGCGGTCATTTTGTATACGGGGAATGACCTGGGGGGCCATGAGCTTTCAGGCGGGGTTCAGGTGAGGAAGCATCTCGGACTTTGCCTTGAAACACAGGGATACCCCGATGCCGTGAATCATCTCCATTTCCCGACGGTCATGGTGAAGAAAGGGGAAGTGTATAAAGCTTCCACCACATACAGCTTTCATGTATTGAGGGAACAGGAGTAGATTCGATTGGCGACGATTAAAGATATTGCATTAAAGGCCGGTGTTTCGATTTCCACGGTTTCGAGGGTCCTGAATGATGATAAATCCCTGTCTGTGCCCCAGCAAACAAAGCATAAGATCTTTGAAGTAGCAGAGGAATTAAACTATAAGAAAAAGAAGGCACCGCGGAAATCGGTGGATTCGAGCATCGCCATCTTCAACTGGTACACGGAGAAGGAGGAGCTCGACGACCTGTATTATATGTCGATCCGTCTCGGTGCCGAACAGCGGTGCCAGCACTACGGACTGAACCTGGTGAAATATTTCCAGAACGATTTCGAGGAAATGAAGAAGGGATCGTTCGATGGTGTTGTGGCGATCGGGAAATTCAGTTCATATCAGGTGCAGGAGCTGAAAAGGATCAGTGAGAACATTGTATTCGTCGACTTCAGTCCGGAAGGGGAAGACGTTGATTCCGTTCTGACCGATTTTTCCATTGCCACAAAAAAGGTGCTGAATCATTTTCTTAAAAAAGGCCATACCGACATCGGCTACATCGGGGGACGGGAGACGTTTAAAGAAAATGACGGTGACTTCATCCCTGACTCCCGGGAAGATACCTTCAAGCATTACCTCGGGGAAAAAGGCATGCTGTCAGAGTCATCCATGTATGTCGGCTCCTTTACAGTGGACGATGGATTCCGCTTAATGAAGAGAGCCGTGGCAGAACACGGTGAAAAGCTGCCGACGGCCTTTTTCTGCGGCAATGACTCCCTGGCCATTGGTGCCTTGCGGGCCCTGCATGAAGAAGGGATCGGGGTACCGGACCGGGTGAATCTGATCGGGGTCAATGATATCAGCGTCTCCAAGTATGTGTATCCACCATTAAGCTCTGTGAAGGTCCAAACCGAAGTCATGGGGGAAACGGCAGTGGACTTCATGGTGAAGCGCCTTGAGGAGAAACGTAAGGTCACTCATAAAGTCTTCATATCTTCGGAGCTCGTCATCCGAAAGAGCAGTGATTGAATCGGTCATACCGCGCGCCACACCTTTTAATCACGGTGTGGTTTTTTCCTTTTGGCCGATTGTCATGAAGACTTTGGGAAAAGCCGTTTTTATTCAGGAATGACAGGGTAAGCTTAAACTATACCAATCTGTTCTTACTTGTATAGGAGGGAAGCGAGTTGATCAGCCAAACACGAAACATTGTTCAGAAATCATTGGATGCTTTATTGGAGGACGGGTCTTTTTTGCCGGAAGTGAAAGGGGAGACAAGGAAGAAAGCGTTTACGTCCCTGACGTCGATCCTGTCGACACCGAACCATGTACATAAATCCTATTTAAGGATTCCCCTGGGGGACGAGAAGGTGGTGCGGATCCCGGCTTTCCGGGTTCAGCATAACAATGCCATGGGTCCTTATAAGGGGGGGATCCGTTTTCACGAAACGGTGAACGAGGAAGAGGTGGAGAACCTGGCGTCCTTGATGACGTTGAAAAATGCCCTCCATGATGTTCCATTCGGCGGCGGTAAAGGCGGGATCATCCTGAATCCCCGGGAGTATTCCGAGAAGGAGCTTCACCTTATCTCAAGGAAGTATGTCCAGTATTTCAGTGATGTCCTTGGTCCCGATAAAGATATCCCGGCTCCTGATATGGGATCGGGTGAACGTGAAATGGACTGGATGATGGCAGAGTATAAGAGCATCCATCCCGGAATGCCCTATCGGGGAAGCTTTACCGGTAAGAGCGTCGTTAACGGAGGTTCCCTGGGGCGGAGGGAAGCGACGGGAAAAGGCGTCTTCTTCACCTTCCGCTACCTGATTCATGATTTCGTCCGGGATCAGAAGAGTTTATTGACGAAAACCGATAATGTCTTTGCAAAGACGGCTCTTGAACTGGAGGACCGTTCCTTGACGATCGCCGTGCAGGGGTTCGGGAATGTGGGGTCGGTTGCTGCCCTTGAAGCCTACCAGTCGACTCATATACAGAATAAAGTTGTAGCTGTAAGCGATAGGAACGTGACGCTATACCATTCGGACGGTCTTGATATCCCTGCCCTGGTTGAATTTACGATGAGGAATAAAGGGGATCTTCCGACTTCTGAGGAGCAGCTGAAAGAGATCGGGGTAAGAGGGGAAATACGCGATCGTGAAGACGTTCTCTATCTTGGTGTCGACGTACTGATCCTTGCGGCACTGGAGGATCAGGTGCATAAGGAAAATGTAGAGAACGTGCAGGCAAAGGTGATTGTGGAAGGAGCCAATGCCCCGATCACGACAGAAGCGGATAAAGCCCTGAGCGATAAAGGAGTCATCATCATCCCCGATATCCTGGCAAATGCCGGAGGAGTCATCGTCTCCTACTTCGAATGGCTCCAGGGAAGGGAAACCCAATTCTACACAGAGGAACAAGTATTCAACCTCCTCTACGACAAGATGAAAACAACCATGGACACCGTCCTGCCCCTCTTCTTCGGCGACCCATACCCCCTTCGCCAAAACTGCTACATCCACTCCGTCATGAAACTCTCGACGGTCCTGTACAGACAAGGAAAACTTTATTAAGAACAAGGGACGGACCTTTATTCCTAGGAGCTGGTACTAGGAATTTGAGGTCCGTCCCTCTTTTTTATTTTCAAACAGGGTGTCCCGCTTTTTCCCTTCCCCCTATATAAAGGGTGAAAGGAGGTGAGGCACATGGCAACAGCGGATTTGAAATCGACGAGGATCAGGCTCGCTTACAATGACGGAGTGGACGAGAAAGGGAATCCCACATTTGTGTACAAGTCTTACAGCTACATCCATTCACAGGCGACGGCTGATGAAATGAACAGCGCGGCGTTATCACTGGCAAGTCTTTCATCGAAAGGATTATCCAACATCGAGATGATCCAGAACTTTGACATCAACGAGTAAACAGGATGAAGATCTTAACAGAAAGGAGGAGAGATGATGGCGAAAGTATTAGAACTTGAATTTCAAACCGAAACCGGGAAGCCTGCGAAACTTTCCGTCAATGACCCGATTGAACCCATCGATACGGCGGCAGTGAAAGCAGCGATGGAAAACCTGATCGCCACCAATGTGTTCGGAAGTTCGAACGGAGCGTTGGTGGGAGTAGTAGGAGCCAGAGTGGTGGAGCGGAATGTGACGGATTATGAAGTGCTGTAAATGATGAGAAATCATCACCTGGAATAGGTCCTGCTGCAGCTCGTTAAAATGGAACATAGAAAGAAAAAAGACCATCAATGAGAGTTGAAATTGATGGTCTTTTTCTTTTGCTGCCACAAAATAAGGAAAATCTCCAAAATCGAATTCAAGTCTCCCTCATTCATTGTCTTACTCAATGAACATCCCCATGATCCTTCTGATCTTTTATTTTACTCATCTGAAAAGATAGTATATGTGTACCTAAAGGGTATTGTACTATCAGCACTGATATCTTTTGCCGGTCTGCCTGTCAATTTGAGAGAGTTGATCTCGTTGCAGATGGGCTTATGACCTCGATCCCCTATGCCCTGTAGCTGGACGGGTGAGATCCCAGGAGGCTCATCGCCAGCCCCGCGGAAAGAGAGTAGCCTCCAGCGGAAATCAACTTCTACATTCTTCTTTAGAAAAGACAATCCATCTAGAACGAAAACCCCAATAACTTCCATTTAAATGACATAGCCCTAATCTAATGGTCTATGAAAACCCTAATTTCCCTATTAAGTAAATTTAATTAAATTATTTACTAAAATTATCTTGACTGATTTCTGAAAATTTACTAAAATGAATTACAAGTTGTAAGCGCTTTCTGGTGCAGTTCTGTTTTTTAAGAGAAAACGATTACAAATCTTTTAATCTATGAAAATCAAGGGGGACAAAGGGTATGAAGAAATTTTTCGTTTTGATGAGCATCATTGCGACGTTGATCATTGCCGGGTGCAGCGCGGGAAGCAGTGGCTCCGGTGAAGGCGGGGATGGAAAGGTCACGCTGACAGCCTGGGCCTGGAATGTCAATGTCGGGGCATTGAATGAAGCGGTCAAGGAATATCAGAAGGATAACCCAAATGTGGAATTGAAGGTAGAGGACATCGGACGTCTTGATGTCTACGACAAGCTTTCAACAGGACTGGCTGCAGGTGGTGTCGGCCTTCCGGATATCGTCCTTGTGGAGGATGACCGTATTCACGGGTATGTGGAAGCCTTTCCTGAAGGGTTCCTGAATCTTTCTGATAAAGGTTTCACAGAGCACGAAGAGAAGTTCCCTTCCTTTAAGAATGATCTGGCACAGGTAGAGGGTAACTACTATGCCATGCCGTTTGATGCAGGTCCGGGAGGCATGTTCTACCGCCGCAGCCTGTTTGAACAAGCAGGGGTGAAGGCTGAAGAGATCAACACATGGGACGATTTTCTGGAAGCCGGAAAGAAAATAAAGGAAGCAACCGGTTCTTATGCCATGCCTCTTGATATGTTCAAAGATGATCCGACTTTCCGTATGATGTTGAATCAACAAGGTGTGTTCTACTATGACGAAGAAGGAAACATCGACTTAACGAATCCTAAAGCGGTAAAAGCAATGGAAATCCAGAAGAATTTCGCAGATGCCGATTTGATTAAGAATGTGGACGGCTGGAACGGTGTCGTATCTTCAACAGTCGATGGATCCGTCGCGACGATTCCATTCGGTGCGTGGTACTACGGTACGATCGTCGATCAGGCGAAGGATACAAGCGGTGACTGGGGAGTGTTCCTGCTTCCTGCTGTGGAAGAAGGCGGCAACCGCGCATCCAACCTTGGAGGTTCAAGCTGGATGATTCCGGCGGCAAGTGAAAAGGCGGATACTGCCTATGATTTCCTGGAGTACTTCTCCACAGATACCGATACACAAATCATGGCGATGGAGGATTACGGACTATTCCCATCCCTGAATACAACCTATGAATCCGATGTCTTTAATGGCGAAGTGGAGTTCTTCGGCGGACAAAACATCTGGAAATTATTCGCTGATGAAATGAAGGATGTCCCAACGGCTTATTACACGAAGGACTACTCACTTGCACTTGATGAAGCCATCAAAGCACAGGCGGATACGTTCAACGGCACGAAAGCCGGGAAAGCACTTGAAGACGCGGCGAAGCGTTTAAGTGACCGGACGAAACGGGAAGTTGCCAACTAATTTGTAATCGAATGAAAAAGAGGGTTAGGGCCAAAGGGTTCTTGTGGTCTCCTACTCTCTTTTTCTATAAAGAAATAGGGCGATGCTTCAGCTGCCTACAGGAAAGAAGGATGTTGTATGAAAACAAAACCATATATCCCATATTTATTTATTGCACCGGCTGTCCTCCTGTTTAGTGTATTTATGCTTTATCCGATCATTTCTTCCTTGATTCTCAGCTTTCAAACGGGTCAGGGTGCCAATTTGACCTTTGTAGGACTTGATAATTATAAACGGTTGCTGTCTGATGAAATCTTTCATACAGCCCTCAAGAATACCTTCATTCTACTCATCATCCAGGTGCCAGTCATGGTCCTCCTGGCACTCGTGCTCGCATCCTTATTGAATGCGGCATTGCTGCGCATGAAGGGTTTCTTCCGCGTCACCTTTTTCCTGCCGGCCGTCACCTCCCTGGTGGCCTATTCCATCATTTTCTCCATCATGTTGATGAATGACGGGGTAGTGAATCAGCTGTTGACCTCTTTAGGCTTCAAAGCGATTCCGTGGCTGAATGATCCGTTCTGGGCGAAGGCTTCCCTGATCATCGCCATGACGTGGAGATGGGTCGGGTATAACATGGTCATTTATTTAGCAGGCCTTCAGAATATACCTGAAGAGCTCTATGAAGCGGCAAGCATGGACGGTGCTTCCCGGGTCCGTCAGTTCTTCGCCATCACCATCCCGCAATTAAAGCCGGTCATCCTGTTTACGGTGGTCCTGTCGACCATTGGTACACTGCAATTATTCGATGAACCTTTCGTATTGACGAAGGGCGGGCCGAGTGATGCGACATTGACCATCGGGATGTATTTATATCAAACGGGATTCCGTTACTTTGACTTCGGTTATGCTTCTACCATTGCGTATGTAATCGTTGTTTTAATCGGTATTATGACATTTATCCAATTCAAACTAACAGGTGATCAAGAATGAGACAATCAAAACTGGGTAGAAAATTCGTTCTGTATATCGTATTAGCCATTGGCGCACTTATCTCTTTATTTCCTTTCTACTGGGCAGCGATCGGGGCAACGAATGAGAGTGGCAAGATGTTCTCGAAACCGCCTGTCCTTGTACCTGGTGAAAAACTGGTGGAAAACGTCCAGAATTTAAATGAAGCGATCGGCATCGGACGCGTGATGTTCAACTCCCTGTTCATCGCCATCGTGTATACCGTCCTGAGCCTGTTGATTTGTTCCATGGCGGCGTATGCCTTTGCCAAATTCCGTTTCAAAGGGCGCAATCTCATATTCGCGGTTTTCCTGTTATCCATGATGGTCCCGTACCACGCCACCATCATCCCGTTATTTAAAATGATGGCGGGGTTCGGATGGCTGAATACGTACAAAGCTGTCATCCTGCCTAATCTGGCGTATCCATTTGCGATATTCTTAATGAGGCAGAATATGCTGGCATTCCCGAATTCACTGATTGAAGCCGCACGGATTGACGGATCGGGGGAGTGGAAGATCTTTTTCAGGATCGTCATGCCGTCCATGAAACCGGCCCTTGCCGCCACGGCGATCTTCCTGTTCCTGTATCAGTGGAACAGCTTCCTGTGGCCGTTGATTGCCCTGTCGTCCACGGATATGTACACATTCCCCGTGGCCCTTTCAAGTTTGTTCGGACTGTCCCGAATCGATTACGGTCAAGTGATGGCGGGCGTCACCATCGCCACCATCCCGATCATCATTTTCTTCCTGGCCCTTCAACGCCAGTTTATTTCAGGCATGCTTGGAAGTGCCGTTAAATAAGAGGAGGATTCCCATTGCCGATTTACATCAATGAAGAATGGCGTCAATTTCATTTACAGGGAAAGAACACAAGCTACCTCTTGACCGTTTTGAAAAATGGTCAGCTCGGCCAGGCTTACTTCGGGAAAAAAATAAGGCACCGCGATGACTTCTCAAGCCTCATCCAACTTCCTTCCGAGCCTCTGGGGAATGCATCTTTCCCTTTTGAAGGAGACCCTTATTTTTCCCTTGAATTCCTGAAGCAGGAGTATCCTGGGTTCGGGACGAGTGATTACCGGGAGCCTGCGTTTGTCATCAAACATGAAAATGGCAGCAGGACGTCTCATTTCACGTTTAAAGAGTATCGGTTGGAGAACGGCAAGCCTCGTTTGGACGGTCTCCCTGCGACCTACGTGGAGGACAATTCAGAGGCTGAGACCCTCATTGTCACCCTTGAAGATGAGGTTGCTGACCTTGAACTGGATGTCCTCTATACGGTTTATCACGAGAGAGATGTGATGGTGAGAAGTGTCGAGCTTAGGAACAATGGGAAAGGGCAGGTGGTGATTGAGCGCTTGCTCAGTACATCTGTCGACCTGCCACATGCAGACTTTGACTTTCTCCATCTACACGGTGCTTGGATCCGTGAAAGACATGTGGAATGCCAGCCCCTCCGGAAAGGACTGCAGTCCATCGATAGTAAAAAAGGCGTTTCCAGCTCGAATCATAATCCGTTTTTTGCCTTGAAATCTCCCTGCGCTACGGAAAGCCACGGGGAAGTGTACGGTTTCAGCCTCGTGTACAGCGGGAATTTCTTCGGCGGAGTGGAGGTGGATGCCTACAACACCTCCCGTGCCCTCCTTGGGATCAATCCGTTTGGCTTCGAATGGACTCTGGAAGGGGGCGGACGCTTTCAAACGCCGGAAGCGGTCATGGTCTATTCAGATACGGGTATGAACGGGATGAGTCAGCAATTTCATGACTTATTCAGGACCCGTCTTTCAAAAGGCGGGTGGAGGGATAAGGAACGCCCCGTCCTGATCAATAACTGGGAGGCGACGTATTTTGATTTTGATGAAGAGAAGATCCTCGGCATCTGCGACGCAGCTTCCACACTCGGAATCGAATTATTCGCCCTTGATGACGGGTGGTTCGGAGAACGGAATGATGATACCTCCTCCCTTGGGGATTGGACGCCGGACAGGAGAAAGCTTCCACGGGGAATCAAAGGCCTGGGTGAAGAGGTGGTGGAGAAGAAAGGGCTTAAGTTCGGGCTCTGGGTGGAGCCTGAAATGGTCTCGAAGAAGAGCCGCCTTTACGAAGAGCATCCTGACTGGGTCCTAGGAGTGACTGACCGCACCCTGTCTCACGGACGGAATCAGTTCATCCTGGATCTTGCCAGGGAGGAAGTGGTGGATCACTTAGTTGAAACCCTAAGCGGGCTGTTCTCTTCTGCCCCGATTTCATATGTAAAGTGGGATATGAACCGGAACATGACAGAAGTCGGATCCGCCTCGGTTGGCCGAGAGCGTCAGGGTGAGGTCGTCCATCGCTACGTATTGGGACTGTACCGGCTGTTAGACAGGCTGACTTCCCGGTTCCCCCATATCTTATTCGAATCATGTGCAAGCGGGGGAAATCGGTTCGATCCAGGGATGCTCCATTACATGCCCCAAACGTGGACGAGTGACAATACCGATGCCATTGAACGACTGAAGATCCAGTGGGGCACGTCACTCATCTATCCCGTTTCTTCCATGGGGGCACATGTTTCCGGCTCCCCCAATCATCAGACAGGGCGGGAGACACCTCTTGACACCCGTTTTCATGCGGCCATGTTCGGAGCTTTCGGTTACGAACTCGATGCCACCTCGTTTACGGAAGCGGAAAAGGAAACCGTCAAGGATCAGGTACAGTTTTACAAAGACAATCGGGCCCTTCTTCAATTTGGCAGCTTCTACCGGATCCTTGATCCCTTTAAGGGGAACGATACGGCCTGGATGGTCGTGGACAGCGAGAAGAGTGAGTCCATCGTGGCCTTCTACCGGACACTGGCGGAGCCAAACCCCGGACTGCTCCGGGTCCGGCTGCAGGGTCTCAAGCCCCATGCCTTATACGAAATCGCTCATACGCAGGAAAGAGTATACGGAGATGAACTGATGAACGCAGGATTGCTTCTTCCTCCATTCTTTAACGGAACCGTCGTCACAGAGCAGACAAAGCTGAAAGGCGATGCCCGGTCCTGTATATGGAAACTCCGTGAAGTGAAGGAAGACCGGTGAGGGACGGACCTTGCCTATGAATATGGAGAAGTATGTGTGTGGCGCCCGCTTCTTCGGTATAATGGAAATAAGGATGAAATAGAAAGGAGAAGTGGGATGGCCACTTTAAAAGATATAGCAGAAAAAGCGGGTGTCTCGCCAGCTACTGTTTCAAGAGTATTAAACTATGATGCGACTCTATCCGTTGCAGATGAAACCAAGAAAAGAGTGTTTCAAATCGCACAGGAAATGAATTATAAAACGCTGCGAAACCGGAAAGATCCCGGGCAGATGAAGGAACGGATGCTGTTCGGCCTGGTCTATTGGTATTCAGATCAGCAGGAAATGGCGGATCCTTACTATATGGCCGTCCGTACCGGGGTGGAAAGAGAGTGCCATGAACGGAATATCGATCTTGTGAAGCTGTTTAAAAACGGGGACGAGATCGATGCCTCGAGATTGGAAGGCTTGGATGGGATCATTGCCGTGGGGAAATACAGCCAGGCTGAAATCGATCTATTTGAGCAATCAGCGAGGCAGCTTGTTCTTGTGGACTATTCCCCGTCCGATGATTATGACAGTGTGGTGGTCGATTTCCGCAAGGCGATGACAGAGGTTCTTGATTACCTGATCAGCCTGGGTCATGAGAAAATCGGGTACATAGGAGGCCACGAATTCGTGAAGGAGGAAGAACCGATCCGGGATGAACGGGAAATTTCTTTTTACGAGTATTTGGCGCTGAGGGACTTGTACCATCCGGACTTCATCTGGACCGATGGGAATTTCACCGCCGAGGATGGCTACCGGTTAATGAAAGAGGCACTCCAGGCGGAGTCCATTCCGACTGCCTTCTTCATCGCCTCGGACTCCATGGCGATCGGGGCCATCCGTGCCCTTCATGAAGAAGGTATCAGGATTCCCGACCAAGTGTCCATCGTCGGCTTCAATGATATCGCCACCTCTAAATTCCTGCAGCCTTCCCTGACAACGGTGAAGGTCTACACGGAGTTCATGGGAGAATCCGCGGTGGAATTATTGCTGGACCAGATCCAATCGAAGCGGGAGCTCGCGAAAAAAGTGGTGGTGCCTGTGCATCTGGTGAAGCGGGAGAGCTGCAGTGAAGTGAAAGAATGAAGAGTAGCCCCAATGGGTTACTCTTTTATTTGTTTTTATCTCCCTCATTTAGAGGTCCGTCCCTCTTCGGTCATTCGCCGGAAAAAAATGTTTTCCCACCCTGATAACAAAGGTAGCGCTTACATTGGTTCTTGAAGAATTTCCCCTATTGACTTCCCTGTGGATACCCAGTATTATCCTGATTAAGGTAAAAATTTAGAAAATTACATACTTTTCATTATCCAGAGTGACCGAGGGATCAGGCCCTATGACGTCCGGCAACCTCCAGTATAGGAACGGTGCCAATTCCTGCAGAATGATTTCATTCTGAGAGATAAGTCGAGATAGACAGGCGATGCTTCTTTCAGTTGAAAGAGGCATTTTTTTATTTGGGAAAAGGGGTGTACAGATTGATCGAGATCCGGAATTTGGTGAAGACGTATAAAACAAAGAAGCAAACGGTGGTCGGTGTGGATAACGTTTCTGTGAAGATCGAAAAGGGTGAGATCTTTGGGATCGTAGGATACAGCGGCGCAGGAAAGAGTTCACTGCTTCGCTGTCTGAATCTGCTGGAAACCCCGACTTCAGGGGAAATCATCATTGACGGACAGGACTTCACAAAGCTCAATTCTAAGAAACTAAGACTGGCCCGTCAGAAAACGAGCATGATCTTTCAGCATTTTCACCTGATCAAGTCGAAAACGGTTTTTGACAACCTTGCGTTTGCCTTGAAAGCGGCACGGGTGCCAAAAGGGAAGATCAAGCCAAGAGTAGACGAGCTTCTGGATATGGTGGGGCTGTCAGACAAGGCGGACGCCTATCCGTCCCAGCTCAGCGGGGGACAAAAGCAAAGAGTCGGGATTGCAAGAGCCCTGGCGAATGATCCATCGGTCCTGTTATGTGATGAAGCCACGTCGGCACTGGATCCAAACACGACGAAGTCTATCTTGAAGCTGTTAAAAAAGATCAACCGGGAACTAGGCTTGACCATCGTGCTCATCACCCATGAGATGGAAGTGGTGAAAGAAATCTGCGACCGGATGGCGGTGATGCAGGACGGAAAGATCGTCGAGGAAGGACCTGTTTATGACCTGTTTGCAGAACCGAAGCAGCCGTTGACGAAGCAATTCATTGAAACGATTCTGCAGTTTGAACTTCCGCCTCACCTCGTTCAATCCAGAAAAGGGAAGCTCATCAAAATCCAATTCAAAGGGACGATCGCTGAGGAAAGCGTCGTCTCTGAAGTGTTCCAGAGGTACAAGGTCCGGGGGAACATCCTTCACGGGAAGATTGAATATATCCAGGACGTTCCACTGGGGATTTTCATCATGGAACTGATCGGCTCTCCTGATGAATTGGAAGCCGCGATCCGATATATCACGTTGAAGACGCAAAGCCTGGAGGTGCTTCTTGATGCTGCCTGATTCATTGACTGCGATTTTACCAGAGTTGAATAAAGCTTTTTTTGAAACGGTGTATATGGTAGGCATCTCCCTTGCCGTGGCGATACTGGTGGGGTTACCCCTTGGGATTCTCCTTTTTGTGACGGATAAGGGGCTGTTCTTACAAAATAGTTTGATCAAGAAGGTGGTTGGATTCGTCGTCAATATGGTGCGCTCCATTCCGTTCATCATTTTACTGGTGGCGCTCTTACCATTGACCAAGCTATTGACCGGGACGACGATCGGACCGACAGCGGCCTCCGTATCCCTCTCTGTTGCAGGGATTCCGTTTTTTGCAAGGATGGTAGAAACGTCTTTGCGTGAGATTGATAAAGGGGTCATTGAAGCGTCGGTTTCAGTGGGGGCAAGCCCCTGGATGATCATCAAGGACGTGCTGTTACCGGAAGCCCGTCCGGCGGTGATTCAGGCGATTACGATTACCACGATCAGTCTGGTTGCCTATTCCGCCATGGCCGGCATCGTCGGTGGAGGCGGAGTCGGGGATCTTGCGATTCGCTTCGGGTATTACCGCTATGACAATACGGTGATGATCACCACGGTCGTCATTCTGATTTGCCTGGTTCAGCTCATCCAGTATACGGGTGATGTGTTTGCACGATTAGTCGATAAACGATAACTACTTTAGGGGGAACAAGAAGTGAAAAAGTGGATTTTAGTAGTGGCATTAGCCGGAATCATGAGCATTCTTGCAGCTTGCGGAGGGGACAAAGCGGGCTCTGAAGATAACAAGGAAGTAACGATCGGGGCCACATCGGGTCCGTACAGCGATATGGTGACAAAGGCGATTAAGCCTGGCCTTGAAGAGAAGGGATACAGTGTTGTCGTGAAGGAATTCAGTGATTACATCCAGCCGAATAACGCACTGGCTCAGGGAGATCTGGATGCGAACCTGTTCCAGCATAAGATCTATATGGAAACCTTTGCTAAGCAGCATAACATGGACTTATCAGAAGTGATTGTTGTTCCGACTGCACCGATGGGGATTTATTCGGAGAAGTTTGGTTCGATTGAGGAGATCAAAGAGGGTAGCGCCATCGCCATTCCCAACGATCCGACGAACGCAGCCCGGGCATTTCAGATCTTGGAAGATGCGAAATTGATCACGTTAAAACCGGATACAGATCCATTGACGGTATCGGAAAAAGACATTGCCGAAAACGTGAAAAACCTGCAGTTCAAACCTATCGAAGCGGCCCAGCTTCCAAGGGCCGTTGAAAGCGTCGACCTGTCAGCCGTCCCGGGAAACTACGCACTGGCTGCCAAAATGGACCTACTTGACGCCCTTCAGCTTGAAGACATGCCGGATCAGTACCGCAACCGGGTCGTCATGAATACAAAAGACGCAGATTCACAATTGGCCAAAGACATCAAAGCTGTCGTCGAATCCGACCAATTCGAGAAAGTCATCGACGGAGAATTCAAAGGCTTCGGCAAGCCTGAGTGGATGGAGTAGAGGTACGGACCTTTACATCGATCATTTGCAAGTAGAATGCAAGATGGACAAGGGCAAGAAGGATTTAGAGGGACGGACCTCAAAACACATCCTATTTAAGTGAAATGAGAAAGGGACGGACTTCCGGCAGAATGCGGAGGTCCGTCCCTCTTTTATTTAAAGACAGCATTTCTTGTATTTTTTGCCGCTGCCGCATGGGCATGGGTCGTTGCGTCCTATCTTCTCTCCCGTTGAGACAGGTTCTGGATCCTGAAGGGGCTCTTGACCTATTGAGGCACGTTCTATTTCTTCAAGGAGGCTTCTCCACTCAGCGAGTTTCGGGTGATCGATGCCATTCATGATGCAGTTGACATATAATGACTCTTCAAGAAAGATCAGTCCATCATCGTATCCTTGTTCAATGAGCGCATCTATTTTAGGGATTGCATCCGTTGACAGCTGATGGCATAAATAATCAGCGATCAGTGTTTTTGCGAAAAGGTCATTTGTTTGATCAAACAATCTCAGTAACGCTTTTTCAGCTTCTTTGGTTTTGATTCTTCCCAGGACGTCAAGAGTATAGAAATAAGTGTTTCCGTGGAGGGCCACTTTTTCCACCTCATGTACGACCAGGTCCGTCCCTATCTTCACAAGGGAATTGGCGACTTCCTCCAGCAGCAGATCACTTTCGTCGTCGTTTTTAAAGAATTCAACGAGTCCAGGGACCATGGTTTCTTCGCGGAGTTCCCCGGCCATATAAATCGTGAATATTTCGTTGAAACGATGGAAGCCTTCTTCCGCTCTAGCTTCGATTAATTCCTCGAGTACTTCCCCGCTCTCAATGCCGCCTTTCTTGATTACCTCCCTGATGATTCTTTTACCGTAATCATAGTAGCCCTGATCATATTCATTTCTATCCAGGTACATGACAACAACGTCCAGCTCCATATAAAGTTCATCCATTGTTAAAGAGGGGAGCTTCACGATCTTTTCCAATTGCTTTTCATCCACAAAAGGCCTTACTTCGTTTTTGTATTGAATCAATAAATCTGTATCGGCATTCGTGAGCAATTGAGTATAAAACGGTCGGTCCTTATCTTCTTTGCCCAGACTGTTCAATCGATTGACTACTTCTTTCAATCCGTCTTCATTCAGAGGCATGTACATCAATTGGGGAAGGATGGGGGAAGAGATTTCTGACACAGGTCCGCGGTCGACGGCCTTCAACCCGGTCAAAAACGTATCTCCATCTACCAAATAGGTCTCCTCCAGCATTTCAATCGCATATCTCTGAACAAACGGATCTCCGCTCAAGAAATAAGCCTCGACTCTTTTAACAAAATGACTCATCCAATCATCCTTTATCATGCTTTTTGTATTAGTGTAATGGGCGGAAGTGAAAAAAGAAAGAGGGACGGACCTTCCATCCCATAGATATACATTCTAAATGTGACAGGGACGGACTTCCACAGAATGTGGAGGTCCGTCCCTAATCATAGAGGTTTCTAAAAAAGGTTTGACAGACTACACTATGAGTAGTAGACTTTGTGTAACCGGTTACATTGAGTGTTCCGGTTTTGTTTTAACGATACATGTAACCGGTTACACACCAGGAGGTTACTTGAATGAAGACGGGAGTGACCCTTATATGGTTACGATTAAGGATGTAGCGAAAGAGGCTCAGGTTTCGGTGGCTACCGTTTCCAGGGTTTTAAATAATCAGGGGTATGTTCATGAAGATACGCGGGAGAAGGTCGAAGGGGCCATTGAACGCCTGCAGTATCGCCCTAATAATGTAGCGAGAAGCTTATTCAAGAAGAAATCGCGGATGATTGGATTCATTGTTCCGGACATTACAAACCCTTACTTCCCTCAGTTGGTCCGGGCAGTGGAGGATGTGACCAATAAAGCAGAATATACGACTTTCCTCTGCAATAGCGATGAGGATATAAAAAAAGAACTGATGTACATGGAAAAAATGCAGGAGAATCATATTGATGGTGTGATCATCGTGTCGAACACACTGGAGCTTAAGCATATTGAGGGATTGAAGATCCCCATGGTGGCACTTGACCGCTTCTTTCATCAGAGCATTCCTTCTGTGACCATCGACAATTACAATGAAGCCAGAAAAGCGGTGCGGCATCTCCTTGACAGAGGCTGTAAGCGGATCGCTCATATCCAGGGTCCGGAGTATATTGAAAATTCCAGGCTCAGACAAAAGGCTTATGAAGATGAAATGAAGGAACAACGGTTACCGACGATCATGTGCAACGGGGAATATCATTTAAAGGATTCGGAAAGGGCGCTCATGGAACTGCTCCAGTCATATCCTACCATCGACGGTGTCTTTGCAGGAAATGACGTGATGGCGGTAGGGGCTTTAAAAGCAGCCAGCCGGCTGAATCTGAAGGTTCCTGATGACTTGTCCATTATAGGTTTTGACGGAATTGAGTGGACAGAAACCGTTTCACCTGAAATCTCCACCATGGCACAGCCCATTTATGAAATGGGTAAAAAGGCGGCGACCATGTTGCTGGAGCTGATTGACGGCAAGAAGCTGGATGATGTTCATGTCGTGTTCAATACAGAGCTCATGGAACGTGAAACAACAAAGTAGGAGGGATACGCATATGATTACTGTTTTAGGCAGCATCAATATGGATTTGGTGACCGTGACAAAGAAGGATCCCTCCCTGGGAGAAACGGTGATGGGAGAACGATTTTCAACCGTCCCAGGAGGCAAGGGGGCGAATCAGGCGATTGCTGCAGCAAAACTTGGGGCAGATGTGCAGATGATCGGCCGGGTAGGGACGGACCTTTTCGGAGAAGAATACATCCAGCACTTTCACAAACAGGGTATTTCTACCGCGAATGTGGAACCGGTTACAGATGAAAAAACCGGGATTGCAGCCATTACGGTTTATGAAGGAGATAACAAGATCATTGTCGTACCAGGTGCGAATCATCACCTGACTCCTGACGTAGTGATGGCCCATAAAGACGATATTTTACAAAGTGACTGGCTGTTATTACAGCTGGAAATCCCCCTTGAAAGTGTTGGGAAGGCACTGGAAATCGCTCATGAAGGCGGAGTGAAGGTGATTCTGAATCCTGCTCCCTTTACAGGGATTCCTAAAGAATGGATCGGGATGACCACCTATATCACACCGAATGAATATGAGGCATCTGAGCTGATGAAGCTCTATGAAGGGGACGAAGAAACTTCTGTCCTTTTACGGGAGAAGCTGGTCATGACGAAAGGACCTGAAGGAGTCGTCATTTTTGAAGGGGATCAAGAGGTGAACATACCGACAATGAAAGTAGAAGCTGTCGATACGACAGGAGCAGGGGACACCTTTAACGGAGCTCTTGCCGTCGGACTGACAGAAGGGAAGACCCTGAAAGAAGCATGTGAATTTGCAGCAAAAGCAGCCGCTGTTTCCGTAACGAAATTTGGTGCCCAGGCTGGCATGCCGGAACGAAGGGAACTGGAAGGCTGACTGTAATCGATAACGAGGTGAGAGGAAATGAAAAAGAACGGCATTTTAAATAGCGAGATTTCAAAAATCCTGAGTGACCTTGGACATACGGATTTTATCGTCATTGCTGATTGCGGACTGCCGATCCCTGATCATATCAGGAAGATCGACCTTGCCCTCAAACAGGGAGTGCCTTCCTTCATGGACGTTCTCCATGAAGTGGAACAGGATATGGAGATTGAAAGAGTGACGCTTGCTTCGGAAATAAAAGACTTCAACGGAGTGTTGGAGGATGAGGTGAGGCAAAAGCATGCTGCCGTTGAATACGTGTCCCATGAGGAGTTCAAGAGTCTGACTAAAGGGGCTAAAGCCATCATCCGCACCGGGGAGGCCACTCCTTATGCGAACATCATTCTACATTCGGGAGTGATTTTCTAATGACGGGGAACCCAATTGTTGAAATGAAAAATATTCATAAATCCTTTTTCAATGTGGAAGTGTTAAAAGGGGTTGATTTTGACCTTGCAAAGGGTGAGATCCATGCCCTGATGGGGGAAAACGGCGCAGGGAAATCGACGATGATGAAGATCCTTACAGGCATACATAAGAGCAATGAAGGCGAGATCTATTACAAAGGGAAACCAGTGGAATATCAATCTCCCAAACAAGCAGAAAAAGACGGGATTGCCGTCATCCATCAGGAACTGAACATCATCCCCTATCTGACGGTCGCTGAGAATATGTTTTTGGGAAAAGAGCTGAAGCGGAGCCCGTTTGGCATTCTAAAAACAAAGGAAATGAAAGAAAAAACCCGTGACTATTTAAATAGGCTTGGCATTCATCTCGATCCTGCCAGGCTTGCAGGAGACCTTTCTGTCGGGCAGCAGCAGATGATCGAGATTGCAAGGGCGATTGCAGCGGATACAGAAGTACTGATTATGGATGAACCGACCGCCGCCCTGACTGACAGGGAAATCGAGGCACTGTTTACAGTGATGGATGGTCTTCGTAAAGAAGGGGTTTCCATCATCTATATTTCCCACCGGATGGAGGAAATCTTTAAGATGTGTGACCGGATCACGGTTTTGAGGGATGGTCAATCCATCGGGACGAAGGTGACGAGAGAGACGAGCTTCGAGGAAATCGTGAAGATGATGGTGGGGCGTGAATTAGGGGAACGTTTCCCTGAGAGGACGTCTGTCATTGGAGATGATCGGTTCAAAGTGGAATCCCTGAGTCACGACGGTGTGTTTAAGGATGTATCCTTTACGGTCAGGAAAGGGGAGATCCTTGGTGTGGCCGGCTTGATGGGAGCGGGAAGAACGGAAATCATGGAAACCATTTTCGGAGTGAGAAAGAAAACAGGGGGACGCTTGATCCTCGATGGGGAGGAGCTTCATATTCGAAAACCCCATCAAGCCATCGATGCCGGCATTGGATTCATCACCGAGGATCGAAAGGATGAAGGCCTCGTCCTTCACCTTACCGTCCGGGAAAATCTTGCCCTCACCAATCTAAAAACGCTGTCAAAATCAGGGGTGGTTCAAGAGAAGAAGGAGAAGGAGTGGACAGAGGAGATGATCCGGAAGCTTCGGATCAAGACTTCAGGTCCTGAGCAGGAGGTCAAGTCCTTGAGCGGAGGGAATCAGCAAAAGGTTGTGTTTGGAAAATGGCTCGGCACACAACCGAAGCTCCTCATTTTAGACGAACCGACAAGAGGCGTGGACGTTGGGGCGAAAAAAGAGATCTACTCCATCATGAATGAACTGACGGAAAAAGGCTTTTCCATCATTATGGTGTCTTCTGAATTACCTGAAGTCCTGGGAATGTCAGATCGCATCATGGTCATACACGAAGGTAAGGTGACAGCGATCCTGGATAAAGGAGAAGCCGACCAGGAAAAAATCATGGAAGCAGCAACAGGGGGTGCAAGACAATGAATAAAGTAAGCAAAAGTTTAGGTTCTCTGCAGAAGTTAGGGCCCGTGTTAGGCCTCATTGTGATTACGATTATATTAACGATTATGAGCCCGAACTTCTTCACTGTAGACAATATGTTCAATGTATTACGACAGGTGTCCGTCAATGCCTTGATTGCATTTGGTATGACGTTCATCATCCTGACGGGTGGAATCGATTTATCGGTTGGATCCATCCTGGCCCTTGCATCGGCCATCACGGCAGGATTGCTTGCGAGCGGAATGGACCCGATCCTTGCCGTCATGATCGGATTGCTTTCCGGGGCATTGATGGGGCTTGTGAACGGTCTGATCATCACAAAAGGAAAGGTTGCTCCATTTATTGCAACCTTGGCGACCATGACGATTTTTAGGGGACTTACCCTCGTCTATACAGATGGCCGTCCCATTACAGGGTTGTCCGAGTCGGTGAGCTTTCAGATGCTCGGAAAAGGATACTTCTTCGGAATCCCTTTCCCGGTCGTGACTATGCTCGCTGCCTACTTCATTCTATTCTTTATTCTAAGAAAAACGACGTTTGGACGCGGTGTATATGCCATCGGCGGGAATGAGGAGGCTTCCCTGTTATCGGGTCTGAAGGTAGATCGTTTAAAGATGGGTGTATACTCCCTCACCGGTTTATTATCAGCTCTTGCAGGGATCATTTTAACTTCACGCCTGAATTCGGCTCAGCCGACAGCAGGTGCCAGTTATGAATTGGATGCGATTGCGGCGGTTGTACTGGGGGGAACCAGTTTATCAGGGGGAAGAGGCTGGATCTTCGGTACGCTGATCGGAGCATTAATCATCGGTTTCTTGAATAATGGGCTGAATCTATTAAATGTTTCTTCCTTCTATCAGCAAGTGGTAAAAGGCGGCGTCATCCTTCTAGCCGTACTATTGGATAGAAAGAAAGCTGCTTAATAATAAATCTATTGAAAACAAGGGGTGTAGGTAGATGAAACGTATTTGGAAAAGTTGTATTGTGCTAGTGGTGATTTTATTGGTGAGTGCGTGTTCTTTAGAGCAGGGTGGAAGCGAGAAATCATCAGGTGATAACGGCAGTAAGGAAGGAACGAAGAAAATCGGATTGTCCATTTCCACGTTGAATAATCCCTTCTTTGTGACACTGCGTGACGGGGCGGAAGCAAAAGCAAAGGAACTTGGATTGGAGATTACGACCGTCGATGCTCAGAATGATCCTTCGAAACAATTGAGTGACATCGAAGACATGATTCAGCAAAATGTCGATATTTTGTTGGTGAATCCGGCAGATTCTGCGGCCATCGCTTCAGCGATCCAGTCGGCAAATGATGCAGGAATTCCGGTCATCACCGTAGACCGGAGTGCCGAAGGAGGAGAAGTCGTTTCTCACATTGCTTCTGATAACACAGCAGGCGGGAAAATGGCCGGTGAGTTTATCGTTGAAAAGCTTGGGGATGCAGGCAAGGTAGTAGAATTGGAAGGAATTCCGGGATCTTCAGCAGCCCGTGAACGGGGGAAAGGTTTCAACGAAGCAATGGACGCAGCTGACGGGTTCGAAGTGGCAGCCAAGCAGGCAGCGAACTTTGACCGTGCCGAGGGTCTATCGGTAATGGAGAACATCATTCAAAGCTCCAGCGATTTCAGTGCAGTATTCGCCCATAACGACGAAATGGCACTTGGCGCCCTTCAAGCTCTTGAGGCAGCGGGCATGAACGATGTGCTGGTAGTTGGATTTGATGCAACGGAAGATGCGGTGGCATCAGTCAAAGCAGGTAAAATGGCCGCAACCGTCGCCCAAAAACCGGAACTAATGGGCCAACAGGCTGCAGAAGCAGCCGCCAGCGTACTCGATGGTGAAGAAATCGAAAAATCCATCGCAGTCGACCTTGAACTGGTAACAGAGTAATCATAGAGGGACGGACCTCTAAAATGGAAAATGAGAAATGAAATGTGAAAGGGACGGACTTCCGCAAAAAGCGGAGGTCCGTCCCTTTTGTTACCAGAAAAATAATGAGCACAGTTTAAGAACGTTTGATAGAGACAAGGTCATCGTTCAGATTATCCAATTATATATGTAAGCGTTAACAAATTTCCGAAAATTTACCCTGTTTTTACACTTTTATGACAATTCCTGTTGTATACTGGTAGATGGTGACGAATCTACCACTTTATTAATCTACGAACAGGGGGAAGAAAATGAACAGGAAAACAATGAAGCGTCAATTGTTAAGTGTGACAGTTGCCTCCAGCATGGTTTTAAGCTTGTTTGCTCCGCCTTTATCCCAGCAGGTATCTGCTGCAGATGAGGCATTTCAGGACTTGATCATTTCTGAATATATCGAAGGATCCAGTTTCAATAAAGCCATTGAACTTTATAACGGAACGGGAGCGGCGATTGATTTATCGAATTACACCGTTGAATTACATACGAACGGTATAGAAGTTGCTGATCAGTCCTTCTCTCTCTCAGGCATGCTTAATGGGGGAGACGTTTTAGTGCTTGCTCATCCAAGTGCAGACCCTGCCATACTTGGTCAGGCTGACATACAAGACAGCACGGTCATCAATTTCAACGGCAATGATCCCATTACGTTAAAGAAGAATGGAACCATCATCGATTCCATCGGTCAAACGGGTTCAACTGCCAATTTTGCAAAGGATGTAACGATCGTCCGTAAAGATACGGTTATGAAGGGCGATACAGATGTTTCGGATGCATTCGATCCTTCTGCAGAGTGGAATACCCTGCCGATCAATACGTTTGATCATCTTGGTTCTCACTTGTCTGACGCCCCTACTCCAGCACCGGCACCAGTGGAATTATCCACCATCGCCGAAGCACGCAAGGCTGACAAGGGAACAATCGTAAAGGTACAAGGTATCGCGACGGCAGCCTTTGAAGCTGGAGGAAAGACCAATCTGTTCATCCAGGACGGAACAGCCGGAGTCATCATCCGCGGCAGCGGACTTACGGCCGAGCCTGGTGACGAGGTGATCGCCGAAGGTACACTTGGCGACTTCTATGGAATGCAGCAAATCGAAGCCTCAGCTTCAAAGGTTGAAATCACAACAGAAGACAAGGGAATTCCTTCACCGGCCTCTCTTACTTCTACAGACCTGTCAGCTGAAAACGGTGAACAACATGAAGGAATGCTTGTTGAATTTGCCAATGTGACAGTGGACTCGAAAGACAGCAACGGAAACTTCACGGCAACGGACAGCTCAGGCTCATTCGTCATCAAGCCGGGTAACGGTGAGTGGCTTGAAGTTGGAAAAACGTACGAGCTCCTCCGTGGCGTCGTCGACTATAACTTTAATGAATATAAGCTGGTTCCGCGTCATTCAGCAGATGTCATTGAAACAGCATTTTCCGTCACAGCCGACCCTGCTTCAGGATCTGTTGTGGAAGGAACGAAGGTCACCCTTCAAACCGCAACGGAAGGCGGAGCGATCCATTTCACCATGGATGGAAGTGCTCCAACAGCTTCCAGTACGGAATACACGTCTCCCATGGAGCTGACTGCTGATACTACGATCAAGGCAGTCGTTGTAGAAGGAGACAGAACAAGTGATGTATCCACGTTCACTTACAAGGTTCTTCCATCTCTTGATGGTGTAAGCGTCCATGATATCCAGGGAGATTCCCATTCCTCTCCTTACGAAAACATGACGGTCACCAATGTGGAAGGAATCGTGACGGCAAAGGCTGGTTCAAATGCCTTCTATATGCAGGAAGAAACGCCTGATGACAACGTGGCGACATCTGAAGGGATTTATGTCTATGCAAAAGGCAATTCGGTAAAAGTTGGAGACAAAATCAACGTTTCCGGTCAAGTGAAAGAGTGGAAGGAACAAGGGTTTTCTGATGCCAAGGACCTCCTCACCACTCAAATCACCGCATCTTCTGTAACGGTAAAATCGTCAGGTAATACAGTACCTGCAGCCATCGTAATGGGAGAGGACCGCGTACCTCCGACTGAAATCATTGAAGAAGATGAAATGAAAACATTCGACCCTGAAACAGACGGTCTGGATTTCTATGAAAGTCTTGAAGGGATGCTGATTGAGATCCCGGATGCTGTGATTACAGGTCCAGTGAAATATGATGAACTGCCGGTTGTGGCGAATACGAGCGAAGATCAGCTCCGCACAAGTGCCGGGGGCGTATTGATTTCCCCTGAGGATTACAATCCTGAGCGCATGCTCGTAGACGTTGATGGTATCAGTATCAATGCGAAAACGGGTGATAGGCTTGACGGCTCCGTCATCGGTAACGTCAGCTATGACTACAGCAACTTTAAAATCCGTCCTGCGGGAACGTTCCCTGCGGTAGTGGATGGAGGGACCGACCAAGAAATCACCTCCATTACTCCAGTTGAAGGAGATTTAACGATTGCTTCCTACAACATTGAGAACTTCCATGCCGGAATAAAGGAAAGTAAGGTGGAGAAGATTGCCGACTCCATCGTGTCAAATATGAAGACACCTGATATCATCGGCCTGGTCGAAGTTCAGGATAATAACGGACCTACTGATGATGGAACAACGGATGCCAGTGAATCATATGAAGCGATCATCAATGCGATTGAAGCGGCAGGCGGACCGACCTATGCATTCACGGATATTGCGCCAGAGGATAAAACAGACGGCGGACAACCAGGCGGGAACATCCGTGTCGGCTTCATCTACAATCCTGAGCGTGTCGAACTGACGGATAAAGAAGCGGGAGATGCGGTCACTTCTGTTGGTGTGAACGAGGATGGCCTTACTCATAATCCTGGGCGAATCGATCCGACCAACGAAGCATTTGAAGACTCACGTAAAGCACTTGCTGCTGAATTCATGTTCAACGGTGAAAAAGTCATCGTTGTAGCGAACCACTTTAACTCTAAAGGCGGGGACGGGGCACTATTCGGCGCTGAACACCCCGTTGTCCTTGGAAGTGAAGTGCAACGTTTGAAACAGGCGAAAGTACTGAATCAATTCGTGAATGAGGTTAACGAAAAAGTGGAAGATGCAAACGTTGTGGTCCTCGGTGACTTAAACGACTTCGAATTCTCTGCTCCCATCGATACACTGGAAGGGGACGTTTTAACCAATATGATGGAAAAGCTCCCTGCAGAGGAACGTTACACGTATATTTATCAAGGAAACTCCCAAGTACTGGATCATATCCTGGTTACGAATAATCTAGCCCATCGTACCATGATTGACTCTATCAACATCAACGCTGATTTCAGTGAAGAGGATGGACGGGCAAGTGATCACGATCCTGTTCTTGCAAAGATTCAGTTTGACAATAAGGTAGAGCGCATTTCTGGTGACGATCGCTATCAAACGGCCATAGAAATCTCTGAAAAAGGCTGGGAATCTGCAGACACGGTGGTCATCGCCAGAGGGGATCAGTTCCCTGATGCCCTTGCAGGAGCTCCCCTTGCCTACAAACACGATGCTCCGATCTTACTGACCGAGCAAGGCTATTTGAACGATGAGGTACAGGAAGAAATCAAGCGGTTGGGTGCAAAGAAAGCGATCATCCTTGGCGGTGAAGGTGCCGTATCGAAGTATGTTCAATACCAGCTGAAAGGACTAGGCCTGAAAACAGATCGAATCTCTGGTGATGATCGATTTGAAACAGCTGCGAATATTGCCGCTAAATTAGACGGCAACCCTGAAAAGGCGATCGTGGCAAATGCCTATCAATTCGCCGATGCCCTTTCTGTTGCATCATATGCAGCGCAGAATGGATATCCGATTGTTCTGTCTGCTCAAGATACATTGTCAGATGCTTCAGAGAAGGTACTAAACGAAATTGACGAAAAGATTGTCGTTGGCGGGGAAAATGCCATCAGCAGCAAGATTTTCGAAAGCTTTGAAGAAGCGACACGCTATAGTGGGTCGGACCGTTACGAAACGTCAGCTGAAATCGCCAAACACTTAACTCCGAAAACCAACTTTGCCATCGCGGCAACGGGAGCTAATTTCGCCGATGCACTGGCAGGTTCGGTCCTTGCAGCGAAAGAAGGAGCTGAAATCTTACTTGTGAAGAAAGATGAGGTTCCTGAAGAGATCATGGAAGCCATTGAAATGGATGATATTCGCAATTTCCACGTAGTTGGCGGGAAGAACGCAGTAAGTGAAGACGTATTGAACCACTTGAAAAAATAATCGAGGAAGAAGGAAGGGACAATGACTTGTCCCTCTTCTCCCCGAAATGAACGACATTTCTGCAAAATTTTTGAAAAATTCGTCACATAGCACTACTAAACTACTATATAATGGGTATTGTCGGCGGATTTACGACAAATACTTACATATGAAAAGGAAGGGATCAACCAAATGAATATTAAGAAACCTCTATACGGCGTGTTATCAACTGCAGCCCTTGCCGCTGCCATTTTTGCAGGATCACCTGCTTCAGCAGAAGGAGGAGACTTTGATTTATCAATCATGCATACAAATGATACCCATGCCCATGTTGAAGGCTATCCCCGTTTAGTCACAGCAGTAAATGAGCTGCGCGCTGAGAAAGCCAACTCTTTACTATTGGACGCCGGTGATGTATTCTCAGGGACCCTGTATTTCCGTCAATATCTTGGACAAGCAGACCTTCACTTTATGAATGAACTGAAGTACGATGCCATGACACTTGGGAATCATGAGTTCGATAAGGATTCCAAGACTCTTGCAGACTTCATTAAAAATATGGAATTCCCGATGGTTTCATCTAATGTAACCGTTACGGGTGATAAAGACCTTGAGCCACTGTTCAAAAATGAAATCGGACAGCCGGGAGACGGTGGATATGTCTATCCTGCGATGATTAAAGAAGTAGATGGGGAAAAGGTCGGTATTTACGGCTTAACGACACCGGATACTGAGTTTATCGCTAATCCAGGAGAACATGTCGTATTTGAAGATGCCGTTGAAAAATCCAAAGCCACTATCAAGATGCTGAAGGATAAAGGTGTCAACAAGATCATCGCTCTTTCCCACCTTGGGTATGCCAACGATTTAGAATTGGCCGAGGAAGTGGATGGACTTGATATCATCGTGGGCGGTCACTCGCATACTGTCCTTGAAGAGCCGGTTGTCATTGAGAAGGCAGAGCCTACGGTTATCGTTCAAGCAGGAGAATACCTGAACCTTCTTGGATTATTAGATGTAACATTTGACGATAAGGGTGTAGTGACAGAGCATAACGGTGAAATCCTCAACCTTAAGAATTACGAGGCTGATGAGGATGCTCTTGCTAAAGTAAATGAGTACAAAGCTCCTCTTGAGGAATTGAAAGCTGAAGTTGTCGGAAAAACCGATGTGGCCCTGAATGGTGAGCGTGCAGACGTACGAAGAAAAGAAACCAATCTAGGAAACCTGATCGCTGACGGAATGGTGGCGAAAGCCAACGAGTACGTCGAAACGTATATCGGAATTCAAAATGGCGGAGGGATCCGTGCTTCCATCAATGAGGGTGACATCACACTCGGAGAAGTATTGACGACCATGCCGTTCGGGAACAATCTTGTGACACTTGACTTAACGGGAGAAGAAATCGTCGCTGCCCTTGAGCACAGTGTGAAGAGAGTCGAAGGGGAAGACGCACCGGGTGAATTCCTGCAAGTATCAGGCATCAACTATAAATATGATGTGACGAAGCCTGCGGGAGAACGTGTGTGGCACGTAGAAGTCATGACGGAGAACGGATTTGAAGAAATCGATCTTGACATGATGTATTCTGTTGCTACCAACGCCTTTACGGCAAATGGTGGAGACGGTTATACGATGCTTAAGGAAGCAAAAGACGAAGGACGCATCACGGAACTGTTTATCGTCGACTTTGAAGTGTTCACCTCTTATATTGAAAACAACGATCCTGTTTCTCCTGTTGTCGAGGATCGAATCGTTCAAGAGGAAGCACCTGAAGTGACTCGCCTGACTGGTGATACACGTTATGAGACAGCGGTTGAAATTTCGAAAAATGGTTGGGAAACGTCCGATACGGTCATTCTTGCACGCGGAGATTCATTCCCTGACGCACTTGCTGGAGCACCGCTTGCCTACAAGCATGATGCGCCGATTTTATTAACGGAAAAAGGTTCATTAAATGCAGCAACGAAAGAAGAAATCATTCGCCTTGGTGCTAAGAATGTCATCATTCTTGGAGGAAAAGGAGCTGTAAGCCAATATGTGGAATATCAGCTTGAAGGAATGGACCTTGACGTAGACCGTATTGCAGGAGATGACCGTTGGGAAACGGCAGTCAATATCGCAGCGAGCCTTGGCGGTACACCTGAAAAAGCAGTAGTGGCAAACGGAAAGAATTTCCCTGATGCCCTTGCGATCGCTTCCTATGCGGCGAAAAACGGATATCCGATCCTGTTAACGGATTCCGATAAGCTTCCGTCTGAAACGTCAAAAGCCCTAAAAGGAATCGACAGCACGATTGTAGTCGGTGGTGAAGCAGCAGTGAGCGAGAAAGTATTCAAGTCACTTCCTGATGCTATGCGTTACGCTGGACTAAACCGTTACGAAACGGCAGCTAACATTGCAACAGATCTTAATCCTTCGAAGGTAGCCTATGTAGCGACCGGCAAGAACTTTGCGGATGCACTGGCAGGTTCCGTACTGGCTGCGAAAGAAGATGCTACAATGCTTCTTGTTCAACCTAACGACCTTCCAGAGGTTACATCTGAAGCCATTGCAGAAATGAAAGCGAAGGATTTCCATATTCTTGGCGGTGAAAATGCTGTAAGTGATGCAGTTGCTGAAAAATTAATGAAATAAAGCCGGATAAAAACAAAAAGCCATCGTGTATTCGATGGCTTTTCTTGTGGATTCATTTTAGAAAAACGCCGATTTGTCCATCCTACTCCTAAAGGAGGGAGTTGGGTTGCGTTACGTATTGGCTATTTTCTACGGTATTTTTGTATGGATCCTTACGTGTACGGAGAGTATCGAGAAGCTTTTTCGTGAGGGGAGACCGTCCTTTCTGTGGAACCCTGATCCTGATTTGAAGAGCTTTTTAGATTTTGACTCTTATCCATTTGACAGTCCAGCTTATTTAACTCAAAAATCAGGTCATATCATGGCCTTTTATCTTCTTGCCTTCTTTACTCATTCCGCCCTCAGGAAAGCGTCCGTCGTCTTTATTCTGTCGGCTTCATTCGGTCTTTTTACGGAAGCGTCCCAGCTGTTTTTCTCAAGAACCGGGTGCCTCCTGGATGTAGGGTATGATGTGATGGGCATTACCCTCTATTTTATCTTTCAATTGGCTGGTCAAAAGCGTATAGAGAACTCATCAAGGGTTCGAAGCGGGTAAATATGCAGACACATACTGCTCCCACAGGTCAAAAAAGAACCGGTTTGATGAGTTCAAACCGGTTCTTTTTTATGATTAGATAGTGGCTGTTTCTTTCTCGTTCTCAATCACTGCCAAACGCTCTGCCACTTCTTCCTCTGTTAAACCATGCTCTTTGATGTAGCGGTTTTCAGGGCTCTTGCGGCATTCGTCAGAGCAGCTTCTCATATATTTATGCTCGTTTTCTTCAGAGCAGAGGATCTTTCTGTTACATGGAGGGTGGGCACAGTTTACGTAGCGCTCACAAGGCTCACCTGTGTAGTAATCTTTTCCTACGATTACATGCTCTGTCTGGTTGACAGGAACACCGATTCGCTCGTCGAATACATAAAGCTGTCCGTCCCATAGCTGGCCTTTCACCTCTGGGTCTTTCCCGTAGGTTGCAATTCCACCATGAAGCTGGGCCACATCCTCAAAGCCTTCCTTCACTAACCAGCCTGAGAATTTTTCACAGCGGATCCCGCCTGTACAATACGTGATGATCTTTTTGCCTTCTAATTTATCTTTGTTATCACGGACCCAGTTTGGAAGATCGCGGAAGTTTTTGATATCCGGCTTCACGGCTCCTCTGAAGTGTCCAAGTTCATACTCATAGTCGTTACGTGCATCCAGGAGAATCGTGTCTTCCTGCTGGATTTGCTCAAAAAAGTCCTTAGGGTCAAGGTACTTACCAGTCAGTTCGTTTGGATTGACATCATCTTCAAGACGAAGAGTCACAAGCTCAGGACGGTGCTTGACCTTCAACTTTTTGAACGCATGGCCATCTGCTTCGTCGATCTTGAACACCGTGTCTTTGAAATGAGGGTCCTGTCTCATGGCTTCCATGTACGCATCTGTCTGCTCGATGGTTCCTGAGCATGTCCCGTTAATCCCTTCAGAAGAAATCAGGATACGTCCCATAAGGCCCAGGTCTGCACAAAGTTGCTTGTGCTGTGCCGTCACTTCCTCTGGATTCTCGATATCTACATAGTTGTAATACAATAATACTCGATAATTGTTCATATTTATTGCCACCTGTCGATTTATATTTGCAAGATATAATCTTAGGATTTCGTTCCTTATTACTCTTACGATGTCCTATTATAACAAATTTTGATGAAATTGCATTATCTATGAAGGAGAAAAGATGGGGATTGTGAGGAAAAGGTGGTGGATATTGGATTTTCATCAGAATGATGCCTCTCTTAATCATCTGAACGTTGTTAAAGTACAAGCTGTACATACCCTGCCCTCGACGTGAATATACATTCATTAAATTTGTAAAGATGGATAAGATTTGAAAGAATGGTCATAAGAAGAAAAATATGCAAGGGGTTGTTCTGACATATGTTCAAAAAATGCTTTCTGCTCGTACTCTTCGTTGTTTTCAGTATACTGGCCGCAGGATGTCAGGAGAAGCCGCAGCCTGATGACCGCCTGAAGGAATACGTAGATCTCTGGAATGAAGGAAAGTTCGATGCGATGTTTAACGAGTATGTAAACACCTCAACCAAAAAGACGTTCAAAAAAGAGGATTTCGTCACCCGGTACAAGGATATCTATGACGATTTGGAAGTGAAGGATGTAAAGGCAGCCTTTAAGGAGCCGGAGAAAGAAACAGACTGGGACAAAGAGTCAGAAGCCGTGTTCCCTTTGACCATTTCCTTCAATACATTGGCAGGAGATGTTACGTATGAACAAAATATTACGTTAACAAAAGAAGAGCAGGGAGATAAGGAGAATTGGTTCGTTGATTGGGAACCATCTTTTATCCTGCCGGGGTTGGAAAAGGGCGATAAAGTCGGTGTGGAAAGAATGACGGCTAAGCGTGGGGAGATTCTCGACCGAAATCAGCAGCCCCTTGCCGTGAATGGGGAAGCGTTTGAACTCGGAATTGTACCGAAGGAATTCAATGAGAATGACATAAACAAGTTATCATCCCTTCTCGATATGTCCCCTGAAGCCATCCGTAATAAGCTTGAGCAGAGTTGGGTGAAGCCGGAATACTTTGTACCGATTAAGAAAATCGCCTTATCCCAGCGCCCGCTAGCACTGGAAATCATCGAATTCGATGGGCTTTATTCTAAAAGGGTCCCTGCAAGGGCGTACCCATACGGTGAAGCTGCCGCCCACCTGACAGGATATATAGGGAAGCTTACTGCCGAAAAGCTTGAGAAGCTAAAAGATAAAGGCTATACCCCTCAATCATTGATGGGGGTAAGCGGTGCTGAAAAAGTGTACGAAGATCAGTTAAGAGGAAAAGATGGTCAGCGGATCTATTTGAAGAAACAAGACGCTGATGAGGTGGTGACCATCGCCGAAGAGGAGGTCGAGGACGGTCAAAACATCATCCTGACCATTGATGCGGAAATGCAGAAGAAGATCTATGAACAAATGAAAAATGAAGCCGGAACCGCCGCTGCCCTTCATCCAGGAACGGGAGAGGCATTGGCCCTTGTCAGCACACCTGCCTATGACCCCAATGAGTTCGTACTGGGCATGTCATCTGAAAACTATCAAAATCTGGCCGATAACCCGAAGAAGCCGTTGCGTAATCGGTTTCCCATCGCCTATTCACCCGGGTCGACGATGAAAGGAATCACCGCTTCCGTCGGCTTGAAATCAGGAAAATTAGACCCTGATAAAATCTATGAGATTAAAGGGAAGAAGTGGCAGAAGGATGCGTCCTGGGGGAAATATCATGTCGTCCGTGTATTTGACAATGAAAGCAAAGTGGACTTGGAAAGTGCACTGAAATTCTCAGATAACATCTATTTTGCAAGGGTTGGATTGGAAATGGGAGCCGAACCGTTTGTTGCAGGGTTAAAGGACTTTGGATTCGGAGAAGACATCCCCGTTTCCTACCCCATCTATACGTCACAGATCTCAAACGACGGGACCATCTCCAAAGAAGTCCAGCTTGCTGACTCGGCCTTCGGTCAAGGCGAGGTCCTTATGAGTATCGTCCACCTTGCCAGTGCCTATGGAGGAATCATCAACGACGGAAACATGATGAAGCCGAGACTTCTCATGGATGAGAAGCATGAGGTGTGGAAAGAGAACCTCCTTACGAAAGAACAGGCGGACATGCTGAAAACGGACTTTCGAAAAGTCGTCACCGAAGGGATTGCAGGAAAAGCGAGTGTGAAAGGGAAGGCGATCGCAGGGAAAACCGGAACGGCGGAAATCAAAGCTGAACAAGGGACAACCGGGACTGAAAATGGACTCTTTGTCTCTTACGACGAGAAAGACCCGACCATGGTCCTGGCCATGCTTCTGGAAGACGTTGAAAAAGCAGGAGGCAGTACCCATACCGTTGAGGTGACGAAGAGGTTCTATGAAAGCTGGTAAATGAGGGGTTGATGCGGTGAGCAGCATATGCTCACCGCTTCTTTTGTTCACCCGGATCTTCTGTCAGCATGTTCCAGCACAGTTCCACGGCGATTCCCCATTCGATCTGTGCTATGATAGATAAAATAGCCCTAGTGGTTGACATTCAACAGGAGTGATCATTTTGAACATATTTTTAACGGGATCGACAGGTTTCCTGGGTGGAAAGCTGATCAAGAACCTATTAGAGCATAAAGACAATGAAGTCTATATTCTGGTTAGAAATGTAGAGAAAGCTGAAAGATTAAGAGACTCTTTTCAAGCTGGTGAACAAAAGAGAATTCATATTTTCCAAGGGGACATTACCAGCCCTGATGCCGGACTGAATAGAGATGACCTTGAATGGTTAACGGGAAAGATCGATGCGGTCTATCATTTGGCGGCACTGGTGAAATTTGATTTAGAGCTTCGTGATGAACTGTTTGCTGCGAACTACGATGGAACCAGGCATATTCTTGAATTGGCTGCACTCCTCGGGGTGAAGAAATTTTACTATGTGAGTACGGCGTACACAGTCGGAAAGCTCACAGAAGGAATAGAGGAGCTCTATCCGACAGATGGAGAATTCCACAACCCATACGAGGAAAGCAAAGTGAAATCAGAGCATCTTGTTTTTTCTTATCGGGACAAAATGGATGTGTCCATCTTCCGCCCGGCTATCATTGTAGGCGATTCCAAGACGGGGGAAGCGGATTCCCAATTCACCCTGTACGGATTCATGCGTGCTCTCGGAGTGTTTAAGCGCAAGGCGGCAAGACGCCGGGGAGATGAGCGGACATACAGATTGGTTGCTGCGAAAAACGGTACATCCAACCTTGTACCTGTCGATTATGTAGCGGATATTTTAAGCCTGGCTCCGGAAAAAGCGCAGGCGGATACCATCTATCATATTACCAATCCCAATCCTCCTGAAAACATCGAGCTTCTGGAGATGTTAAAAGACGCCCTTCAATTTGATACCTTATCCGTCGTTGAAAACACGGGTGAGTATGAATTAGATGAGGAAGAAGTGAAGCTTAATCGCTTGATCGATGTGTTCAAGGTGTACCTGGCAGGTGCGCTGACGTTTGATGATCGAAATACTCAGGAGTTGATCCGGGGTACGGGGGTCGCTCATTTGGAAATGCCGAAGGAGACGGTTGAGATGATTATCCGGACTGGATGCCAGGCAGATGGAAAAATCACCGTCTAAGGAATGAGCAAAGCGCCAGGGGGAATAGCCCTTGGCGCTTTATTTTCGCCTGTTTTCTTCGTCTTGAGTGAAGAGGGGGTTGAATCCATCTAGGGTATATACATGAAGTGATCTGTGGGATTTAATGATTGGATCTTGAACTCTCTGGTGGCTTGCAGAATTTGGTCCAAGAATACTGGTCTCCTTCTATACACTCCAGTCTTACAAAGAATCTGGGAATAGTACCTTCATAATCCCTGGAAAAAATCTTCCCCAACACATACGGTTTTTCTTTTAAATATGGTAATATAAGAAAATGTAAAGCGAGTATTCAATGTTGACCATTACATAGAGTAAGGAGAATGATGATGAGTAAAACACTTATTTTCGGACACAAAAATCCTGATACAGATACGATTACGTCAGCTCTTGTTTATGCTGATTTGAAAACAAAGATCGGAATGGACGTTGAGCCTGTGCGTTTAGGCGACGTCAATGGTGAAACCCAGTATGCCCTTGACTATTTTAACGTGGACGCACCCCGTCTCGTTGAGAAGGTTGCCGGTGAAACCGACACAGTCATTCTTGTTGACCACAATGAGCGCCAGCAAAGTGCAGAGGACATTGAAGACGTCCGCGTCCTTGAAGTCATCGATCATCACCGTATCGCCAACTTCGAAACGGCGGATCCTTTATACTACCGTGCGGAGCCGGTTGGGTGTACTGCGACGATCTTGAATAAGATCTACAAGGAAAAAGGAGTGGAAGTGACGAAGGAAATGGCTGGATTGATGCTGTCAGCGATCATTTCAGACTCCCTTCTATTCAAATCTCCTACCTGTACAGATGAAGATGTAGCGGCAGCGAAAGAGCTTGCTGAGATTGCGGGTGTAGATGCTGAGGTGTACGGTTTGGAAATGCTGAAAGCCGGTGCGAACATGAGCACGAAATCTGTGGCAGAGCTTGTGACCCTCGATGCGAAAGAATTTTCCATGGGTAACGCCAAGGTAGAAGTGGCCCAGATCAACGTTGTCGACGTAAATGATGTATTCGGACGTCAGGCAGAAGTGGAAGCAGCCATGGAAACGATGATCGTGGAAAAAGGTCTGGACCTTTTCTTATTGGTGGTTACAGACATCCTGGAAAACGACTCAACAGCGCTGGCTCTTGGCAGCAAAGCGTCTGAAGTGGAAAAAGCATTCAACGTCAAGCTACAGAACAATACGGCTCTGTTAAAAGGCGTTGTATCCCGCAAGAAGCAGATCGTACCTGTGTTAACGGATGCAATCAAATAAATAGTGAATGAAGCAGTCTTTCGGGGCTGCTTTTTTTACTTTCTACGAAAAAAGGAGTGAGAAAAAGATGAATTTCAAGAAAATCCACCACATTGCCATCATCTGCTCTGATTACACGTGCTCAAAAGACTTTTACGTGAACAAACTGGGCCTTGAAATCATACAGGAAGTCTACAGGGAAGAAAGGGATTCATACAAGCTCGATTTAGCGTTGAATGGGGACTATGTCATCGAACTCTTTTCGTTTCCAAATGCTCCGTCACGTCCAAGCTATCCTGAGGCACAAGGGCTGCGCCATTTGGCGTTTGAAGTGGAGGATATTGAGGAGAGCGTCAGGGAGCTGATTGAAAGGGGAATACAACCAGAAGACGTAAGAATCGATCCGTTTACCCAGAAACGCTTCACTTTTTTCGAAGATCCCGATGGGCTGCCTTTAGAGATTTATGAAAAGGGGTAGAGGTCCGTCCCTCAAAAAAAAGAGCACTTCCCACAAGGAGAAGTGCCGTCCAAAGGTATTGTAATTTGTCGTTGGGTTTATTAAACCACAGATCGGACATTCATGGATTGGCGATGTGGAGCGATTGTGGGAGGTGTAGAGGGCCCTTTCTGAGGAAAATCGCCAATATCTATAAATATATTAAGATATTAATATTTTGGATGAAG
>NZ_JAAXCV010000011.1 GCF_012911895.1 Bacillus sp. RO3
GCACGCCGCCAGCGTTCGTCCTGAGCCAGGATCAAACTCTCCGATAAAAGTTTGAATAGCTCTTAAAATAAATCTAGAATTAACGTTGACGTATTGTCTTGTTTTGTTCAGTTTTCAAGGTTCAATAATTAAAGGTAAAATTGGAGCGGGTGAAGGGAATCGAACCCTCATCATCAGCTTGGAAGGCTGAGGTTTTACCACTAAACTACACCCGCATATTTTTTTGATGGTCGGGAAGACAGGATTCGAACCTGCGACCCCTTGGTCCCAAACCAAGTGCTCTACCAAGCTGAGCTACTTCCCGTTAGAAAAGCATATGTATTACTTTGAGCTTGAACCCGCTTGTAGAAACAAGATGGCGCGCCCGAGAGGAGTCGAACCCCTAACCTTTTGATCCGTAGTCAAACGCTCTATCCAATTGAGCTACGGGCGCAATATGTTTTGAACTTTTTGGTGCGGCCGAGAGGACTTGAACCTCCACGGGGTCGCCCCCACTAGGCCCTCAACCTAGCGCGTCTGCCATTCCGCCACGACCGCGTTTAAAGCGACAAACACTATTATATCGAGGATAACACGTTACGTCAATACTTTTTTAAAAAAAGTTATCAAGGTAACTTTCAAAAGTGCGGGTGAAGGGACTTGAACCCCCACGCCTTGCGGCGCCAGATCCTAAGTCTGGTGCGTCTGCCAATTCCGCCACACCCGCATGATCTGTTTGAGTTATTCGCTTGTGCAAATAACTATGGTGAGCCATGAAGGACTCGAACCTTCGACCCTCTGATTAAAAGTCAGATGCTCTACCAACTGAGCTAATGGCTCTTAAATGGCTGGGCTAGCTGGATTCGAACCAACGCATGTCGCAGTCAAAGTGCGATGCCTTACCGCTTGGCTATAGCCCAATAATACGTCAAAAAGTGACGAGGTTTATATAATACCATGTGTGAATCGTGAAAGTCAATAACTTTTTCGAAGAAATATCTGGCGGTCCGGACGGGACTCGAACCCGCGACCTCCTGCGTGACAGGCAGGCATTCTAACCAACTGAACTACCGGACCAGAGTGTATGAATGTAAAAGAAAAACAGGTAAAAATGACCCGTACGGGATTCGAACCCGTGTTACCGCCGTGAAAGGGCGGTGTCTTAACCGCTTGACCAACGGGCCACGTGATTTAATGGCGGAGAAGGAGGGATTTGAACCCTCGCGCCGGTTGCCCGACCTACACCCTTAGCAGGGGCGCCTCTTCAGCCACTTGAGTACTTCCCCATTAAAATGGCTCCGCAGGCAAGATTCGAACTTGCGACCGATCGGTTAACAGCCGATAGCTCTACCACTGAGCTACTGCGGAATGTAAAGTGAATATTCACTAACCTGTCTTATCGACTCTTTAGATTATAATGACTCATTCATTTTATGTCAACTACTTTCAGCGACTTTTTTGAACATCCCATTACAAAATCCCCACTTAAAGAATCACTTCCTTTAACAGCTGAAGCTTTCCTTTACAGTGTCCGCACACGAATTTTTGTGTATTGATCTTCCTTCTTCTTTTAAATTCCAACCTGCACTTTGAGCATACGTACACCAAATACTTCTTTCTATTATTTACACTCTTTAATGTTGAACAATGTCTTGGCGCTCCAACATCATTCAGTAGTCTCTTAAAATCCTCATCTCCATGCTTATATCCTTTTCCCTCAATATGCAGGTGATAATGACACAACTCATGTTTGATGATCCCTATCAATTCATCCATTCCATGCTCATCATAATATTTATGGTTAACATCAATATTATGAGTACCTAACATATATCTGCCCCCTGTGGTTTTTAGCCTAGGATTGAAATATGCCTGATGTAGAAAGGGTTTATGGAAGGTTTGTATAGAAATTTTTTCAACGAGACGTTGCAGCTCATTATTCGTCATTTACATCCTTCTTTCTTATTTAGAACATGACAACCTATTATAGCATAAACTAGATATCACCTTACTGTTTAGTCATGACAAACTACTCTGAGGAATGTCATCTCATCGATTCAGTTGGCACTTTCTTAGAGATAAGGAGGTTACCCCATGCCTAACTGGCTTGTGAATCAATTGAGGAGAGCCTATTTTGAAAAGGATCGATATCAGATCAAGCTTCTTAATCAATGCTGGTATTTTTACCGCAGGAAAAACTGCTCGTAAGTATGGACATCCATCCCCCAAAACATTTCCCACAAAAAAAGAGCTGACTAAAAGACAGCATCCCCTGTCTTTCAGTCAGCTCTTACCTGCTTATGGAATCATCGTTAATGCGACCCTGCCTTTTTGAACATCCACACTATCAACCCATACTGTCACGACGTCCCCTACAGAGACTACATCCAACGGATGCTTAACGAATCCATTTTTCAACTTCGAAATGTGGACAAGACCGTCTTGCTTTACACCTATATCAACAAACGCACCAAAATCCACGACATTCCTTACCGTTCCTTGTAATTCCATTCCTTGAGATAAATCTTCAAGTTTCAAGACATCCTTTTTGAGAAGTGGTTTAGGAAAGTCATCACGAGGATCCCGTCCAGGTCGGATCAACGAATCTACGATATCTTTCAACGTTAATTTCCCTAGCCCCAATTCTTCGGAAACCTCTTCCAGGTTCAATTGATTCAGTGACTGTTTCAACTCGTCGGATCCTACTTCATTTACACTCAAACCAACTTTAGAAAGCAACATTTTTACATCATTATAATTATCAGGATGTATGGAGGTTCGATCAAGAATTTCCTTACCATCCAGTATTCTCAGGAATCCTATACACTGTTCATACGTTTTCGCGCCCAGTCTTGGTATTTTCTTTAATTGTGTCCTTGAATGAAACTTCCCCTCTTCTTCTCTCTTTTTCACGATATTAGTAGCCACTGTTTTTGATAGCCCTGCTACATATTGAAGAAGTGAAGAGGAGGCTGTATTTACGTTTACCCCCACTTGGTTTACAGCCGTTTCTACGACAAAGGTCAAAGATTCATTCAGCTTCTTTTGGGATACATCATGTTGGTATTGCCCCACCCCGACTGATTTAGGATCGATTTTCACTAATTCAGCCAACGGATCCTGCAATCGTCTAGCAATGGAAACTGCACTCCTTTCTTCAACTTGGAGTTCAGGAAACTCTTCTCTCGCTACATCTGATGCTGAATAAACACTCGCTCCTGCTTCATTCACAATTAAATAGAAGATTGTTTCGTTCATTTCCTTTAATACATTCACAACAAATTGCTCGGTTTCTCTTGAAGCCGTACCATTTCCAATTGCCACAACCTCAACCGAATATGTTGTCAGTATATCTTTCATTGCTTCTTTCGCCTTGTCCAGTTGACTTTGGGATGAATGTGGATAGATGACATTGATATCAAGCGTTTTGCCTGTTTCATCAATGACAGCCAGTTTGCACCCTGTTCGGAAAGCAGGATCTACACCCAGGACCACTTTTCCTTTCATAGGAGGCTGAAGCAATAACTTCCTTAAGTTTTCAGAGAAGATATGAATTGCCTGATCTTCTGCTTTCTCCGTTAACTCACTGCGAATTTCCCTTTCCACTGATGGCTGGATCAGTCTTTTATAGCTATCCTCTATCGCTTCTTTCACAACGGGAACAGAGATGGAATGGACATTTTTTATGACTTGTCTTTGTAAATAATTCAGAATGCCTTCTGCATCAGGTTGAATGCTCACCTTTAGTACATCTTCTTTTTCCCCGCGGTTCATGGCCAATATCCGGTGGGGAACTACTTTATGAACAGGTTCCTGATAAGAATAGTACATTTCAAAGACTTTTTTCTCGTCTTCCTCTTCCTTTTTCACCTTTGATTCTATATTCCCTTTCCTGAACGTATAACTTCTTATGTATTCCCTGTAAGATGCTTCATCAGATATAAATTCGGCAATGATATCTTTTGCCCCGTTCAACGCTGCCTCGGTTGTCATTACTTCCATTTCTTCAGATAAGTATGTCGAAGCTTCTTTTTCGATGTTTCCTGAGGAAGGGAATGTAAGGATCCATTCTGCCAGGGGCTCTAATCCTTTCTCTTTCGCCACGGTGGCTTTCGTTCTTCTTTTTTGCTTATATGGACGATACAAGTCTTCTACCTTTTGCAGCTTTTCTGCCTTTTTAATGGCATGGGATAACTCTTCCGAAAGCTTTCCCTGTTCTTCGATCAATCGAAGAACCTCTTCTTTTCTCTGCTCTAGATTCTGAAGGTAATTCCATTTATCCATAATATGACGAATTTGAACTTCGTCCAGTGCCCCGGTCTGTTCTTTCCTATAGCGTGCGATGAATGGAACCGTGTTTCCTTCATCAAGCAGCTTAATGACGTTTTTTACATTTTTCAATGGTAGAGTGAGTTCTTTAGATACCCGGTTGAGTAATGGTTCTTGATTTGTTAATGTTGCTGTCAATTGTAAGACCTCCAGTAAAAGGATTCTTGTTTAGTTTACCATAACTGTCTTTGATGATTGAAAAGGGGTATTCATGTATTTGAAGCATAATCCATATTGAAGACCCCTTTCCATATGGAGAAGGTCCAATTTTCTCGGTTTTTGCCTTGAGTGATTTCAACCTTCCCTCTATTTCCTGCAGGAGCAAAGCGTCTTTGCTTTATAATCCACTCTTTTCTATTTCAGCACCATTATCCAATCGTTCGTTAAAGGGAAGGTGAGCCTTAACAAAAAAAACTTACCCTAAAATCCTTAGAGTAAGTTCCCAATAATGTATGTCGTATCATCTGATGTGCCGTCAACTAGAGATTGAATATCCCTTAAAGCTCCATGCAGTGTTGGATACCTTTGAAGGATATTCTTTACCCCTGATATATTTAATCCATCAGAATGAATTAAGAATCTGGAATTCGCATCGTACTGGTATCGCTGAGTCTTATATGTTTGCGGTCTTCCGGATAAATACCCTGTAACCGGTAAAGGATAGGTCATTTTTCCTTCAGGAGCATACATGTAAAACCTAATATTTCCTACACAACTATATACAAACTCTTTAGAGTGGTAATACGCTTTGATGATTGCAACTGCAGCTCCACGTTTTCTTTGTAGCGCTTGATTGCAAAGGCTCATTAACGTTTCGACATCTTCATGATGATGCTCTTCTACAATCTCCACCACTACATGGGACGATTCATACGCAAATTTACCGCTTCCTAAACCATCGGCCAACACACAGACAAAATACTCGTCTGTAGAGGTATAAAAGTAGCTGTCTCCACAAAAAGGATTCCCATTTTTCGACACCTGTTCTGCATAGAGTTCTATCTCAGTTTGTTGAAGATAAGCCATTAATAATGACTCTCCGAATCATTCATCTCTTCCTGAATGGCTTCCCTCAGTTTTTTAATCGCTCTTCTTTGCAAACGGGAAACATGCATTTGAGAGATACCAAGCTTCTCACCAGCTTCTTTTTGGCTTAAATTCTCCAAATAAGTGTGTTGGATAATTGCTTTTTCTCTATCGGACAGAACATGAAGCACCTTCTCAAGAACGAGACGCTGATTCACTTTCTCATAGCCCTCATCCTGATCTCCAACGATATCGAGAATCGTTACAGTACTTCCCTCTGAGTCAGCCTCAATCGAATGATCCACGGATAATGCTTGATAACTTCTTCCCATTTCCATTGCTTCCAGGACTTCTTCTTCACTTACTTCCAGGTATTCAGCAATTTCATGTACTTGAGGAGAACGTTCCAACTGATTGGTCAACTCTTCAACCGTTGATTTAATTTTCGGGCCAAGCTCTTTGATTCTTCTGGGAACATGAACGCTCCATGTTTTGTCCCTGAGGAATCTTTTTATCTCCCCGATGATCGTTGGAATCGCAAAGGCCTCGAATGATCGACCAAATGATTCATCATACCTTCTGATTGCACCAAGCAAACCGATCATCCCTACTTGGATAATATCTTCGTGGAAAGACCTTCCTTTTGAATACTTTCTTGCAATGGACTCAACCAGGTTCTGATAATGTAAGATCAACTGGCTTTGCGCATCATCATCTTGGGTTTCCTGGTAATCTCTGATCCATTGAAGGACTTTTTCTTTCTGTGCCTGCTGGTTAGGTTGAGATAGTTTTTTCATCCCTCTCCACCTGCTCCCCTGATAGGAATTTAGTCATAAAGACTGTCACTCCCTCCTTGTGATGCACTTTAACATCATCCATCAGGCTCTCAATAAGGTAAAGACCTAACCCACCTTCTCTTAAGAACTCTACTGAATGATCAGCATGATAAGGGCCTACGGCACTGCGAATTTCCTTGAAATCGAAACTTTCCCCGTGATCCGCCACCATAACCTCAAGGCGATCCTCATACAGGGCGAATCCGACGACAACTTCTCCGTCGTTATCTTTATACGCATGCTGAACCGCATTCGTAATGGCTTCACTTGTAGCAATTTTCAAATCCTCGATTGCATCGTAGTCGAATCCCATCCGACTTGCGATGCCTGAAAGCGTCAAACGAATAACCCCTACGTATTCCGGCTTTGCAGGGATCTTCATTTCGATGTAATCAAAAGCTTGCATCATTCCACGCCACCTTCTACCTTGGAATTAATATTCATAATATCCCCTAAACCTGTAATATCAAACAGTCGTTGTAAACGATCGGATAGTCCGACGAGGTTCAATTGTCCGCCTCGTGCCTTTACTGTCTTAAAAAGACCTACAAACACACCCAATCCCGTACTGTCCATATAAGATACTTCCGAAAGGTCTATTGTCATGTCTTTGTCATCAGCTTCAGCAGAGGGTAGAAGCGTTTCTTTAAGTTTTGGAGCTGTATATGCATCAATTTCACCAGCTACTTTAACAAGCAGCTCGTTCTCTTTTTCTTTCATATCTATTGATAAATTCATAAAAAGACCACCTTTTTAACAACATTTATAATAAGTCTCTATACATTTACCCTATCCATACAACGAATAAACTTTATTTATGAATTTCTTTTAATAATGATAAGAGTGAAATCGTCTCTAAGTTCAAAGTTCTGAAGCTTTTCAAGTTGCTTATATACGTTGTGAACAATCTCCTGAGGAGGAAGGTGCTTGTACTTACTGATTAATTGAACCAGATCTTCCCTTTCAATGAAGCCCTCTTCTGATCGGCACTCTGTTACTCCATCCGAGAGGAGGACGATCATATCCCCTGCCTCAACCCTTCTTTCGTATTGGCGGTACTTCGCTTTTTTATCGACACCCAATAGAAGGCCCTTTGCATCCAAGTCTTCGAATTCATCTGTAGCCGCACTATAAAAAAAGCCGGGTTCATGCCCAGCTGATGAGTATGAGAACAGATGTCTTTCAGAATTATATACACCATAGAACATGGTGATGAACATACTGGCATCCACGTTTTGTTCCACCACTCTGTTCAGGCTTTCCAACACAGCATTAGGTTCATTGCGATATTCCGGCAAGCTGTCCATTGCATATTTAATCATGGACATACAGAGAGCTGCAGGTATCCCCTTACCGATTACATCAGCAATGGCCACACTTACGCTATCATTTTCATCTTGCACGAAATGATAGTAGTCTCCATTCATCTTCTTGGCTGGGACGCTTACAGCTCCTATATCCAACCCTTGAACTGTAGGAATAACCGTGCCAAGAAGGGTCTGTTGCATATTGGACGCTACATCTATTTCGTTATTCAATTCCTGTTGTTTCGTTCGCAGGCTTTGATGTTCCCGATAAGCGAATCCATAGCCTATCATCACTTCTAGTAAAATATCGAAAGAGTGTAACACCTGATGTGGAATATCGGGCTCCATTTCTAATATCACACTCTTATGAAGACTGATGATCTCCTCTGGTGATACATGATGCTCAATCGATTTACGACTAAACTTCTGTCCTAAATAAAGAGCCTTTTCGTCTTGTTCATTCAGGTAATGCTCGATGATCTCTCTATATTTTGCATCCATCAATTCTCTGAAATTCATATAACTCCCCCTAGCGGAGCCACTTAGTCGCCCTGATATCTGTCCCTTCACCTGGCACAGATTCAACGTTGAACTCATCCATTAATCGTTTGACTCCAGGCAACCCTGCTCCTAATCCACCTGATGTGGAATATCCGTCTTCCATTACTTTTCTAATATCTGCAATACCCGGACCTTCATCCAAGGCGATGATACGTACACCCTTTTTACCGCCATCAAGTAACTTTTCAATACAAATCTGACCATGACCAGCATATAGATAAATATTTCGCGCTAATTCGCTGATAGCCGTCGTGATACGAGCCTGGTCAACAGTACCGAACCCGAGCTCTTTCGCTACATTCCGTCCTAACTGGCGGGCAGCAACGATGTCCCATTCATTCGTGATTTTCACGCAGGATTGGCTATCCATACCTAGTCCCCCAGTTCCAATTGTAATTTCTCCAGACCTTTTTCAAGATCCAGAGCGGTCAGGACGTCCTCCAACCTGATACCGAGCTCGATCAACGTTATGGCAACCGCAGGCTGGATGCCCGTAATGACCACTTTTGCACCCATCAACCTTGACATGTTGATAACATCTCCCAGAACTTTAGCAATAAAAGAATCTATAAAATCAATGGATGTGATATCGATTACGACTCCCCTGGCACTCGTTTCATGAATCTTGTGCAGAAGATCTTCTTGAAATTGAAGGGCTGTTTGATCATCAAGCTCCCACTGAATGGAAATTAACAAACAATCATGCAGCTTTAAAATTGGTATTCTCACTCTAATCCCTCCGCCGAAACAATTTTTCGATTTGTCATTTCAAGAGCCTTTTCGATTCCTTTTCTTAACGTGCTATTTGTACTGAACTGATTCAAATCAATTCCTAAGTTTACAATCGTTTGCGCGATTTCAGGTCTTATCCCCACTAACATACACTTAGCTCCAACCAAACGGACGGCTTCCGCGGCCTGAATGATATGGTGAGCCACCATCGTGTCCACTACCGGTACACCCGTAATGTCGATCAATACCACTTCCGCCCGGTGTTTCACGACACCATTCAGCAGATTTTCCATGATCAACCTCGCACGTTCTGTATCAATCGTACCCACTAGTGGCATGACGGAAATCTTTTCAAAGACGGGTATCAATGGTGCTGATAGTTCTTGCAGGGCAATTTTTTGAAGAGAGACGGTTCTTTCCCAAGATTCCGTGTATGCCCCGACGACTTTGTTATACATAGGTGTCAGCCACTTATCGAACTTCTCGACCTGGGCGGCATGATTCTCATCTGTAATCAGTTCATCATTGGACATTCCTTCATAAACCACTTTTCCGAATGTGCCTAACGCAGTGGTCACAAACGTCAGTGGCCATCCCAATCTTACGACCTTCTCGGCGAAATCCTCCAAGCGGCTGTTAAATTCATTGGAATCCCTTAAGTTAGATACAATCATTTCAACAAACTCATGGCTTGTCTTAGTAAAGACTTGATCTGAAACGACCTGAAGGAACTTATCCTCCGTTTCGTTTCTCATTCGATCCATCCAAACACTGGTGATATCTGATTTATTATCCTGGATATAATCCCTGACTTCACTAAACATCTCGTTCTCCCCATTCTATCATATGAATTTTACACTTCGTATGTATGCCGGATGATGTAACTGAATTTTAACCTAGTTAACAACATTAAACTAAAATATGACGCAAGTATATTTATAGTAACAAATAAATACAAAAAAGAAAAAATCTATGTCTTTTTGAGTATTTCACGCTTCCTTTTCCCATTATAAATTGTTTGTAGTCTTTTGTCATAAAATTGACCATTTCTACAATATCCAGATTCTGCTTACTCGTTCAGGGGAAAAACCCATAGGACAATCATTTGATTGTCTTTTGGGCTCTTCCTTTTCGATCAACGTTCTTAGAATGTAAACGTAGAACAAAAAAGGCAAACAAAAAGGCTTAATGATCAACCATATGGTTGATCATTAAGCCTTCTGGTTTACAGTATTTATTGTATAACGAGATAGTGTTCAATCACACAGGATGAAAAAAGGTTAAAACTGGATCAGACCCACACTAATTTGCAGGGCGTCATCGACTTTCTCCATCATTTCATCATCCAGGTGTGTAATCTTATCTGTCAGACGTTGTTTATCGATCGTTCGAATCTGTTCAAGCAAGATAACGGAATCACGTTCAAAGCCATAACGTTTTGCATCAATTTCAACATGAGTAGGCAGTTTCGCTTTTTGAATTTGAGCGGTAATGGCAGCTACAATAATTGTGGGACTGAACCTGTTCCCTATATCATTTTGAATCACAAGTACCGGCCGAACCCCGCCTTGTTCTGATCCTACAACAGGAGAAAGGTCTGCAAAATATACGTCACCACGCTTTACAATCAAAGGATTAACCCCCGCTTACTAAGCGTTCGACTGTATGTTCTGCCTCATATTCTGCTTGGATCGCTTCTGAAGCGATCGCGAGATTAATCTTAGCCATTTCCATATAGCCGCGTCTCATAGATTCACGTAATTGTCGCTTCTTACGCTCTCTTAAATACATTTTGGTTGCACGATAAATAAACTCATTGCGATTCACATTTTCCTGATCTGCAAAGCCGTCTAATTCTGTAACAAGCTGTTGCGGTAGACGAATTAAGATTTCTGTTGTTGCGCTGGATTCAGACACAAACTACACCTCCACCAATCACTACATACCGTTTCGTTCATTAACATATTTATCATACCATCAATTAATGGGAATGAAAAGTTAATTTATCAATCTCTTCTATTATCCGCCATTTAAATTACGAATTATTCATCGAACCCGCCGTTATTTTCCTGTTCATTCAGAACCGCTGTAGATAAGAGTTTATTCGACACTTCCGTCGGTTCCCCGTTGCGTATATAAATACGGGGCACTCTCGTGGAGATGATACAAGGGATCTCATAGTTAATGGTATCAAGCTTTCCAGCGATTTCATCCATTGTAATCCCTTCTTCCCCCTGGTTACCGATCAATGTCACCCGGGTACCGATCTCACCGGATTCGGATAAGCGGATCATGCATTGATCCATGCATATCCTTCCAACAATTGGAACTCTCTTCCCGTCCACCAACACATCCTGCCCCTGTAACTTCCTCAGCCATCCATCAGCATATCCGATGGGGATCGTCCCGATGAATTCAGGCCCGGCAGTTTCATAAGTGGCTCCATAACTGACCTTCTCTCCGGCCTGAAGCTCCTTGATATGGATGAGTCTGGAATGAAGCGAAAAGACCTCCTTCAACGGAAAGGGCAGGCTGGGCTTCATTTCGATGGACGGTGTAAGTCCGTACATAGCGATCCCCACCCTGACAGTATTAAAGAGGGTGCTTGTTTTCCTTAAAGTCGCAGCACTATTGGAAGAATGAATATAAGAAGGCATGGACTCCAGTTGTTCAAGCATTTGTTCAAACCGATCCAACTGCTCGTCAAGATAATCATCATTCAGTTCATCAGCTGTGGCAAAATGAGTGAAGATCCCTTCAAGCTCAAATTGAGGATGCTCATTGATATAATCTTCGATCCCTTTTAATTCTTTCGTGGTACGGACGCCTATCCGCCCCATCCCCGTATCACATTTGATATGGAGGTTCAACTTTTCACCTTGAACGAGTTGCCTTTCAGCTTCCACGAGCCACTCCAGACGAAAGGTCGTTAAGGAGATATCCAATTGAGCGGCGATCTGGACATCTTTCGGTCGCGTAGCACCCAATACAAGAATAGGAGCAGTGATGCCCGCTCTTCTCAAGGAAATCGCTTCATCCAGGAATGCAACCGCCACTCCATTTGCTCCTGCAGCGAGTGCCGTCAGAGAAGTTTGTACATCCCCATGTCCATAGGCATTTGCCTTCACAACAGCCAACACATGAACATCGGAAGGGACATGTTTTTTAATATTTGTTACATTTTCAAATAAATGATCCAAATTGATTTCAGCCCATGTATCTCGAAAAAATTGCGTCTGGGTTTCCACTTTGTTCACTTCCTCATATCATTACACAAAACATTGTCATTCTATTCAAGAATACCATGGATTATTCATATTATCATCGATTGTGTGAAACGGAATTTTTTAAGTGTGGAGGGCAGAGTATTCCGAGCCCATAATGATGAGATGAAAGGAGAGGTTAACCGTGGGTGGTCAGAAAGCAATGAGCACTTTGGGTGAAGCATTCCTTTTATTATTTCTCTGCAGTATGAATGGTTATGATCGACTTCCCTGACGATTTCTCACAGATGCAGGTAAGGAAAAGGGGCGAACCTTTTCGGCTCGCCCCCATCAGATCGGTTATTTTACCATTGAACCTTGTACGGATTGTGCTACCATCACCATCTCAGAAGGAGTAAGGTCATTAGAGGCAAGCATGTAGTCCACACCATTATTGGTCCATCTGATGGATTGCTCCGTCATGGCCGCTACGGTGAACCCAAGGTCGACTAATTCCCCTTTTAGTGAGGTGGACACGGTCATGGTTGGAACCACAGTCGTCTTCTCTTGTACAATTGTGAAGGATTTTTCACCATCGTACGTTAAGATGACACGCTTTCCTGTATCCGTCGCTACTTCTTTTTCTTCTATTAACTCAGTGCCCGTGATCTCAGACATCGGGTAAAGAACCGTAAACTCGGTGTCCTCCACCTTGGCTGTGACGGGAACCTCAAGCTGGGCACCAGTCATGTTCTTCTTCATGTCGAAATCCTTTTTATCAAAGGCAGCTTTCATGTCCATCTTGGAGAATTCTACTTTCACAAGGGAATTTAGATCCGAGTCCATCACATTGACCGATGCTGGAGTCAGATCCTTCTTGTTAAAGGCAATCTCTTGAGTAGGCAGCATCTGGCTGTTTTGATAACGCGTTTTCGTCGTGAAGACATAGTGGTTCTTCGTTTCTTTGAACTTGGCCTCTTTGTCTTCTAATACGTCTTTGACAAGGGATTCATACAAGTACGCCTGACTGCTGTTTTCCGGCCAGTTGCTTTGGAATCGGAAGCTTTTGTTCAATGCAGGTGTGAGGACGAATACTCCATCATCATTACGCAGGATCATCTGGCTCTGGTCTTTCGCAGCGTTCTTTAATGCCACCCGGTAGTAATTAGGATCATTATGCCACACTTCCACATCATATGTCTGGGGCTCATCGCCCACCTGCAGGGTCATTTTTGCATCTGCTTTATACCCCTTCATATCCTCTACTTTCGACTTGAGATCCTTGGCAACATCGTCTTTCGATTTTTCTCCGCAAGCAGCCAGCATGAGGACTGCTAACATGGCCATCACTAGTATCACTAGCTTTTTCTTCATTCTTTCAACCCCTTTTGTTCAAGGATATACGTAATGTAGAGAGGGGAAGGCCAGCCGGCTAAGAATGGGCGATCCTTATGGAATGTCCCGTCCATCAGTCCAATTGCCATTCATGAAAGAACCGCGATTGTTAAACACCTGACCTTGTCTCTCTTATTGCACTACTGAATATATGAGACAACCTAAGGGATTATGCTAGTGAAGATGACAAGCTTTAAATAAATTTACTCTTCGATGATGACCTGTGCAGCCGCAAATTCCCGGCTATGAGTAATGGACAGATGGGCATTCACCCCATCCGGCTTTGAAAAATAAGGTTTTCCGGAAGGGTGTTTACTGATTTCGATATCCTGAAAGGAAAGCGCCGTTCCGATCCCTGTCCCCCTTGCCTTGGCATAGGCTTCTTTGGCTGCAAAGCGTCCAGCAACGAACTCAACCTTGCGCTGATCATTTAATGTATAAAAGAAATCCTCCTCCATCCCTGTCAAAATCCTTTTGATGAATTTAGGCTGCCTTTCGATCATACTGCGAATGCGCGCCATTTCAACTATATCCAACCCTATTCCTTTGATCATATGTGATTCCCCTTCTACTCTTGTCCTGTCTTACATATTTATTTAATGAACAATACTCGTGATTTCAACCGTTTTCTTATACTATAGTACTAACCGGATTTTTTATAAAACCTTATGTACGAGAAAAAACAACAGACCTAGGAGGATACACAATGTTTGTCCGGACTGAAAGCTTATCACAATTTCTACGGTTCTATCCTATTATTTCCCTTATTGTTTTCATTCATATCACCTTATATATTGTCAGTGCACTCCCTATCTTCCCACAAATGTGGGTTTACGAGCAGCTTGCAGGTGTGAATCTGTTCATTAAAGAAGGCGATTGGTGGAGGCTCATCACCCCTATCTTTGTTCACTTGGGATTCGCTCATCTTCTTTTCAACTCTTTTTCCCTTGTCCTGTTCGGACCCCCTCTTGAAAAGCATCTGGGAAAAGGAAAATTTATCGGTCTTTATCTAGCAAGCGGATTATTCGCCAATATCATCACGTATCTTATCAAACCCCTGACCTATAGTCATGTGGGAGCATCAGGCGCCATTTTTGGATTATTCGGCTTTTACATGGCCATGATTGTCTTAAAAAATCATTTCATCACAAGGGAGAGCCGTCAAATCATCTTACCGATCGTTGTCATCGGGGTGGTCATGACCTTCATGCAGTCAGGGATTAACATAACAGCCCATATCTTCGGGTTGATCGGCGGATTTGTCATCGGATGGATTTCAGGAAAGAAATAAAGTGACCCGGTACCGAATCCCGGGTCACTTTTATCGTTTACACACTATGTGAAAACCAGGAAGCAATGGTTTCCAGGTCTTTCTTTTCAAGATCCCGAATCGGACTGGCATAACCGGTCTCTCCGGATTTGATCGTCGTCCTGAGAGTACCCAGGTCCTTTCTCGTTTGAAACCAGCTTTCATGAGTGTCCAAAGATTGAATACGACTTTTCTTCATATGCATCGTATTTTTCAAGACACCCCTATATTGTAAAGACAATTGGCCATCAACAATCTTAAAGCCACCGGCACGGTATTGGTAGTATCCGAGAATCCCAAAAGGAATCATCATTAAACCTGCCCAAAGACCATACGGCCAGTACAGAAAGCAAATGACAGCGGTAGGGACCACCACCCATATTGCCTTCCTGAACACATACCTCCTTAAAGAACGCCCCGGAAGCCTGTTAAAATCATCGTGAATGACGTAATCCGGAAATAAATCGCTTAATAAACCTGTAATCCGCTTCTTTTTCACAATTGGAAACAACTTTATACTGGTGCTGTCCTTCTCTAACACAGAGCCTCCTGCATTTTCAATGTGGACTGTGCAATAACCCAATAGCTGCCTGATTGGATTTTCCACCACCCGGATCCCTTGAACCCGGTTTAATGGGACCGTCACCTGCTTCTTCTCAAGAAGTCCTCTAGACATGACAATGTGATCGTCTACAATCTTTATCTTGAAATCACCGTAAATAATGAATGTCCAGGCAATAGATAACAACCAGGCAACCAGCAGACCCAAAAAGGCCATCACGGAAACGATAAACACACCGCTTGTCACAAACACAGCCAGCTCATCATACACAGCTTCGTAAGGAATATAGTCATAAAACTGGGACAAGAAGACAAACACACCGGAAATAATGACTCCGATCCCGCCTGAAGTCGTGGCAAGAACCCAAATATCTTTCGAGCTGAGATTGAAAAAGGGAGCTTCATCTTTCAAAGTCTCCGTAGATTCTCCAGAAAGATCTTCAGCACCGTTGTGCACTTTTTTCTCCCGATAGATCATTTCCTCCAGCTCATTCGCTTCTTCTTTCAAAATAGCCGTCAATTCCGCTTCTGATTCCAAGGGATTTGAAGACCCTGCTGTTTCCACCTTCACCTTTACCAGTCCAAAAGGTCGATGCAGAATCCCTTCAGAGAAATTCAAGCTCTGAATCCGGTCAATGGGAATATACCTCTTCTTTTTCACGAACAGCCCGTACTCGATACGAAGCTCCCCATCTTCCAGACGATAGGTAAACCTGAGCCACTTTAGGATGCCTGCTGCCAGTACAAACACAAGAACTGCGGCCATCGACAGGACAGGCAAATAATCCCAAAATCCCGTCTTCTCTCCACGGTTATTCAATACAAATAAAAAGATAAAGGGCAGGATCAAATCCTTCAACTGCTTGATAAAATTGGCTACAGCTGAAATAGGGTGGAGTCTCTTATGCTCAGACATCATCTTCCGCCACCCTTGCAAGTTGTGATATGGAGTTTCTCAATTCATCTGCCTCCTCCACATCCAACGCCGGTATTTCATGAACTGTAGCAGCAGTCGAAATCGTAATGGTTGCCAACCGATACTTTTTTAAAATAGGCCCCTGCACGGTATCTACATGCTGAACCCTCACCATTGGTACCAACGTACGCTTCACGATGAAAATCCCTCTTTGAAGCTCAATCTCCTGTTCCCTCACTTCGTAACGCCATCTTTTCCATTTGATCGTTGGAATAAAGATAACAAACAAAAATGCAAACAGGATCAATACGGCAATCGCTGCTCCAATGATCCATTGTGGCCAATCAACCATCACCGTCAGAACAATCGCTCCTGATGCTACAGCTGCCACGATCAACGTTTCAAACACACCGTATATCTTCCACACCTTTAAAGCCTTAGGTGAAATTCGTTTTTGCGGCTCTCCGATCATTCCCATCCCCCACTTCTCTCTTTAACTAAATCTTACAGTATATTTACGGTTTGGAACAGAGATGGTTTCACGTTAAGTGAAAAGCTTCTGGAAATATGCCTAATTTAAATGAAACGAACTTTTAGCCACCCATTCAACCCCACCAATCCCTTGGAGGTCTTCCACCAATCGGAACAATGCGTCATCCTTCTTCTTCGCTTCTATCATACAATGGATTTCATCCACCGATCCCTTTATCCCATGAAGAAAATCGAGAAACATCTTTGGGTCGATGAAATCGGCATGGGCTTTATAATCTCCCTGGGAACGGGGGCTAGAGATATGCATCTTCACGGGTAACGAAGACTGGGCCCACGTACCGACAATCCTCTCCCAATCCAATTGCCAATCCCGTTCGTTATACGCAAGATGATGATGGTAATCAAATACGAGGGGAATCCCGAGTTTTTCACATAGATACAGAGCATCCGCCGCGCTAAAAACGGAATCATCGTTTTCGAGAATGATCATTTTTTGGAGAGAAACAGGAGTCAGCCCCCAATTGTGAATGAACTGTTCAAGTGCCTTTTCCTTATCATCATATGCCCCGCCTACATGGAGAACACAACGGTGAGTGGGATCAATTCCCATCCCCCTTAACAGTGCTTCATGCATCTTAAGGGTTTTAAGCGTATTCTTCAGCACTTCCACATCACTGGAATTCAGCAGGACAAAATGGTCGGGATGAAAATCCACACGCATAGGATGAAGCTTCACATATTCTTCGATAGCATGGAGCTCCTCCCTGAGTGGAGAGATAAAATCCCACCCCTTCAACTCCGGATGATTCGCAAGGGGGATCAACTTCGAACTGAATCGAAAAAAATGAATTTCATTCAGGACATTATGTTTCAGAAGCCTTAAGCAGTTATGAAGATTCGATTTTGCGATGCGTTCTAGCTTATGGATGGCTGCTTCACGATCCTTGATCTGAGAGAACTGTTTGAATGTCATGGTTTGGGAAGGTGATGCATTCTGGAGGTTCATGCTCATGGCTACATAGCCAAGCTTTACGAGTGTCATGTGTGTAGACTCCTTTTTGGGGTTAGTATGTGCGGAATGAGGGGGATTATATCGCTGGTTTTGAATAGAGGAAAGACTTTATTTCTCAGAAGAATGTGAATTCATTCTCCAGAACATCACAAAAAAACACGACAACCCAAAGGCCATCGTGTTTTTACATCCATTGATCAAGAATTATATGATTTACGTTTGCCAGCAGATTGTGGTCTGCCGCCTGTACGGTTGCGATCTCCGCCACGGCTTCCGCCTCCACGGTTACCGCCGCGTGATGAACCACCCCGACTTCCGCCTTTACCACTGCGTGGGCCGCCTTTGTATCCACCGCGATTACCGCCACGATTTCCACCTTTTGATGGTAATGGACGCTCTTCTGTAATTTCTACAGGTGTTGTATCAGGTTCTTTTGTCAGAACACGGATCGCTGCTGCTACTGCTTGAACAGGATCGTGATCCCCAAGGAATTCTTCAGCTAACGGATAGTACTCTTTAAGATCACTTTCCTTCGCTGCTTCAACAAGCTTCTCTAAAGCAAGGCGTTGTTGGCCTTCTAACGCTTCATTTAAGCTAGGTGGCTTAAGAGCCGTCATTTTCTTCTTCGTTGTTTGTTCAACGATCTTCAGGTAACCCATTTCTCTTGGTGTGACAAAAGTGATGGACATCCCTTTCTTACCTGCACGACCTGTACGTCCGATACGGTGAACGTAGCTTTCAGGATCTTGAGGAATATCAAAGTTGTATACATGCGTAACGCCTGAGATGTCTAATCCACGAGCAGCTACGTCTGTTGCGATCAGGATATCGATACGTCCTTCTTTGAATTTCTTAAGGACTGTCATACGACGGGCTTGAGAAAGATCTCCGTGAATTCCTTCTGCAAGGTAACCGCGGATGCTGAGAGCTCGCGCCAATTCGTCTACTCTGCGTTTTGTACGACCGAATACAATCGCAAGTTCAGGTGACTGAACGTCGATCAGACGAGATAAAGTATCAAACTTTTCTTTTTCACTTACTTTAGTGAAGTATTGTTCGATGTTTGAAACCGTAACTTCTTTAGACTTTACTTTGATGACTTCAGGCTCTGACATGAAGCGGTTCGCAATGCGGCGGATCGGATCCGGCATCGTCGCAGAGAATAGAAGCGTCTGTCTTGTGCTTGGAACTGTTTCAAGAATGCTTTCGATGTCTTCGATGAAGCCCATGTTCAGCATTTCGTCTGCTTCGTCAAGTACAAGTGTTTCAACGTTTTCAAGATTAAGGGTTTTACGTTTGATGTGGTCAAGCAGACGACCTGGTGTACCTACGATGATATGAGGGTTCTTTTTCATCGCTCGGATTTGACGTTGGATGTCCTGTCCTCCGTATACAGATAATACGCGGGCACGCTTGTCAGCTCCGATACGATATAACTCTTCAGATACTTGGATAGCAAGTTCACGAGTCGGTGCAATGATAAGTGCTTGAACGTTTGGATTTTTCACATCGATCTTCTCGATCATCGGGATACCGAATGCTGTTGTTTTACCTGTTCCGGTTTGTGCCTGACCGATAATATCCTTACCTTCTAAACCTACCGGGATTGTACTTGCCTGAATTGGTGTTGCTTCTTCAAAGCCCATACGTTTAATTGATTTCAACGTAGATGCGCTTAAGTTTAAATCTGCAAACTTAGTCAATGTTATATTCTCCTTTAATTTACATCTTTTATAACTAATCATAATCTGATTATATTTTTAGGTTGGAACGAAATCTTACCCACCGAAAGACTTCGGTATCTAATCTAAAACCGTCTATATGAGATGTTTAGTTTTATGCTTGCTACAAAAAAATACACTCTTCAAAATAGAAGAGCTAGCACGTCCAACAAAATAAGAACTATGTTGTAGATATGTTACCACTTCTAGAATCGAATTTCAATCTAATGTCAAATAGTCAATCTATTCAATTAGAAGGAACTGGTAGATCTCCTCAAAAAGTTGATGATTATCTTCGCTGTGACAAATCAGGTGTCTTGCCTTAGGGGAATAAAAAAGGTTCTTCTCATTTGAAGAAATAGTCTCATATATATATTTCGCCGCTTTAGGCGGGACTATTCCATCAATCTCTCCTTGTGCGATGAACGTTGGGACGTCCACCTTTCCCAAGAGTGGACGAGCAATGCGGACAACCTTTCTGAATTCGTTCGTGGAGAGAAACGGGGTTTGGGTCACCTTCCATTTGTACCGGTTGTACAGCTCGTTTTCAAGTATGTTCCCTTGCATTCCTTCTTTGATCATATTTCCAATATCTTTCAGTAGCTGTCTGACATTTACATAATAAGCCGCAGTACTCAGAAGCACAAGCTTACTGACTTCATACTTCACAGATAAATACGACGCAATCAACCCTCCCATGGAGAATCCGATCACGTAAACGTCATCACATTTCTTTAAAAGAGCCTGCAGCTCTTCTTCCGCATGCTCAATCCATTCAATATGTTTGACCCCTTTCAGTTCCAGGGTTTCCCCATGACCGGGCAGGGTGGGCACAACGATTTCCCAATCGGTTCGTTCTTGAAGGAAATCGGCCAAAGGTTCTACTTCAAACGGACTTCCAGTGAAGCCATGGATTAATAAACAACCGATCATGTTATCACCACTTATTTATCAAAAGGTAGGGAGCGAGCCAGACTCCCATTCTCTACAAGCTCATTTTGTTCATTTCTATACATGTTTAAACGCGGACGTCCAAAGAAATCAGGCCTTCAAACCATCGATGATTTCTTCAAGCTTCATTCCCCTTGATGCCTTGAATAATATAAGTTCATCCCCTGTGATGAACTGGGAGAGTTCGTTCGTCAGGCTTTCTTTATCGGTATAGGTGTGAACGCGATCAGGAGAGAAATTCTCTCGTGCACCCTTACCTATAAAGGCGGCTAAAGGTCCAAACGTAAACACATGCTGAACTTTCCCCGGATCGATCAAGCGGCCAATCTCACGGTGAAATTCTTCCTCCTGATCTCCAAGCTCCAACATATCTCCCAGCACGAGGATTTTGGTTTGGAACCCTTCAAGTTCCGATACAAGCTGAATGGCAGCTTTCATGGATGTAGGGCTGGCATTATACGCATCGTTAATGATGCTTTCGCCCTTCTTCCCTTCCAGCATTTCCATCCGCATTTGAGTCAGCTTTAAAGATCGTAAACCTTCTTTCATCTCCTCCACACTCAGCCCGAATTTACGGGCGATCAACATCCCGGCTAAAGCGTTGTGGATGTTATGCTGCCCTAATACAGGCAGAAAGAACGATTCTCCTTCAGCTAACGACGTCTCAAAATGACTCCCTTGATTATTCATCTCTACCTTTGTCGCGTAAATCGTGTTGTCTACGCTTCTTCCAAATGTCTCAACCTGTTTCAGGCTTAATTCTTTTACCCTTTCCTCAAGAAGTGGTTCGTCCCCGTAGTAAGCAAATAGTCCGTCAGGCTTCAGGCCCTTCACGATCTCAAGTTTCGCTTCGGCAATTCCTTCACGGGATCCGAGATCCTGGAGATGGGATTCTCCGATATTCGTGATAATGGCGGCGTCAGGTTGTGAAATGTTAGATAGCAGCTCGATCTCTCCGAACCCGCTCATTCCCATCTCAAGTACTGCCACTTCAGAATCCTGGGGCAAAGAAAGGATCGTTAACGGAAGTCCGATGTGGTTGTTATAGTTCCCTTGTGTTTTGTGAACCCGGAATTTCACTGATAAAAGGTTTGCCACAATATCTTTCGTGGTTGTTTTCCCATTACTTCCTGTAATGCCCACCACTTTTAAATCAAGCTCATGACGATATTGATTGGCAAGGGACTGAAGGGAAAGGAGTGGGTCTTCCACCACGATGACGGGAAGGTCCGTTGGCGGATTGGGCACATTGATGTCCCATAGAGCGGCAGAAGCACCGTTTTCAATCGCATTTCGGACAAATTGATGACCGTCCACATTCTCTCCCTTGAAGGGAACGAACAGATTTCCGCCCTCAATCTTTCTCGTGTCGATGGAAACGCCTTTTATCACTACCGAATCAAACATGGAAAGATCGTTCTTTACATCTAACATGCTGCGTATATCTTTTATCTTCTTCTCAAACATTCGTTTTCTCCTTTTACTCTTTTTGATAGGCTCTTTTCGTAAACGTTGTTGCTATTCTGACAAAGAAAGTAGAACCAAAATGGTTAATAAACAACCTCATTTAACGTGATAAGTGATTGCTTTCCTAATAAGGAAGAAGAATTCTGCTTCTTATTTCATTGTTCATTGACACATTTAGCTCTGTCTCTACAAACTCTTAAAGATGGTGGGGGGAACTGCGTAGACTCTTACGGAAGTATGAGCTTAGCCGAGACCCCGTTCGGCGAAGCTTATTGACAGAGCCTTGCATGATGTTAATAAGCAACAATCGTTGCGAAAAGAGCGTTTTGATAATAAAAACAGAGCAGGGACTGCCTTTAGACGTTGAATCCTCTGGTCAGTCCCAATCAATGCATGTTACATCGTATGTTTAATGGTTTGTTTCTCTTGATAACGTTCCATGCCAAGCTCCACCAGTTTTCCGATCAGGGCAGGATAATCCACACCCGTGTGCTTCCAAAGAAGCGGGAACATGCTGAATGGCGTGAAGCCCGGCATCGTGTTGACTTCATTCATATAGATCTTGCCATCTTCCGTTAAGAAGAAGTCCGCACGTACCAGTCCAGAGCAATCAAGAGCTTTATAGGATTGGATCGCGATGTTCTTCATTTCATTGTAAATGCTTCCCTCAACTTCAGCAGGAATGATGAGGGCAGTATCGCCATCTTCATATTTTGCCTTATAATCGTAGAAGTCTTTTTTCGGTACGATTTCACCTGCAACCGAGCATTCTGGCTGATCATTCCCCAGGACCCCAAGCTCGATTTCACGAGCTTTCACACCTTCTTCGATGATGATCTTACGGTCGAATTGGAACGCTTCCTCGAAAGCTGCCGCTAATTCTTCCCGGGACGTACATTTGCTGATCCCTACAGACGAACCTAAGTTGGCAGGCTTCACGAAACAAGGGTACCCGATTTCCTCTTCCACTTGCTTGTAGGCAGACTCGGGATTTCCTTTCCACGTGCTGCGGATGAACCATGTGTACTTGACTTGAGGAATACCCGCCTGAGCAAATAAATTCTTCATGATGACTTTATCCATACCTGCTGATGAAGCAAGGACGCCGTTGCCCACATACGGAAGATTCAGCAGTTCAAGCATCCCCTGAACGGTTCCATCCTCCCCATTTGGTCCGTGCAGCAATGGGAAGATCATATCGTACCTTTCGGATCCGGATGGAGAGATGGAAGTACTTAACGCATTTGGGGCAATTTCTTCCCCTTCCTTAAACTGCAATGCTTTCACATCTTCAACGGGGGCATTGAGCTCCGGCCCTTTGATCCATTGACCTTCCGTTGAGATGAAAACAGGATGAATTTCATATTTATTTAAATCCAGGGCACCGATCACGGCCTTGGCTGTTTGCAGGGATACATTATGTTCAGCGGATTTACCGCCGTACAGTAAGCATAACTTCGTTTTCATGTATGAGTTACCTCCAATATTCACAATCTGTTTCTATTTTATCACTTTCATGGCAAAGGGAAAGAATGATTCCTATGGAAAATAAAAATTACCACATTAGGCTTGATTCGAAAGACATTCAATGGAAGCCCAATATATATGTATGCGAAAGAAAACTAGTCCTGCGACTCCCTTATTAGTCTGAATACATTTAAAATTTCGCCTTTTTAAAAAGCTATTAAAATATTATCCCACAGGGTGTATAATCCCCCTATTAAAAACATTTGTATTTTTAAGGAGGACACCTGAATGAGAAAGCTCGGTTTACTTCCTAAGATCCTCTTAGGTATTGCGTTAGGTATATTCATTGGAGCATTTGCTCCCGAATGGTTTGTAAAAATCTTCGCTACATTTAATGGATTATTCGGTAACTTCCTTGGGTTCGCGATTCCGTTGATCATCATCGGATTCATCGCACCTGGAATCGGATCTATGGGTAAAGGAGCAGGCAGGCTTCTCGGTTTAACCACCGCTCTCGCATATGGTTCCACGGTGCTTGCCGGTTTACTCGCTTTTACAGTTGCGAAGTCTATTTACCCAACTTTACTTACCAATCAAACTTCCCAAGCATTCGAGAATCCAGAAGAAGCGTTGTTAAAGGGGTTCTTTATCGTTGAGATGCCTCCTATAATGGGGGTAATGACAGCCCTGCTCATCGCATTCACACTTGGCCTTGGGATGGCTGCCATAAAAGGGGACACCCTTCAAAAAGGGTTGAATGAGTTTAGAAACATTATCGAACTTGTTATTGAAAAAATCATCATCCCCCTCTTACCGATTCATATTCTTGGGATTTTCGCGAACATGACCCAAGGTGGGCAAGTAAGTGCCATCATGTCTGTATTCGCCAAAGTATTTGTCATGATTATTTTATTACATGTCATCTTTTTGGTTCTACAATATACTGCTGCAGGCACTCTAAGAAAACAAAACCCGCTTTCCATGATGAAAACCATGCTGCCTGCTTACTTTACGGCACTTGGGACACAATCTTCGGCGTCTACGATTCCCGTGACACTTGAGCGTTCAAAGAAAGTCGGTGCAAGGGAAAGAATCGCTGATTTCTCTGTCCCGCTGCTTGCAACGATTCATTTATCAGGAAGTACTATTACACTGGTGAGCTGCGCCATGGCAGTCATGTTCATCCAGGGTGAAGCATTGCAATTCACTCAGTTATTCCCATTCATCCTGATGCTTGGAATCACGATGATTGCAGCACCTGGTGTCCCAGGTGGAGCTGTCATGGCAGCCCTCGGGCTCCTTGAAACAATGCTAGGATTCGGGCCGACGATGACATCCCTCATGATTGCCCTTTACCTTGCTCAGGACAGCTTTGGAACTGCCTGTAACGTTACGGGTGACGGTGCGATCACATCCATGGTGGACAAGCTGACACAAAAAAAGAAGAGCGATGTTTCAACGATAAAAGCAAGTTAATGAACGAAGGTCCGTCATGATGCAGACGGGCCTTTTTCTTTTACCATTCCTCGTCATTCCATTATTTTCTGTATAATGGAAATAGTCCATAACAAAGGAGTGCTCAAGAATTGAATTTAACAGGTCAGCGTGTAACACTTAGAAAAATAGAAAAAAGAGATCTTCCTACTCTCTGGGACTATATTTATGGAGACCCTTCCCCTGAATGGAAGAAATGGGATGCTCCTTATTTCGAACACAAACATGTATCCAAGGAAGAATATATTGAATCCTCCATCAAAAAGAAAAGCCGCAGCGATGAATTCCAGCGGATTATTGAAGTGGACGGAAGCATCGTCGGTACGGTCGGTTACTATTGGGAGTATGAGCCCACAAGGTGGCTTGAAGCCGGGATCGTCATCTATGATCCTTCTTACTGGAATGGCGGATTTGGAACGGAAGCCCTATCCCTTTGGGTCGATCACCTCTTTAGAACGAAGGAAATCGGACGTGTCGGCATCACCACTTGGTCCGGGAACGAACGGATGATGAAGGCTGCCGGGAAAATAGGGATGCAACTTGAAGGCCGGATGCGAAAATGCCGGTATTACAATGGCGTTTACTACGATTCCATCCGTATGGGCATGATCAGGGAGGAATGGGAAGAAAAACACTCTCTCTAAAAGGAGTTACACAATGAAAACGATCATCTTAGTCGGTGGCGGGCACAGTCACCTACATTGCATAAAAAAACACATTCATAACCTGAACGATCACGTGAAGTGGACCCTCATTTCCCCTTCACGTTATCAATATTATTCAGGCATGTTCTCAGGATACACGGAAGGGCTCTATACATTAGAGGAAACGCGGATTGATTTAGAGAAACTGTGTGAAGAAGCTGGGTGCGAGTTCGTGGAAAGCTCCGTTCTCTCCATTGATCCCGATCAGCAGCATCTTCTGACGGACAAAGGAGACATTTTCACCTATGACGTTGTTTCATTCGACATAGGCTCACGCAATGATTCCATGGAAATAAAGGGCTTGAATGAACATAATCTTCTCATCAAGCCGAACTACCGCTTCCCTGAACAAATAAAGAAGTTGCATAACAGCAGGAAAACCGTCTTTATTGGCGGCGGGGCCGCGAGCATCGAAATGGCCCTTTCATTGAGGGCCTGGAAGTTGGAAAATGATTTCACAGAACATACAGTGACGGTCGTTCATTCCTCTCCACTCATAGAGAAAGCAGGTTCCTTCTCGTCGAATAAAATAAATGGGGTCGCTCTTTCAAGAGGAGTCGAGCTCCATGAGGGACGAGTTGAAAAAGTAGACGAAACACACGTATATACAGATAACGGTGCAAGCATCGAATACGAGGAAGTCATCTTTCTGGGCGGGCCAAAAGCGCCTCCGCTATTCGGGAGCAGTGCTTTACCCACCGATCGAAATGGATTCCTGCTCGTGAACAGCTATCTTCAATCCGTCGAGTATCCGAATGTGTTTGGAGCGGGGGACTGTGCTACACTGAAAGACTTTCCGGATACTTCGAAAAACGGGGTGACAGCGGTTCGGCAAGGACCCGTCCTTTGGAAAAACCTGAACGGAGCAGCATCAGAAGGGAAGATCTTTCCTTTTGAGCCTCAAAAACGCTACCTCGCCATTATGTCCATAGGGAATAAAAATGGCTTCTTAACGTACGGTTCGTTTTCTTTGGTCAGCCGCTGGGCGTGGCAATTGAAGAATTGGATTGATGTGAGGTTTATGGGTAAATACGGGACTTAAGGTCTTTATCGTTACACCTGATAAAGGGGCTGCATGGAACTTTCTCTATTCATTGTGCCAGATTGTGAACACACTTCCTACAAAACAAAACGCAACTGCCTCTTAGCAGTTGCGCTTCCTTACTCACCTGAATAACTCAACATACTTCTTACTGATTGCAGGCAGTACCCCATCGAACAGCTTCTCTCTCCAATAAAGATCTGCCACCTGCTGAACAGCTGCTGCGTGATTGGGATAAGGATAAACCATATTGGACAGGGCGCCGATTTTGCTTCCTTTTTCCATGGCAAACACGACAGGCTGCATCCAGTCTCCTGCTCCTGAACCGACAGCGTGAGCCCCGAGGATCTTCCCACTCCCGTCTGTAATGATTTTGACGAGGCCACCTGTGTTATGATCTGCCACGAACCTGTCAACTTCGTCTAACGTTTTTTTGTACACTTTATATTTTAACCCTTGTTCAACAGCCTCTTCCTCGGTCAAACCGATATGAAAGATTTCGGGTGAGGTATAGGTTGTCCAAGGCAGTTTGTTGTAAGAAACTTTGCGCTTCAAACCGAACACGGCATTTTGGACCACAAGCTTCCCTTCCATTCCTGCTCCATGAGTGAATGGATATTGACCATTGACGTCACCTATGGCGAATATATGAGAATGGTTCGTTCTTAGTTCATCATCCACCTTGATGAAACCTCGATTGTCCACCTCGACTCCTGCAGCAGAGAGACGTAAAGAATCCGTTGAAGGCTTGCGTCCGGTGGCAAGGAACAATAAATCCCCTTCAACCGTATGTTCGACACCGTCTTTCACATAGTGGACCACTTTCTGTCCGCCCTCTTTTGTAACACGTGCAATTTCAGCTCCGTAGATGAAGCGGATATCTTCTTCCAATAATCCTGTTGCCACTTCACGGATTTCTTTGTCCTCTTTCACCAATATTCCGTCATGCTTTTCAAGGACTACGGCGTCTGATCCTAGATACGAGAAGGCCTGTGCCAGCTCCAATCCAATCGGACCACCTCCGATGAACACGACTCTCTTCGGCAGTTCATCTACTTCAAACACCGTTTCATTTGTATGGTACTCTACATCCTCCAAGCCTTCTATGTCAGGGATGAGAGGGCTTGACCCTGTTGCGATCACGATTCTCTTCCCTGAGATGCGGTCCTCTTTTTCCACTAAGATCGTATGTGGATCAACAAACTCCGCTCCTCCGAAATAAATATCCACCCCTAATTGCAGAAAGCGGTCGGGATCGTCATGCTGTTGGATATGGGCGATGGCTGCCTTGACTCTATCCCTTACCTTCTTCATGTCAACAGAGCCTTCTGTTTGGAAACCATATTCCCCGCTCGCCCTGATCACAGCAACCTCCCTGGCCGATTGGATGAACGCCTTGGACGGAACGCATCCAAAGTGAAGGCAGTCTCCCCCAAGAAGGCCGCTTTTTTCGATAAGGGCGACTTTGGCTCCGAGGGAAGCGGCTCCCGATGCGACGGTCAGGCCACCCGCTCCTCCTCCTATCACTATCAAATCGTATTGCTCCATCGTAATCTCTCCTTATGAAAGTAATCGTTTCGCTTCTAAGAAACGTTGTAAGCCTGTATACAATTCCACCCCAACAAACAATAAGGTGGTCCACAAAACGAAGGACGGAAATAACATCATGATACTGAACAGAATGAAGCCCTCTGTCCGTTCAGCCAATCCCGCCTGATAATAAAAAGATTTCATCCCCTGTTTCTCTGACACTGCTCCAACCGTCAGGAAAATAGTCATGGATATGATGATGGAAACGCTTAGTAAAAGAAGGGCCCACATGATATCAGGATGTAGAAAAGCGATACCGAGTATCACACTTATCTCTACTATTCGATCAAAGGTCACGTCCATGACCGTCCCAAAGGGAGATGGTTTTGTTAACCGTGCCATGGTTCCATCTACAGCATCCAGGAACCCGGATAGCCATAATAAAATGACCGCTATGACAGGAGAACCCGAATAATAAACGAGACCGGTGGCCGAGCCAATAATAAATGCTCCCACCGTCACCTGATTGGCTGATAATCCCTTTTTCAAAAACTGTTTTGCCGTTCTCTCTATACTTGGCTGTACCCATTTACGGGCATGTGTATCTAGCATGTGTTTCCCATCCTTTACGACTTATCATCCTTACTTGATAACCCAAGCCATTCTTTCATTTTTTTCTTGTAAATCAAAGGCACGATGATCATGATCAAGAAGAATGCAATGGCTATATATAAATTCGTCCGATCTTCTCCTACTAAGCTTGACCCAAGAAAGACATAGCCAAACGTTCCCGGGAGAATCCCGATCCCAGTCGCGGCGATAAATGGGATATACCTTACCTTACCCATTCCGGCAAGGTAACTGATGAGATCGAAATTCAAAAACGGCACGAGCCGCAATAGTAATACATAAACAAAGCCGTTCTCCTCCATCTTCTCCTGGATCTTCATCATTCGGGGAGATGGGCTCTTTAATAGTTTAGCCCCCAGGAGACTTGCGGCGAAATAGGCTACCGTTGCGCCACCCAAAGCCCCTAATAGAATATAGATAAAGCCTTCGAATGCACCGAATGCAAGTCCGGCCGCCAATGAAAGGATGGAAGCAGGAAAAAGGATCAATGGACGAATCGTATAGACGACAACGAAGACAATGGGAGCCCAAATGCCAAATCCTACGATCCAGTCCCTGATATCTTTAGGTTTTACATTAAAAAAATTTCGGCTAAGCCACATGAGCAGCAATAGGATGAAAATGAATAATACAATTTTACCAATTTCCTTCTTCTTCATTTTTCTCCCCCCTTATCCTCTCTCTGAAACGTTTGGATGTGCTTCGGCTCTGTGTAAAGCCAGGTTTCATCCAAGTTCCCATCGATTTGAAGTGGCAGATTCAGCTTTTGCTGAAGCTCTTCCACCCATACTTCATATAGATTCATTCCCGATACAAAACGTTTTTTTCTCACGGACCCTTTCCACTGTGGCTTGGATGTGTCAGGAGGGCTGGAACTTACTTTAATATGGGAAGCATGGACAAACTGTTGATTTATGATCAATCCATCACTCATAAATGACGCGGCAAATGGGGAAACGGGACGATAGTAAACATCCTCAGGGGACCCTATCTGCAGAAAGTCACCATCATGTAAAACTGCGACCCGATCTCCAAGCTCATACGCTTCATCACGATCATGTGTAACGAATATGACGGTTGTTTCTTCTTCTTTAAATATCTTTCGTACCCACTGTCTCAGCTCTTTCCTCAGTTGCAGGTCGAGACTGCTGAACGGTTCGTCTAACAGTAAAAGCTTCGGCTTCAGAATGAGGGAACGTATAAGGGAAACCCGCTGCTGCTGACCTCCTGAAAGTTCCGATGGATAATGATGCATCACCTCTCCGAGACCGACACGTTCAATGTATTCCTTGGCTTTTTTCCTGTTTTCCACTTTGTTTCGCCCCTGCATTTGCAAGCCGTACATGACATTTTCAAGGACATTCATATGTGGAAATAATAATGGCTCTTGAAAGACCATCCCAATGGGGCGTTCTTGAGGCTTTAGGGAATGAATTTCGTTTCCTTCTACCGCCATTTTCCCTCCAGTTGCCGACTCTAACCCAGAGAGTATCCGAAGGAATGTCGATTTTCCTGAACCCGATGTTCCGACCAATGAAAGGATTTCTCCTTTATTCAATGAGAAGGTTACGCCTTTCAGTATCTCTTTTCCGTTAAAACTTTTGGTTAATTGATGAATTTCTATAAAAGACCTCAACGTTTTCTCCTTCCTCTTAGATGTCCATACGGCAAGATAAATTTCAAACACCCTTCGAAAATGATGTACATCATGATGGGAATGAGGGCGAACACGATGGAAAACGCTGCCATCACGGCCTCATCCGCTGTATCCGTAAAAGGATAATACACCATGGAAAGCGTCACGACATTCCCTCCGCCAATGATCGCTGTCAAGACATATTGGCTTAAGCTGATCACGATCGTCAGGAATAGAACGCTTCTGATACTGGGAAGCAGCATGGGCATTTCAATATAATAGAAGCGTTGAAGGGCTCTTCCACCGAGCAGGGCTGACTGTTCGATTAATTTCGTGCCGATCCGTTCATAGCCTGTCTTGAATATTTTGATACTGTATGGAATGGTAGGGACCAGGTGGACGAGGGCCACACCTGTCCAGTGATCAGCCAGACCATACCGTATAAACGTAATTTGAAGACCAACGGCCACCACCAATACAGGAAGAAAAAGTGGCAGCATCAGAAGAGCTTCTACGGTGGATTTCCCTCTAAAAGTCGATAGAGCTAGCACTTTTCCTGAAGTGATGCCGATTAGAAAGTTGATTGCCAGTACAACGGTGGCGATCCAGATGGAGGTACCGATGGAATCCAGGAATCCCCCCTCATTCATTAACACTTTCCATGCCCTTAGTTCAGGTTCAACAGGGACAGGACTGCCCCATCTCCACACACCAAAAAAACTCTTATAGACCAAAAATAAAAGGGGAAACACAAAGAGAAGAACAGATATGCTATAGAATATGGATTTTCTCATGTGAACACCTCTAATTCCCAATCCCTTTTGTTATGTGCATCCGTTTCTTGTTTGTCACGTAAATAAGGAGCCACATCACTCCACCGATGGATAGACCCACTAATACAAGTGAAGCAAATGCCAGTGGCCGGTCACTCCAGTTTCCACTGTAAAACCAGTCGTATGCAAGAATAGCCAGCATCTGCGGTGACGTCACCCCCAGGAGCTGAGGCACTTCAAATGCCGTAAAGATGAAAGCGAACAGGATCGCTCCCGTCTCCACCAGAACGGGGAAAATAAATGGCCATTCCGCCACCCAGAATGTCTTATAAGGTCCTGCTCCCAACAAAGAGGCTACTTCCTTATATCTTTTCGATAGGGTCGCATATACAGGTAACAGCATCAGCGTGACAAAGGGTACTTCCTTCCATACGTATGTCAGTATCATTCCAATTCCCTTACCATCCTGAACGAGAACAGGGAATTGACTTCTATCGTCAATCCAGCCCGCTAATCCGGACAAGTTTGAAAAGAAGCCGCTTTGGTTAAAGAGCAAATACACGAGATAAGCCCATACAAAATGAGGAACCAGCATGGGAATCCAGACAAGGAGCTTGAACTTGTTATCCTTGAGTAGAGGTGAAAATGCCTTTACAATCATCAACCCGAGGATAAGAGCTAAGACCGTCGAGATGGAGGTCACGATGACACTGAAGAGAAAAGATGCTATGAAACGCTTGTCTTCGAATAAGTCAAGATAATGCCGAAGCGTGATGGTTTCTCCACTCCTGACACTTTCCAGTAACGCAAGGACGATCCCAAGTCCTGGAATAAGAATGAAGAAGAGCAGAGCTGGAATGAGGAGGAGTGAATTATTGGATCTCCGCCACTTCACGTATCCAGTTCTCCTTCAACCATTCTACATAGCGGGCATCCAATTCCCCCCTGAAGCTTTCTTCGAGGACAGAAGCTTCCAGCACACTTTCTCCACGGTCGATGTCCATAAATTTCGTTCTCCATTCCTCTTCCAGCTTTTCATAAGAAATCGGTGTACTTTCTCCCCAATAATCCGGTTTCAGCTTTTCGTACTGCGCTTCAGGTGAAAGCAGTTCATTTATGGCCACCATCGCTCCTTCTTTGTTGGGGCTGTTAAATGGGATCGCAAGAAAATGAGTATTCCCTATCGAACCGGCATCGTTTAATACAAATGACTTGGTACTTTCCGGAAACACACCATCTTTAATCAAATGCTCTGCCCTAGCTTCGTTGTATCCCATTGTCATCCAGACCTCTTCCTGACTGTACAGCTTATCCAGATCGGTCAGGGTTGACGGATACGTTTCTCCCTCTCTCCACAAATAAGGCTTCATGTCATTCAACTCTCTCCACACTTCTTCCCCTAACCCTTCAGCTTTTCCTTCGTCGAATCCAGATTGAGCCAGATCAGAGCCTGCTTTTGCATAAAGAATATGGCGGAGGAATGCATTCCCGGTGAAGTCTGCGGGATTCGGATAGGAGAATTTACCGGGATTCTCTTTCATGAATTCCTTTAATTCACCGAAGCTGGAAGGTGGATTCTGTACTTTTTCACTGTTATAAAAGAAGACAAATTGGACTTTCCCCCATGGAGCTTCAAATCCTTCGGTTTCTGTGCCGAAGTCATATTGAAATGCTTCACTTTCAGTATCGTAATACTTCGTATAGTTTGGTAGCTTTTCTGCAAATGGACCCGCAAGCAGCTCATTTTCCTTAGCGTTTTTAAAGTTTTCTCCATTAATCCAGACAATATCGATCGTGCCCTTCTCTTTGCCGGCACGTTTCTCTGTTTGAAGCTTTTGGAGAATCTCCTGTGTATCTAATGGAACACGATTTAATTCAATTTTATTCTTTTCTTTCAGGATAGGAGCGACTACGTCATCAATGTAACGGTTAATTCCCTCATCTCCTCCCCACATGAATAGATTCACTTTCGACCCTTCTGCATTCGATGAAATGGTTTCCCAATTTTCATCCGGAAGTTCCTTCTTACCGGTTGCATTTGAAGGTCCGCAAGCAGATACTAATAGTAAGGAAATAAAGCTGATAATAGCTAACCATTTTTTCATATCTTTGCTCCTCTGCTCTTTTTCTTTTCATTCTATTGTACTGAACCTCGTGATGCAAAAAAGTAATCTGCCTTACATATGTAAATCTATGCCCATAGAAGGAAAGAAAGAAACAATGAGAGCACATCCATTAATTGAGAAGGCTTGTAACCTTTTCAGATAAACTCGGTCTAATACCATAAGGAGGTGGCGATGGCATGAAGCGATTGATTATTTTATGTATCATATTAATGGCAGGAATAACGGGGTGTGGAACGGCTGTTGAGGAAAACGCCGACCCTGAGAAAGATCAAAGCTCCGGATCTGGCGAAGATGTTTCTGTGCAGAAAGGGATTGTTGCAGGCGAAATGGAACCTTCATTAACAAAACAAGAAAGCAATGGTCAGATTTCCTACACTTACACCGTCAAGAATCAAACTGAGCATGAGAAGACCTTTGTTTTCTCTTCGGGACAGACGATTGACTTCGAACTCCGAAATGACAAAGGCGAAATCGTATATAAGGACTCAAAGAATAAGATGTATACCCAGGCAACCCAGGAAATCACCTTGAAGCAGGCTGAAGAGTTTTCACAGATGGTGGTTCTTCCTCCAGTCGAAAGCGGTACGTATACATTGACTGTATGGTTAACGGCTAAAGGGGAACAAAACTATAAAGCGACTACGGAGGTTCAGGTGGATTAAGAAAAAAGGATTGATCTTCTCTTGCCCATGCGGCAGTTCAGATCAATCCTTTTTTGTGTTTACTGGTACGGCCCCGTTTAGAAAGATACGTTCAGGCGACACGATGCAACTTCTCCCGAAAAAACGAACCCCTTGATCAGCAGCTTCTTCCATGACCCTGGCAAAATGGGGATCGATTTCCGGAGCAGACGTGATCTCGCGTAAATCCGTACGCTGAGCGATGAACAGGACAGCCGATTGAAAGCCTCCATCGACCTGCAATTGAGTCAGCTCCTCGACGTGCCTCGCTCCCCTTGCTGTGACGGCATCAGGAAATTTCCCTATTCCATCCTCCACCATGGTGACACTTTTTACTTCAAGCAGTAATTTTTGCTGATTTTCGTTATGAGTGAGCAAGAAGTCAAATCGTGAACCCCCTATTTTGTATTCAGCTTTTTCTAACCGCCATTCCTTCAGCTCCTCAAGCACACCCTGTTGAAGGGCTTCGAGGACTAATCGGTTGGGATACTGAGTATTCAAAGATACATACATGCCGCTTGAGGCATCGAAGGTCATGACTGCCGACCACTTCGTCTTCCTTTTAGGATCCGAGGACGGCTTCAGCCAGACAGGGGTTCCTTTTATCAATAATTCTTTCAACCTCCCCGGATCGGGTAAGTGAACGTTTTCGATTGATCCTGAAGGGAGCATACACTCCAGGACAAATCGATTAGGACGCTCTAGAAAGACCGCTTTCACCAGGGTGTCATGAAATTGAATTTCTACCAAGGGTTTCACGCTCCTTGTTTCCTGATCATCGAAGAAGCGCATTCCAGCTTTTCGTTTTACGATCATAGGATAATAACCCGTTTTCAGGTGTTTTACGCATTTGTCGATAATCTTCCATCATCTCGTCCATATCGTCATAATCACCGACCACCCATACAGGGATTTCTATTTTCGCCCTGGTCAATACCGCTTTTTCTAAAGAAATGACCATGCCTTCGTTTAAATGATCCCCAAAGGATCGAATCACTTCCTGGCTGATGGCAGGGTAGGCTTTTTCCTTTTTCATGCCAAATAAGCCTTTTCCGCCTTTGATTGTACTCAATTTAGAGGACACCGTCGCCCCAAGCATATAAAAGAAGTCTTCAAAGTCCCTGTAATATACCTTGTTAAACCACCCATCATCCTGGGAAAGATACGCGTAACGATTGTTCAATTTAGAATAAAAAGGAGGGTTCAGCGGCTGTTTAATGTGCCCCATATAAAGGAGCTCAGCAATTTCCTGCCCATTCAATTCGTTGACTCCCACTTCTTCTTCAAAGTCGATCCAACAGAAATCACCATAGCTCTGGACTCCGTCATTCATGATCTTCTTCATTTCATCCCGCTCCACATATTCCATATGGGTATGTATATTAAAAGCACCGTGCTCGTACTGATGCTTGATAAGAAGGAGATTCTTCAATGGTTTACGGGCATTTGAAGCAAACTCGTTGAAATGGATCCCGAAGGACACAACATACTGACGATCTGTATTCTTGTGAACATAGATGATATCTTTGACCTGATTATTTGCCTTCAAGAACATTCCCTCCATCTGATTGACACGATGCACAATTGATCATTTATATTTTATCAAATAAGTAGGGCACTTGTTCTTTTCTATTTCATTTCAAAATGATGACAAAAGTCGCAGGTAATTGTCGAAAATAGTCATATTGCAGGACAAAGCATGAAACATGATGCTGCTGAGGGAGCAGCTTTCTCCCCTTTAAGGGTTTGATTAAACGTGAATAAACATCCATATGTTTATTTTTGAAACTCTATAGGAGCCATAAGGAGGAAATCACTATGTCATTCATGGGCTCTCTAATAAAGGCCGGTCACAGTACTATCCTCTCATATTCCAAGATAGTCCTTATGTAAAAAATGGAATTATTTTTCCTTGGTTATGGGGAAAACGCCACTCTCAGTGGCTCTTTCTTTATGTTCATGTAGTGCAATAGGTTGAAATGCTTGTCACATTACGTCAGGACTTCCGTAATTTATCAGGCCATGAGTAGAAATTTACCTTCATTTCTATTAGACTAGGAATGTGAAATCTTTAGAAATTCAGGTGAATAGATTATGGAAACTCGCCAGCGATTTGCAGATAAGATCGATTGGGGTCTTCTCTTTTTATTAATGCTATTTTTTATCGTCAGTGCCATGGGAATAAGCAGTGCGCAAACTTCAGGGCAATACGGGACAAACTTTGTGATCCGGCAGGCTTTTTGGTATGTGGTAGGTGGAATTATTATAGTAGGAGCTTTATTTCTGGATTCTGATCAGTATAAGCGACTTGCCTGGTACATATACGGTGCAGGGATTTTCCTTCTCGTTGTGTTAATGATTTCGCCGGAAAGTATCGCTCCTTACCGGAACGGGGCCAAAAGCTGGTTCATGCTGGGACCCCTTGGCTCTATCCAGCCTTCAGAATTTATGAAGACATTTTTAATCCTTGCTCTCGCCAGGATTATTACGAATCATCACGAACTTCACCCAAGTAAAACATTGGAAACTGATTTTCATTTGCTGTTGAAGATTGGGTTTACGACCCTTCTCCCCCTTGCCTTTATCATGCAGCAGCCTGATCTGGGGACATCCCTTGTTATTTTAGCCATCATGACAGGAATTATCTTAGTTTCAGGTATTACGTGGAAACTGATCGTTCCGATTTATGCTTCCCTTGGAGTCATAGGCGGCGTTCTTTTGTCACTCGTTATTTGGGCTCCTCAGTTCCTTGAAAAGTATACTGGGTTTAGACCCTATCAATTTGGGCGTATTTATGCCTGGCTGGATCCTTATAACTATGCAAAACTAGAAGGGTTCCACTTAATCAACTCCCTTAACGCCATAGGTTCAGGACAGATCTTCGGAAAAGGGTACAGTGGAGGCGAAGTATATATACCTGAAAATCATACGGACTTCATCTTCAGTGTAATTGGGGAAGAATACGGATTTGTCGGGGCAAGTGTTGTCATCAGCCTTTACTTCCTGTTGATTTATCATCTGACTAAAACAGCATTAGATACGAAAGAACCATTCAATGCCTATGTTTGTGCCGGAATCATCAGTATGATTACTTTCCATGTTTTCCAGAACATTGGAATGACGATTCAATTGCTTCCGATTACCGGAATCCCTCTTCCTTTCATCAGTTATGGAGGAAGCTCCCTAATGGGGAATATGCTGGCCCTCGGACTGGTATTCAGCATGCGGTTCCACCATAAAACATATATGTTCTCATCAGAAGATTCTTAATGACAGGTTGCAATTCTCTCCAGAATGTGTAAAATAATAGTCATTATATACGACATTCGATGATGAAGAGAGTAATTCCAACGCAATCGAAAGCGAGCCGGGGATGGTGGGAGCCTGGTGGAAAGCCTGGAATGAACCGCACTTCTGAGGAGTTTTTCTTGAAGTCAGTAGAGAAAAACCGGGATCTCCCCGTTATACAATGAGCGCCCTTTCCGGGAATAAGAGTGGTACCGCGAGCTAAACTCGTCTCTATATTTTAGAGACGGGTTTTTTTTATTGATTTTTAGTGGAGGTGTTGAACATGGATTTGAAATCGATCGTAGCCGATGAATTAAAAACACAGATATTGCCTGATTGGGATAAGAAAGTTCTTTACGATTTAATTGAAACGCCTAAGCATGCTCACATGGGAGACCTGGCTTTCCCCTGCTTCCAGCTATCTAAAACATGGAAAAGAGCTCCGCACATCATAGCGGGAGAGATAGGGGATATTCTCTCATCTTCCTTCTTCAGCAAAGTGGAGGCTGTAGGCCCTTATGTGAATATCCGTTTTGATGGAGTGAAAGCAGGGAAAGAAATTATTTCAGCCATCCTCACACAAGGGGCAGATTACGGGAGTCATGCATTCGGAAGAAATAAAACCATTGTATTGGATATGTCTTCCCCCAATATAGCCAAACCTTTTTCCATGGGACATTTGCGTTCAACTGTTATCGGTCATTCCATCTCCATCATTGCAGAAAAATGCGGCTATAAAACGGAGAAAATCAATTATATCGGTGATTGGGGCACACAATTCGGTAAGCTGATCGTCGCATTCAAGAAGTGGGGGGATCACGAGAAGGTGAGGGATAACCCCATTGCTGAATTGTTTATCCTTTATAAGAAATTTCATGAAGAAGCTGAAAAGGACCCCTCCCTTGAGGAAGAAGGACGAAGAGCCTTTAAACTTCTGGAAGACGGAGACCCTGAAGTTACTGAACTATGGAGATGGTTCAAAGATGAATCCCTGGAAGCTTTTAAATCGATTTACTCTTTGCTCGGAGTTGAATTTGATTCATACAATGGAGAAGCGTTCTTCAATGATAAGATGGGGGAAGTCGTATCCTTGCTTCAAGAGCATCAACTTCTGGAAACATCTCAAGGGGCGAAAGTCGTACGTATAGAAGATGGGAACCTGCCTCCCTGTCTGATCACCAAGTCAGACGGAGCTACCTTATATGCCACGAGAGATCTGGCAGCAGCCCTTTACCGTCATCGGGAGTATCAATTCGATGAGGCACTTTATATCGTCGGTAAGGAACAAACCATTCATTTCAAGCAAGTGATGGAGGTACTGAAGAAGCTGAATTACAGCTGGGCAAGTAATATGAAGCATATCCCTTTCGGCCTTTACCTTAAGGATGGTAAGAAGATGTCTACGAGAAAAGGAAGAGTCATTCTACTCCAAGAGGTCTTAGAGGAAGCCATCAAAATGGCTGAAAGCAATATTAAGCAAAAGAATCCGGAGCTAAAAAATGCTCGAGAGGTCTCAAAAGCTGTTGGAGTCGGCGCCATCATCTTCCATGATTTAAAGAGTGACCGGGTTAACGATATTGAATTTTCACTTGACCATATGCTGACCTTCGAAGGGGAAACAGGCCCATATATTCAGTACACGTTCGCAAGAGCCCAATCCATCCTAAGAAGAGCAGGTGCCACTCGTCCCCTGACATTTGATGGGCTTGATGACGATGACAGCTGGGAGGTAGTCAAACACTTACGACTATTTCCGGAAATCGTCGAGAAATCGTGGAGCCACTACTCCCCTTCCATCATAGCCAAATACTTGGTGGACACTGCCCAGAGCTTTAACCGCTATTACGGTAAAACAAAAATTATTGCCGAAGATGCCAAAGAGACTTCCCGCCTGGCGTTGGTACAGTCCGTTTCCATCGTCCTTGCAGAAGGCTTGCGATTAATGGGAATGCAATCTCCCACAGAAATGTAGAATAAATTAGATTTATGTCACTATTTCCCGAGAAATAGATCATTTTACCTGGGCATGCGTTAACATACCTTAATTAACCTATTTAAAATCTCATGAAATGGTTCAGCTCATTTGGATATTTCATGACTCCTTATTTGAAAAATGATATACTTTCTTATGTTCCATTGAAATCGCAAATAACGTTTTATCATTAAAGGAGAATACTGAACTTATGTCTGAATTACTTCACGCCTTCGAAGCATGGTTATTGGATTATGGGGTATGGGGACTGATTCTGGTTTCTTTCGCTGATTCATCCTTCTTCCCGATCCCGCCCGATGTGTTACTGATTCCTTTAGCGATCGCTAACCCCGAAAACGCATTGTTATATGCTCTTTATACGACAATCGCTTCCGTGATCGGAGCACTTCTTGGCTGGCTGATTGGAAAGAAACTTGGACGACCGATCCTTGTGTATTTCTTCTCTGAGAAAAGGATTCTAAAAGTAGAGGAATACTTCAATAAATATGGGGCCATGGCTCTTTTGATTGCAGGACTCACACCGATTCCTTATAAGATCTTTACGATTTTCGCAGGGGTTTCTGGAGTGAAAATCAGAGTGCTGGTCATCTGGTCAATTATCGGCAGAGGACTTCGTTTCTTCCTGGAAGGTGCGATCATCTTAGCCCTTGGCGCAAAAGCAAAACCCTTCATCGAAGAGAATTTTACGCTTCTGACACTGGGAGCGGGCGGTGTCTTGGTTGCCGTCTATCTTGTTTACTTAATCATCAAGAAGAAAAAGAAAACGATATAATGAAAGGAAAAGAGAGCAAGGGGGCCCCATGCTCTCTTTTTCATGCCTCTCTTCCCACTAAAAACCGGAGATGCTTATTCAACACGTGAAGGGATTGCTCGGTTCCTTCATATAATTCCCCATCCATATCAAGTTTCTCGTTCTGTCCGAGCTCAATATGGGCTTTATGAGCCTGGATATGCAAAATATCGTCATACTCTTCGCTTATATTTCCGGTGCTTTTGATAACGAGAAATTCCTTTAATAAGGGAAATCCACCTTTTTTCACGATATAGATGTCCATTAAGCCATCCTCCATGTCTATGCAGGTGGGGAGAGGATTAGAGCCGATGGACCGGCCGTTTGCCACCAACAGCATCACTACTTCCTCTTCAATTACGTTATCTTCCGTGGTAACCTTCACGTTTAAGATGGGGGATTCCTGGATGGATTGAAAAGCACTTATATAATAGCTCAGTTTACCTAGTACACTCTTTGAACCAACATCGATATTATCGCTCGTCTGAGAGACTAACCCCGTTCCCCAGAAATTACTGAAGTAACGCTCGCCTGCCTTGACAATATCGATTTCTTTTTCAAGGGTCTGTTCCGTGATGAGTCGGACAGCTTGGCCAATGTTCATGGGAATATGCAAGGAGCGGGCAAAGTCATTGCACGTCCCTCCAGGGAGGATGCCGACCAAAGGGCGGTTTTCAAGACAGGATAGGCCGTTAATGGCCTCATGCACCGTTCCATCTCCCCCCATGATCACAACCAACTCATATTGACTGCCCTTTTCCCTGCAAAATCGCTCGGCATCTCCTTTCTCGTTTGTTTTATGGATGGTTAAGTTCGTACAGATGTCCAATAATGGAGGCACAGCATCTTTTAACAATACTTCTAATGCACCTTGACCTGCCTTCCCATTACAGACCAGTAACATGTCCGAAAACATCTTCATGAGTATCGTCACCTAACTTTTAGATTAGTAAATAAAAAGAGGCTGACCCAAAACGATGAATATTGATCATCCTTATAGGACCAGTCCTTATGATTTCAGAGTTTCTTATATATGTCTGCCGTTTTCTCTTTCTGGACCCTAGGAGTCTTGGGTCAACCTCTTTTACTATGCTGTATTGGAATCTTCCTGTGGGACTTGAAGAACAGATCGACAAGCAAGCCCAAGTCGACCTTTAATGTAGCTCTGCGGGTCATAAGGAATAGGATGATTCTCCATTCTATGAATTTCCGTTTCTGCAAACATAGCAAGCGCACGGCACACCTGATCCAACGCAATGCTGACACGATGAGGATCCGGTTCATTCCTGCTCATACAATAGTATGACAGTTCATCTGCCTTCTTCCTGATTTCCTTTAATGCTTGTAAATCAAACATCATTCTCTCCATACCTAGCCCTCCTCTTCACTACTATGATCTAGTATATCGCGAAAAAAGGGGGAATATGTCTGTCCACTATTTCTCAGATGATTTGTTTAAGAATCCTGTGTTAACGTCTTAGGTAATGGTTGATACTGCTTTAGTGATTGAAGAATTTCTCGTCTTGATTTCGTTTTTGAAATATTGACCCCGACGTTCGATAGTTTCGTTATCACTTTTTTAAAGCGATCGTTCTCCTTTACCACGTTATTCACCTCTTTTATTCATTGTCGTTACCTATTTGTACGTTTGATATCAAAAAAAGTTTCACTTTAAGCTTAATGGTTTCCTTTTTCCCTATAAATGAAACAATAATCCTATTTTTTCATTTTTTCTTTGAATATTTTGTCCCTACTAACACATTTTAAATTTATGAAAACAAAACTCACTCTCATCCTTGTTGTCGTATCCATTGTCATTGGTCTATTTGGTTTAAATGAACTATCTGCTGCAAGTGAATATACAGTCAGGAAAGGAGACACTCTTTGGAAAATTTCAAAGAAATTTAGGATTGGATTGTCCGAAATCATTGAAGCTAACCCTCAATTGCCGAATCCCGACTTAATTTATCCCAATCAGAATATCAACATTCCGACAATAGAAAAAGTTAAATCAGTTGAAGGCCAGGTCATTGACCTGACCAATCAGGAAAGGGAAAAATACGGTCTTTCCCCTCTTCAGCTGGATTGGCAACTATCCAGGGTGGCCCGGTATAAATCACGTAATATGAGAGATGTTGGATATTTCTCTCATAGAAGTCCCACGTACGGCTCCCCATTTGACATGATGAAGAGCTTCAATATCCAATACAGGCAGGCGGCAGAGAATATTGCAGCCGGTCAGACAAGTCCTGAGCAGGTTGTCCATGAATGGATGGAGAGTCCGGGACATCGGAAGAATATCCTCAACGGCTCCTATACTCATATCGGTGTAGGGTATGCAAAGGGTGGCTCTTACGGTACGTATTGGACTCAGATGTTCATCAATAAATGATATCCGTCTATAGGTTCCTCCCTCTCAATAGAAAATAATGACTATCTTTATTCCGTATAGTCCTCAGGTTGTTTCAAATAATAATGGTGTACTGCCAATTTGATTTAGGGGGAATGTACATGCAAGTACGTGATATTATGTCGACAAATGTGGAAGCAGCATCAAATCAGGATTCTCTTCAGAGTGTCGCTTCGAAGATGAGTTCCAGAAATGTTGGTTCCGTACCCGTCGTGGAAAATGGACAGGTCGTCGGTATGGTAACAGACCGTGATATTGCTACTCGTGGACTTACTCAAGGGGCACAGGGAAATGTCTCTCAAATTATGTCACAGCAGGTAGTGACCATCTCTCCCGATGCCTCTGTAGAAGAAGCATCTTCATTAATGTCTCAGCATCAGGTTCGCCGTTTGCCCGTTGTGGAAAACGGTCAGCTTGTGGGGATGCTTGCTCTGGGGGATTTGGCAGTACAACAGCAATCTGATCAAAGTGCCGGAAGCGCCCTCAGCGGTATTTCACAGAATCACCTCCGCTGACAACGCGCAAGGAAGCACAAACTTCAAAGCTTTCTTTATTCAAACAAGAGGCTATCTTCGCATAGCCTCTTGTTTGGCGTTGATTATAGCCGGCAGGTACGTCCCTTCATTCGACAGAATTAGACTACACGATGAGTTTGGTGTCATATTTTTCACTTATCGGAAGGATTTTCTTATTATGTGGAGAATATGTGTTAGTACTACTGATGTTCAGGAGGAGGTTTTTGTATGAGCAGGGCAGCACGATCGTATCGTAAGGAAGTACGCCGCTTTAAACGTGAGAGCCGCAAAAAAGTCTTCGCCGACAGCATTCTTGATTTCTTGTTTATGTTATTTGGAATTTCCATGATTACGGGGATTTTACTGTTCGCTTTAGGCTTCTGGAATTACTACTGATTTTGACATTTTATTCATCCTTCACACTCGCATTCATCCTTATTTTCTTCGAATAAGCAAAGTGATGCCATGGATTTCTGTGGCTCTTTTTGTGCGATGAGGTTCCTTCCCCCTTTCACTCTTAACGATTCCACTAAATGATTCTGTATTGATGAAAGATTGACACTTATTAAAATTTTAAATAGTAATCGTTTTCAATGTTATAGTATAACCTGTTATTGATTTTTTAGGAGGTTGTACTATGTGGTGGCGTTTTGACACTATCTTAATTCAAGAACCTATGGCGATTTTCTCTTATTTAGCCGCCTTAGTGGGTCTTGTGTTCATTCTTGGGGAGTCGAAGAATCCTTTCTTACAGAAATTCTTTCATTATGCCCCTCCATTAATCTGGACGTATTTTCTACCGATGTTGTCTACAACATTCGGGATCATCCCCGATCAGTCATCCCTTTATGACTTTACATCGGCGTACATATTGCCAGTGGGATTGTTATTGCTGCTCCTTTCAGCGAATGTCCCGGCAACATTGAAACTGGGACCGAAAGCGATTACGATGTTCCTTGCCGGGACACTTGGTGTCGTCATTGGCGGTCCGATTGCCTTAGCGATCTTTCAGCCGTTCCTTCCTGAAGATGCATGGACTGGTGTAGCAGCCCTTGCCGGGAGCTGGATCGGGGGAAGCGCCAATATGGCAGCCATGATTGAAGCTACAGGCACCCCGAAAGAAATACTATCACCGATTATTGTTGTGGATACTGTTGTCGGTTATAGCTGGATGGGTATCATGATTGCTCTGGCAGGCTTCCAGCACAAATTCGATAAATGGAACAAAGCGGATAACTCCATCATCCGAAAAGTAAATGAGGATATGGGAGAAATTCAACGTAAAAATGCACGCCCCATCGAGGTTCCTTATTTAGCGGCCATTATTGGGTTAGGATTCGGAGTAGCTTATGTTGTCCGAAAATTTTCAGAGACCCTGCCGGTGACAAATGTCCTGTCTGCCGGGACGTGGACGATTATGATCATTTCAGCAGTAGGAATCATCTTCTCCTTTACCAAAGTCCGCTCATTGGAGAATTACGGTGCTAGTAAGATCGGATATGCTGGAATTTACCTCTTGCTTGCAACCATCGGAGCGAAAGCTGATCTTGCATATGTATGGGATTCCCCTCAATACGTGGCCATGGGGATTGTATGGTTAGCCATTCATGTGATCATCATTTTCTTGGTGGCCCGACTGCTAAGAGCTCCTCTATTCTTCGTAGCTGTAGGTTCTCAGGGAAATATAGGCGGTACCAGCTCTGCACCGGTTGTAGCCTCTGTCTTCCAACCTTCCCTTGCCCCTGTCGGACTATTGATGGGAATACTGGGTAACGTAGTCGGGACTTACGCAGCGGTGGCCTGCGCCTGGATTGCCGAATGGGTAAGCAGGACACTATAACCAGCTTTAACGAACCGTTGACAGAGAGTCAGTGGTTCGTTTTTTTCTTTATTTTCAATTCTCCTTTATGCAACCCACCTACAAAATAGTATTCGAAAAAAGAAGAAAAATTATATTTAAATAATTTATACAATAATCCACTTTTACCTCGATCCCATGAATAAACCCTTTATTACTATGACAAAATAGTTCGTCCCACTAAATAGTCTACTGGTAATATTTAAATATTCAGATAATAACTTGACATTTAATTTAAATATTCAGATAATATTTATGTGACCGACACACCATTTTGAGGAGGTTAACATGGATATTTTAAATCATTTAGTCACGGAAGCAAATACACTCTTATGGGGGTATCTCTTAATAGGTGTACTTCTCCTATTAGGTTTATACTTTACGATCGGATCTAAATTCGTCCAGATTCGCCATTTTGGTGAAATGGTTCGATTATTGGGTGATAAAGATGTGGTGGAGGCGGAAGGGGAAAAGAACATTTCGTCCCTGCAGGCATTCTTTATCGGGGCAGGTACCCGAATTGGTACAGGTAATCTAGCTGGAGTAGCGATTGCCTTAGCAATTGGGGGACCTGGAGCGGTTTTCTAGATGTGGCTTGTAGCCATCCTCGGAGGAGCCAGTGCCTTTGTTGAAAGTACATTGGCACAAATATACAAAGAGAAGGATAAGGTGGGATTTAAAGGCGGACCCGGCTACTATATGAAGAAGCAGTTGGGCAGGCCATGGATGAGTTCGATTTTTGCAGTGACCATCCTCCTATCATTCGGCACTACCTTTAATGCGGTACAAAGTAACACCATCGCAACAGCTTTTAGTAATTCGTTCGGGGTTAACACGATTGTGATTGGAATCGTGCTGGCTGGTATGACTGCTCTTATTATCTTTGGTGGAGTCAAACGTATCGCAAACTTCTCCTCCATCATTGTGCCAATCATGGCCGTATTCTATATCGTCTTAGCATTATTTGTGGTTATAACGAATATAACTGAAATGCCGGGAGTCATTGCACTTATATTCAAAAGTGCCTTTGGTTTTGAGCAAGTGGTTGGAGGTGGAATCGGTGCCGCGATTATGAACGGTGTAAAACGCGGGTTGTTCTCCAACGAAGCGGGTATGGGTAGTGCTCCGAATGCGGCTGCTACTGCATCCGTTTCACATCCTGTCAAACAAGGATTCATTCAAGCACTTGGGGTATTCTTTGACACACTTCTCGTATGTTCAGCTACGGCGTTCATTATCTTGACTTCAGATGCGTATGGATCCGGATTAACGGGAATCGAATTATCACAGGCAGCCATGTCTGAACACTTTAATTCCTGGGCAGGGATGTTCTTAGCGATTGCGATCTTCACCTTTGCCTTTAGTTCTATCATTGGAAGCTATTATTATGGTGAAGCCAACCTTCCTTTCGTAAATAACAGCAAGACAGGACTTCTCATCTATCGTTTGATTGCACTTGGGATGGTCATTTTCGGTTCTGTTGCGAGCCTCGAGATCGTATGGAGCTTAGCCGACTTCTCCATGGCGTTGATGGCCCTTACCAACCTGATTGCCATTGGTATTCTGGCACCGATCGCCTTTAAAGCACTGGATAACTATATGATTCAGCGTCGACAAGGGCTCGACCCTGTCTTCTATGCAGATGATATCCCTGGTTTGAAGGGTGTCGAATGCTGGCCGATACGTGAACAGGAAGTTCGTAAAAAAGCAGCAAATGAATAAGCATGGAATCATAACCAGAGCAGACTCTGATTCTGCTCTGGTTTTCTTATGTCATGTTTTTCTATCCTTTTCTCATGTATACTACTAATAGAAAGCTAGTCAAAGGAGCCTTACATACTATGGATATCCTATCTACCTTGCTGGGGTTTTTGTTTGTTCTCAATATAGTCCTTGCAGGTGTCATCATCTTCTTGGAGCGGAAAGATGCCGGTGCAACATGGGCTTGGCTGATGGTATTGTTTTTCGTTCCACTCCTCGGCTTTATCCTTTATTTAATCTTTGGTCAGAACTTAAGCAGGAAGCGCCTGTTCGACTGGGAAGATATGAAGAAAATCGGTATTGAAGATTTGATTCAAAGGCAGATCCATTCCCTGAAAGAGTACCGCTTCCCTTTCAAGAATGATGCATCCTTTCGTTACCAGGACCTCATTTATATGCATCTCCTGAATAATGAAGCCCTCCTGACCCAGGATAACGAAGTAACCTTGTTTACTCACGGAGAAGACAAGTTCGATTCCTTACTTAAAGACATGGAAGCAGCAGAGGATCATATCCATCTTCAATACTACATTCTCAAGAAAGATCAATTAGGTAAACGAATCCTCGAGAAGCTGATCGAGAAAGCAAAACAAGGCGTCAAAATCCGGGTCCTCTATGATGAGATGGGATCTCGAAGGACAAGAAGAAGCTTCTTTAAAGACCTTCTCGCGGCCGGAGGGGAAGTGGCCGTATTTTTCCCTTCTAAAATTCCTTTTATCAACCTCCGCTTAAATTATCGTAACCATCGAAAGCTTGTGATTATCGATGGGAAGGTGGGGTATGTTGGTGGCTTTAATATTGGGGATGAATATCTGGGCTTGAACCCAAAGTTTGGTTATTGGCGGGATACTCATTTACGGATCGAGGGAAGTTCTTCCCTGGCTATGCAAACGAGATTCATCCTGGACTGGAATCAAGCGAGCCGCTCCAAAAAGATTGCATATGATTTGCGGTATTTCCCTGTTTCTTCCTTTAGCGGCAATGCCGGGGTCCAAATTGTGACATCAGGTCCGGATTCAGAGTGGGAGCAGATCAAAAACGGCTATATTAAAATGATCTCTTCAGCCAAACAATCCATCTATATTCAAACCCCCTATTTCATACCTGATGTCAGTCTGTTGGATTCATTGCGGATTGCCTCTCTTACAGGAGTGGATGTTCGGATCATGATCCCCAATAAGCCTGACCATTTATTTGTCTATTGGGCAACCTATTCCTATATCGGGGAGTTATTGAAGGCCGGTGTGAAGATTTACATTTATGATAACGGCTTTATACATGCCAAAACCATTGTAGTGGACGATATCATTTCTTCTGTCGGTACAGCCAATATTGATGTTCGAAGCTTCCGTCTGAATTTTGAGGTGAATGCCTTTTTATACGATCAGGCTCTCTCTGAGAAGTTGAGCACGGTGTTTATGAATGATTGCAAGAAAAGTAAACCATTAACTCTGGACGGATATAATGAAAGACCTCTTATCATCAAATTAAAAGAGTCGATATCAAGACTCCTGTCCCCCATCTTATAAACCTGGACATTGCCATAAGTACCTGAAAGAAGGCATAATAGAGGATAGAATGTTGGAATAGATAGAGAGGGATGAGTTCATGAGTGTACACAAAGAGATTACGAAGCATTCAAGCAAACAAAATCAACTGGTACAACAGTTTATGATATTGGATGAGAGAAGAGAACAAGCAATCGAAGAGACGGTTCAGCGTTGCTTGAACGAACAACCGTTTACAACGGATGGAATAAATCAAGTGACGAATGAAATCAACACCCTTGCCCGTCAAGGTGTCGTTCCCCAGAGAAAGCTCGTCACAACTGAAATGGTGAAGGAATATGCAGCTAAATTAACATCAAACGATTCAACCCGCTATTAAGTGAGTGACGCTGCGATAAAAGACCCTGACACGTCTAACCATGTTTTTGGATAGGCGTGTCAGGGTCTTTCTCTTGTGAAAGATATCATTATGCTTTTAATGCGCTATTCCACCCATCGTATACAAATACAGGCTGTGAATCATTTTTCACCCGTTCAATGACGACATAATTTTTATGTGCCACGACGGTTTGATCGTCAGGTAAATCCAGCTTCTTTGCCACATCATTATCCATTTTGACAATAACGGTATTCTCCCTGAGAGTTGTTACGACACCATTAATGACTGTATTCTTTCTTTTAAATTGAATGGTATCCCCAAGATTGGCATTGTCTTTTGAATAAACGAAAGTATTTTCCATTTTCATGTCCCCTTTTCTTTTATCTAATTGAAAGAATTTTCTAATAATATTATTCTAACTTGTATTGTTATAAATTTCAATGTATGACTTATCCTTTTTGTACCACAAATGAAGATTGTCAAAACCTTTTCACCTTTTATTCTCTGCTGCAGTTCCTTACTCTTCCTCTTCGACACTGATACAGGGAAATCCTTCCTTTTTTTATTGGATCACTTCTTGATTACATCTCTAAGATGTAAAACTTTACACATCATCTTTTGATACACCTTATTTGAGTTCATCAAGAGTGAAGAGTATACTCAACCTAAATGGCAATGGTATTGTCTTGATTCATAACTAGATTGAGGAGTGTTAAATTTGAATTCCATAAAGGGAAAAACCGCTATTATAACAGGTGCAGGCCGGGGAATTGGACGTGCTGCTGCGATTGAACTGGCAAAAGAAGGAGTTAATCTTGGATTGATAGGATTGACCATTGGCAATCTTGAAAGGGTAGCTGAAGAACTGAAAGAATATGATGTGACCATTTCAGCGGCAACTGCTGATGTAAGTGACCTTGAATCCGTTGAGCATGCCGTTGATCACATCAAATCTGATTTAGGACGGATCGATATCCTGATCAACAATGCAGGGATCGCTCAATTCGGGGGCTTTCTTGAGCTGTCACCTGAAGAATGGGAAAAAATCATCCGTGTCAACTTGATGGGGGTTTACAATGTAACGAGAGCCGTATTACCTGAGATGATCGAAAGAAAAACGGGTGATATCATCAACATCTCCTCCACCGCAGGTCAAAAAGGAGCTCCTGTTACAAGTGCATACAGCGCTTCAAAATTCGGGGTATTAGGGTTGACAGAGTCATTAATGCTCGAAGTAAGAAAGCATAATATTCGTGTGTCAGCTCTTACTCCAAGTACTGTGGCAACAGACCTTGCCCATGAAGCCAATCTCATTAACGGCAACCCGGAAAATGTCATGCAGCCTGAAGATTTGGCTGAACTGATTGTTTCTGGATTAAAGCTTAATCGCAGAGTGTTCCTTAAGAATGCAGGTATGTGGTCGACAAATCCATAATGGTGACAAGTCCCCCTATAGCGTTTACAGGGGGACTCTTTTTGTTTCGTTATCGTCCCAGCTGACCCCAAAACAATAAAAGTGCGCCTGCAGGGAACTGTTCACTACAGGCGCATAGTATTAAAAAGCCAGTGCATTCTTCTTCTCTTCTTTCATGAGGGCGAAGCAAAGAAATATACCTAAAAGGGATAGTACGGCAAAGAATAAGTACACCGTGTAAATGGAGTACGTCTCATAGATAAATCCGCCGACAAAGGTGCTGAACCAATTCCCCAGGCCATTTCCTATGGCTGAGTATACGGTAACCGCTGTTGCCGTAATATGGGAAGGCGTAATTTCCTTGATATACCTTAAGCCGGCCGGGATGAACAACCCAATGGCAAGCCCCTGCATCACCGCTGATGAATAGACAAGCCAAAGACTGGGTTCGGTAAAGTATAGGAGCCACCGAAGCATGGATGCACCACCCGCTAACGCAGCCACTGACAGGAGTCCGAACTTATCGATCCAGCCGCCTGCCATCCTCATAAAAGGTACTTCCGATAATACGGCGATTAAAAACGCAAGGCCGATCCCGGCATATGTTCCACCTGAATCCTCAACGAATAATCCGAAGTACACATTGTTTGCGAGATTTGGGCCGAACACCAGGAACGTTACGGCCAAGAAAATCAGAAACTTCTTCATCGTAAATAACTCTTTCACCCCTGCCTTCAGATCGAGCTTGGCTGCAGCCCTCTCTTTAGGAAATCGGAATGATAAAAATCCAGACAGGACTAAACAGATAAAGAAAGAGTAAAAGATGATGGTTGGTCCAATGCTCCCTTCTGAAAGTCTGCCCATCAAGAAGACAGCAATCCCGAATCCCAACGAACCAAACAGACGGATATTTCCGTAGTTATAGCGTACCTTACTTGTATACTTCAAGCTGATGCTATCGGATACAGGAATGATTGCGCTTTGAAAGATGGCTACCATAATGGCCACCGCCAGTAGACCAAGGTAAAAGTCCATGAACAGGTAACCGAGTGCGAAGATTCCGGCTACCAAAGAGGTTAAACCAAGGACCACTGTGGGGCGGTTGGTCGTGTCACTCACCATTCCCCAAATAGGCTGGAAGAAGATCATCATGATGGGACCTACTGACATAATCGTGCCAATCTGATATCCATTCAATCCAACGCTTTCACTAAGATATACACTTAGTAAAGGATATAAACTGCCGACACCGAAAAATGTCAGTAAATAAAACCCCTGTAATGTGAGAATCTGATTTCGTTCCGTTCTTTTCACTACCGTATCCCCCAACCTGTTTTTTTGTCTTCCTTATAGTAGACCTTGAACGTTCCATTGTCTATGAATTTATACCTTTTTATGGATAACTCATACTTTAGTTCCTGTCAAAGAGGCCGCTTCCCCTGACCGAATGGGATCAGAAAAATTTCCCGTTTGACTTTTTATAGTAAACCCTTTAAAGTATTGGGAGTATATTTAAAGTAACTAAATAACATATTCTTCTTATCCAGAGAGACGGAGGGACTGGCCCTTTGATGTCTCGGCAGCGGACTCCATAGGAGTGCTGTGCCACATCCAGCAAGCGCAATGCTTGAAAGATAAGGAGAGTGTTTCGTTCTTATGAAACCTCTTCTTGTTCTGGAAGAGGTTTTTTTGTATTAGTTAACTGAACGAAGACAAAGGAGTGTTAACATGATTCAAGAAAAAGGAAATCTATTGGCGTTGTTGCCTTTACTTATATTTGTTTCCCTGTTTCTCGGAGCAGGCATCATTTCTGGAGACTTTTATGCATTTCCTGTGTTAGTTTCGATTGTCATTGCATCTGTTGCAGCTCTCTTGATGAACCGCAAAGAGAGTCTGACTACTAAGATTGAGCGTTTCGCCAAAGGAGCCGGTCATCCTGATATTATGATTATGGTCTTTATTTTCCTTTTGGCAGGAGCGTTTTCCGGAGTAGCTGAAAAGATGGGAGCCGTTGATTCTACAGTCAACTTTGCCCTTTCCGTCTTGCCTGGAAACTTGATCATCGTTGGATTGTTTGTAATTGCTGCGTTCATTTCCATATCCATGGGGACGTCCATGGGAACCATCGCCGCACTTGCGCCGATCGGTGTCGGGATTAGTTCGGGAACAGACATTTCAATGCCCCTCGCCATGGCGACTGTTATCGGAGGAGCGATGTTTGGGGATAACTTATCATTTATTTCGGATACCACCATTGCAGCCGTCCGTACGCAGAAAACAGAAATGAAAGATAAATTTAAAGTCAACTTTTTCATTGTATTACCTGCCGCAATTATGACGATGGTGATTCTTATCGTTCTTACTATGGGGAACCCATCGACTGTGAGAGCGGAAAGCTTCGATTGGATTAAAATTCTTCCTTACCTGGGAGTCATTATTGGGGCCCTTGCAGGCTTGAATGTATTTGTGGTGTTAGCAGGAGGCATTGTCCTGTCAGGATTCATCGGATTCATGGATGGGAGCTTTACACCATCAAGCTATTTCGGAAGCGTAGCTGATGGAATGACGGGAATGGCAGAGATTGTGATCCTTTCTGTGCTGATCGGCGGAGTCGTTGAGCTTATTCGTCATAATGGAGGGATACAGGCACTGCTTTATCATGCCACCCGGAAAATCAAATCTCCTCAGGGAGCCCAGCTTGCTACTGCGGGATTGGTGAGTTCCACTAATCTTTGCACGGCCAATAATACCATTTCGATCATCATTGCAGGTCCGCTTGCTAAAAACATTGGTGAAAGCTATGGTGTTGACGCCCGTAAATCAGCAAGTATCCTTGATATTTTCTCTTGTTCGATTCAGGGCTTAATTCCTTACGGAGCACAGGCGCTGTTAGTGGCGGAAGTCGCAGGCATTTCCCCTGTCAGCATCATCCCATATGCTTTTTATCCTATTTTAATCGCCGTTTGCGGTCTGATTGCCATTCGATTTGCTCTGCCAAGATTCACACGCAAATCCGCAGGGGAAGCAAATCCTGTTCGATCTTAATCAGATGTATTTAGAGACAAATCCTTTGGGGTTTGTCTCTTTTTTGGTCTATGTAAAACAACCTGCAACATGGAGATTTACTAGGGTTTTCATAGGTATGTTTTCCCAAATTTAAATCCCTTCTATTCATGTCTGTCCTCACGCTCATGAAAACGTAAAAAAGCAGATCCAAAAGAATCTGCTTCTTTTTTTACAACAAATCATTTACATGATAAAGCTTTCCACTCTCAATTTCACGTTCTGTCACGAGCTTGACCAGGGCTTGTGCGACCGTATCTGTCTCTCGAAGCATGCCTTCGTCTTTATAACGTTGGAAAGCCTCCACATCTACAAAGGCTTCCTTAGATGATGAGCGGATTTCTCCCTGCATGTCTGTATCCATCACACCCGGACTGAACCCAATGACCTGATGGCGGCTATGCTTCCTGGAAAGCTCCAGGCTTACGGTTTCTGTCAGCATGTTCACACCCGCTTTGGTTGCGCAATATGTACTCCATCCGAATACAGGACGACTTCCCGCTCCTGAGCTGACATTGATCATGATCATCCTGGAGTCTGAACCTCTCACAGCCTTCAGCATCTCATTGGTGGCAATCATGGGTGACAGCAAATTCACATGGACACTTGTTTCCATTGCTTCGTTCTCTATTTCGCCAGATGGATTGATCGGAGTCACCACCCCTGCATTTTGAACAACGTACACCTTTTCCGGTGCAAGTCCGACTAGTTTTCTCCCAACTTCACGGAAGACCGCTTCGGTTTCTCCCGATTGTGCAAGATCACAAGGAAAGAAATCATATGGAACCTCTTTCTCCCTGGCAAGCTTCTGAAGTGTTTCGTTATTGACCCTGGAAATATTGCTCACACCGATTCCCTTTTCCATAAACAGCTTGGCAATGGACTCACCCAAGCCCCTAGTTGCTCCCGTTACAATAGCATAATCCATTTTGGAATCATCTCCTTCTTATTTAATGATTATAAGGGAGGCGTTTCTTTTTACAAAAACATTCGTCTCGTTTTAATCAAACATTTACAAATAAAACAGCACACCATCAAGGCATGCTCTCATCAATCAAATGATATTCAGGAATTAAATCGGACAGAGGAACAATGGAAGCCTTTTTCTCGTAGAGAGGAAGAAATTCCTTAAGCATTGTCGCCACTTTAACTCCAGTCACCCCTACATGTCCAATTGCTATGGTAGCGTCGTCCCTATCCAATTCTTTAGAAAGCAGCCTAGCCTGCTTCCCAATGTGTTGGATCGTATAGATGTCATCAAAAAATAATTCATTTTCAAGATAAGGGACGCCCATTTCTTGTGCTAGTTTAGGGATGACACTTTTTCCCGTTGTTTTACTATCCAGATAGAATAGTCCCTTTTCCTTGCAAACTTGCAACACAGCCCTCATCACCCTCTCGTCTGCAGTTGCCCTGGAACCCATATGATGGTTGATCCCGACTGCGAAAGGAACCTCTGCGATCGCTCTTTCTACCCGATCCGTAATTTCATCGCTGGAAAGGGATGTAGTGATCGCCCCGGGGCCAAGCCAGCTTGCTTTACCGGAGACCGGTTCCATAGGAAGGTGGATGATGACTTCATGCCCCATCCTGTGGGCCCTTTTGGCATCCTCCCTTGTAGTCGGTAAAAAAGGCATCACCGCAATGGTCAGTTTGACGGGTAGGTTCAGGATCTCTTCTGTCCCTTTCATATCATTGCCTACATCATCAATGACGATGGCGAGTTCATTGTGATGCGCTGGAAGGGGCAGAATGTTCCTTGCCGACATTGAATCATGAAAAGAAAAAGTCAATAGTAACCCGATGATGACGATTCTCATCCCTCATCACTCCTTTTCTATTATCATGTCCAATCAGACAAGGATATACGTATGAGCTTCTGCCTTCAGAGTTATAAGGTCCGTTCTTCTACCCTTTAAAGGATTGGTGTCGAACGAATTGGAAGTCTTCAACCACTGGCTGGGAGGAAACGTTCTTCACCTGTTTAGACTTGGCCTTGATTGGCGTATTGTTCACGAGCACCCCGACCTTTGCCTGCTGGATTTCCTTCACGCCTTGAACGATCAACTGCATGGCAATGATGGCAATCATGAAGGCAAAGAGCGGCGCGATCACAATCCAATACTTTCCGGTCATAAGAGAGTTCTTCGTTGAACTGATGAGACCTGACCATTCAAACGTTCCGGATTTCGGGGGATCCGGAACCAGCCCCCCTGTTATGATCGTCCCCCCCAAGAACAGATGAAATAATCCAAGATGAACAAGGATCAGGAGGGTCTGAATGAACTGCTGTCCCCATATAATAAACAGTCTCGGAGCCACATGCGGAAACAGATGGGTCCATAATACATGCTTATCGCTTCCTCCAAGGAGCTTCGCAGATAGAACAAAATCCTGCTTGCCTACTAATTTCAGCTCATTACCGATTAAAACGGTTGTCAACGGCAGGACGAGGACTGTCAATACGACCGCTTCGAACACAAGGCGTTCAAACATCGAGTGATCCCACCCCAGGACGGGTAATCCCCATAGCACCGGCCTTAACAGCAGGTACGCAATGAGACTTAACGGAAGGAAGTGAATGGAGTCCACCATACGATCAAGCCAATTCTTCCGGGCTTCTTTCAGGTGAAAATGATAGGCGACCCCAAGGTAAAATCCTCCTATTACGCGTAAAGAAGCGACAATCAACGCAAAGATGAGTGTATACTTTGCCCCCACAATCAGTTGATCCAGGATGCTGTAACCGAAGAAATCTGACCCAAGAAGCATTTCTCCAAACGGTTTATGGGGAGGAGCGCTTATGATTCGTCCCTCATCGTTCTTCATAAACTGGATTTGTTTAATCGGTTCCTCCTTCATGAGAGAATACAGGAAACTGATTGTAATCAATAGAAAGATGGTGCTGAACCCGACAGCAAACTTCCCATTTTTCATATGCTGCCACCACAGTCTTCTAATGGAAGAAAGCCATCCCCAGATCCTCCATTCATTCCACTTCGGTTTATCTTTTTTGAATTTCGTATGGTCGAAATGGCTCTCACGATTAATCCAAAGATAGACACCTTGATACAAAATGAAGAAAGGAGTATAAATCATCATAAGTGAGATGGCGATGACCATCGGCCTGAAATCCTGGATGATGTAATACGTGATTCCTCTCATATTGAAGATCGTCTCAATGATAAATAAACTCGACAACATGCCCCAAATGATCAGTTTCCCATGATAGAACAGGCTTGGGGTGATATTTTTCAGGATGTGAGAAAAAAGGATCCTGCTTTTTGACATTCCCTTACTTTGAGCAAACTCTACATGTGGTTTAAGCATTTCTTCTTCCGTGATGAAAAGGAGAATACGAAAGAATGAAATCATAGGAATAATGGATAGTGTGATGACAGGAGCAAGAAAGACCTTTTCCTCACCGAATTCGGTAAAATTCATTAATTCGAAACCAAAATGCTTAAAAACATAGACTATAAGAAGTTGAAGCATAAAGGCGACCATTAAATCCGGTACCGTTTCAAAGAGGTTCAATGCTTTCTTTACAGTAGAAGTAATCCAACGAGGTAAAAAAACAGTGAAAGACGTAAAGATAAATGCCATTCCAAGCCCCAGGGCCAATGCTCCGCAGATAATCTGCAAAGAATAGAGATAAGGCCCCCAAAGCATGTCCAGAAAATCGACGGTGACCCCTTTATATGAATAACTCCAATTCTCCCCATCGATAAATACAAACACAAACTTAATGAGTCCTTCAAAGAACCCGACAAAATTGTATAGCCCCTTCTCCTTGATGACTTCAGGCGCAATACTCACAGCTAAAATCCCTATTAGGCCGAGAATATAATAGAAAATGAATCTTAGCGGAAAAACAAGCAACCTCATATCCTGATCCCCTTTTTCTCTTTTCCCCAAGTGTAATGGAAATGTTAAATTTTTTCAATTTTTCTTTTATTCTTACAGCGCGCCGTCTACACATAAAAAAGTGACTCCATCCCTCCAGAGTCACTTCTGATCAAGCTAATAGTCGACTGGGTTTTCCTAAGTAAAAGCCCTGCCCAATGGTAATGCCAATTTCTTCTGCCACCTTCATATCCTGTTGGGTTTCAATCCCTTCCAACACAATCAGCGTATCCTTGCCGTAGAATTGATTAAAAAAGGCGAGGAATCGCTGTTTCTTTTCATCTTGGGCCAGGTTCATGGCAAAATAGCGATCCAGTTTAATGATTTCAGGTTCATATTCAATGGATTTCTTGATGGAGGATGTCCCTTGCCCAAAGTCATCAATCGCATACCAAACACCAAATTGCTTCAGTTCCTTCAAAGACTCTTTTAATAATGGGTTCTGCCAAAGCTCTTCCGCACTCGATTCATTGATTTCCAGTACAAGGCGCCCCTTTATCTCAGGATGCTTCTTCATGAGGTTATAAAAATAAGTATGAAAGTTTGGGTGCAGGATTGTCGTGATATAAATATTCAGAAATAATTTACACTCTTTCAGTCCATTTTCTGCAAAGGTTTCAAGGGCTTTTGAAATGGATAAAGTATCAAGCTTATACAAAATGTTCGCTTTCATGGCAGATTGAAACACAGACTCAGGATTTTCGTTAAACTTGTTCCTCAACAGGCCCTCATAAGCATAGAGGGTTTGATGCCCATTCATTTCGAACAAAGGCTGAAAATCGTGATAAATAAAGTCGTTTTGAAAAATTGTAAAAATATTCATAGGACCCCTATACTCTCTCTAAAGTTTATAAAAAAAACCACACAAAAACGTATTCCTACGTTCGTATGTGGTCGGTTGCGCTACTAGCTCCCCTAAATGTAAGCGCCCATCTATCATTTAGGTTCAAAGCTCCCATTCGAATTGTCAGTAGATCATTTTATCTTATAAGAAAAATATACCACAAACATAGGTCTTATGGGGGGTGTTTTTCTGTAACTATTTGAAAATTCCCAAAAAATCATCTTGATACGTAAGGATTGTCTTTTACCCAGAACCTCCATGGATAGTCCTTCGCTTCTCCTGTATTGTCAATTCCTATTCGTTTTCCTTTCAAGATATGCGAGGGTTTGTATCCTTGTGAAATCATCAGAGGAGGAGTCAAAAATGTACCCCCGTAATCCTCCATTGTAATGCCCAAAGCTTTCGTCAGTTTTCCTGGTCCGTTCGTCCAATTTTTCTTCACATGTCCCGGTCTCCTTCTTTCCATTAGCTTCAAGCCGTCAAGGGGCTCAACCGCCCGAATCAGAACCGCTTCCGGCTTCTCCCTTTCACCACTCACTACATTGACCAGGCAGTGAGTATGCATGACATATGTATAAATTCTGCCCGCGTCATGAAACATAACTTCCGTCCGCTTCGTACGGCGATTTCCATAGCTGTGGGCTGCCCGGTCCCCAGGCCCCAAATAGGCTTCCGTTTCCACAATATAGCCTGAAGCTGTTCCCTCAACAGTCTCTTTCGTCAACACACACCCCAGCAGAGACTTTGCCAGGTCCAAGGTCGGCTGTTGAAAAAAGGAAGCAGGCATAGGATCCATCTTCATGGTCTTCACACCCTTCTATCCTGTAATGATCACGATATATATGGTATACCCTATTTCCCCAGAGGTTAAATGTACCCTGATTCTTTGAAGGATCCCAAGCACAACGTTGCAGCCTTCTCCCTTGCCCTTGCATGATCATTCGCCATTTGGCCATGTCCAAAAAAACCTTTTATTAACATAAACATAACAGGATAATGACCACCCCTTAAGTCCATATTAAAACTGTTCAATGCCCCTCGTTTCATGGCAATTACTAATAATGGAGGATACCCCAATGAGAAAACGACTTTTATCAATAACAGTCTGCGCCGTCATCCCTTTTATGTTGATGACTGCCTGTAACAATAACGATACCAATGATAACCTGATGGATACCCAAAACGTAAATTACGACCCTGTAACTTACGATAACAACGGAAGGGATGGCATGTTCGGGGGATACGAAAGGGAAGGAAACCGAACAGTCCTTCACCGTTTCATTGCTCCTATTGATCCAAATGGAGATTTACGAGAATTCACCCATTTAGATCCAGGTGAGGAGTTTACGCCAAATACTGGAGAAGCCAGAGAAAATCAACCGGCACAGGAACCTGGTGCGAATCAACCTGAACCTCCGACGAATCAACAACCAAAACAGGATACTCAAGCTTCAGATGCAAGCGGTCTTGTGAAGCAGGTAGTCGATTTAACCAACCAGGAGCGCAAGAAAAATGGACTCAATGCGTTAAAGCTTGATGGAGAGCTGGCGAATGTCGCTGAAATGAAATCGGAGGATATGAAGGAGAATGACTATTTCTCCCATACTTCTCCAACGTATGGATCACCATTTGAAATGATGGAGAACTTCGGGGTGGATTATTCCACAGCAGCCGAAAACATTGCCGTAGGGCAAAAAACACCTGAATCAGTCGTCAATGCCTGGATGAACAGCCCAGGACACCGTAAAAATATTCTAAACAAACAAGTGACCCACATTGGAGTGGGGACAGCGAAGGATGGCAGCCAAGGGATTTATTGGACGCAGATGTTTATTGCCAAATAAAAGACGAGACCGGTCATTCCTTGACCGGTCTCTTTTCATTCAAAAAATCACCCTTGCCTCATACTCCGACTTCAACAAGAGGTAGAACGACTATTCGACCACTTCATCTTTCCCAAAGCTTCCCAAACATGACTCAGCCTTTGGTCTGATTCAAAAATAATCCCATGGCTCATTGTGATGATTCGGCAACTGCATTAAAATAAATGTATAAATTGGAAAAAAAACCAAAACGGGGGATTCGAAATGAAAAATGCTTTTGCTGTGATCATTGCACTTCTGGCATTGGGAACACTATATGTTATCCTGAACGACAACACCTCCTTATTTGCAAAAGAAAGCCAATCAGGTGAACGGATCGAGTTAACGAAAGAAATCAATCACATCAACCTCAACATGGAAAGCAGCGACACAGAAGTCATTCCGACTGATCAAAATGAAGTAAAGGTCGAGATGAAAGGAAAAGGAACACTGACATTAATGGAAAAAGGTGACACGATCGAAGTGGCTGTCAAGCACAAATGGTATGAATGGGTAGGCTTCAATCGTAAATCCAATGTGACCATATACATCCCTAGAAAATATGATCAGAGCATGGAAGTGAAGATCGGTTCAGGGAACTTCCTTTTTAGTGGAGAATCTGAAACGGACCGCATCAACCTTGATAGATTAACCCTGAAGATGGGATCTGGGAACATCACTCTTGAAAACCTTGAAACGAATGTATTTGAGCATGATGGTTCTTCTGGAGACTTAACTGTCAAAGCTCTCTCTACTAAAGAAGGAAGTGTGAACATCAGCTCTGGTGATGTAGAATTATTTAACTATGAAGGACCCTTGGAAGGTGATGTTTCCTCTGGAGAGTTAACGGTGGAGATGACGGCGTTAAGAGGGAATCTGAACTTTGATGTAAGCTCAGGCGGAGTTAATCTGAATCTTCCAGACGATGCAAGCTTCAAACTAATAGGGAAAGCAAGCAGTGGAGACATATCCTGTAATCTTCCGTTAATGAATCAGAAAGTGGATGATGGTGACTTATCAGGTGTAGCAGGGTCTGGTCAATACACGATTGATGTTTCTGTTTCCAGCGGGAATGTGGATATTTATTAAAGGAAAGAGTATCAGGAATCTTCCTGACACTCTTTTTTTACTTATGGTGAGCACCCTTGACTTCTGCCCCCAACTCCTCACCAAGCGCTACAATGGATTGGTTGATCTTCCACACATAATAGAGATGGTGAATGAGGTCGATCTGGGACTTCAGTCTGCTCGGGGCCAGGGTTTCGATCTTCTCTCTTTCCTCACTTAAGTTCCAGAGAACACGGGTGCTTTCTTTTTCTTTAAGAAGATGACGGAGTGTTTCAATATTAGAAGTGATCTTTTCTTCCATTTGTTGAAATACGGGATTCAGATCATCGGATAACGTTGCAGGTACCTTCCGATGAGAAGAAGCAAGCAGGTGCTTGGCGTAATAATTGATGGCTGTCGCCACAGTGATCCAACGGCCAATTCCCGACCTGGTCACAACTGAAGGCCTCTGGAGTAGGGATTGAGCCTCATCCTTGATCACCTGGAGCTTCTGATCCAAATTGAAGGCCTGATCGGTTAACGATCTGTCTTCCTTGACCATAAAGAGATCCATATAGGAAGATACATATCCGCTTAGATCAATGAGGAATTCATCCAAAGCATCTGCAACTTTATCCTTCGTCTTCTTCGGAAACACAAATGCCGAGACAGTCAGGGCAATAGCGGCACCGGCGATCGTATCAATGACCCTGGCACCCATCAACTGTACGCTGATCCCTCCCAGCAGCAGATCGTACATAAATGCAATGAGCATCGTGATGAATAAGCTCATGAGCGTGTAAGATACTGTGAAGAAATAAAAGGCAAGAAACAGGACGACAAATAACAGAAATACCTCAAGCTCTGAATTTCCCGATACAAGCTTTGCAGCTCCGAACCCAAGTATGGCCCCGATCACAGTCCCAATGGATCGTTGAAAGGCCTTCACATATGTTCTTCCCACTGACTCTGTACCAATTTGAACGATGAAGGTGGTCAACAAGACCCAATAAGGCTGTGCAGGAGCAATCAACTCCCCGACTATGATGGCAAGCGTACCGGCTACAAGCGCCTGAATCGCCTTACGTGTTGAGGGCTTTAAGCTTCTGTTCCCCTCATCGGGCTTAACCTCATTTTCTTCCACTTCGGGTTCGGCCTTCTTCTCTGTCTCCGTCAACATGGTTTCCTGGGCCTTCAGGGACCCATGAATGGTAATCGCCGCCTCCAGCACATGATTCGCAATGGATTCGATGCGTCTTATAAGATACACCCATCCTTCTGGCTTTTCTTCTTGATTCAACATCTCTGATAAAAGAAGGCGCAGTGCCTGAATCGCTGTTTCCGCTTCTTCAAGGGAACCGGGATCATAATCCTGTGCCAACACCTCGGCATCCCTGAGGGAACGGATAACCCATACCAACAATCGACGGAGCTCCGTCACCTCCAGGGCTTCCAATTCCTTCAGCCGCTTCAATGAGTCCGTCAATGTCTGAATCAGCATTTCCGTATCAAATACATACAGGCGCAATTGAGATGGGTCAATGCCTGGCCATAGCTTCTTCAGATCCTCCTCATTGATATCCCCAGCCACGATCCTTGCGTACTCATTCAGCCTTCGGACATTCCGTTCCAGCAGCTTTCTCCGTTTATCGCTTTCATCCGGATCCTCAATCATCTTCATCAAAATTGTGAACGTCAAATTGGATTGAATATGAAAGGAACGCATACTCCTCCTCAGCATATGGACTGAGCCTTTAAAGATGATAAAGTTATAAAGATAGGCATACACCACCCCGGTGGCGATCCCGATATAAAACCAATGGAGGTGAGAAGCATCCAGCTGTAAAATTGACGAGATATAAATGGACAAAAAACCCGCCATCCCCATGGAAAAGTATCTGATGGCAAACCTTGAGAAGAAGAACGCACTAAAGATGGCTCCAAGCATAAGACTGTTCACCAGGAGACTGTAGTGGGCAAAGGCAGAACCCATCGTGATCCCGGCCGCTACAGACACCCCGATCAACGGAGTCGTGACCTTCTTTTTCCCCGTTGTATCATCCATTACTACAAAGATCCCAAGCATGCCGACCATTCCGGACACAATCGCCGGGGTAACCGCAGGTTGATTGAACATTTTCAATAGAAATAACATGGTAAATACAGCGGAAATCAAACTGATCGTCGCTTTACCTGCCTGCTGAAACCTTTTACGCCCCGGGTCCGAAGCCAGGAACCGCCCAAGCCATACATACTGTCTATGTAATTGTTTCATTTATCATCATACCCTTACTTTTACACCGTTTTTCATTCTCTCTTATCGTACCCGTTCCAATAAAAAAGTAACCTGGACTGCAGGAGCAGCAGGTTACTCTGATTTACCGGTGCACGTAGAGGACATCATCTGTTTGTTTGATTATAAGGGTTTTAGAAGGTTGGGTAAAGGAAAATGCTTTCGGTTCCCCCCTATATCAACTAAATGGAGCCAGAATGAGAAAAAAGACCGGTGCCATAGCGGCTAACCGGTCTTCATCTATCCAATCCTTACTCAACCGTAACCGACTTAGCCAGGTTACGCGGCTTATCTACATCACAATCGCGGTGCAGGGCAGCATAGTAAGAAATCAATTGTAATGGGATGACAGAGATAAGAGGTGTTAACAATGGGTTAACCTCCGGGATGACGAAGCGATCTTCTTCGTCTTCTAGGCCTTTCATGGAAATGATACAAGGGTTCGCTCCACGAGCGACTACCTCTTTCACATTCCCTCTGATGCCCAGGTTCACTCCTTCCTGAGTGGCAAGGGCAATGATTGGAGTTCCTTCTTCGATAAGGGCGATCGTACCGTGCTTAAGCTCTCCACCGGCAAATCCTTCTGCCTGGATGTAAGAGATTTCTTTCAACTTCAATGCGCCTTCAAGGCCTACATAGAAGTCCAGTGAACGGCCGATAAAGAAACAGTTGCGTGTCGTTGATAGATATTCGCGTGCGATATCTTCAAACTCTTCTTTCGTGTCGCAAAGTGCTTCCATGGCAGTAGCAACGATACCAAGCTCTTGAACAAGGTCAAAGTCCTGGTTGTTTCCACATGCCTGTCCGGCAACGTGTGCAAGGATCGCAAGGACAGCCAGCTGAGCTGTGTACGCTTTGGTTGAAGCAACGGCGATTTCAGGTCCTGCATGAAGAAGCAATGTGTAATCCGCTTCACGGGACAGAGTAGAACCCGCTACGTTTGTGATCGTCAATGATTTATGTCCAAGCTCTTTGACTTGAACCAATACAGCACGGCTATCTGCTGTTTCACCACTTTGAGAAATAAAGATGAATAATGGTTTCTTAGAGAGTAAAGGCATGTTGTAGCTGAATTCGCTTGCTACATGAACCTCTACAGGGATCCCCGCACTCTTCTCGATGAATTGCTTTCCAACAAGACCAGCGTGGTAGCTCGTTCCACAAGCAATGATGTAGACACGGTCCGCTTCCTTCATGGCACCTACAATCGGCTCATGGATGTGAAGCTCGTTGTTCTCATTTTGGTAAGCTTGAATGATTTTACGCATCACGAGTGGCTGCTCATCGATCTCTTTCAGCATGTAGTGAGGGTATGTTCCTTTTTCGATATCACTTGCATCGATTTCAGCTGTGTAAGGAGCACGTTCCATTACTTCACCGATCAGATTCTGGATTTCAATCTTATCTTTCGTCACGATGACCATTTCTTTATCCATAAGCTCAACGTATTGGTCTGTTACTTGAATCATCGCCATAGCATCACTTGCTACAACATTGAAGTCTTCCCCAAGACCTACAAGGAGAGGACTTTTGTTTTTTGCTACAAAGATCGTTTCATCGTTCTCAGAATCTAGAAGGGCAATGGCATAAGAACCTTTAAGAAGCATTAACGTTTGACGGAAAGCTTCCTCGACTGAATTGCCTTCTTCAACAATCTTCTCAATCAACTGAACGATGATTTCCGTATCCGTTTCACTCTTGAACGTTACATCCGTTAGATATTCACGCTTAAGCTGGGAGTAATTTTCGATTACTCCATTGTGAACGATTGTAAAACGGCCTGAAGTACTTTGATGAGGGTGAGCGTTCAGCTTGCTCGGTACACCATGGGTTGCCCAACGAGTGTGTCCGATTCCAGTGTTACTGGAAACACTCTCATCAACCGCTTTACGCAGATCGGCAATGCGCCCCTTCTCTTTAAACACGTGAATGCCTTCACTGTTTTGGACGGCAATACCCGCAGAGTCATATCCACGGTACTCAAGCTTTTCAAGTCCTTTTAAAAGAATTTCCTTTGTATCTGAGTTACCAATATATCCAACAATTCCACACATAATTAATATATCCTCCCTGAACATACAAGGGGGCAAGCTCTTTTGGGGACAACTTGCCCCCTTATCTCATTTGTCATTAGTATTTACATTGGTCACTCTTTTCTTCCCTTTGTCCATCAAGTTGCCTCAATGATTTAAGAAAGAAATTTTCGGTTCGGTGACACTGCGAACCGGGAGGCATCCGCCGAATACTCGATAAACCCCCACCTCGTCAACTAAGCGATTTATCTCGTCCATCGCTCAGCCCTGGCGCTTTAAAAGGATGTTACCCTGCTATCCACCTTTCCTTCTTGACTCATTTCCATTTTATTTCAAAACGAAAACAAAATTATCATACACTAACCGGTTTCCCTTCGTCAATAAGAATCTTGGAAGAACAAGAAGATGTTATCACATTGTCATGTTTCCGAAACAGAACCGAAGAATGACAACCTTTTCAAAAGAACCCTACTAATTAAATATGCACAAGGGGCACGAATTGCCCCATTGTGCATGAAAAATCAACTATTCGTTCAGACCCATTTCCTCATCGACCACTTGGACGATTTCATTTACATATCGATCACAAAGTTCTTCTGTAGGCGCTTCTGCCATCACACGCACTAACGGTTCCGTTCCGGAAGGACGTACAAGGATACGGCCATTTCCGTTCATTTCTTCTTCAACCTTTTGGATGACCTGTTTGACGGTTTCGTTATCCGTTACATGATGCTTATCTGTCACGCGTACGTTCACTAGCTTCTGAGGGAATTTCTGCATTTCTCCCGCCAGTTCAGAAAGTGATTTGCCCGTCATTTTCATAATGTTTACGAGTTGGATACCCGTTAACAGGCCGTCACCAGTTGTATTGTAATCTAGGAAGATGATGTGGCCTGATTGCTCACCGCCAAGTGTATAACCGTGTTTCTTCATTTCCTCCACTACGTAGCGATCTCCAACTGCCGTTTGAATGCTTTGGATACCGTTTTCTTCAAGGCCTTTATGGAAGCCGAGGTTACTCATGACAGTCGATACGACTGTAGACTGCTTCAGCTGACCTTGTGACTTCAAGTACTTCCCGCAAATGTACATGATTTGGTCGCCATCTACAATCTGCCCATGTTCATCTATGGCGATGATCCGATCCCCGTCCCCATCAAAAGCAAGACCTAAATCGGCACCTTTTTCTTTCACCATTTCAGCAAGTGCTTCAGGATGGGTAGATCCTACACCATCGTTAATGTTCAACCCGTTTGGTGAAGCCCCCATCGTCGAAATATCGGCATCAAGATCAGCAAATAGATGAGTGGCAAGAGCGGAAGTGGCACCATGTGCGCAGTCTAACGCAATATGTAGACCATCGAAATCTTCGTCCACTGATTGTTTTAAGTACTGCAGATATTTTTGTCCCCCTTCGAAGTAGTCACTCACTTGACCTAAGTCAGCACCTGTTGGACGAGGCAATTGATCATCTGTTTGATCTAACAGACCTTCGATTTCATTCTCCTGATCATCGGAAAGTTTAAATCCATCTGGACCGAAGAATTTTATTCCATTGTCCCCAACCGGATTATGAGAAGCGGAGATCATGACCCCGGCCTGTGCTCCCAAAGCTTTAGTCAAATAAGCTACTCCCGGAGTTGAAATGACACCTAAACGCATCACTTCGGCACCTATTGACAGAAGTCCCGCTACCAGTGCGCCTTCCAGCATATGCCCTGAAATCCGAGTATCTCTTCCAATCAATATTTTGGGGCGCGTAGCATCCTTTGTCAGAACATAACCACCGAAACGTCCAAGCTTAAATGCTAATTCGGGTGTTAATTCTGTATTTGCTACACCTCTTACTCCATCAGTTCCAAAATACTTACCCATCTTCATTCTCTCCTTTTTACAGCTCCTATGCTGATGTGTTCTTTTCTTTAATCTTTACTCTTACGGATTTCTGCGACAGGGTCCATTCAATATCATTCGGTCCTTCTGCCTCTATTTCCACCTCATGGTCTCCCGGTTCAAGCCCTGAAAGGTCGAGAGCGAGGGAAAAGTCCTGTTTCGTCACTTTACTCACTTCTTCATCCTGACCCTTCAATGCTACATCCACCACACCATCTTCTGGTGACGTGATCTCATATTCATATTCATCAGATAATCCTTGTGGATTAATTTCAAGTCCTGATAAGCTCTTTTCTTCGGTAGTGGTCACATCAACTATGACCTTCACTTCTTCAGGGGCCACTTTATTTAAACCATCTTGCAGCGCAAGGGGGACAGAAACGGTCGTGTCTTTCCTGATTTTTGAGAGGTCGATTTCCGCCAGGAGCTCCTCTACAGTGTCCAATACATCCTGCCTGCCGAAGATCGTGGCCACTTCCGGTTCGACTGTAATCGACTCAAGCGTCGTTCCATCAGGCAGCCGGCCTTTTTGTTTAACTGTGACAGGTACACTCTTACTTTTGTTAATAACCGATACCGTCACTTCGACCACATCCGGATCAATTTGAACATCCAATTTATTATATTCACGGTCAAGCACTTGGACCCTTGCTTCCCTTGTCACATTTTCATTGATTTCTTCATCAAGATCAAGGGTGGCGATGACATAGGCTATTTGCTCCACTTCATCCTTGGAACCGGTAACTTTCACCGTTTTTGGATCTACAGCCAGGCCTTCTGCTTCATACCCATTGGATAAGAAACTATCATTGAACTGCGGCTCGATCGTAAACTCCTCGGTTACTTTTTCCTGAACCGATATAGTAACAACCTTAGGATCGAGTTTCACTTCCAGTTTATCAGAGATATTATCGATCTTTATCTCAACCTGATGTTCACCGATTTCGATATCATTCAAATCTACATAGACTTGAAAATCTTTTACTGTTTTGGCTTGCTGCACAATGGCCCTTGAGCCTTCCACCGTCACATTCACTGTATCCGGCAACCCGGATACTTCTAAATTCTCACGATCATAGAACACTTCAAGGGGGACGTCCTGAATCGTTTCAATCGCATTTTGGGAGGACCCGTTATTGTTGTTAGCCGTCTTCTGAATGTCATCGAAGTTAACGGACAGATAAAGAATGAATGCTAACATAAGTCCTACAATCCGCATAAACCAACGGCTTTCCATAAATTTATCCATTTTCTTTCTTCCCCCTCCAACTCCATTTGGCCGAAGAAGCATTTGTCTTATCTCCTATAAGCTCAACCGTAAGGATTTCTGTGAAGCGCTCTAAGGAGAGATCCCGATGTAACTCTCCATTTTTGGTAATGGAGATAGCTCCCGTTTCTTCTGATACAACAACCGTAATACTATCTGTTACCTCACTGACACCAAGTGCCGCCCGATGCCTTGTTCCCAATTCTTTAGAGATGAATGGGCTTTCCGATAACGGAAGATAACAAGCCGCTGCAGCAATTTGATTCTTTTGGACAATAACGGCACCATCATGAAGAGGAGTGTTCGGGATAAAGATGTTGATCAACAATTGCGACGTGATCTTGGCATCTAACGGAATTCCAGTCTCGATGTAATCACTCATCCCTGTTTCACGTTCAATGGTCAGTAGGGCTCCAATCCGACGTTTCGCCATATAACTTACAGCCTTTGTCATGGCTTCAATCATTTGCTCCTGCTCTTCTTCTTCCTGCAGTCCGGATCTCGAGAATAAACGGCCCCGTCCGAGTTGTTCAAGGGCTCTCCTCAGCTCAGGCTGGAAGATGATAATGATAGCCAGGAATCCCCATGTCAGGGCTTGCTCCATCATCCATCCAAGTGTATCCAACCCAAAGATGCTACTAAGGCCTCTTACAATAATAATGACAAAAATACCTTTTAATAACTGTACTGCTTTTGTTCCTTTTATGAGCATGATCAGTTTATAGATTACAAACCAAACCACGAGTATATCTACAATATCAGAGACATAATCCAGCGCGGAGTAATCCGAAAAAATATCGATAAACGGCATATTACATCCTCCAATAGCTTAATCGAAAGCGTAAGCCGCCATGTGTGGCTTCTCCATTTTCGTAACGCTCCTATTATAGCACATTTTATCACCATCAAATGAAGGGCACCCACGGCTTCATGATTCTATCTTTCTATTCATGAACTCACGTTTCCATAAAAAAACTGACACGACTATCAATAGTGTCAGCCCTTCAGGGACGGACCTTACATTCCATCCCCTCTATTTTATCCTACTTTTCTTTAAGTTGCGAATTTCCCCAATCTACCGTGTCTTTAGCCCCTTTTTTAATCTGGTACCAAAGCCACTCGAATGCCGCATCGATCTCATGGATTTCCCCTGTTACACTCCCTGCTGAAGCAAGGTATTGCTTCCCGTTGATGACTCTCCCGTTAATGACCGTAACATTGCCCGTTACTTTTCCTTCTATTTTCACATCGCCGTTCCGGACCGTGAGATCACCTTCCAAGACTTCCCCTTCAGGAACGACAACCGTATGATCCTGAACGACCAGCTTCGGATTTTTCGTGAATGAAAAATCCTGATCATCATTCCAAGACGTCAAGAAACTTCCGGTCATAAAGAACATGAACAATGCAGCTGCTGTCAGTAAAGGGTGGTGCCGGAACCATCTCTGCACCCCCACTTTCTTCTTCTCTTTCGGTAATCTCGCCATGACCTTATCAGTAAAGTCTTGAGAGGCACTAATATGGGATGTGCTTTGTACAAGCGCAATCGCCTTTTTCAGCTCATGGAAGTGGTGCTGACACTCACTGCATTCCTGCAAATGATGTTTCAACATTTCTTCTTCTTCTCTATTTAAATCTCCATCAAGGTAATCATGCATATAGTCAATGATTTCTTCAGGACAAGGATTCATATTCACTCACCCTCTCTACAGTGATCTCAATTGTTTTCGGAGAGCTTCACGCCCCCTATGTACTCTCGTTTTAACCGTACCCAGTGGCAAATCCAATATTTCGCTGATTTCCTGCAGGGGAAGTTCTTCAATGTATTTTAAAACAATCACTGAACGGTACTTCTCTGGCAACTTTGAAATTTGCTTCTGAATGGTTTCCTGGAGTTCCATATTCTCTACTTCTTCTTCCGGCAGCTGGACATCCGCAGCCACCTGTGAGTACATCGTCAACCCTTCCGTACCCGCTACCTCCGCATCTAAAAAATAATCGGGTTTCTTTTTTCTGATCCTGTCGATACAAAGATTGGTAGCAATGCGAAAGAGCCAGGTCGAAAATTTCCTGTTCTGATTGAATGTTTCGATGTTGATATATGCTCTAATAAATGCCTCCTGTGCAATATCCTCCGCTTCATGACGATTGCCCAGCATCCGGTAGCAAATTTGGAACACTTTATCCTTATAAAGTTCGACTAGCTCTCCAAAGGCGTTCTGATCACCCTTTAATACTTGTTTTATCCGCTTTTTCACTAATGCTTCCATTTCACAACCTCCGCTCTATGCGGCTATATTTATATACGTAACACCCTATCAAAAGGTTTCAATTTTTTTATATCTTTAATCCTAACAAATTTTTGATTAAATGTGTTTACAATTATTAGAAAAGGGGTATAAAGGAACTAATTATTTTTATTTTGGGAGGATCTTTACATGAGGGGAAGAATGAATGATTTATTATTTCAAATTGAAGACTGCCGTCGCCAAATGGTCGAATTAGCATTAAAGTCATCCTTTGCCGATGAGCAAGTTGTTAATTTGAGTACCCGTCTTGACGATCTGCTAAATCAATACCAAGTAGTCAAACACCATTGAAATGAAATAGATGAAGGCTGGAAACCTTGAAGGGTCTCCAGCCTTTTATTGTTTTTGAATTATTCATCCCCGGTACCTGCCAAGCAGCTATTACGGGATCCATTTGATTTAAAGTAATTTCTCTCCAAGGAGGGATCCCATTAATGCGACAGCGACAGTAGCGGTTTTATTCTTTTCATCCAGAATAGGATTGACTTCAACAAACTCTGCAGATGTGATGATCCCAGCTTCTTGCAGCATCTCCATCGCCAAGTGACTCTCACGGTAGCTGATCCCTCCAAGAACAGGTGTACCGACTCCAGGCGCATCACTTGGGTCAAGTCCATCTAAATCAAGGGATAAGTGAACTCCATCAGTTTTATCCTTCAAATAATCAATCGACTCTTCCATCACCTTCGTCATACCGAGACGATCAATTTCATGCATCGTATATACTTTAATTCCTTTTTCCTTAATTAATTCTCTTTCTCCTTCATCTAAAGAGCGTGCTCCAATAATAACAATGTTCTCAGGCTTGATCTTCGGAGAACTCTGTCCGATACTCGTTAAATCTTCATGACCTATGCCAAGACTCACCGCAAGAGGCATGCCGTGAATATTGCCTGATGGGGATGTATCACCAGTATTTAAGTCACCATGGGCGTCATACCAAATTACTCCCAGGTTCTCATAATGGGGCGACACACCTGCAAGTGTCCCGATCGCAATACTGTGGTCTCCACCAAAGATTAATGGAAATTCCCCACTTCCAATCACATCGTCCACCTTGCCTGCCAAACGTTCACTCGCTTCAGCAACCGCTTTCAAATTACGGAGATTTGTATCCGGATTGTTATGTATACGCTCAGCCTGGCCGATTTCAATATCACCCAAGTCCTTTATTTCATACCCAAGATTCTCAAGTCGTTCAACAATTCCTGCGTATCGGATTGCACTAGGCCCCATATCAACGCCTCGTCGCATTTGCCCTAAATCCATCGGTACACCAATAATAGAAATGTTTTTCTTCATCTAAAATTCCCCCAATTCAAAAAATAACTTCTGTCTCTATTGTATCCATATTATGCGGGATGACTCAACTGGACAAGATTGTGTATATATATGCGTATGTAGACGGGTTTAAATATGTTTGGTATAAGATTATGTAGACGGATTTCTCCACGGGTATGCATGGTGGGAATGGGTAATGGCCGGGGTACGATGATAGAGAGTAGAGGGCTGTTTGATAATAAAATCTACGTTTTGAACATATGTGGGCTATTTGATAATAGAATCTGCGTTTTGAAAACAAATGTAGACTATTTGATAATAAGATCTGGTTTTTGTAAACATATATAGGCTATTTGATAATATCCTTGTAAACAAACCTTCTGCCAGTCAGCTTCTAAAAGATCACCTCTACTAGAACAATCCCATTACTATTGATACAACCGGTTATTGTTGCTTCACTCATATCCCCTAGGGGTATAGCCATGACCGTTGGCTATACCTTAACTGCAATCTATCTTTACACACAAAAAAACCTCAAATCTCCAAGGAGATTCAAGGTTTAATCATGTCGTATGTATGATTATTTTACTTCGCTTACGCTTCGTAAAATCAATAGTATGCAAAAAATCGTTGGTGGAGCCTAGCGGGATCGAACCGCTGACCTCCTGCGTGCAAAGCAGGCGCTCTCCCAGCTGAGCTAAGGCCCCATTTATCATTATAGAGAAAATTCTCACACGCTGCGTGAGGTGTGAGAAAATATGTGATGAGCCATGAAGGACTCGAACCTTCGACCCTCTGATTAAAAGTCAGATGCTCTACCAACTGAGCTAATGGCTC
>NZ_JAAXCV010000012.1 GCF_012911895.1 Bacillus sp. RO3
CTGAACCTACTCCTGATGAAATAAATACAGAAGAAAAAAATGAACAAGAAGAACCAACAAATGATGAAGATCAGGAAAGTAAAGACAACAGCGGTCAACCAGTTGAAGAAACAGTAGTGGAAACTCCTTCAGAGGAAGAACCAAGCGAAGAAAATCCAGTGAATCAAGATCCTAAACTGGAAAAAGACGAAGATGCGATTGTTCCTCCACCAGAGGAAAAGAAGGAACCGGAAACAGTTCCTACTCCTGTCAACGAGTCTTCAGATGATAGTAGTATCAATAGCTCATAACATACAAAAGTAGGTGAGAAAGTGAAAAGAAAAACCATCAAATTTCTTAGTACAGCAGTGAACATCATTTTAATGGCAAATCTACTGATTATGGTCTTCCTGGTTATTTCATCCAGAGCATCTGGAGGAGAGCCTAAAGCATTTGGATATCAGTTCAAATCAGTACTATCGGGTTCTATGGAACCCACTTTTAAAACAGGTTCTATCATTGCTGTTAAACCATTAGATGAAAATCAAAAAGCGAGTTTAGGAGAGAACGACGTCATCACATTCAATAAAAATGAGACTGAAGTCGTCACTCATAGAATAATAGATGTAATCAAGCAGGAAAGCGGAACACTCTATGTTACCAAGGGAGACAGCAACAAAGACAAAGATCTAAGTCCCGTTCTCTCGGATAATGTAATGGCCATATATGAAGGCTTTACAATTCCTTATCTCGGTTACGTAGTGAGCTTCGCTCAATCACCTAAAGGAACAGCTCTACTACTAATTATTCCTGGGATCCTACTATTAGGCTATGCAGCACTCAACGTTATGCAAGCTCTAAAAGAACTCGAGCGTAAAACCAAACCGGTTGATGACCAACCAAATAAAACCGCTTAATTTGTGGCACCACTCTTATTTACATAAGAGATAATATAAAATAAAAATTAAAAAACATTAGGAGGAACAAAGAATGACAATTAAAAAGAAGTTAGGTATGGGAATTTTAACTGGAGTTATGGGATTGTCTTTAGTTGGTGGGGGAACTTGGGCTGCGTTTACAGATGAAGAGGTAGCCATGAATAAATTTGCGGCTGGTACTTTGAATCTTCAACTTGAAGATAAAGGAGGAGCTGTTTTAACTCAATCACTAGATATTTCTAACATGAAACCTGGTGACTCTAAAGATTTTGATATATTCTTTGATAACATCGGAACCTTAGGTATTAAAAATGTGTTTATGTCGGGTGCTAAGGTTGCCAACAGTTTTCAAGATGCCCCAGCACCAGATGGGGAGAGTGAAAATTTTTCAAATTCAGAAGCTCAATTTTTAAAACAATTTTCAATTAAAGTTTTCGATGGTGCAAAAAATAAAGTTCTTGGTTCAATGAACTTAAATGAGTTCTTGAAAGGTACAACATCAAAAGATGCAATTAAAAAGGCCACCGAACCTGGGATGGGACTGCCTGTAGATGCAGATAGAGACAAAATAGTTGTCACAATTAAATTCGAAGATGAGGGTAATCAAAACAAGTTTATGGGTGACGCTGCTCAATTCAAGCTATTATTCCAAGCTACTCAACAGGATGGAATTCATATTAATCATGACGGTACTGGATCAAATGGAGAAGGAGTAGTTGAAGACGATAAGGGTTATATTATCTACAACGAAAATCAACCTTATAAAGTAAATGATCCTATTGGTAATGAAGGTGGAAATAACTGATTAAATTAATTATCAAAAGGGTGGGGAAATCCCACCCTTTTTTAAAAGGAGAATTAGATATGAAAAAATACCTAATATTTGTTGGGATTCTTCTAATGCTCATTTCCCTTCCAAATTTTGTATTTAGTGCTGGTAACAGAGACCTTGGGTTGGATATCAGCGCAAATAATCTCCTTTTTAATACAGGTAATATGAAACCAGGGGATTCTATTTCTAAAAATTTAACCATTCAAAATAATGGTAAGGAAGATTTTGAGTATATGATAGAAGTATTAAATGAAGTCAAAGAAAAAGATATTCTTTTTAAAGAGTTAGAAATTACTGTATTAAGAGGAGAAAAACCGATATATTCAGGAAAATTAAAGGACATTGGAAGTTTAGAGCCTGTTTTACTTAAGATTCAAACACAAGATCACTTATTTTTTACTATAGAAATGCCTTATGAATTGGGCAACGAATATCAAGGAGTGGTAACAGAGTTCATGATTAGAGTGGTTGCTCAAGTATCGGGCGATGAAACATCAACCCCAACGTCTCCTCAAGTTGATTCCGAAAATAATGAAAATCCGACTGTACCTGTTTTTTCCCAGGGGCCAAGTCTTCCAAATACAGGGACTAATATTTATAGCATTTTACTACTAGGTGCGATCTTGATCACAACAGGACTCACATTTATCTTCATAAATAAAAGAATATCCAGCAAAAAAGAATCATAAATAAATATAAAACAGGTGATACCATGTACAAAAAAATCTGCACACGCTGTACAAGATCTTCCTTCAGTAGCGTGGAAACCGGCCAGTGGGTCTGTCCTTCATGTGGTTTTGACTTGACTGACAGGCCGTTTTATTCCCCCACTCATTACCAGAATATTAATGAAAAAGTCCTCCCTCTCAGAAACAAGCTGGAAATCTACAAAAAACGTCAACATCAGTAAGAATTCGACAAAATAGCTTAATTTTCATGTATGAAAAGGGAACAATAATAGACGTATTCATAAATATTGTCATAAAAACGTCATTAATGTAGGAAAAAAGTGTAAATTAAATTAACAGAAAAGACAAAAAACAACATAAAGTCAGAATATTTAGTAGTATAATCGAATCAGTTCAATGGAAAGTGTCAGACAAAGGCAAACTTATTGAAAAGTAAGGACGCAAAGTCACAGATCTAAGGTAGGAAAGTAGTCATATCTTTCTAAACATCTTACATATAATGGACAGAAAATAAAGGATGGAAAAGGTGTGGTTATTTGAGAACTAAGATGGCTGGACTGCCTGAAATACGTGCATGTATTTTGGGAGGGAATGAGAATGACAAATCGTGAACTTGACCTTGAATGGATGGAATTGATTAAACAAGCACTGGACGCCGGAATTTCAAAAAAGGAAATCAGGGAATTTCTTCATAGCCAGTCCCAGGACATGAAAGCCGACTTCAAAGTGATTTAATATAAATAAAGTCTTGCGAGCACAGTCGCAAGACTTTATTTATTGCCTAACTTCCATTTATTGAATTCAATGAACTCCCTGAATTGTTCCTTCGTGATACCGGAATCCATTGCTTCTTCAGCAATTTTAAGCCATTCGTGATCAATGTTTTGATCATCCGGCTGATCATGTAATAAAGCATCCATGGAGATCCCTAAAGCAGCAGACACTTTTTGAAGGAATTGAATGGATGGATTTTGTTGAAGGTTCCGTTCAATCGAGCTTAGGTATGACTTAGCGACACCAGCTTTTTCAGCAAGCTCAGTCATGGACATTCTTTTTTCTTGTCTGTATTTCTTTACTCTTTCACCGATCAAGGGGAACACCTGCCTAAAAATAACTTTCATAAAATTTACGCTACACCAATTATATCATATAGTTGGATTTTACATGACGAAGTTTCGTATCGTTACACGCTTGGCTTGGCTGTTGCTGGGATCCGTGGCTTCGATACCATTTTCTCACGGAACTCACGGATTAATTCCTCGCCTGTGTATCCTTTTTGCACTAAGTCATCAAGAAGTAATTCCGCATATTCATTCCGCTGCTTTTTCAATTTCCCTTCGAACATGATACTGATATGCTCATCCATTTCTTTAATACAGCGGATGGAGGTCATGAAAGCGGCGGGGTCATTGGCTTTATGTGAGATGACGACTTGAATTTCAAGTTCGTCCTTCCTTTGCTGTGCCTCTTGAAAGAATTCGATATATTGATTGGACATGTACGTTTCTACAAGCCACGTACTTTGCCCATCTTCTTTATTGATAATCAGACCGTCTACTAATTCAAAGTCGCGCAGTTCATCATTCTCCACTATTTGAAGTGAAATCACTTTAAAGGTTTTCATGAACGAACAACTCCCATTAAAAGGTTTTATCAGAATTATATCATAATGAGATTTGATTCCCTAATAGAATCGGATTTGAAAAAAAAGGACAAAAGATTGAATTTTGTTCTTTTTGTCCTGATTTTGAATGAAAAACGGAAAATCTCCCTAGGAGAATTTGTGAAATTCAAGCACAATATGCCTCAAAATTCGCAAATTCACGATTTTACAGGATAAAGGGCGTGGTTGTAAGATGAAATTACGGTACAAGAAAGGAGGAAAGAACTTAATTGATCAATCAAGTGACCCTCGTTGGAAGGCTGACAAAGGATCCTGAAGCAAAGAAAACATTGGAAGGGAAATCAGTGCTGAATGCAACGATCGCGGTGAATCGTCACTACAAGAATCAGCAAGGCCAGGTGGATACAGACTTTGTACTCTGCACGGTATGGAACAGAGCTGCAGAAAACATGGAGAAATATTGCCGAAAGGGATCGGTTGTCGGAGTGATGGGCCGGATCCAAACCAGATTTTATGACAATGATCAGGGAAAGCGTACGTACGTAACCGAAGTTGTCGCTGAAAATGTCCGGTTCATGGACAGCAGACGGGAATCTGTCAGTATCCCTGAGCCCAAAAAAGAGCCGATTGAATTACCGTACTAAAACGGTCAAGGGGAGATGGAGTCGTGGCCACACTGCAGGATCTTGAAGCAAGAATCGAGAGAATGGAAACGTTAACAGAAGATCTCATCAAAAAAGTCGCAAGACTAAACGTTGAAAATTTTTATTTATCTCAACGGGTGACAGCCCTTGAGCAAGGATACGAATATCCGAATCCAATCTTAAAAACCCCGTCCTAACCAGTACCTCACCCAGAATTCTTTCCATACGAATCATCCGACCTCATAAAATAGATGTCTCAACGTTCAATGGTCTCCGCAATATGCCTCAAACCAACCTCATTAAAAATAGATTGTCAGTGGTAAGGAAAGTAAGTAGTCAATCCCCTAATTGTCTTCAGATAGAGTCGGTTTCCTTTTGGGGAGCCGGCGTTTTTTTATGGAGAATTAAATAAGTATCAAAGTAAAAAACCAAAAATCCAAATATACATGTAATGCCATAGCCCATTCCTTACAACACAATATCAATCAAAAAACCTCTTCCCCAAAAAAGGAAAGAGGTTCCACATTTACTCCAACACCAACAACGATTCCAAGTCCTGATCCGACAATTCCGTGACCCACTGATCACTGCGGATGATTTCATCATTCAATGCCTGCTTTTTCGTCAGCATGGCATCGATTTTTTCTTCCAGAGTGCCTGAAGAAACCAGCTTATGAACGTGAACGAACCGCTTCTGACCGATTCGGTAGGCACGGTCGGTCGCCTGATTTTCAACGGCGGGGTTCCACCAGCGGTCGTAGTGGACGACGTGGTTGGCGGCGGTCAGGTTCAAACCGGTCCCGCCTGCTTTCAGTGACAGGAGAAAGACGGGGAACTCGCCGTTTTGGAATTTTTCTACAAGTTCGTCCCTTTTCCCTTTCGCCATACTGCCGTTCAGGAATGGTACATCGACGTTGAATTCGTCTTTCATCACTTCCTGGATCATTTCTCCCATTGAAATATACTGCGTGAAGATCAGGCAGGCTTCGCCGGACTCAAGGGCGGTTTCCACAATGTCCTTCAGCTTCTGCATTTTTTCAGAGCGGGACAAAATCGACTTTGGATCTGGCTCTTTTAAATACAGCGCAGGATGGTTACAGAGCTGCTTCAGCTGATTCAGCATTTGGAGGATCAGCCCTTTTCGTTCGAAGCCGCTCAATGTTTCCACTTTGGCAAGGGTATCTTTCACGAGCTGCTCATATAGGGCCGCCTGTTCAGCGGTTAAGTGACAGTATTCTTTCTGCTCGAGCTTTTCTGGCAGGTTCAGTTCCACTTCTGGATCTTTTTTCGTCCGACGCAATAAGAACGGCTTGATCTTCGCCTGAAGCTCTTTGACTTTTTCCTCGGATTCATCCTTTTCAATAGGGGCGATATAGTTTTTCTGATACTGGGTGAACCCGCCCAGATACCCTTGGTTAAGGAAGTCGAAGATCGACCATAGCTCGGACAGCCGGTTTTCCATAGGGGTCCCGGTAAGAGCGATGTGGTGCTTTCCGTTCAGCTTCCTTATTGCACGGGATTGCTTCGTGTTGGCATTCTTGATGTTCTGCGCTTCATCGAGTGAGATGGATGTCCACTCGACTGCCGATAACTCGTCATAATCAATATGAGATAACCCATATGACGTGAGGACCACATCGACATCCTTGATCGCTAAAGCAAAATCCTCACCCTTCGCACGGACCGGACCATAATGGAGGTGAACCTTTAAGTCCGGGGCAAACTTCTCCAACTCACGCTGCCAGTTTCCTAGAACGGAAGTAGGGGCGACAATCAGAGAAGGGGTCTCGGGCTTCTCGGTATCTTTAACATGCTGAAGATAGGTGATCAGCTGTACCGTTTTCCCAAGTCCCATATCATCTGCAAGACACGCACCGAAACCGAACTTCCGTAAAAAGAGCATCCAGCTCATCCCGAGCTGCTGATAGGGGCGGAGCTCACCGGCAAAGGCATCGGGCGTTTCCGTAAGAGGGATCGAGGAGACATTGGTCAATTGGTGGATCATCTTTTTCATGGAACGGTTGAGCTCCAGCTGGATCCTGGCATATTGATAAGGGTCATGCTCGTCATCATCGGGCTCCATATCCGCTTCATCAGAATCACGGGGAACGAGCTCCTGCTCCAGCATATCCTGGATCGAGATCCCTTCCTGTTTCGCCTTCGTCATCATCTGTTGAATCCGGCGAATCATGGCAGGGTCAAGCTTCATCCACTGACCCCGTATTTTCACAAGCCTGCGTTGATTATCCACAAGCTGATTGAAATCATCCTCCGACAGATTGACGCCGTTCATGGATAGCCGCCAGTCGAAATCGAGCATGGCATTCAATCCGACAAAGGAAGGCCGGTAGCTAGTGTCCGTGTTTTTAAGCTTGGCTTTCACCAGTACCTGGGCGTCCTTCATCGCTTCCCACCAGGAAGGAAGGAGGATTTCGATATCCAGGTCGATGAGCTTTTCACTCAGAACCGATAAGAAATCCCAGGCATCGTGCTCCCCGAGAGCGGTACGGAGTGATCCATCGACATCACGAAGGATCGGCATCATCCTCATCCAGCGTTCCTGTTCTTCGGAAACATCAGGAAGATGCTTCTTCCATGAAGGGGGAACCGTATCTTCTGCCAGGGAAATGACCCGGCTCGTTTTCTTCCTGTCCCGTAAGATCGTTTCCAGTTCCCATGATTCATCCTCATCAAGAGGTTCAGAGATTCGCAGGCCGATTGAAAATGGAAGCTCCTCATCCTCACCTGCAATCCACTCACTCCATCGTTTTTCATCGAAATACGCATCAAGTTCCTCGGACGTCAACGTACTCTCCTTCAACTTCTGGATCCGCTTCATCGCACTCGAACCGCCTGAAGCCATCGCCTCAGTCAACGCACCCTGAAACCAATTTTTCGTTAAGGTCTTGAGGGACGGACCTCCGTCTGGAAGCTCTTCCTCCCAGAATTCATCATTGAAGTTCGACCACACTTCATCAGGGATATGGAACTGCAACCCTTTTTCCTGCCATTCCTGGAATCGTGGCAGCCACCTGCCCGTTTCCACTGCTTCATAGATGACAGGGGCAATCGCAATGCATGCCTGGCCGGTCTCGTCCCAGTCCCACTGGATCATGCTGCTGAAATGCTCACCGGCAAGGAGGGTGAGAAGCTGCCACTGGCTCACGGCAACTCCGTCCGCTGAAGTGTCGATGAGAGTCCCGTAGTAACTTTCTTCATGCCAAAGGAATAACTGACCCAACCATTCTTTCGGGGGGAGGAGTTCTCCTTCACCATTTTCAGCAGTGATGAAGAAACGGTCTTCATATTCTGTTGTGTTGATGTTGATTTTTACAGAAGACAGTTTAAGCATCGATTAACTTACCCTTTCTGCACTCTTCTTGGAACGCGCGTAATCGTTTGTACTTATCTAATATATAGGCAAGATACACATCCCATTTTTCGGTTTTCTTCGTTTTTTTATAGATCGTCCGGATCTTTTTGAGGTAGCGGACAGCCTGCTTGTAGCTGTCTCGGTTCTTCTGGTCGATGGCTTCTGAGACGCCTGAATAATAGATGGGAAGGGCAAGCTCCGGTGCCTCCTTCGTTACATCCCTGAGGCCCATGCCTTCCATCTCCTGAATGCTGTAGCTCATATACTTCTGCAATTCCACCCATTCACGATAGGCCCGTGCATTGATCAGGTACTCATTGTAGGAGAAGAAGCTGTAAGGAAGCATGGAAAGGAGGAGCTCATTCACAAGGGAAGGGTCCTTTTCCATCAGCCAATCCATGGGCAGAATCCGCACGAACCAGCGGACAAACCGGGTTGCCTCATAGTAATCAAGGGATTCGATGTGATCAGGCATCCTCGACAGAATATGACGCACAAGGAAGAATCCCGCTTCATAACGCTTACCTACGAAAAATTTACGAAGCCAGAATTCACTGAAGGCGACTAATTCTGTACCTAGCCTGACCACCACTTCTTCCGCTTTTTCCAGATCCTCCAATAGTAAAGATTGATGGAGGATCGCAACGTTGTAAAAAGTCGAGTCGTTCTCTTTATGTGCCTCCAGGCGGTTCATTTCATCACGGCGCCAAGACTTCTGCTTGAATAGGTAATACCATAAGAAGCGGTACACCTCTGCTTTCATCATCGTACTATTCTCAGTTGAATCGCTCATATCAATGGTCTCTTTCTTTAAGAAGGCAATGTACGGATCAAAGCTGAAAGGCATGGCATGAATCGAAAGCTTTTCCACCGCATCCTCCATTTCCCCTAACAGGAAATCATACATGCTGTACTGCTCACGGCTCAGCTCGACATTTCTTTTCTGCAGATACAAATCAATATGAATCGACAGATAGAAGGTCGCAAACAGTTGATAAAGTGGCTTCCATTCCCGTTCGAATGGAGCTTCTTTCATGAATCGTTTTGTCATATTTTGAACGAGGACATCCATTAAATAGGGCTGTCTTTCAAGTAACTCAAGGTCCTCCTGTTTGAGGAGCGAGTCGAAGAACTGCCACCATTCCTCCGGTGTGTTCCCCCGTGTTTTCCGTTCGTTCAATAGATCGCTTGCTTTCTTCAGGGCGCCGGTGCTGCCATGCTTTTTCAATAAATCATCCAGTGACCCGGATGGCTTCCCTTCTGAGCGGCTCCGCCATTTCTGGATCCATTCACTGACCCGGCCAACCTTGTTGTACAGCATAAAAAAGGTTGCCATTTGATGCCGGCACCAACCATCTTGAGGGCACGAGCACTTGCTTAAAAGGGGAAATGAAAAATTCAGCTCAAGCGTGACAGGCGTCACATCCTGCACCTCAGCCGTCACTTCATCATCCCTCACCTTTACGTTCGAAACCAGATTCTGTCGGAACAGGAGTAGGCCCTTTGAAACCACATTCCTGCCCGCGTCCTGGTTCGGGTCCAGCTCACCCTGTATCGACTGACTCATGGGAAGTAATTTATCCTTCAACTCCTGAATACGAATCGACATCAACCAACCTCTCCAATCTATAAAATCGCATTCTTTTATTATAACGCATATAGAGGGGGAAAAGGAACATGGGACGGAGGAAGTGAAGGAAGAGGGGGAAGTTCGTGGTGGCGATGTGTGTCGAATGGTGGGGGGCCATGTTGGGCTGTGCATGGCTCCACATATAGAGACACCAAAGGTCGCCAGTCGATAGAATATGAGTCAAAGTCGATAAAATAATCAGAAAGTTGATAGAATATGGTCCAAAGTCGATAAAATAAACCCAAAAGTTGATAAAAAATAAACCCAACTCGATAAAAAACCCGCTCAGCTCACATCCAACCATCACCAATCCATCAAAAATCTGCTCTTTTCCCTGGTCAATCCTCCACATGGACGTAAAACGTCTTCCCGTCAAACACATTTACACTGTTAAGCCTCACCATTTCACCATTTTTCCAGTAAAAGTCCTTGTTTTCTGGAAACCGGAGAGTCTCGTTCCCACGCTCAGCAACCATGACAGGATTATTGGAGGTCCGTCCCTCAATCTTGACCTCATAGCCCTTTGTACGATAATAATCTTTACCGTTCACATACCAGGAGGAAAACCGATCTGATTGTAAGGTGAAGCCCATGTAGGAAGCAACCGTTTTGGGGATGTCCGTGTTCTCCATAAGCCCTTCAGGCTTACCGGGCCCATAGGCATATAGAAAGACATCCTCTCCCGTATGACCATGGGTGGTGAAACCAAGGTTTGCCCGTTTCGCCAACAGCTTCACCATTCGGTCCTCAAGCCCACCTAGGCTTTTAGAGGCATCCTTCAGGGCACAATATTCTTTCTTATTCAAACGATCCAGCCCATAGTTTGAAAGGACCTCCTTTAGATTAGAACGATCCTCTTTGAGTTCTGAAACAGCACCTTTTACTGTCAGCCTGGCTTTTTTCAAAGGCTCTACAAAGCTTTCTACGGGCTGCTGCTTATAATCCTCATTCGTTTCCTGATTCCCCATAGTCAATCCGCTGTTTCCGTGATCGGTGACGGCAATCACCATCGTATTCCCGTCTTCGCGAGCGAATGTCAACGCTTCGCCGACTGCATCGTCAAAGCTTAGCACTTCACTGATCATCGCGACTGGATCATTTTTATGAGCGGCCCAATCCACCTTGCTGCCCTCGACCATCAGGAAAAATCCTTTCCTCTTTTGAGACAATTTGTCGATGGCAACCGAGGTCATTTCAGCCAGGGAAGGTTCATCTGGGTGCAGTGTTTTCCGGTCCATTTCGTAAGCAAGGTCCTCGTCGGCAAATGAACCCCATAATTTAGACGCTTGGCTTGTAAGAAGTCCGTCCCTCTTCAAGATCAGGTCGTAGCCCCGGGAGCGGATGACTTCAAGGAGGCTTTCTCCATCTTCACGGCTGATTTCTTTCGTCTTGAGCATGCCGTCATCGTTTTTCATAGAGCCTTTGGACTTCGGTTTCAGCCAGGCTGCCCCTCCACCTAATACGACATCCATTCCTTGATACACCTGCTGCTCACCGATATCCCCGAATTCATCGCGGTTTAACACATGAGATGTGAAAGCCGCCGGTGTCGCGTGCTGCACAGGAGAGGTGGAAACGATACCGGTGGCGTAGCCTGATTGTTTAGCGGCTTCAAGCACGTTCAGAAGCGGCCGTCCCTCGGGATGCATTCCGATATAATCTGCTTTGGTTTTCACGCCCGTGGCCATAGCCGACCCGGCAGCAGCGGAATCTGTGATCGCTGACTGGGCAGAATACGTACGAACACCTCCCACTAATATGTCATCTAGTTGAAGGTCCGTTCCTCGATACCAGCGAGACAGGGTGAGGATGTCGGAGTTTGTGCCGTCCATGATCATGAGGATGACGTTTTTAGTGGGGGCTGGGGCGGCGAAGAGGCAGGAGGGTGGAAAGCTGAAAGCCATAAGGGCCATCAGGATGACGAGGACAGTGAGGCGTTTAAGGTTTTTCATGTTGAATAAGAGCTCCTTTTTTATCGTGATTACCCACTAGTATCTGTCGGGTGATAAGGAGTATGTATACAGGATTCATAAAAAAAGCATCTAAACCAATGGTTCAGATGCAGCTTTACCGATTATTTTCGTTCCAATAGGCCAATTAACAGGTTTTCTAATACCGTCGGGCGGTCTACTTTCTTCAAGTTGCGGAGTGTGATTCTGCTCCAGTCGATTCCCGTTATGAATGGAGTCCCGTTGTTTAATGAAGGGATGTCCCCTGGGTACACGATGTAGTATTCTCCAGCCTTCACGCCTGATTTGATTTGCTGCTGGCCATTTACCTGGAGACCCGTTTCGACTTTGCGCTTCTCAACGGTCCCTTTTTCTGTAAGAATCCAGATGAAGGTGGAGGAGCCGTCCTTTTCAACTGCTGTCACGGGAACAACAAATGCACCTTTTACTTCCTCTGTAATGATCGAGAGGAACACATGATGACCGGGAAGGAGCTTGTTTTCAGCCTCTTGAACTTTCACTTCCACCGGATAGGTGCTATCCATCTCTAGATGCGGATCGTTTTTTGGGAGATTAGCCACCCTGGTTACGATTCCATTTAGGCTCTTTTTCTCGATGTCCGATTGAATGACGGCATTCATGTTTTCTTCCACCGTTACAATTTCTTCTTCCGTAAGATCTGTCTTCACGATCGTGGATTGAGATGAAATCGTGATGAGCGGATTCTCAATTGAATGGGAAAGGTCCTTGATGGTTCCTTCCACACTGCTTTGAACCGTTAAAGTGGTCTCGTATGAATCGATATCGGAAATCTGCCTCTCCAGGTGATCGACTTGGGTCTCCAGACGATCGATTTCCAATTCTTTAGCGGCAATTTCTTTTTTTATGTCATATTCAGACTGGAGGGAACTTGCATCAATGGGAATCTCATTATCGTCGGTGGAGCGAATGGGTAAGGAAGACTCCAGGCTTTCCAGGTCATCAACGTTGTCTTCGATGCTGTCAATTTCATCTTCCAGTTGTTCCACTTCCGATTCAAGGACATTTTTTTGCTGAATTTGATCTGTCACTTCATACTCATAAAGCGGTGTGCCGGAAGTGATCTGATCTCCTTCCTTAACGAGGAACTTCTTGAATGAGCCGAATTCGTCGTTGAAATAGAGGTAGCTTTCTTCTTCAGATGTGACGACACCCGGTTTCGGAAGTTCCTTTACGAGATCATCCTTACTGGTAATTTCCCAATTGGCCACCCGTACTTCGCGGTCGACCTTGCTGTTCGCTTTTTCAATCAGGTATGCATTTGCACCGACAAACAATAGAGAGAGTGTCAGGGTGCTGTAAAGAATTCTTCTATTCAATATGTTCACAGCCTTTAGAAAGTTAAAGTAGGGTTGATAAATCTAAGAATGCCAATAGTGCGTTCAGAGACCAAAAGAGTAAATTGGTCAATAGAACCACTAACCAGATGATCCAGTTCTTTTGACCGGTTAACCGTTTGATACCTTTATATTGGATGTAGAAAACCCAAATTTTAAAAAGAGAGAAGCTTCCCATTAAATAAATAATATATGATTTTGATGTGATATATTGGGTGATGACTCCCAATGAGAGTGGTGAAGAGTACCATTCTAGTGAAAAGAATAGAGATAACGGTATATAGGTTAGTTTTTCTGCTAATAAAATTAATAGGACGATGCCTTGAGTGATAACCAGCTTACGGTATTCACCTTCGTCTGAAATGGTCCAAAAGATCAATGAAGAGAAAAATAGGACGATCGCTGCATAAATCAGTCCGGCAAGTAGCCTGCCTGAGAAGAATAAGAATTTCTCCAGTTCATAAGCGGTCGGTGAAAGTTCCGTCATTTCTCTAGAAAGAGGATCCATTCCGATTCCAAAAGCAGAAATGAGACCAAATACGATAATGGATAATAAATAGAGGTAAAAGTTGCGTTTTCTATATCCCTTTAGCACTTCCATCTCTTTCAGTTGATAAAAGAAGGTTGATGGCTGGGTGAAACCCCTGAATAACTTGACTTCTTTATGCATAAAATGTTGGCCTCCAGCTTGTGTAAATTCCATCTCTTATTCTATCGAAAATCATCGAACTTTTCCATATATTGTAGAACGAATTCTGAAATTAAATAAAAAAAGCGTCCGATTGACGCTTTTTACATCTGGTACGTTAGAAGTGTAGTACCCGCTATGAGGATGATCGTAAATAAAAATAATCCCGCATACAATAATCTTTTTTTCTGTTTTTTTCTCTTATACATTTGTTCCGGAGTTAAAAACGACGACAAGTACAATCCCTCCTGGTTTGGTAGCTGGCTGGCATGGTTAGCCCCTATAGCTTTGCGTCATCACCTTTCGATGATTTTGCCATTATTCATAACCTTCCTTTTATTCTATCGACAAATTACTACAAAGTGTAATAGGTAATTCATCCTTATTTAATGGAAATTTTTTATAAATACTCTACCGCTTCGTGTATATTTTTGGTATTATAACAAGTAATTGATGTTTGAACTCTAGTCTAATAGTGTATTAAAGTGATAGAAACTGTTATATATTGTAGGAGGTTGTCTTTTTTGAAAGGAAACGTCAGTAAGGATCAGTATGTTCTCTCTGTTATCCAAAAGGCTTATGACAAGGGCCAGCAAGGCAATATGAATACTGATAAGATGATTGATTGGTTAAAGCAGGAATTACAAACTGGATATACATTAAGTCAAAATAGAAAAGCGCTGTAGAATCCTAGGTGGGAGTCTCAGCGCTTTTTGGTTTGTAAAGAAGCTTGGATTGTACATATTGAGATAAGGCATTTCATAGGGCTGCAGGCAAACACACGAGCTGGAAGCAACATTCGCTCTAGCTTTTCTACCAGTCCTTCATCATATGGTAAAGGTGATTGACCTGGGTGATGAATTTTTCTTTGCGCTTTTCTGTGAAGTAGGCAAGGGAAGACAGAGTCCTCTTGAATTTCGGGTAGTCCTGGAGGATTTTCACTATTTCTTTCTTTTCATCGTCTTCGAAGTGTTCTCTTAGAATCATGGGATTATGACTTCTACCAAGGCCGGCACTGTCCTCGCCATACATGATCCGGTTCATTTCATGGGTGGGGATCCTATAGACTTCCTTAAAGGTAAGAAGCATTTTGTAAGGAATGTCCCGTGAGCCATTTTCGTAGTTTGACAGGGTACTTTGGTTGATATTCAAACGAAGGGCGGCTTCTCTTTGGGTCAACTCCAGTACGTCACTTCGATAGCGCTTTAACTCTACATGTAATTCCATTCTATTCACCGACTATCCCTTTTTCCTTCAAGATAAAGGTTTTAATAGTCATCAAATGAAAATTACACGATTTGAAATACTAGTATTGATGACAAATACAAATAATTTGGAAAAAGTATACAACATTACGCGAAAACGTATTAATATGTAAATATAGTTGTAATTTTGTCGAATTGGGGGTAAAGGTGGAGGTAATAGAATGGTAGATCAGAATAAAAGGGGAAATGTCAGTCAATCATCACACAAAGGAAGCTGTAAAACGGGCTTCCCTGGAGGCTATATATGGATACGCCTGCAACCAAATTCAAACTTAGTCATCAGCACTAAGAATAACGGAAAACAGCGTGTGATCTACTATTCTCAAGCCTGCTTCCACAAAGAAGATATCGGCATCTAAAGAGAGGGACGGACCTCTAAAGTTGTGAATTGATTCGGAAATCCTGATGAATCAATACGTAACCATTCCCTTGAGGTCCGTCCCTCAAAAAAAGAGGATTTTGCCCATTTGTGTCGAATAGTTAATGGCAGGAAGTGATTTATATTGTAAGGAGTGATGTTATTGATGCGAATGCCTCGGGATTGGCGTCCGGGAGCCACTTATCATGTAACGGCACGGGGGAACCGAAAGCAGGACCTGTTCCACGATGCCGAAGACCGAAAGAAATATTTACTGTACCTGCAGGAGACGAAAGACAAGTATCCTTTTACCCTCCACGCCTACTGTTTGATGTCTAACCACATCCATCTTCTAATCGAAACCCACGATGTTCCCCTGGAGCAGATCTTCAGAATCCTTCACACCCGTTACGCTATATTTTTCAACAAGAAATACGATTATGTCGGACATGTCTTCCAAGGGAGGTATGGCTCAACTAAGATAGATACCCCTGCCTATTTTATGAAAGCCAGCCGGTACATCCACCAAAACCCCGTTAAAGCGAAGCTCACGGTCGTCCCCGAATATTACCCCTGGAGCAGCTACCCCGCATTCGTTCATTCCCTTGCAGACCCGCTCCTTTCAAAGGAGAGGACCCTGTCCTATTTTCCGGATTCACAAGTACAACTTTATAAGGAATATGTAGATAAAGAAGAGAAAAATGATCTAAAAAATGAGAAGCATGAAGAAACTACCACTAAAATGGTAAATAAATAATATATTTTTGTAAAAAATTAGAGGATTAATGAGTTTCATGTCGAAATCTAATGTCATTAGTAATATTTTCCTATTTTAAGGAGGAGGAATATGGAGAAAGATTTTATATTGGTGTTTGAGGATATACACGTTTCAAGGAAAAGGATCATAAAATCCAAAAAGCACTTAGTGGTGTTTCAAGGCAGGCAATATAACAACAAGCTTGTGGTTGTCAACAGTTCGCCGGGATTTTCACTTGCACTTGAAAGCATCATTTACTCTGATAAGATTCTTGAGACGGCTGGGTTTTCAGATCTGTTTGCGGTGCCCATCGATCGGAATCGTTCCATCCCCTTTAAATTTGTCAGGATAGGGGACGAGCCTCCCAAAGACTGCAAAGTGGTGCTGGAAAGGCGTAATGGTACCGAGCTGTTGAATATCGAACTGTTATATCCGGAGAATGGAACACTTTCAAATGAAGACAAGCAAGATATTCTATCCTACATTAGTATGAAGAACGACGAAGGCATGGTGACGTATCTGTTGAATAACCCACGAGTCTTCAAAGGGAAAGGAAAGAAACAGGAAGAGTAAGGAGGAATCAGACGAACCTAAATGGAATAGGGACGTCTAGTTTATCCCTTATTTGAGGGACGGACCTCAAATGGCCATTTTTCAATCCAGAGAACCCCTTCCGGACCCTCCCATGATTCCCCTCGAAACCCTTTACCACGCTACCAAACTACCTCTCTAAGTTTCTAAAATCAGCACTTTTTTCATTGACCTCTCCACGGTCAGACCATAGAATAATAGTAGTTATTAGTATTTTTAGAATTTTCACGTAAGGTGCGAATGCCACTTGGAAAAGACAGACCATACTCGTATCGGAAAGAACGCCATGCTTCTTCTGCTGGTTGACCGGGATGAAGAAGAATGGAATCGACATTTCAATGAATTGAATTGGAGCTACTGTACCGGTAAGATCGGATCCATGGACAGCCAGAAAATCGTGGCTGCCATCGAGACGGCTGCGAAGAGAAGTGATTTAGTCCGGGAAGATCTGTACAGGGAAATGCATGCCTTGTACCACGCCATCATGGAGGCTCTGACGGGAGTAACCCGGGGGCAGACACAATTGGGTGAGATTCTGCGTACCGTGGGATTGCGGTTCTCCGTTGTGAGGGGGACTCCATATGAAAGTGAAGAAGAAGGCGAATGGATCGCAGTAGCATTGTACGGGACGATTGGTGCACCCATTAAAGGTCTGGAGCATGAGACAATCGGTCTTGGAATCAATCATATTTAAATGAATCAGAGCCTAGAGATATTAGTGGAAAGGAGGCTCGACCAAAGGCAGAAGTCTGTCTTTGGTCGAGCCTCTTTTTTGTGTGTTCGTTGGTTGTTGAGGGAGGGTGGATTTTGAAGGTCCGTCCCTCAGTCGTTTAAAGCGTTGAAGAATAAAATTGAAACAGTATTGATTTAGCGGGGCTATGTAGGGCTGAAGGTGTAGGGTGACAAATGGAGTAGGTCCGTCCCTGAAAAAAATGGAGAGGTGATCAGGATGGTGGAGTTGACGGGTTGTAGTTTGACGTTGGAGGAAGCAGGCAGGGTGATTTATGGGAAGGAGCAGGTGGTGCTTTCGCCGGTCAGTATGGAGCGGGTGCGGAAGAGTCGCGAGGCGGTTGAGCGTATTGTGAAGGAGAAGCGTGTGGTGTACGGGATCAACACGGGGTTTGGGAAGTTCAGTGATGTGTTGATTGATGCGGATGATGTGGAGGAGCTTCAGCTCAACCTGATTCATTCCCATGCTTGCGGAGTGGGTGATCCATTTCCCGAGAATGTTTCACGGGCGATGCTGCTGTTGAGATGCAATGCCCTGTTAAAAGGGTATTCAGGCGTCAGACCGGTCATCGTCGAGCGATTGGCAGAGTTCCTGAACAAAGGAATCCATCCTGTTGTCCCTCAGCAGGGCTCACTTGGAGCAAGCGGGGACCTGGCGCCCCTTTCCCATTTGGCGCTGGCGCTTATGGGGGAAGGCAAAGTTCATTACCAGGGAGAGGTTCATCAAACTCTGCCTGTACTTTCGAAAGAAAATATCTTCCCGATCCAGCTTCAGGCAAAAGAAGGACTGGCCCTCATCAACGGAACACAGGCCATGACGGCGATGGGAGTCATCGGGTATCTGGAAGCGGAGGAACTCGCCTTACAGAGTGAAATGATCGCCAGTCTGACCTTGGAAGGACTTAGAGGGATCATGGATGCCTTTGACGAAGATATTCATTTAGTAAGGGGGTATCCTCAACAGGTGGCAACGGCAAAACGAATCCGTGAGTATGTGGAAGACAGTAAGCTAACAACGAAACAGGGTGAGCTGAGGGTACAGGATGCCTATTCACTCCGGTGCATCCCCCAGGTCCACGGGGCTTCGTGGCAGGCCCTTGATTACGTGAAGGAAAAGCTTGAGATCGAAATGAACGCTGCAACGGATAACCCGCTCATTTTTGATAATGGGGAAAAAATCATCTCAGGCGGAAATTTCCACGGTCAGCCCATCGCGTTCGCCATGGATTTTATGAAGATTGCCGTTGCTGAGCTTGCCAACATCTCAGAAAGGCGAATCGAGAGGCTAGTGAATCCGCAGCTCAATGACCTGCCGCCGTTCCTGAGCCCGCAGCCTGGACTGCAATCGGGTGCCATGATCATGCAATACTGCGCAGCATCACTCGTATCCGAGAACAAAACACTCGCCCATCCGGCGAGCGTCGATTCGATTCCATCATCAGCCAACCAGGAAGACCATGTGAGCATGGGGACGATCGGATCGAGACACGCCTACCAGATCCTGCAGAACACCAGAAGAGTCCTCGCAGTCGAGCTCATCTGCAATCTGCAGGCAGTCGAACATAGAGGGACGGACCTTATGGCGAGTAAGACGCGCCAATTTTACGAAGCAGCGAGAAAGGTCATTCCTTCCATCACCAAGGACCGCATCTTCTCGAAAGATATAGAAAAAGCCAACCAGTGGCTGCAGCAGATCTCATTATGCACACTCATCAAACCAACCAAAACAAAGGAGGAAACGACAAATGGTTAAAGCAGACAAACGTATTGTACAGGTGAAAAAAGGGACGGACCTCGAATGTAAGGGGTGGGAGCAGGAAGCGGTGCTCCGTATGCTCTACAATAATCTCGACCCGGAGGTGGCAGAAATCCCTGAAGAACTGGTCGTATACGGCGGAATCGGGAAAGCGGCCCGGAACTGGGAGTCATTCGATGCCATCGTCCACACTCTAAGAAACCTGGAAAACGATGAGACCATGCTTGTTCAATCCGGAAAGCCGGTTGGTGTGTTCAAAACCCATAAAGCAGCACCAAGAGTCCTGTTATCAAACTCGGTCCTGGTCCCAAAATGGGCCGACTGGGAGCACTTCCACGAGCTGGATCAAAAAGGCCTGATGATGTACGGACAAATGACGGCTGGAAGCTGGATTTATATCGGGACACAAGGAATCCTGCAGGGGACGTACGAAACGTTCGCGGCTCTGGCGAAGAAGCATTTCAATAACTCTCTTAAAGGAACGATCACCCTCACTGCCGGATTGGGAGGAATGGGCGGGGCACAGCCTTTAGCCGTTACCATGAACGGTGGAGTCGTAATCGCAGTCGATGTGGACGCAGAACGAATCCAGAAACGCCTCGATACGAACTATTGTGATGTGAAAACAGATTCCATCGATGAAGCGTTAATGATGGCGTATGAAGCCCGTGACCAAGGGAAGGCGCTTTCCATCGCCTTGCTCGGCAACGCGGCAGAGGTCCATCATGAACTTCTCAAACGTGATGTCAAAATCGATATCGTCACAGACCAGACATCTGCCCACGACCCGTTGAACGGCTATGTACCCGAAGGCTATTCCCTGACAGAAGCGTCAGAGCTTCGCAAACAGGATCCGAAAGCCTACACAGCCTTATCACAAAAAAGCATGGCCAAACACGTGGAAGCGATGCTTCAATTCCAACAGAAAGGCTCCATCGTTTTTGACTACGGCAACAACATCCGTCAGGTCGCAAAGGATGAAGGGGTGGAAAACGCCTTTGACTTCCCAGGATTCGTCCCGGCATACATCAGACCGCTTTTCTGTGAAGGAAAAGGACCGTTCCGCTGGGCGGCACTGTCCGGAGATCCTGAGGACATTTATAGAACCGATCGTTTGATTAAGGAACTATTCCCGGAAAACGAAGCATTGAACCGCTGGATCGATATGGCACAGGAGCAAGTCGCATTCCAAGGGCTGCCTTCCCGTATTTGCTGGCTCGGTTACGGAGAGCGTGTGAAGATGGGTCTTGCCATCAATGAACTGGTGCGAAACGGGGAACTGAAAGCGCCGGTCGTCATCGGACGTGACCACCTGGACTGTGGCTCCGTTGCTTCACCCAACCGGGAAACCGAAAGCATGAAGGACGGGAGTGACGCAGTGGGAGACTGGGCCATCCTGAACGCCCTCATCAACACAGCGGCAGGCGGATCCTGGATTTCCTTCCACCACGGCGGCGGAGTAGGCATGGGATACTCCCTGCATGCAGGGATGGTCGTCGTGGCAGACGGGACGGACCTTGCTCATGAACGACTGGAACGCGTCCTGACAACAGACCCTGGAATGGGTGTCATACGCCACGCTGACGCAGGCTATGACATCGCCGAAAAAACAGCAGAAAAACATAACATCCACATCCCGATGAACAAAGGAGGAGAATAACATGACAGCCCAACACTTCGACACCATCATCGACAACATCGGCCAGCTCCTGACCATGGACGATGAAGACCGTAGGGACGGACCTCTAAAAGGGAAGGAAATGAGCAAGCTCAAGGTTTATGAGCATGCGGCCCTTGCCGTCAGGGACGGACTTGTCGCCTGGATCGGAACACATGAAAAAGCCCAGGACATGAAGGCAACCGAACGAATCGACGCTGAAGGAAAGCTCGTCACTCCCGGCCTTGTAGACCCGCACACCCACCTGGTTTTCGGGGGCTCCCGGGAACACGAAATGGCCCTGAAGCAACAGGGGGTTCCATACTTGGAAATCCTGAAGCGGGGAGGCGGCATCCTCTCCACAGTGGGCGCCACCCGAGAAGCATCGGAAGAAGAGCTGCTCACCAAAGCGCGGTTCCACTTGAATAGAATGATCAAATATGGAGTCACGACCGTGGAAGCGAAAAGCGGCTACGGTCTCGACCGACCGACAGAATTAAAACAACTGAGAGTGGCCAAGAAGCTGGATGAAACCCATCCAGTCGACATCGTTTCCACATTCCTGGGAGCCCATGCGATCCCGCCGGAATTCAAAGGGCGCTCCGATGAATTTTTAGCAGAAATGCTTGAACTGCTGAATGATATCGAAAAAGGACAACTGGCTGAATTCGTGGACATCTTCTGCGAAACCGGGGTGTTCACGGTAGAACAGTCCCGTGAGTTCCTGACTAAGGCAAAAGAAAAAGGCTTCTCCGTTAAAATTCACGCAGACGAAATCGATCCCCTCGGTGGAACAGAAATGGCGACGGAAATTGGAGCGACGAGCGGAGATCACTTAGTGGGAGCTTCAGAGAAGGGCATCCAGGCACTTGGACAGACAGACACCATCGCCGTCCTCCTGCCAGGAACCTCTTTCTACCTGAATAAAGGGAAGTTTGCCGACGCTAGAAGCATGATGGAAGCGGGAGCGGCAGTTGCTCTTTCCACCGATTTCAATCCGGGCAGCTCCCCGACAGAGAACCTGCAGTTCATCATGAACCTAGCATCCCTGCAGCTGAAAATGACGCCGGAGGAAATCTGGAACGCGGTCACCGTCAACGCGGCCCACGCCATCAACAGGGGAGACTCAGCAGGGAAATTGATCCCGGGTCGAAAAGCGGACATCGTTCTTTGGGATGTACCGAACTATCATTATGTGCCATACCATTACGGGGTGAATCATACCCACACCGTCATGAAAAACGGGCGGATCATCTACCGCAAGGAGAAGCTTCATGAGCACATTTCAACACATTAAGCCGGCTGGGAAGGCACAGTTCAAAGACCGTTACACAACGAAAGCTGCTGAACTCATCACACCATGGGAAGAAGGAAGCAAAGGGGACATCGCCATCATCGGCGCCCCCCTCTCCAAACCATCCATCTCCCACTCGGGAGCAAGCTTCGCACCGGACGCCATCAGGCGATGCCTGAACTCGTTCACGACATACAATATTGAAAGAGGGACGGACCTTGCCGAAAATCATCAATCGATCCTGGATTTCGGCGACATCACCATGCACCCAACCTCTGTCGAAGGATCCCATCAAAGGATCTATGAATCTGTCAAAGCGGCGGCCGGCACGCAAGCTGCACCCTTTACCATCATCCTTGGCGGCGACCATTCCATCACTACTTCAGCGGTCAAAGCTATCAAGGAAGTGAAAGGGACGGTGGGAATCATCCAATTCGATGCCCATCATGACCTCCGAAATACCGAGGACGGAGGGCCGACCAACGGCACGCCTTTCAGACGGCTGATAGAAGAAGGGCACATCAAGGGAGAGCATCTGATCCAGATCGGCATACGGAACTATGCCAATGCGAAAGCCTATCATGACTATGCCATCGAACAGAGTGTGACGGTTTACTCCATGAAGGACGTAAGGCAACAGCCCATCCAAAACATCATCCTGGAGTCCTTATCGAAGCTTGAATCCCAAGTCGATACCATTTATCTATCAGTCGACATGGATGTCCTCGATCAGGCGTACGCTCCAGGGTGCCCGGCAATCGGTCCAGGTGGAATGCATCCAGATACCCTTACAGACGCTGTCCAAACGGCCCTGCAGCATCCAAAAGTCACCACCATGGACATCGTGGAAATCGATCCCTTGCTTGATATCAGGGATATGACAAGCAGGATTGCGAGCCTCTTGATCATTAACTCCTTAACATAACCAAGGTCCGTCCCTCACCGCTTTAATGTGTTGAGGGACGGACCTTTAACCTTCAATACACCGTATGCTTAGTAGATAAAGAACGAATAGTATTCCAAAACGTATCCAAAATGAACGGGTGCGTTTTTTAATGGGAACGGAACGTCAAAAAAGTCTGCGGAATGTGAGACACCAACCCTCCCCCGTCCGTCTAATCAATGAATAACTTACAAAAATGTAAAAAAATGCATTAATCTTAACGAAGTGAGGGACGGACCCTGCAGGGAATGGTGACTAAGAAAAACCGCTGGGCTCCAGCAAGGTCCCATCAAGGAGGAAACGAAATGGAAGAAGTATTACAACATGAGAAGGGGGGAGTGGTGCAGATGGAGATCAGCGAGGAAAGGTTGATTGAGAATTTGATAGATGAGTATGAAGTGCAGGTGACGAAATTGGCGTACTTATATGTGAAAGACTGGCCGGCTGCACAGGATATTACACAAGAGGTATTCATTAAAGCGTTTCATGCTCTCCACCAGTTCAATCACAATTCCTCTTATAAAACGTGGATTTACCGAATTGCCATCAACCTATGTAAGGACTATAAACGCTCAGCTTACTTCAGAAGAAATACGATCGTAAACAAATTTCATACCCTGCTTAAAAAAGAGGCGTCAGTAAGCCCGGAACAAGAGCTCATCCTGAACGAAGAAAACGACTCAGTCGCATCTCATGTATTCTCTTTGCCCCTGAAATATAAAGAAGTCATACTATTATACTACTACGAAGAATTATCCACCCAGGAAATCGGAGACATGCTGGGGATCAATCCTTCAACGGTTCGGACGAGGCTGGATCGTGGACGGGAGAAATTGAAGAAAACGATGGGAGGGAGGTTTCCAAATGAATAAGGATCCCTTACACAACCTAAAAGATGAAATCGAACAGGATGTATTCAAAAACACCACCCCGGTCAGTAAAAAAAGAGTCATCTTGACGAAGATACGAAGCGAAAAACAAAAGGAGTCATCAACAAAAACGATCTTTATAAATCTTGGCGTCCCCATATGCATCATCCTGATCCTCTCTATTCTGGGCAGCAGTTATCTGACAAAGGAGGACCTGGTGAAAGAGAAAGAAAAAGAAGAGCCGGCAGATCAACTCACATACGTACCAACGGACGAGCTGGATGAAAGAATAATAGAAGAAAAAGCCATCATCAGAAAATCGGCGACCCCCGCTGATGAAGTGAAAGAGGAACCAAAGCAAGAAACAGAAGCTCCACGAGAGGAGAAGAAAGAGGAAGACCAGATGGTACCGGTGGATACACCTCCCCTCTCCGTCTTTGACTTTTCCATCATTCTAAATCAGCCAAACGAATTCAAGGAAAAAGCAGCCAATGGTACGTTCATCGGAACTCCGTTTACCATTGGAGATCCGATTGATGAGATACAGGAGTTATATAAGGACAGGTATGAGGATGTCAATATGATGAAGGGTCATAAAACGTATGACCGGATCGAGAATTATCTCCTTCACTTCGCTCAAGATGAAAAAAAGCTTTTACAGATACGCTCCAATATCAGCCAGTCTTATAATCTGGATCAGGTTATAAACACCCTGGGTGAACCGTATTATTTCTATAATGTAATGGAAGGTGTTTATTCAGCGGATTATCACTTTGGTGAATATATAGTGGAAATGGAGCTGAAAGGGCGCAACAAACTTAAGCCCGATACGGCGGGAGAAATCCAAATCATCGATCGACATTCAATGATTACGTCAGTCTCTCTATTTAAAGGGAAGGGAGGTTCCAACTACCTGAGTAAGGATGTTAAGTACCTTGGGGAAGAAGAACCGGTAAAATTGACATTCCGTCCCGAGTGGTTCAATGAAGCGCGGGATTATATCGTGGAAAAGACGGTATCCCATGCCGTCCTCCTGCGTTCAGAACAGGAACCATTGGAATTTCAGATTGTCGTACCTCAGGAAACGCCAGAGGACGAAATGAGAGCGATAGCAAACGACTTCTTGAAAAGGCTGACCGCTGTTGCAAACGAGGCCATCGAAGAGGGAACGTTATGGGATGATTACACCTACGTCATTCATATCGAGAACAGTATTGACGGGTATTACGATACGGGTGTGAGCAGTCGGGAAACGAGACATCAAGGCGGTTATCCAGAAATCAACTGGAAAGGCGATTTAAATACAATTGAGTAGAGGTCCGTCCCTCTAAACCAAAGGGTCCATCCGATTAGGATGGACCCTTGATTATGTTAGTGTACCGATTGTTTAGATGGTCACTTGTTTGTTTAAATCATAGCCGGTGTGGACTTCTTTCATTCCGATGACTTTTAGGAAATGCTGAAGCTTTTTCATGCAGGGCTCTGCCAGTTCACCAACGATTTCGAACTGATCAATGACGGCACACTTTTCAACAACGGCAGCTGTCGCACTTTGGGACTTACGATACGTTACATGGTTATCCATCACATACGTCGATGCCATGGCTTCCCCGATCTTACAATCACCTTTGGAAAATTCGAAATGGAATTGGATGGACATATCCATATCTGAGTATAGAGGATTTACTTTCATGCTTATGTTTTTCATCATGAAGCCCCCTTTCTTTTATTGTACTTTTATCCTAACATAACCATGAGAAAAGGGATTTTAGGCTTATGAACGTATATTAGAGATACAACTTTAATTATGTAGTAAATAAACCGTTTTTTGTCTTGTTTTATAACTTTAGGCATATTAGATAAAGTAGTTGAACAAAAAAACTTCCTCAAAAATGAGGAAGCATTATGAATATAGACCGGCTTAGTATGCCCAACCAGGTAAGTCATTCTGAGGAGTAGTAACATTTCCATTTGCAGCAACACTTGAAGTCCCGGCAAAGCCTAAAATAAGGATTGATGCTGTCAAAATTGTAAGAAATCGTCTTTTCATAGGTCTTTCCTCCCTTTCTTCTTTAAAAGAAGATTCGTTATTATAATTAAAAGTAATGTTATAATTATTAAAACATATTTCCTATGACTGTAAAAAGGGAATGTACCTTGCTTTTATCTTATTTTTACAGTGTTTTACGGTATTTTCTAAGGATTATAGAAAAAAATATAACTCTAAGCATAATTTAGGAGAGGGTTTAATGGATTTTGGGGCAGTGGGTAGAAAGATTAAAGAGCTTAGAAAAAATAGTGGATTATCCCAGGAAGAATTGGCTGAAGGCATTTGTACTCAGGCACAGATTAGTAAGATTGAAAAGGGAGATGTGTTTCCATATGCATCTACTCTATATCAAATTTCACAAAAATTAGGAGTAGATGTCAACTACTTTTTCGACATAGGTACAACTCCCAGATTGGATTACGTACAAGAAGTCTTTAAGCAACTCCAAATTATGAGGAGAAGTCTTAGGTTTGAAGAAATGATGGACATTGTAAGAACAGAAGAAGACAATCCACTATTTCTTCAGAATAAAAAGAATATGCAACTACTCCTTTGGCATAAAGGCATCTATCTTTGGGAGGTTAAAAAAGACGTAGAATCTGCCATCTCTACGTTAAGAGAGGCTTTAAATATCACACATATTAAGGGTAAAGTCATGTTCGAAAGGGAAATCGAAATCCTCTTAACCATTGGAGGGATTTACTATAAAGATGAGAATGAGAAGGCCTTGACGGTATTTGAAGAAGCCAAAGGTCATCTTCAAGCGTTACCCCATATAAATGATTATACCATTAAAACAAGATTATTCTATAACATGTCCAGAGTGTTAACCAAAATCAATAGGATCCAAGATTCAAATAAATATTGTGAAGATGCCATTAAGTGGTGTTTGAACAAGGATAGTCTATATTTACTGGGAGAATTACATTATCAGATCGGATATAATTTAGAGCTGTTGAATCAGCCGAAGAAAGCCAAGAATTTTATGCAGAAAGCACTTATTGTATTTGAACTGCAGGAAGACAATAAATATATTAATTTTATCAAAAATAAAATAAAAGAATTATCTGATGTTGAATGAGGGTTTAATCGTTTGGAATGTAAACGATTCCAAGTTATATAGTTACGAAAGCACAAATCAATATGACTTAATATTCACTTCCTGCCTTTAAGTAAAAGCTACTTAAGGGGTATAAGGGTGGACCTATAGTAGATAGGAGGGGGAGTAAATATATGAGTAAAAAACAAAAAATATGGCTAAAAATAAGCGGTGCCATCTTCATCGTCGGCATTGTCCTTATGATGATCGCAGCCTACTTCCTCATCCAATCCATAAGAGAAAGCTTCTACCAAAGCTCCTTCGAAAAGAGATATGAATTTACTTCTTTACAAGAAGACGGATCAGTCGATACAGTTCAAGTCTTCCATGGGGTGAAAATCAATACCTATGTAGAGGAGGAGAGCGATCCTCCAACGATCATCCTTGAAATAAATGATGAAGAAGAAGCAGAGTTGAAAGGGTATGAGATAAATGTGGACGATGAAGAAGGTATGAAAGCTTTCTCCGGAGGAATTCAATATAAATTGGTGACCGACACAACATCAGGTAAAGAAGAATTCATCGTCAGCCTACTTACCTCTCCTGCTAATGAATCAGAATCATCCGCCACATACAGAACCTACACCATCAACGAAAACGGCATCGTTAAAAAAAGTGACTTCACCACTGAATCAAAATCAAAGCTTGAGACCCAATGGATAAGAGGAATATCCAAAGATACTCATGGATACTATACTGACCTGCCTTATCAGGATGGGGGAACGTCATCCCTATGGTTTCTCTCCTTCATGGGATTACTGTTTATGACAGGTGGATTCTGGTTGGGGAGGACATTATTAATCAATAAAAGTGGAGCAGCAGCTTAAACGCCGGCTGTTCTTTTTAACAACTAATAAAAAAACCAGCCCCATATAAACAGGAGCTGGCATTCCATTAGTCTTCCAAATCCAGATGATCCTTCAAATCACTCTGCACCTTCTGTTTTTCTGCTTCAGGTACAACATAATAATAAATATTACTGATCATCTGCCCATCGCCAGTGATCTGGCTCTGAGAAATGTCCTTGGTTGCGCTTTTGTAATTCTTTTGGATATTGACCATCTCGTCTAATGTCAGGTTTGTTTTGATGTTATTTCCGATAGCTCCAAAAATATCTCCATAGTTCCATAAAGAAGAGACACTGGCTCCTTCTTTAATGACGGCTTGAATCACTTGACGCTGACGTGCCTGACGTCCGAAATCACCACGGGGGTCTTGTTTCCTCATGCGTGAATAGAGCAGGGCTTCTTCACCGTCCAATGAAATTTGCCCTTCGTTGAACGTTATTCCACTGTACGTGAAGGCGAAATCATTGTTGACGGTCACGCCACCGACCGCATTTACGATGTCCTTAAAACCTTCCATGTTGATCTTTGCATAGTAGTCGATTGGAATGTCCAGGAATTCTTCTACGGTATCCATGGCCATTTCAACCCCGCCAAATGCATAAGCATGGTTAATTTTATCCTCATAGCCTTTACCGACTATATTCACGAGGGTATCCCGGGGGATACTCAGCATCTTCGTCGTTTTCTCTTGAGGGTTTACCGTGACGACGATCATCGTATCAGAACGGCCTCTGTCACCTTCCCGTTCATCCACCCCTAATAATAACACGGAAAAAGGCTGCTTCTTCTCGAATTCGACCTCTTCTGTCCGCTTCTCGGATTTCGGGCGATCGATTTGTTCATTCATGGTTTCAGCTGTCTTGTTCAATGAATGATATATGGAATATACGTAGCCTGCGCCAGCGATAAGAAGAAGGAGGAAGACCGCTCCAACGACTTTAGGCCACTTGCGCTTCTTTTGATGTTTATCCGCTCTCAAATTGTTTCCCACCTAGTAATCATAAATTTTACACATAAGAAAAATATACTAGAAAAAGATGAAAAAAGAAATACATTAGTAAAATTTTGTCTGCCCCTGACAGGAAGGAAAGGTTATTGGAATAAATTGTCGAATAGGTCCCTCTGAGTTGGATTCATTTGGTACAATGATAAAGAAGAAAAAGAGGGGGGATACTTTGACTAAGAAACTGGGAATCATCATGATTTTACTCATCCTGGCCTTCAGCTGGATGGAAACGGACAGGATAAAGGCGAATACCAATGTACAACGTATAAGTGGAGAAAACAGATATGATACGGCAAGTTGGATTTCCATGTGGGGATGGAATCAGTCAGACGAGATTGTACTCGCAAGTGGAGAAACATTTCCTGACGCACTGGCCGGGGGACCCCTTGCATATCAATTGGATGCCCCTATATTACTGACATATAAGCATCGATTACCGATTGATACAAAAGAAAGAATTCAAGAGTTGAAAGCGAAGCATGTATACATATTAGGCGGGGTGGGGGCCATTGACTCAGCCGTGGAGATTCAATTAAGAGAACTAGGGATGAAGATTACCAGAATTGGAGGCGACGATCGTTTCCAAACTGCTGCCAAGATAGCGGCATACCTGCCTTCAGACAAAGTCGTCGTGGCAAACGGCCGGAACTTTCCTGATGCCCTGGCTGTGGCACCCTATGCGGCAAAGAATGAAATCCCCATTGTTCTGACCGAATCCACCCGCCTGCCGCAGGCTACAAAACAAATCGTGAATGAAAAGAAAACCACTATATTAATAGGAGGAGAAGGAGTTGTTTCTTCCGATGTCGCTTCGAAACTTCCTTCTTATACCCGGTATGGCGGTGTGAATCGTTATGAAACAGCCAGGAAGATCATTGAAGGTCTTCCCCTGGAAAAGGATCAAGCCTTTGTTGCAACGGGAACGAATTTTGCCGATGCACTGTCCGGATCTGTACTGGCAGCAAAAAAAGGTGCACCGATTCTTTTAGTTGAAAAGGATAAAATACCTTCTCCGATGAAAGATCTAGTAAACTCGTATGGGAGATTTTCCATATTGGGAGGTGCGAATGCCATATCTTCCGTCGTAAAGGAACGATTAATCGGCAGCACGGAAGAATTTCAGTTCCAGGGAGTTCATGTGAATGCCTCCGAAGCATTAGTACGTTCTACTTTGGGGAGTCCCCAGCGCGTCGATGAAAGTCGATTCAGCTTTGACTGGCACGTATATAATAAGGATCCGAAGAAGTATATTCAATATGGTGTCTTCGATGGCAGAGTAGTGTCCGTCTATTCCAACTCGGATAGCTGGGTATCGAAAGCCGGAATTAAGCTTGGATTGGGGAAAGGACAGGCAGAGACCCTTATGGCACAAATAGGCGCGGTCCATGATCAGGCAAACGACTATTACCATAATGGCATGCTCATACGCCTCTATTATGATCAACATGATGAAAACACGCTGTCGGGAATATTCATCATAAGGGAAGATTTCACCATGACCAACCCGGATGTGAATAAAGCAGATTTAAGAAGCAGCTTGGAGAAGCAGATTCTCGATCAAGCAAATGCATTACGGGCACGCCATCTCGTTGCGCCTCTTCAGGCGGATGCAAAGGCAGGGGATGTGGCAAGGTCCCACAGTAAAGATATGGCGGTCAGGAACTTCTTCAGCCACGATAACCCTGATGGTCTTTCACCGTTTCAGCGGATGGACCAGGCAAGAATCTCCTATTCTTCAGCAGGAGAAAACATCGCGGCCGGTCAGTTCAATGCGTTGGAAGTGCATAATGACTGGGTCAACTCATCCGGTCACCGCAAAAACATCCTAAGCCCCCTCTACAAGAGACTCGGGGTGGGAGTCCATTTAGGCGGGGAGTATGGCGTGTACTATACCGAGAATTTCTATACCCCATGAAAAAATCCCCCTGTGACGACGTCATGGGGGGATTCTATTCTATAACTCATAAAATCTCTTAAATCCATCGAACTTGGATTTCCAGTATGAATTATCCAAGCTGGTGATTTGTACACCATGATCTCCTGCATGAATGAATTCATTATTCCCTAAATAAATGCCTAAGTGAGAAATGCCTTTTTTATATGTATTTTCGAAGAAAACAAGATCTCCAGGCTGCGGAGTATTCACGTAATAAGAACGGCTGTAATACCCTTCACTGTTCAGGCGCTTGATACTGTCCGCCCCTGCTTCTTTGAACACATAATAGATGAATCCGCTGCAATCAAATCCACCTGGCAAAGAGCCTCCCCATACATACGGAGTCCCCATATGAGACGTTGCCTCACTTAATAATTTATCAATACTGAAGGAAGCGGGTGTTCCTGGCTTATCCTGCTTTGGCGGAGAGGCCACTGGTTTCTTCCCTGCCTTAACTTGAAGGACCTGTCCGACCTGCAAGAAGTCATTCTTGAGTCCGTTCCAGCTTTTCAACTCCGCCACTGAAACATCGAACTTCATACTGATATGGGACAATGTATCCCCGGACTGTACCGTATACGACTGCTGACCGGTCGCCGGTTTAGGTTTAGCAGGTGAAGGAGCTGCAGGGGCCGGGGCTTGTCCGTTCCCTTTGGAAACCTTTAACACCTGTCCTGGATAAATCAGATGTCCCTTTAATCCATTCCAGGAAGTCAACTCACTCACCGATACAGAGTGGGCAAGGGCGATTTTCCCAAGGGTATCACCGGATTTCACGGTGTACGTTGAGTGCTCCTTTGGTTGTGCTGGCTTAGGTGCCGGTGCAGGCGTAGGAGCAGGGGAGGAGGCAGATGCCTTTGAAACCTTAAGGACCTGTCCAGGATAGATCAAATGATTCTTAATTCCATTCCAACTCGATAAATCCGAAACCGATACAGAATGGGCAAGAGCGATCTGTCCAAGCGTATCCCCAGATTTAACGATATAGGTCTTTTTGCCTTCGTTCTTATTGCTCTCTGCTTTCTTTGGTGGAGAAGTAGGACTGGTCGATCCGCTTTGTGCAACCTTCAACAGCTGGTTAGGGTAGATCAGCTCTGACTGCAGCTTATTCCAGCTCTTCAGGTTCGAAACCGTCGTATCGTACTCTCGTGCGATGGTCCATAAGGAATCACCGGCTTCTACCTTATGGGTGCTTGCGGCCGCATAACTAACAAAGGAAGAGGAAAGAACAGCCGTAGCTGCTACAGTGGTCAGGGTCTTTTTCACGAATATTTCTCCTTTATTGTCATAGTTTGGTAGATAATACTGTCATTTTATCACATTAAAGGGAGAATGAGAGGGAAAAGTTTTCAATTTACTAGTAAAATTTACCCGTTTGTATTTCTTTTGTGGTAATATCTAGTAATTATGGAATTCGTGTTAATCTAATGGGATTTTTATAGTTTAATATATGTAACAAATAGTTTCATTTATGTTAAATATATTACAGGAATCGACTGGAAATAACCCTATAATATGATATAATATGACAGGATTTTTAATAAACGGACCCAAATGACACATTGCAACTGATTGCTCCATCATCTTACGCAATCAGTTGTTTTGTAATGTGCTCTCTTTCACAAAGAAAATGAGAATAAGAATCCTATATGAGTAAATGTAAGGTGAGTCTAAAGTGTGAAAGTAGGCAATCCGATATATATACCAAGATGCTCTTGTAGTGCATATAGTCGAATCAAAGATTTATTTTATAAGAATCAAGATTAAAGAGATTATGGGAAATGGAAACAATTATTGAAGGAAAGTATTGGTGGGGTTGAATGAAGAAGATATTAATCATTTCACAAAATTTCTATCCGGAAATCGGCAGTGCGGGCAACAGGATGAAAAATATCTTCTTGCTGTTAAAGAAGCGTGGCTATGATGTTGATATGTTAACAACAGAACCTACTTATCCTACTAAGAAAATCTATGAAAATGAAGAATTCTGGGATGACCCTTCTATTAATGAATATGAATCTTCTATTAATAGGATAAAAATCAGGGATAGAAAATATTCCAGGGGGATATTTAACCGATTATTATTTTATTTGGAAATGTACTTTAAGTTTATGGTGGAAGTATTCATTAACCGCTCCAAGTATGATGTGGTGTTAGTCACCTCCCCTGCTATATTCGTAGCGATGGTGGGAGTCATGGCGAAATGGAGATTCAGGTCCAAGCTGATATTGGATGTGCGGGATCTATGGCCGGAATCATTGAAAGGCGTTGGTGTGTTTAACTATAAATGGATACTCGCCTTTTTTAATAAGGTAGAAAAGTTTATATATAAATCGTCCGATGAGATCATCATTAATAGTCGGGGCTTTAAGGATCATATTGTGAACAAGCGTAACATTGATCCATCAAAACTTTCGTTTATGCCCAATGCTGCAAGAGTTGAAGAAATCAGGTCAAACATAACCAGTACGGATCGTTTTAAAGTCATATACGCAGGGAACATTGGATTAGCTCAAGATGGGGAGTTATTGATTGAGTTAGCAAAAGAACTTCGAAAGAAAGATATCGATTTCAGCATTATTGGTTATGGGTTGAAAAGACAAGAAGTTTACGATCAGATCAAGAAACATAACCTGTCAAATGTTACATTTATTTCCCCTAAAACGCGCAGAGAGTGCCTTCAAATTATCTCTCAGCACCATGCAGGAATCGTTACTCTGAATAATAAGTCGGTGTTCGAAACGGTTCTCCCGGGAAAAGTGATCGATTATATGACGTGTGGGGTACCTATTGTAGCGGCTGTGTCAGGGTATTCAAAAGAGGTCATTGAGGATGAACATGTAGGATTTGCAGTAGAGGATAGAGACAGTCAGAAGCTGGTCGATCTAATAGAGTTTCTCCAGAAAAATAAAAAAGTACTCAATGAAATGTCTCAGAATGGTAATAAATATGTAAAGAAAAATTTCAATTGGGATGCTAACATAGACACATTGGTGAATGTGATTGATAAATTGATATATTCAAAAAAATACAATGAACAAGGTAAGGTTAAAAACATATGAAAAAAAACGTATGTATGTTTGTTTGGAATCATTTCACTAACGATGCCCGAGTCATGAGAGAATGTACAGCATTATCACAAAATCATTACAAGGTAGACCTAATATGCATAGATGATCCAAAAGATGATAGCATAAACAGATTCGAAGAAATGAATCCTAACTTCAATGTGTATAGAGTGAGAAGATACCCACTCCTATTGGAGCTGCTTCAAAAAGTTTATCAAATAAGTTTGAAGAACAAGATGATTGGATTCCTGCTTTTATTGTCCTGGCTTGCATCAGCGTTTGTTGCGCCATTCATCGTACTGCCTGTTAGCGGACTGCTGTTTTTGTTGTGGCGTACTAAATTACGTGTTGTATGGATTAGAGGAAGCATCATCTTAAGAATGATTGCCAGAGGATGGCAGAGAAAATACGATATTTATCACTCTAATGACCTTAATACCCTTCCTCAAGGGTATATATGCGCGAAATGGAGAATAAATAGAAAGAAATTAGTGTACGACTCTCATGAAGTTCAGACTAGTCGAACAGGCTATGATAGTGGTATTTATGGGAAAATGGAAGGTTTTCTGATTAATAAGATTGATAGTATGATTGTGGAAAACCACACAAGAGCAAAATATAATGAGGATTTATATGGGTTTTATCCAGGAGTGGTGTATAACTACCCATTTAAGCAGCAAGAGAGTGTAATAGAGGATGAGAAAGTGGATCTTCATGAATTATTAAATTTACCCAAGGATGAGAAAATCCTCCTATACCAAGGTGGAATACAGACTGGAAGGGGATTGGAGAATCTCGTGAAAGCAGTTCCTCTCTTTAGTGAAGGAACTCTTGTCTTTATAGGTGATGGCCGTATAAAACCCACCTTATTAAAGATGGTCGAAGAGCTGAATCTACAACATCGGGTGAAATTCATCCCTAAAGTTCCGTTGAAAGAGTTACCTAAATATACAAGGAATGCATATTTAGGCTTTCAAGTTTTAAATAATGTATGTTTTAATCACTATTCTGCCTCATCAAACAAATTGTTTGAATATATGATGAGCGGAGTACCGGTAGTTGCCTGTAGTTTTCCCGAAATTAAAAAAGTGGTTGAGGAAAACCAACTGGGCCTTTGTGTAGATTCACACAATCATGTAGAAATTTCCAAAGCTGTAAACATACTGTTGAAAGATGTTGAACTTCGGAATAAGATGAGTCAAAATAGTAAAAGTGCAAGCAGAACGTATAATTGGGATTTAGAAAAACAAAATTTCTATACTATTTACGATCGCTTATATATAAGCTGAAAAAATATAACGTTGGAGGAATCAATCAATATGAAACTTTGTACTGTAGGATTAGGTTATATCGGATTACCAACTTCCATCATGTTCGCTAAACATGACGTAGAAGTTGTGGGAGTGGATGTTAGTCAAAGAGTGATAGATTCATTAAATGCGGGACTGATTCATATTGAAGAGCCCGGCTTACAAGAAGCTCTGAATGAAGTAATTGAAAAAAAGACTTTCCGTGCTTCCCTGTTTCCGGAAAAAGCTGATGCGTTTATTGTTGCAGTACCGACACCTAATCTAGATGATCAGTACAAATCTTGTGACTTAACATATGTCTTAAGTGCTGTAAGCAATATCATCCCTTACTTGGAAAAAGGAAATGTCTTAATAGTAGAATCAACAATCGGTCCAAGAAGTATGGATGACTCAGTAAAGCCTCTGATTGAAGAAGCCGGCTTTAAAGTTGGGGAAGATATCTTCCTGGTACACTGCCCAGAACGAGTATTACCGGGTCAAATTCTACATGAGTTAATTTACAATAATCGTATTGTAGGAGGAATCACTCCAGCTTGTACAGAAGCAGGTGCCAAAGTCTACAGTACGTTTGTTCAAGGTGAAATCATCAAGACAAACGCCAAAACGGCAGAAATGTCTAAATTGATGGAAAATACGTTTCGTGATGTAAACATTGCATTGGCAAATGAGTTGACCAAGGTTTGCAACGAACTGGACATCAACGCGTTAGATGTAATAGATATGGCAAATAAACACCCACGTGTAAACCTGCATACTCCAGGACCAGGGGTAGGAGGACATTGTTTAGCTGTTGATCCATACTTTATTGTGGCAAAAGCACCTGAACAGGCTCAAATCATTAATCTAGCGAGAAATGTGAATGTATCTATGCCTTCTTATGTAGTTGAAAATGTGAACAATCTTATGGAACAAGTAAACGGAAAAATCCTTACGGTCTTCGGTCTTACGTATAAGGGGAATGTTGATGACATCCGTGAAAGTCCAGCGATGGAAATCAAAGATATGCTGGAATTCCAAGGGAAATATGAAGTGCGCTCATTTGACCCGCATGTAGAGGCAGACTTCGTAATAAATGATATGGAAGAAGCTGTGAATGGTTCTGATCTTGTACTTGTTTTGACTGACCACAATGAATTTAAAGCCTTGGATTCTGAACAACTGAAAGGTATGAGAACAAAGCGTATTTTTGATACAAAGAATGTTGTGAAAAATACAAGCGATGATATTGAATATATCAACTTTGGTAATTTATACGAAGCTAACAAAGCTCCTGTATTAGTCTAATATGGTGATAAATGGACTGGAAATCTAATTTTTTCAGTCCATTTATTTTAATAACGTAAGAGAGAGGTATACAGATGTTTACATTTACAGAACAGGTCTATAATAGCAATCTTCCAATAAAATATGTTCTAGAAGAAGGCATTCATAATAAAGATCACTTACTTGTTGTATTTTCTGGTTTTCATAATGAAACGAACTCATACCGATACAACTATATTAAAACACTGAGGAACTTTGACTGTAATAAATTATTCATCCTGGATAACTATGGACCGAGAGGAAGTTATTATTTAGGAAATGAAATGAACTATGAAGTGGAGACATCTGTCCAATCATTGATTTCATTCATGGCGAGTAAATTGAATATCAGTCCTTCTAATATCATATCGGCAGGTACTTCAAAAGGGGGAAGTGCTGCTCTTTACTATGGAATGAAATATAATTATGGTCATGTGATCACAGGTGCCCCTCAAACGAAAATTGCAGATTATATCCGAAAGTTTGCCAAAGAAACAGCGGACTACATTTTAGGCATTGATCCAACTTCATATGAGGTTTCCTATATAAATAATTTGATATTTAAACAAATGGATAAAGATCATCTTCCATCTATATCGTTATTATCAAGTACCAACGATATCCAGTATAAGCATCACATTGTTCCTTTAGTGAACTCGTTTGATGATCTTGGAAAAAAGATCGATTTAACAATTGATGATACGATTATGAGCCATAACGAAATCGCCGTTTCATTCCCGGCTTACCTTTTGAAAAAGGTAATGGGGATCATTCACGGCTTAGACATAAATGACGTAAGTGTTCAAACTGTGTCCAATACCTTAGAAGTTAGGGCTGACATAAATGTTTCAGATTCAACCAACATGGCAACTTCATTAGTCATAGCAGGTAGCGAAGGAAACTACTTTGAGGCGCCATTCCTACAGGCTCTTACTATGGACATGAAGGACTTGAAAAATATTGGTACAGGTAAACCTGAAGTTGTTTCTATGGAATTACACTTCTTCAAAGGTCAGGAAGTTATCAGTAAGTATCCGCTGGAGAAGATCATTGCTGGCGGCGGCATAGTATTCAAAGGAACGAAATTCGAAATTCAAAACGGTGAAATTCATTTCGAGGTAGAAATTGAAGATAGTTCAGAACTTGAATTCGCTTATTATATTCGCAAAGATAACAAGGTGATTGACCGGATTAAATATCAATCATCTAAGAAATTCAACTATCTCATTAACGATACTGGTAAATATCAAATCCATTATTTCATTTCAACCAACGATGGCGAAAAGCTCAGCAATCGAACTGAAGAGATTGAGGTTGAAAGGGTAAATACTGCGTTAGTAGGAGTGTAATAGGGTGGAAAAACTATTAAAAGACCACAATGAAAGTAAAGAAATACAAAAGCTAATGGAAGATATCAGTCTGCTCTTAGCTCAAAAACAGCAGCTTGAAGAGGATCTGAGACTGGAAAAAGAACAATCTGCCAAGCTTCAACAACAGCAAACCTTACACATGGCAGACATCACTAAGCAATTGTACGAAAATAGTCAGCTCATCTTACAATTACGAAAAGACTTAAGAGGCGGTAAGGTAAACGGCAAGAATTTCAGCGGGAACAGTGAACTGGAAAAGGAATTGAGGCTAGCTAAGGAAGATGCAGCGAAGGCTAATGCCGCCTTAACAACAGAAAAAAGAAATAAGCTGGAATTGATGGAAGCGTTGAAAGAAAGCTATGAAAAAGAGGAAAGAGTTTTACGATCGTACTCCAAATTATTATCAAGGTATGAATCCCTGAAATCCTCTAAATTAGGAAAACTGACACTTTCTTACTGGAAAGTTATGAAAAGGCTGCGTAGGAGGTAACAGGATGGATCAAGTAAGCATTCAAAACAGGTTACAATCAATTAAGAAGCTTAAAGCGAAACTTCAAAAGGAAATCGATAAAGAGAAAGAACAAATTGAAGCGATCATTAGAAATGATCGAACAGTTATCCATTCCAATGCGAAGACTAGTAACGATATACTGGAGTTAACTCAACAAGAAATCAATAGCTATTTAGAAAAAAGGGATAAGTTAGCAGACCTTCACTTCTTGGAAAATGCGTTATCCTCCATTAATCAGATTCCGGATAGTAACGGTTCAAAGTTCTATAGCAAAAAAGATGTCAAGATAGGGATCATTGCAGACGAATTTTTATATCAGTCGTTCAAAGGAATCGCCGAATTTGTTTATATTACCCAAAAAAATTACAAGCAATATGCTGATCAACTGGACGTATTTTTTATTGCCACTACCTGGCGTGGATTAAACAAAGAGTGGAGAGGTCTAGGGAACCCGCAGTCTAAACGCAGAGATGAATTAAGAGAAATCATTAACCTATATAAAGAAAAAGACATTAAAGTGGTTTTCTTTTCAAAAGAAGACCCGGTTAATTATGATCTTTTTGTTGGGATCGCTCAGGATTGTGATTATATTTTTACAACTGCCCGAGAGAAAGTGGAGGATTACAAGAAGGATTGTAAAAACGAAAACGTAGATGTTCTATCGTTTGGAATCAATCCGCTGTATCATAACCCTATCGGTATGAGGAAGTTCAAGAAGCGTAATGAAGTATTTTTCGCAGGGTCTTGGTATCAAAAGTACCCTCATCGACAAGAAGATACGAAGATGATATTTAATGGAATCAAGAAATCCGATAAGGGTCTAAAAATAATAGACAGAAATTATTCGTTGAATCATCCGAATTATTTCTTCCCTGAAGAATATCTTGAAAGCGTATCTCCTGAGGTCCCGCATGAACATCTGCAAAAGTTACACAAGTTATATGATTGGTCTTTAAATTTCAATTCTGTAAAGTATAGTGAGACGATGTTCGCCAACAGAATTTACGAACTTCAGGCAATAGGGAATATTATCATTTCCAACTATAGCTTAGCTATTAATAATAAGTTTCCAAATGTATTCATCGTAAATAGTGAAAATGAAGTTAAAGACATCCTGCATGGGTTTACAGAAGAAGAAATCTATAAACATCAAATGTATGGCCTGAGACAGGTCATGAATAGAGATACGACATTTGACAGAATCAGTTTTGTTTTAGAGAAACTTCAACTAAACGAAAAGCCTTTAAATAGAAATGTTGCCGTAGTGGTACGGGATATTACTCATCAGGTTGAGAAATCGTTCAACGCGCAAACCTATGAAAATAAGTCGCTGATCCTGGAAAAAGACCTTACAGCTCAGCTGCTTGCTGAATATGATATGGTTGCTTTCTTCTCCAGTGAGAATGTTTACTATGAATATTATTTAGAGGATATGGTAAACGGCTTTAAATTCACCGATTCAGATTATATAACGAAGGACGCTTACTTACATGGTCATGAACTAGTACCGGGTGTTGAACATGATTATGTGGACAAAATGCCGGATAAGTATCGAACGGTCTTCTGGTCCAGTTCCTTCTCAGTTGATGATTTAGTGAAATTCGAAGGGGAAGTTGCGCTTCCAAATGGTTACAGTATAGATCGATTTGAATTTAACAGCCATGAAGCAAAGCAAACAGGTCAATCTGAAAACTATATGCTATCTGTTATAGTCCCTATTTATAATAACGGTAAGTATTTATTGAATAAATGCTTCAATAGTTTAAGAAGAAGCAGTGTGTTCCATGATATGGAGATCATTCTTGTAGATGACGGATCATCAGATAGAGAAACGTTAATAAACATCAAAAGACTAGAGCGTGATTATCCTAATGTAAAGAGTTTCTCTTATACGGATGGGGGCAGCGGAAGTGCATCGAGACCGAGAAATAAAGGAATTGAGCTTGCTTCAGCACCATATGTAACCTACCTCGATCCAGATAATGAAGCGATTAATGACGGGTATGCAAAGCTGCTAGAAATCATTACTTCTGACAAAAAACTAGATATGGTAGTAGGGAATATCATCAAGATAGATAATACCAAGTCTATTAAATTTAATTACTATAATACGGTCTTAAAATATAATAAAGAAGGCCTTATCAAAGATGCGAAAGAGTTCTTGAAAAAAGTAAATCTAAGAGCGCAAAGCATTCAAGCCTTAGTTGTCAAAAAGGACATTATAGTGGACAACCATTTAACAATGGTAGAGCGGGCTGGTGGCCAAGACACCTTATTCTTCCATGAGCTATTAATCCATGCACGTAAAACCAAAGTAATTGATCTTGATATTCATATTTACTATGCAGCAGTAGAGGGATCCGTTACAAACACTATTACGAAAAAGTTCTTCACCAAATTCCATATCCTTGAAAAAGAAAGGCTGCCTTTCCTTCTGGAAAATGGACTGATGGATGTTTATATGGACAAGCGTTTTGATTTCTATTTTACCAACTGGTACATGAAGCGCTTAGTGAATATCCAAGAAGATCAATTAGAGGAGTCACTGCATACTCTCTATGAGATTTACTCACTTTACAAAGACTATATCAAAAACGAAAGTGAGCTTCTTAAACGATTTGATCAGCTATATAGAAATAAAAAGTATATGGAAATAGTAGATGAAGTGAAACTGAAACTTAAGTAACGACTTACGGGGGTCAATTAGTTATGCTTAAAGACATTCACAAAATAAATAGTACTCTGGAAGAAATGAAAGAGCTCACTTTTCCAAGCGGCCAACCTTTTCAATTAACCATTACCTTGAATGAGGTTAAATATGAATTCTATATTCATTTAAAGAAGGACTCAGACCGATTAGTGGTCCTGGGTTCCGGGGCCTATAACTCAGCCAAGATGTCCCCGCCGGTTTTTCAACGGTTCTCATGGGCTGAAGATATTGATGCTTCTACGATTTACTATAACGATCCTACCTTATATTTAGGCAAGATTAACCTGGGATGGGGACAAGGGACAGAGGATAGATTCTATTTAGAAGAGTTAGCAGGCATATTGGATGAAATCTTTATGTGTCTTAACGCAGTCAGAGACAAGGTAACGTTTTATGGAAGTTCTGCTGGCGGGTTCATGAGTATGTATTTAGCAGGCTTGTTGAAGGGGACGAGTGCGGTTGTTAATAATCCGCAAACAATAGTTAACAATTATTATGAAGGACATGTTACCCGCATGTACGAGTGTTCTTATCCTAATCACAGTAAAGAGAATATATTAAAACAATATACAAAAAGACTGAATATAACAGAGTTCTTTAAATCAATAAAATATATTCCTAAAGTATATTATTTACAGAATCTCGGTTGTCATCATGATGTGAAAAATCATCTTACTCCATTCATTGAAAGTATTAAAACCGTTAATGAATCTTTTGCCTTCAACAATATTAAATTTGATTATTACTATAATAAAGAACAAGGACATGATCCGTTAGCCAAAGAACAAACTCTTACATTTCTAAACAAAAATGATCTCTTTAGTCTTAACTATAGTCGTCAATTTGAGGTAGGTGGAAATATGCAAGATAACGTAAAACTATTAGACCTTGATCCTTCCCAGATAATCAAGATTTCCGAAGTGAAGAAAGATTCAGAGGAAGTAGCAAATAAAATTTATAACAATCAATTCTTCTTTTTCAATAGCTTAGACACAATAAACTTTGAAGAAGGAATTGATTGGAATTACAAACATTATAAAAATAGCTCGACATACCAACTTTATCTTCATTCTTTGAATGTAGTAAGTTTTCTGTTAAATGCTTTTGAAAAAACGAAAGATAAAAAATACTTTGTTAAAAGCAAGGAAATAATTGACTCTTGGATGGAGTTCGAAAGTACCTCACCAAAAAATGATATGATTTGGTATGATCATCCTTCAGCATATCGTGCACAGAACCTGGTATATTTCTTGGTGATTGCTAAGAAAATTTCCTATGATATTTCTGGAAAAGAAAAAGAATACGTTTCGATGGTAGAGAAGCATGCTAATTACTTGTATTCTGATAAAGATTATCGAAAAAATAATCACGGAATCATGATGGACAGATCATTAATCATGTTAGGAAGAGTATTGGAACATCCCAAAGCTGATAATTGGGTAGAAAAAGGGATCTGGAGACTGAAGGATACATTCTATACAAGCTATAGCTCTAAAGGTGTGCATCTGGAGAACTCTCCTGAGTATCATAGAATTGTTAGAAATCTTTACTTATCTACAGAAAAATTCTTAAACAAGAATGAGTTAACTCTGGGTGAGGATTTGCTGAATTTATTAACGTTATCTGACAGATACTTTAACTATTTAGTCAAGCCTAATGGTGTATTACCTAAAATAGGTGACTCCGGAAAGATTACTGTTGGAGCAGATCATAAAAGGTATGCTAGCTTTTTTGATCAAACATCAGGAACGTCTATTCTACAATCCAAAAATGACCTGGCTCCAGAAAGGTCTACCTGGATGTCATTTGTGTGTGGATATGGAACAACCACCCATAAACACTATGATGACTTATCAATGAATTTATTCTTTAATGGTCATGATATATTAGTTGATTCAGGAAAATACAGCTACGGAAAATCTAAAATAAGAAGTTATGTTATCTCACCAAGAGCACATTCTACGTTAATCATAAATGACGATAAACAAAGAAATCGATATACATTTGATAAGAAAAATGATGATTATAAAAACATTTATACTACCTCATTTTCCACAAGTGAAAATATGGATCTGGTTAAAGGGATTAATAAAGGATACGAAAATGCGGCCTTAGAGAGAGCTATTCTATTCTTAAAACCAGATATAGTCGTAATCATTGATTTAATAAATGCTGAAGCCAATCAGAAGGTTTCTCAATTATTCAATTTGGCACCTCACATTGAAGTACACTCTATGGATAAAACGAAAGCTGTTCTACAATCACATGGTGACTTAATAGAGTTTGAACAAATGAATGATGTTGATAGTTCTAAAGTAATCAAAGGAGATGTCAATTTGCCTGTAGCGGTGGTCGCTGATAAATTTGGAGAAGTTTTCGAAACAAACCAATTGGAATTCAATAAAGAAGTTGAGAAAGATTATTATTTAACAGTTGTTAAGCTAGGTGAAAGAGCTATATCACGTTTTGTCGATGCTTCATTCGATATGAAGACAGGGAAACTTTCTGTTAAAACCACTGACGATGCTATCAATATGTACATCTAGTTACTTGACTCAGTTAAAATAAATAAAAAGGAAGCATGACTGTATGACTTTAGTATTTCAGATAATGAAGGAGCAATTTTTCAACTGGCATCTCATATTTCGCCTAGCAAGTTTTGAAGTAAAAAGTAAATATCAATTACATTATTTAGGGGTTCTATGGCAGTTTATACAACCTATTATTCAGATAATGATTTATTGGTTTGTTTTTGGAGTTGGTATAAGAGGTGGAAGTCCAGTAGGTGAAGTTCCATACTTTTTATGGCTAATTACGGGTTTAATTCCTTGGCTATATATTAATCCGAGCGTAATTCAAGGATCAAACAGTGTTTATTCTAAAATAAACCTCGTTTCAAAAATGAAATTTCCCGTTAGCGTATTGCCAACCATTACAATAATAGGGAATGGGTTCAATTTCATTATTTTGTTAGGGGTATTAATGGTAATTTTATTACTGAATGGAATTTTTTCAGGGCTATATTTGATTCAATTACCATATTATCTACTATGTCTCTTTGTTTTACTATTTTCTCTTACTTTATTATTTTCAACGTTATCAACAATAGTGAGAGATTTCCAGGTGCTGCTGCAATCTACGATGAGAATGATGTTGTATTTAACACCTATTCTTTGGGAGACAGGAGATCTGCCAAAACTTCTCGAGACCATTTTAAAGCTAAACCCTTTTTATTATATTATTGAAGGATTCCGTAATGTATTTTTAGGAAACGGTTGGTTTTTTAATGATATGACTTATACTATTTATTTTTGGTTCTCTATATTACTAATCATATTAGTTGGGTCAAAACTTCATATTAAATTTAAAACTAAATTTGTAGATTATTTATAATGTTGGAGGCTTATCTATATATGAAGCCAAAAGTAACACTAAAAAATGTATCAAAAAAATATTCTCTTTACAGAAAAAAATCGGATAAATTACTGGATGTTTTTTCTGCAAACAAAAGAAGCAAAAACTTTTTTGCATTAAAGAATGTTTCCTTAGAAGTATTTGAAGGTGAGACAATAGGAGTGGTCGGAATAAATGGTTCTGGGAAGTCAACTTTATCCAGTATATTGGCCCAAGTTATCCCACCATCTTCAGGGGAGATAATTATTGATGGACAACCTTCCTTGATTGCCATCTCTGCAGGTTTAAACAACAACTTATCTGGATTAGAAAATATTGAACTAAAGTGTTTGATGCTAGGTTTGAGTAAAGAGGAAATAAAGGCATTGAAACCTGAAATTATAGAATTTGCGGATATCGGTGATTTCATTGATCAGCCTGTGAAAAATTATTCGAGTGGTATGAAATCGAGGTTAGGCTTTGCGATTTCCGTGTATACTCACCCGGATTTATTAATAGTAGACGAAGCCTTATCTGTTGGTGATCAAACCTTTTATGATAAGTGTTTAGTGAAAATTAACGAATTCAAAGCCCAGGGTAAAACCATATTTTTCATAAGCCATTCTATTTCTCAAATTAGTAAAATGGCGGATCGAGTAATGTGGCTCCATTTTGGAGAACTGAAAAAATTCGGGGAAGCAAAAGAAGTCATAAAAGAATACCAAGAATTTATTAAATGGTTCAATCAAAAAAGTAAAATAGAGAAGAAAGAGTATAAACAACAAATGTTAAGTTCCCAATCACAAAATAGTGATCAAGAGGGGTTTAATAATAGTAGAAGCAACAAGTATGAGAAAAAATCATTATCAGGCTTCTTATTTTATTTGCAGCTAATGGTTGTGATGGCAGGACTTTTTATATCTGGAACTCTGTTATTCTTTGAAGATCCGTTTAAAAAGATAAATAATTACATTAGTATCCCTTTTGTTTCCCAATTATCATCAGATAATAGTAAGGAGGAAGTACTTAAAGAACCATCCTCAGAAAAAATTGGTCGCACTGGCTATATTCAAGTGGAAAATGCGGTTCTCTATAAAGATGAAAAATTAACGGACAAACAAATAGTATTGCCTTTTTCTACAGAAGTATTTGTTCAGGAATTTATAGAGGAAGATTATTATAAGGTTCTATATGAAAGTGAAAATTACTATGTCAAAGCTGATGCGTTAACTACAGAAATTAACAGTAGTGAACTGTCCACCCTATCATTTGAAGACCAACTATTCGTTTTTAATGAACCTGTAGTTAGTTCATATTCTTATTTTACAGCATTCTTTGATTCTTCTTATGATGAAATTGTCAACTCATTACGAGGGTTAACTGATGAGGAAGAAAACCAAGACGGTAATCGTTATTTAGTCTATGGATATGATAATGTAACCTATAGATTAAATAATGATAATGTCTCCGATGCAATAATATTTAATGAAATTAACTTGGATAATGAAGCTGTGCAGCTTTTAAAAGAAGAAGCTAAGTTAATATCAGATAGTGAAGAATTGTATCTTGTAGAGACTGAACAATATAATTGGTATTATGATCTAGAGAAAAATGAATTATTGTTAGAGAAAAAGAATTCTACTGAAGAAGGTGACCAAATTGACTAACCCAATTAAAGTAATGACAATCTTTGGTACAAGACCAGAAGCGATTAAAATGGCGCCACTTGTTCTTGAACTAGAGAAGCACCCAGAAAAATTTGAGTCTATCGTGACGGTAACTGCACAGCATCGTCAAATGCTTGATCAAGTGTTGAAAATATTCGAGATTACTCCTGACCATGATTTAAATATCATGAAGGACCGCCAAACACTTACGGGTGTTACAACTCGTGCATTAGAAGGATTAGATAAGGTGATGAAGGAAGTTAAACCTGACATTGTACTTGTTCATGGAGATACGACAACAACATTTGTAGCAAGTATGGCAGCTTTTTACAATCAAATTTCTGTTGGGCATGTAGAAGCAGGCTTACGTACATGGGACAAATATTCACCTTACCCTGAAGAAATGAACCGTCAACTAACGGGTGTCATTGCAGACCTTCACTTCTCACCGACGGATAAATCGGCACAGAATCTTTTGAATGAAAATAAAAAAGAAAAAACCATCTTTGTTACTGGAAATACAGCAATCGACGCTTTAAAAACGACAGTTCAAGACGATTACTCTCATGATATCCTAAACAAGCTTGGTGATGACCGTCTTATATTATTAACAGCTCACCGCCGTGAAAACTTAGGTGAACCAATGAGAAATATGTTTAGAGCAATTAAGCGTATAGTTGAAGAACATGATGATGTTCAAGTTGTTTATCCTGTACATCTTAACCCAGCTGTTCGCGAAGCTGCAGATGAGATCTTAGGAAACGATCCACGTATTCAACTTATTGAGCCCCTGGACGTTATTGATTTTCATAACTTTGCAGCAAGAGCTCATCTAATCTTAACGGATTCTGGTGGTGTTCAAGAAGAGGCTCCATCATTAGGGGTTCCTGTACTCGTGTTACGTGATACGACTGAAAGGCCAGAAGGAATAGATGCAGGTACTTTGAAACTTGCCGGAGTGGAAGAAGAGAATATCTACAATCTTGCTAAAGAGTTGCTAACGGATTCAGCTCGTTATGATAGTATGGCAAAAGCGACAAATCCATATGGTGATGGTCAAGCATCGAGACGAATAGCAGAAGCAATTAACTACTATTTTAACAGTGAAAATAATTCTCGCCCGGAACCTTACAAATCATAATGAAAAAAGAGCTGACTATACATGTCGGCTCTTTTTTGGGATTAATCCAAATATAAATATATTAAGGAAAAGGTGAAAGCAAATGCATATTCTAATTCCTGTTTTTTTCAATGCTCCTGCTGGAGGATTGCATGAAAATGTCTTTTCTACAGCTAAAGAATGTATAAAAAATAAGCATGAAGTTACCGTTTTGTGTAAAGAAGGTGTTTTTACTAATAAGTTATTAAAAAGCGGTGTTAATGTAATTAATACAACTTTCGATCCTTCTGATTTGCCCAGAACTTTTAAAGAAATAGCCCAACTTCACTCACATCGGAAAATCGATATTATACATACACATCCTTTTCACTCAAGGAAGATAGCACAGCTAGTATCCAAAGTATTAGGCATCCCATTGTTTTTAACCATGCATGGAAAGTATTATGATCAAATTGGAAAAAACATAGACGATATCGATCTTGTTTTTACGGTTTCAGAAGGAATTAAAGAACATCTTTTGAAGTATCTTGATAAAGCCAAAAAGCATGACTACAGACATAAATTTTTTGTGGTACCAAATGGTGTGGATAGAAAAATATTTAACTGCGATCAAGATCTCATACTGGAATCTGAGAATGAAAGTGGTGTAATTAATATTTCTCTGGTGACTAGACTTGATAAAGATAAAGAATTTATTATTAACATTTTTTATAAAGCTCTTGAGTTTACTAGTAGAAATAGTAGTAAAAGGGTTAAATGGACCATTGTAGGAGAGGGAACACTGAAAGATGAAATCATTGAAAGATGTAATAGAATAACTGAAGGAAAACTGGAAGTTCAATTTGTAGGGTGGAAAGAAGACGAAGCGTTGCGGGATGAGTATTTAAAAAGCGATATCATCCTTGCTCCTGGCAGATGCGCATTAGAGGGTATGAGTTGTGGAAAGCCTGTGATCGCACTGGGAAGTAAAGGTTATATTGGGTTAATTGATCATAAAAATTGGATGCAAGGTGTGTATAGTAACTTTGGTGGGGTTGGAAATAAAGCTGAAGATTATAGTGAAGGGTCAGTTGAGAATGACTTAATTACGCTATTAAATAATAAAGTATATAGAGATGAAGTCGGGAAATTTAGTGAAAGTCTAGTAACCCAATTTTTTGATGAGGAAAAAATAAATCAAAATATATTAGGTTATTATAAAATGTACTCATTGAAAAACGAGCAAACTCATAGCATTACTATTGATGAAGCTGAAGCTGAAATGGAAAAATTATTGCTGTCCAGTGAAGTGAAGGAGATATTCATGGATAAGAAAAGCGTACGTGAATATGACTTTTCAATAGATAATACTATAGGGAACTTACAATACGGTTGGTATATTTATGAATATGGGGTAGAGAATCGATTGGTAGATAGAAAACCTTTCGGGGATTCAAATCATTATAATTATCATTTTTCACATAAAGGAAAATTCAAAGCAAAATGTATTATAAAAACCCCTAACGCCAAAATTTCTCTATTTAGTAAAGAAATAAATATACAATAGTAGCTATGACCACTAAGAACCTAAGTGCCCCTTTAAAAATAAAGGGGACTTGGGATCTACCGATGCCAACGACTCTCCCCATACTTCTCCGCCTTCACAAAATAAGGCTCCACCGAAATATACCCAATCGAATAAAATCCTTCATCAGGTTCCCAAATCCGGTAAGCATCCAAGCTTTTTTCATACTCATCACTGAACTCATCAGGAACGGAATACGTGTCGTCATAATCCAGGTTCTCAAATTCTTGAACGGGAAGATAATAAAGGGCGGAGGGAATGGTCCCGTCCTCAACCAGTTTTTTCAATGCTTCTCCAGAAGCTGCATGATCCCGGTGAGGGTCCCGATAGGATAAGGCATGGTGTCTTGCTTCAGGGTAATGATCATTCATTTCCTTCATGATATCCATGATGTCCTCTTCCTTGATGGCACCATCTGGAAGGTCATAGATGTAGACATTGTCAGGTTTAACTCCCAGTTCTTCGACGGATTTGTTGAATTCCTTTACCCTTGAGTTACCGAATTCTTCTTTGGTAATGGGGGGCAGGCTTTCTTCTGTCAGATTGTCATTAATTTTGTTGATGGATTGGCTCGCTTCACCGTGTGAAAGGAGGACCACGGCCACTTCATGTCCCTTGTCGATTTGACGGAGGATGGAAGGTCCCAGGCTGAGGGTTTCGTCGTCAGCGTGGGGAGCGTAAAAGACAGAGGTTTCAGGTTCTTTTTCAAAAAGGGTGCAGCCGCTTAAGAAAGCGGATAGTAGAAAAATGACAGGTAAATAAACAGCTTTCATGTTGACCTCCAGGTGGAAGAATAGTAAAAACTTTACTTATTGATTCTATCAAAGTTTTTTGTGCTGGTGTATACTTTCATAGTAGGAAAGTATAGAACGTGAAGTGAAAGGAACACAGTATGGAACAAGTTCAACGGACAGAGAAATCTGTACAAGAGAAAAAGAAAAGAAGAGTGTATTCCCTCGATATGTTAAGGGGGATCATTGTAGCGTTATCCGTGTTTTTAAGCACGATTCCTTACGGGGAGGCGGAGTACCCATATTTCCGTCATGCACAGTGGTATGGGGTGACCTTGATTGATATCATCTTACCAACGTTCATCACCATTTTTGGTGTGAGTATGGCGATTGCGTATCAGCGCGGGGTAAAATGGGAGAAGATTCTGAAGCGGACCGTCCGATTGATTGTGTACGGCATCATTTTCACCATCATTGTGGAATGGACGTTGGATTTTCCGACTATCCGCCTCACTGGTGTGTTGCAGATGTTCGCCTTTCTCGGGATTGTGACGGTGGCCATCACCAAGTTTGTGCAATCTCCATTGAAATTGATGGGGATTGCCCTGCTGGTGTCGTCGGTGTATGGTGGGCTCATCCTTTATACAGGTCAATCCTGTGAAGGCGGATTGCCTCAGCCCGAATGTAACCCTTCCTATGTGATAGACAGCACAGTGTTTGGGGAAAAGCATTTATACCACCATGGCGAGCGGGGATATGATCCTGAAGGTCTGGTCACGAGTGTATCAGCTTTATCAAATGTTCTGTTCGGATATGCGTTTGGCCGATTGATCCTCATCCGTAAAGAGACAGGGGCATGGCGTGAGTTATTGGGGATTGGCGTATTATTGGTCGCCCTGTCCCTGGCGTGGGATCATTTCCTCCCTTATAATAAACGGCTGTGGACGCCTGCCTTTGCCCTCTTGGCAGCAGGATTCTCAGCAGGCATGCTGTCGATTCTTTATCTCATATTCGACAAACGTAAGAGGGATGCCAAGGAGACGGCGCTAAAGCCGGTTGTTTGGTTCCTGGAGGCCTATGGACGTAACAGCTTCCTGATTTACTTCGGGAAATTCATGCTCGGCTCCGTGCTGATCCATCTTTCCGTCACCGACGACGGAATGGAAAAATCGATCTCGAGAGTCATAAACGAATGGGTCGCAACCTTTACTTCCCATCCACAACTGGCATATGGACTACTTAATCTGCTCTTCTGGACGATCGTAGCGTTCGTTTGTCACAGGAAGAAATGGTATTTAAAAGTATAGAACGAAGAAGGTCCGTCCCTCAGAGAAAAGGGACGGACCTTTTTTTAGTTTTGATTCAAGGTCTTTTCGAATAATAAACTGGCGTAGGTTCTTGTGTATTTCAAAATCGTTTCCCCGACTTCTTCAGCAGGAAATGCAAATAATGGCTGGAACAGTTCTTTATTGCTGACTGTACCGAATGCGTCCATGAATTGGTAGGTCAAGCGACGTTCCATCATGGTAGTCGTATAATAAATTTCAAGCTGGGTGACTTTATTATTGACGGATTCTTCTTTTTCCAGCTGTTCCTGATAAAGGGGAATGAGATTGTCAAGATCATTCCGGATGCGTTCATCGGCCCGGTTCATGAGCTTTGATACACCTTCAAGATCGGGGTACTTTGAGTTCATGAGTAGCGGTTGCAGAATGCCGTGTAGAGCCTTGGTGGATTCGACATGAATGACAATATGTTCCGTGAGGCTCCGTATGTATTCGGGTTGTTGTTCGGAAGCTTTGAGGACCTCGAGTAAGTGATGGTTTACTTCATTTCGGAGTTCATCTTTATCGGTATGGATAAGTAATTTCTTAAAGATGGTTGCAACGGATTGTGTGAGTGATTCCATGGATTGTATGCCTACTTTCTTATGTGTGGTTTTAAGTATGATACTATTTTATCAGTGAATTACAGAAAATTCTATATATTACTTGATAAAAGGCTGTTTACGTGAAATGGTTTCTTTTAGATGGAAAGGAAATGGTGATTTCCCCTGCAATCATCTACCGAGAGTTTTTTCTGGATTTAAAAATAAAACCCGAACTCATTTGCCTTCCAGGAAGAAATTGAGTTCAGGTTTTATCGTTTTGTTTCGAGCCTCATGAATTCCTATTCCAGGTTCTCATTCAAAACGGCCCAGATGTCCTCTTCGACTTTTGGTTGAATGGCTTTCATACCTCCAAGGATCCTTACATCATACGTATAATCAATCATCAGGTTTTTGATGGCTGGATGTAATCCATGGGGGGTGGTCAATAATAAAGGTACCCCTGTGTGTGCTGCAAGGGCTGAGCCTGTTAACGCATCGGCAAATTGAGTCCCCGTTGCAAAGAATACAGAACCCGTATGGACGTTAAAGTTCTGAATGATGCGGGCGTTGGTTTCATAACGATTTGCACCGGCTATTCGTATTGGATTGTTCAATTTAGACTGGACGGATTGACTGATGACGCCTAAACCACCTACCACGTAGCTTTCCTTGTAGGCGTTCGCTTGAGCGAGGGTAGAGGCAGGGATTGTGTCCTTATCAGATAAAAGAATCGGATAGCCTTCCTGGGCAGCTATAGACGCAATCGACAACGCATCAGGATAGTTCTTTCCACTCACAACAACAGCCGCATCTCGGTTTGGAAGGGATTTAGAAATGGCAACTGCTGTTTCATATCGATCTTTCCCACTGATCCGGTCAACCGTTAATCCCAAGTCTTTCAATTCTTCTGCTACCTGATCAGAAATCACGCCTGGTCCCCCCAGGATGGTTACTTTTTTAACATCCAGGTCGTCAATTCCTTTTTTCACTGAAGGATGCAGAGTATGTTTGGAAGTTAATAGAATGGGAGCTTGCTTCTGATAAGCCAGAGGTGCTCCTGCCAGGGCGTCAGGGAAGTTGTTTCCTGTGGCTAAAATCAATTCGGCACTTCCTGTATCCCACCCATTCAATGCAACCTGAAGAGCCGTTTCATATCGATCGGCACCGTAGATTCTTTCTACATGGGGCTTTAGATAGAATTGCAAGACCACCAGCCCATATTCGTTATCCTCTCCTAAATCACTCGTATTCTTAACAGACACATAGTACGTTCCAGCTGTGGATGGGTAAAAGGCTGAATACCCGTCTTCTTCTTGAACAAAAAACTCATTTGGTTCAACGACATGTTTGTTTTCATCATATAAGGTGATGTCTAAAGGAATATCGGTCGTTTCATCCATAAACGAACCGTATACATACAATGGAGCGTCTGAATCCAGCACGACTTTATACAGATCGACATCGTCTAGTGGAAGACTCCCTTTTACATAGGTCGGTTCAAAAAAATCACCGGCCGTGACGTCATTTGCCTCTTCAAATGTATTATTTGGTTCTAGTTCTGTTACTACTTTTTCTGTTTCTTCTTGATTTCCTAAAAGCTCGACTTTTTGTTGTAATGAAATCGAAGAAGCGTCTGCGAAAGCAGACCCGCTAAATAGACTGGAAGCGAGCAAGACGGATCCAATCGAAGTAATGAAACACTTTTTCATTTTTTTCCCCCATTAAGCGATATGTCTCTTTTTGTGTAAATATGTATAATCATAGTTTATCATAAGACCATAAAAAAACGCGTTCTTTTTACAAGAACGCGTTCGTATATCTGGTTAATTTCCTTCAACGATGGACCAGAAGTCGTCTTCTACTTTTTGGTGGATGGCTTTCGTTCCTCCAAGGATGGTTACTCCAAAGGTAGAATCCATCACAAGATCTTTAATTGCCGGATGAATTTCGTTTGGAGTCGTAAGTACTAGTGGTTCACCCCAGTTTGCTGCCAGGACCGAACCCGTTAACGCATCGGCGAACTGAGTGCCTGTAGCCACAAAGACGAAATCAGTAGGAACGCCAAACTCTTGAATGATATTGGCATTGGTTTCATAACGGTTTTCCCCTGCGATTCTAGTTGGAAGCGGTAGCTTAGTAAGGACAGTGTCACTGATGACACCACGGCCGCCGATCACATAGTTCATTTCATAGGTTTTTGCTTGTGTTAAAGTCGTTGCCGGGATGGTCTCTTTCTCAGAAAGAAGGATAGGGTATCCATTCTGTGCTGCAATGGAAGCGATGGATAGAGCATCCGGATAATTCTTCCCACTTACGACAACAGCCGTATCGTTTTTAGGCAGCTTTTTGGAAATAGCCACGGCTGTTTCATAGCGGTCTTTCCCGCTGATTCGTGTAACGGAAACGTCAAGGTCTTTTAATTCATTTACTACATCATTCGAAATGACGCCGGGACCTCCGAGAATCGTCACTTTATTGACACCTAACTCATAAATGGCTTCCTCAACGGCTGGGTGAAGGCTCCCTTTCGTCGTCAAAAGGATAGGAGCATCTTTATGGTAGGCAAGGGGTGCCCCCGCTAAAGCATCTGGGAAGTTGCTGCCAGTGGCTAAAATGATTTCATCTGTTCCAAACCCCCAGCCTTGAAGGGCGATTTCAAGTGCCGTTTCATACCGATCTGCACCGAATAAGCGATCTACATAAGGCTCAAGAGAGAATTGTGACGGGACGATTACATATTCCTCACCATTTGCGAGATTCTTACTATCTTTTACGGAAACATAATACGTCCCTGCAGTTACGGAGTAATCCGCCATAAATCCGTCTATTTCATCTGAACTTATTTCATTGGGTTCAATGATATTTTTGTTTTCATCATAAAGAGTGATATCCAATAAAATGCTTGGATCTTCGTTCCAGGATCCGCCGTAAAGGAAGAATGGATCTTCTGTATCAAGTTGAACTTTAAACATGTCAACATCATCTTTTGTGAATGTCCCTTTTACTGCGTCCTCCAATACGATGTCATTGGCATTGTTGAAGGTGTTATTAGGTTCTTCTTCAACAAAGAATCCATCGCGATCGTATGCCTGGAGCTCCATCTTTTGTTGAGCCGATGGGCTTTCAGCTGAGACTGCACCACTAAATAGACTGGTTGCCAATAATGCTGAGCCGACTGAAGCAATAAACCATTTTTTCATCTTTCTTTCCCCCGATTTTTCTGCTCTTGGAATTTTAAATGAAACTGTTCTTGAGCTGGAACAGAATGATGTTCCTGGTCCTTCATTACCGAATTTTCATAACATCTAGATTAGTATAATAGCGATTTCAAAAATTTGCTAGATAGGAACATATAAATATTTTTTGCTAATTTTTTCCATAATTCACAGAGTGGGATTGATAAAAAATTAAGGGTGTTTTACATTTACATGACCAGATAGAAACAGGATATGATTTTTGCTATACTTAACAGAAGTGATGAAAAAAAGAACTCTCCATTTTGAAAGGGGAACAACATACATGAGCAAGATCCTGGTTACTGGAGGGGCCGGCTTCATCGGCTCTCATATTGTAGAAGAATGGTTAACGAAAAACGAGGAAGTCGTGGTGATAGATAACTTCTCCATGGGAGCAATGGAAAACCTTCCCGAAGACAATAGGCTTACCGTGGTGGAAGGGGATATTTCTTCTAAAGAGACGATTGAAAGGTTGTTTCAAGAGCATCGCTTTAAAAAGATCTTCCATCTTGGTGCGATTGCGAGCGTAGCGGCATCAGTGGAAAATCCACTTCATACCCATCAAACCAATCTGGAAGCGACTTTATTCTTATTGGAAGCAGCCCGGAAACAGGGAGGGCTCCAGAGGTTTGTATTTGCTTCATCGGCTGCGGTTTACGGAGATGAGCCGACCCTTCCGAAGAAAGAGACATCGACAATCAGACCGTTGACTCCTTATGCCATAGACAAATTCGCTTCAGAGCAATATGTCCTTGCATTCAGCCGGTTGTATGACATACCGGCAACGGCCGTCCGATTCTTCAACGTGTTCGGAAACAGACAAAATCCGTCGTCACCTTACTCCGGAGTCGTATCCATTTTAACGGATAAATTCAAGCAGTTAGTAAACAAAGAAGAAACCAGCTTCACATTATACGGAGACGGGGAGCAGACGAGAGACTTCATTTATGTAAAAGATGTCGTCCAGGCGAATCTTCTTGTATCGGAAGATGAGAGAGCCATCGGGAAAGTATTCAATGTCGGGACAGGTGATTCGACAAGCCTGAACGAATTGATTGGCATGTACGAAGAGATCACGAATACGAAACTGCCCATCGAACAACTGGAAGAGCGTTCAGGAGACATTAAAGAGTCCTATTCGGATATCTCGGAGCTTAAATCATTAGGATTTAGCCCTGAGTACTCCATGAGAGAAGGACTATTGGAGTATTGGAATAAAGAAAATGAATAATCAAAAATGCCCGTTCTGTTAACAGGAACGGGCATTTTTGTGTCGTTTGAAGGAAGGTATATTACAAAAAAGGGGTAATTATGACGAAATTTGTTACGTAATTGTAAAATAATTTCGAAAATTTTAATGGTACTATTGTTTTTGTAGAATTATAGAGAAGGGGATTTGAGAAATGTCATATGATCGTAAACCTGTATCTATTACTTTTGTCACGGTAGTCAGCTTCATGTTTTTATTGTTTTTCCAGACCCCTGCGTCGGCCGCAGGTGCAAAAATAGATCGAGTGAGTGGAATGGACCGTTATGAAACGGCCGTCAAAGTCTCCAAACAAGGATGGACCAGTGCAAACACGGTCGTCATCGCAGTGGGTAATAACTTCCCGGATGCGCTGGCGGGTGCGCCCCTTGCGGACAAGCATAATGCACCGATCCTACTAGTAACAAAGGATGGCGTTCCATATAGTGTGAAACAAGAATTAAAACGATTGAAACCGAGTAAGGCATACATATTGGGGGGAAGTTCCGTCATTTCCCCTTCTGTTGAAGCTCAGCTTAAAGAGTTGGGCATTACCAGTACACGAGTTGCCGGGGAAAATAGATATGAAACGGCTGCGAAAATCGCTGAGCTGGTAGGGGGCTCCCAGGCGATTGTCACCTACGGAAGGGATTTCCCTGACAGTCTCGCCATCGCGCCTGTTGCTGCCAGTAAATCGATGCCGATCCTATTGACTGAAAAGAATCATATTCCTGAAGAAACGAAACAAGCTTTACGTAACTATAGCTCTTCCATTCTTGTAGGCGGTACCGGAGTCATAAGTGAAGGCGTCAAAAAACAATTGCCAAGGGCAACCCGTATCTCCGGGAAAGACCGGTACGATACGGCCACGAAGGTAGCCGAAAAATATTATTCAGCTTCGAACAGGACCGTCATTGCAACAGGGGAAAGCTATGCAGATGCATTGACAGGATCTGTTCTTGCAGCAAAGAAAGATTCACCGGTAATGCTGATCCAGTCTAATCATGTTCCCAGTTCTGTGAAATCTACTGTTGATAAGCTGGATATCAATCACTTTACGATCATCGGAGGGACTTCTGTCATTTCAGAAAAAGCCCAAAGTCTATTTGGTTTTGATACGGATGCTTTAACCAAGACAGCCAAGCAATATATAGGGACACCTTATAAATGGGGTGGAACGACTCCAAGCGGATTTGACTGCAGTGGTTATTTAAATTATGTATATGATATACACGGAATCGATCTGCCGAGAACGACCTCAGAGATCTGGAACTTCGGCTCCCGCTCAAGTTCTCCTGAGGTAGGGGATATCGTCATGTTTGAAACGTACAAGCCGGGCCCGTCCCACGGCGGGATCTATATTGGCAACAATCAGTTCATCCACGCGGGGGACCGCGGGGTAGAGGTGACGAGTATGGATAATGTGTATTGGAAGCCCCGTTATTTAGGAGCGGTGAAGGTTGTAAATTAATAGACCGATAGAGAAACTGTTTGTCATTTGGCAAGCAGTTTTTTTCTATTTACCCGGCTTACCGGGAAGGTAAACATAGTCTTTTAAAATCCGTTACGCCAAGGTGAAAGGGTACGGTTAATATGCACTCATACATATTAATCGGAAGTCAGTGAATGAAAATACAATAGTAAAAATATATTATTTTTTCAGAAAATAACACCTCCTTTTGTTGACTAAAGAACTAACTGAGATTAAAATGGAAATAGAGTTCGAATTTTTCCATTATTATATTTTTTTGGAAGATACGGAGTATTTCGGACTGAGACTATTAAACTATCAAGGGGGAAAAGGGATTGACGTTTAAGAAAAAGGTATTTTCGGTAATGGCAAGTGCTACTTTGGTAGCTTCTTCTTTCGCTGGAGTAACCACCTTCAATCCTGATAAGGCAGAGGCTGCTTTACAGGAGACGAAAAAGTTCAAGGTTTCTAATTTCTCAGAAGTGTTGGCACTTTCCATGAGTAATCAAGCTGTACAGGAGCTTGTCATCGTAGGGAACGGTAAAGTAGATGCGACGAGTCAATTGGAGAAACTAGGGGTAAAGGTAAAGCAAAACTATAAAAACTATGTATATTTAGCTGACGTACCGACACGTAAAGTAATGCAGGTCCTTGATCTGAAGAGTGTCCGTACAGTAGGGAAAAATACTGAAATCGAGCTTGGCGAAGTGAAAGATCCCGAATTAAGCGTGAAGGGTCAAAATGATGTGGACAAGGATGCAGTCGTCACCCCTGATCAGGCTGAAACACATGCGCCGACGGGAGTGGATGATTTCCACGATAAGTTCGACGGGACAGGCACACGTATCGGAATCATCGATTCAGGTCCGGATCCGGGTCATGAATCCTTTACAGAAGGACTGGAAGAAGGCACTCGTAAATATGGTGATTCCAAGATTGTAGCGGTAAGGGACTATACGATTTCAAGTCGTTTCGCTACGTACCCTATCGAGGATCACTATAAGAAATATTTAGGAGACGGTGTGAACTACCTTTCCGAAGGGGACGTGCTGTTTGACGAAGGCCATGCTGAAGGTGACTCCATTACAGTTGGGGATACTACATATAACACAGCAGGACTTGACGCCTCAGACGATAAGTTTTACTTAGGGAAGACAGCATTCGAAGCCAATCCTTATCCAGAAGGCCATTCCAGATGGACGAATCAGGATTTGAATGCTGACGGTAATAATGGGAACTCCGATAACTTCTCTGTTCTCCTTGTAGGTGACAAAGTCTATATCGATACAGATATGGATAATGACTTTACTGATGAAACAGCATATAAGAATAATGAGACTGGTACGTTTGATGTAGATGTCTCCGACGACATGCTTGGAGCGAACTTCCGTGTGAATGATATGGAACTGAACTGGTTCGGTGCCGGATTGAAGAAGATCAATCTTTTCACGGACTTTAACGGACACGGTTCCCACGTTTCCGGTATTTCTGCAGCCGATGGTCCTGGCGTGGCGAACGCATATGGAGCAGTTGCAGGTGAAGGGGTTGCCCCTGGAGCGGAGCTTGTTGGATTGCGTGTGTTCAAGGCAGCTGGCGGAGCCTATACGTTCAGTATCCAAAAAGCCATGGTTGACGCAGCCCTTCCTGAATCAGAAGGCGGATTCGGTGTCGATGTTGCCAACTTAAGCTTAGGTTCCTCACCGGATTTAAATGACGGATTGGGGTCTTATGGAGAACTTATGTCTGTGCTGAGTGAAGATACAGACATCGTATTCGTGACTTCTGCAGGGAACTCAGGTCCTGGTGCAGATACAGTAGGTTCACCAGGGGATGTCGCTCCGATTATCTCTGTTGGTGCGCACATCACGGCTGACATGTGGGCGAAGGAATACAATTACTATCCATATGGTAAAAATGCAGACGGAACTCCGAAAGACGGACAGGGATTATGGTACTTCTCTTCTGTAGGGCCAAACGAAGCAGGTAACCAAAAACCTGATATCGTAGGACCAGGTTCTGCTTATGCAGCACACCCGGTGCAAAACGGACCTTATGTCGTTATGCAGGGGACAAGTATGTCATCACCTTATGTAGCAGGGGCAGTAGCGCTACTTAAATCCGCAGCCCTTAAAGACCGCATACCATTTAACTATGAGATTGCGAGAGAAGCATTGATTCATACTGCCAACCATATGGACGGCTATAACCGTGCCCAGGAAGGTGCTGGATTGATTGATGTTCCGGCAGCATATGAGTATTTACGCGAGCATTACATTACGGATATTGAAGATGTGGAAGTAACGGTTTACCACGGAGAGAAAGTTTCCGGCGGACCGGGACTATACGTAAGAAACAAAGAAATCCCTGAAACAGTGGAAGTGCTTGTAGAAAACACATCCAATGATGACAAGAGCCTTGATGTGACGCCTACTGGTGATTGGATGACTCCATCAGAGTCCAAGCTTAACCTTAAAGCCGGCGAGAGCAAAACGATCTCTGTCAGCTATGATGCGTCTAAATTGGAAACAGGCGTAAATGCTGAAACATTGGTGTTCGACGATGCTTCTACACCATACGTTGAGGCAAGATCCGCCCAAACGATTGTGACAGGTTATGAATTTAATGAGGACAATCGCTTCCGTTTCCGTGAGAATGGAGAGGTTCAGGCTTCTAAAACAAACGGATATACATTCAAAGTGGAGCCGGGTGTAAGCGAAGTCCGCTTCTCATTGAACGCTATCAGCGAAAATGATGACTATAAAGGTCGCGTACGTGCCATTGTCTTTAATCCTGACGGAGTGGAAGTAAGTGAATTCCAAGGCTATGCAGGATACGGTGCAGGTGGATTAGGCGTGGATGACCACGTTTTCAAATCACCTAAACCAGGTGTGTGGGAAGTTCATGTGTATGCATCCCCTGGTGTTGAAGAAGGAAAAGAAGTAAACAAATATCAATTCGAAGCAGTTGTTCAGGATGTCGTAGCTGTACCTGGTGAAGTAAAATTAGGGAAAGCGGCTCCTGGAACAGAAATGACGAAATCTGTCACATTCTCAAACTATCTATCCGGCTCTAAAGATGTGAAAGTAGTAGGTGCCCCATTCAGTACGCCTAAAACATCTTCTGAAAAGGTAGAAGTCCCTGGAGGAAATCAATTCTACTACCAGGAAATCGATGTGAAGAACAATGTATCATTAGAGATTCAAACATCTAATCCTTCTTATGCAAGTGATGATGTTGATTTATTCCTGTTTGATGCAAATGGAGAGGAGGTTGCTTCTTCTGCAGGAGCTACATCCGATGAAAAGATTTCATTAACTTCTTTACCGGATGGTAAGTACAAGATCGGTATTGAAGGATATGCAACAATGGATCCTACGACGACTCTTGATTTATCAATCAGCGAGTTCGGCGTCCTTTCTCCAGGTGAAAAAGGAAAAGGTAAAGTAGAAGCCGATGCTTCGAAAACTCTTAAAGTAGGAAAATCATTAACGACTGATGTGAAAATCACAACTCCTGATGAATCTGTTAGTGCAATCGGAGCAGTCTATTTACTTGATGCGAAAACGGATGAAGTATTATCCCTTCTTCCAATCAAAGTAGACGGTGATATCATCACTGAAGTATCAGGTCAAGACCGTGTCGGAACAGCGATCGAAGTTTCCAAGAAGCTTCATAAAGATGGCTTTGCCGACGATCACGAATATAAAACGGTTATCCTTTCAACTGGATACAACTTCCCTGATTCATTATCTGCAGGTCCACTTGCATCAGCGATTGATGCTCCTATCCTGCCTGTAGGAAGCAACGGGAAGCTGTCTGAAGCAGTATTGGATGAAATCGAGCGTCTTGGTGCTGAAAATGTGTACATCCTTGGTGGAGAAGGTGTCGTTTCTGCTGAAGTATTTACACAATTAAACGGTATTTCCATCGATTCTTCCGATATCGAACGTTTAGAGACAGACGGAATGCCAAACCGTTACGGTACAAACCTTGCGATCGTTTCAAAACTTCAAGAACTTGGATTCAAAGGGAACGGAGTATTCGTTGCCACTGGTAAGAACTTTGCCGATGCACTAAGTGCAGCAGCCATCGCTGGTGCCAATGATATGCCGATCGTCTTAACAGATGGTAAAGGCTTATCTGCTGAAGCGAAAGCCATCCTTGAAGATGAGAAAGTCTATGTTCTAGGTGGTAAATCGGCTGTTCCTGAAAATGTAGTAGCCGAAGCCAAGAAAGTAGCAACAGATGTGAAAGTCCTTTCCGGTGTGAACCGTTACGGTACACTGGCTGCCATCCTTGACGAGTTCGCCAGCAGCACAGATAAGCTTTATGTTGCAAGCGGTAAGAACTTCCCGGATGCATTATCTGCTGCTCCATTAGTGACAGATAACGCTGGATTACTACTGTTGACAGATCCAAACGGATTACCGAAAGAAGTAGACGCGTTCTTAACGAAATATCTTTACCAGAACAAAATCTCTTCTGTGACTGTACTTGGTGGTAAAGGTGCAGTTGGAGAAGGTGCAAGAGAAGATCTGCAACAAAAAGTAACAAACTAATAGAATATGTTTTGGGCCACCTGCTAGTTATAGCGGGTGGCTTTTTTTGGCTCTTTTAAAGATTCGTACCTTTTTATAAATGGTCTGTCTGAGCTCAGTGTGTGTTCCATGTTCAAGGGAGCCACTCAGCTTTCGGATATCAACTCCTGCACTCTAATGAAACATTCACCAAAATACGGAACATGTGAACATCTAAACCTTTCAGCCTTTCATTCTGAAAATTCCTTAAATTCATAGACAGGACCACCGCCATCTTATATACTTTTTACAGATGATGTAAACAACATTCAACTGAGAGAGGAGTGGCTTGATGAGAATGAGAGTGATCGCATCCTTCATTATAGTAGCAGGATTTATTCTGCTTCCGGCCGGACTTTCAAACGCTGAGGAACAGAAAAAGGTCCAGCTATTGGTGGTTCACAAAGACCAATCAGATGAAGTGTCCACGCAGTCTTCAGAAAAAGGTGAAGACAAATTCCAGGTGGTGACTGTCCCTCAAAAAGACGTTTCCAGTACCCTATCAAAATTAAATAAACATGAGGATATAGAATATGCAGAGGTCGATCAGCTCGTATACACACAGGCTGCTCCACCGATCGATACATATTTCAATCAGCAATCACAAGACTTTGAAGTGATGAAGATATTGGAAGCGTGGGAAACATACCATCCACAGAAAGAAGTCACCGTGGCAATTGTCGATTCAGGTATCGACCTGAAGCATCCTGAGCTCCGAAGCAGACTGATAGAAGGAAAGAATTTCATCAATGAAGAAGAGCCTCCCTTTGATCATACAGGACACGGCACACATGTAGCGGGCCTTGTGGGGGCGGTGACCAATAACAAAATGGGCATAGCCTCAGCCGCACAAAAGGTGAAGCTTATGCCTGTGAAAGTGTTTGAAGGCAAGACGACCTATATGTCCACAGTCATCCAGGGCATCCGATATGCTGCAGACAACGGAGCCGATATCATCAATTTGAGCCTGGGCAGCTATAGCAATATGAAAGCACTGGAAGAAGCGGTTGAGTATGCAGTGGACAAAGGAGCTCTAGTGGTCGGTGCTGCTGGAAATGACAATGAACATGCCGTCCTATATCCTGCCACATACTCCAACGTCCTCGCTGTGGGGAGCGTAGACTCGAGAGATTTGACGAAGTCGACGTTTTCCAACTACGGGAAAACCGTAAATGTATCCGCACCTGGAACAAACATTTTTAGTACATGGATGGATGGCTATCAAACCCTGGATGGAACGAGTATGTCCACGGCGATTGCCAGCTCGGTTGCCTCCATGGTCAAGCAGCAGTACCCATTCCTTAAAGGACTGCAGGTAAAAGGTGTCCTGGAAGCTTCATCTACTCCATTAAAAGAGGTGGAGTTACTGGGAGAGGGCCTCATCAACGCAGAGGAAGCGTTCCGCCATGTGCAAACTAAAAATCGACTATCCGGACTTACTTCAGTGGAAACGGCGGTGGAAATCTCAAAAGCCGGCTGGTCCTCACTTGAGAGCAAGGAGCTTACGATCGGTGGCGATCGAGTAAACGGATCGTTTGTTATTCTGGCAAGCGGTGAATCCTTTCCCGACAGCCTGGCAGCTTCCCCGTTAGGAGCTTATTTGGATAGTCCGATCCTTCTGGTGAAGAATGACCGATTGAGCCAGTCTGTTTCGGACGAACTCAGACGGTTGAACCCTTCCCACGTCGTGCTCGTCGGAGGGGAAAATGCCATCTCTAAGGAAGTGGAAAAGGAAGTGAACACTCTATCGATGGAGACCCATCGCATTCATGGTGCAGACCGATATGAAACGGCGGTAGCCATCAATAAAGTGATTCCTTACTCGTCCAACAAGGCATTTGTCGTTTCAGGCCAGAACTATCCCGATGCACTTTCCATTGCCTCCTATAGCGGCGGTATGCAATACCCGGTACTTTTTGTACAGAAAGAAAAAGTTCCACAATCGGCCATGGAGTATATAAAAGAAAAGAACATTACCAAGACATATGTCATAGGTGGAAAAGGGATCATCTCCGAAGAAGTAGCTGACAATCTTCCAGGCGATTATCGCATTTACGGACTGAACAGATATGAAACCAATTATAAGGTCCATCAAACGTTCGCTTCTAAAGAATGGGATTCACTGTACTTTGCCACTGGATGGAAATTCCCTGACGCCCTTAGCATTAGCCCGCTTGCGGCAAGGACTGACAGCCCTGTTGTGCTGGTAGATGGTGATAATAACGACAGCCTGAAGAAATCCATTGAATTGTTAACGACCCCAAGCACCTATCACATTTTAGGTGGCTCAGGCGCTATATCAATAGAAAAGGCATGGGAAATTGATCGGTTCATGTCAGAATAGCAGATAGAGAGGATTCCTCTCTATCTTTTTTTATATAGGGTTAAAGTCTGCTAGAATCTATGATAAAATGGAATAAAATAACATTAAAGGGGAATATAATGACTTTAAAAATGAAGAAACTGGTATCAGGAATTGCAGCTGTAGCACTTACGGCGACACTGGCAAGCCCCATGAAGGCAGCAGGGTATGAAAATCCGACAAAGCATGAAATCAATAAACTGCTCACAGAAGCAGCAATCACATACGATATCCCTGCCGAGGTCGTGAAGGCTGTAGCGGCAGAAGAGAGTGGATGGAAGCAATTCACCGCAGGCGGCGAACCGAATATTTCAGGTGACGGCGGTATTGGAATCATGCAGGTGACCAATACGGCGGGTTATGATGTGGACCGTTTGAAACATGATATAGCCTACAATATCGAAGCGGGTATCAACATCCTCAACGAAAAATGGAAGCTGGGTGAAAAGGGGCTGACCAATTGGAATCGCTCAACCAGCATCCCGACAGTGGGAGACAATGACCGCGATATCATTGAGAATTGGTATTTTGCCGTATTGGCCTACAATGGACAGGTAGAGGAAAACAGTCCCGTCTATATGAAGACAGGTGAACGGAATTTCGGCAGCTATCAGGAAAGGGTGTTGGCAGAGCTTTCAGACGGGAATCCCGGAATCTTCAAGAATGATAGAGTCGAATTTTCATTTGCCAGAGAAGACTTCACCTATACAGGCAAACCGGATTACTATCTATTATTCAATAAGAAACAGTATGAAGTGGACGGCCTTGCCCATATGACGAGACATTTGTATCATCCGGGCGATCTGGTGATTTCTGCTGAAGGTTCCCGTTTCAGGGAATTGCCTTCCTCCCAGTCGAAAGAAGCTTCACCCAAGCTTCCCGGCAGTGAAACGGAAGTACTGGAGATCCTGAAAGGGTTCGAGTACGATCAGTCCACGAATCCGAATCATTTCGTCTGGTACAACATCGAACGTGAAGACAATGAACGAGAGGCATATGTTGCTTCCAGTGAACTGAACAAAATTGGTGAAAGGCTGTCTGGCACCGACCGAATCAAGACCGCTGTGGATATTTCGCAGGCTGGCTGGAATCAGGCTGACACGGTGGTCCTTGCCCAGGGATATAACTTCCCTGATGCTCTGACCGGCGGCCCCCTTGCATATAAAAACGATGCACCGCTCCTGTTGACCGACAAACATAAACTGACAGAATCCACGAAAAATGAAATCAAACGGTTGAAAGCAACCAACGTCTTCATTTTAGGAGGAGAAGCGGCCATCAGCATGGGAGTCGAGGAAACCCTTGAAGGAATGGAGATGGACGTCCATCGGATCGGTGGAGTCGACCGTTACGAAACAGCCCAGCTCATTTCAGAACAGGTGAATCCGGCTCCTGATAAAGCCATCATCGCTTCAGGCAAAAATTTTCCCGACGCTCTTTCCGTGGCACCGTATGCGGCTGTAAAAGGGTATCCGATCCTATTAACCGGTAAGGATTCGGTATCCTCTTTTACAAGTAAAGGTTTGACTGGAATTGACCGCACCATCATTGTCGGCGGAACAGGCGTCATCAGTGATGAGGTCATGAAAAAGGTGAGAGGCGAGCAAAGGGTGAGTGGCGCGGACCGCTATGAAACATCCCTTGAAGTCGCCAAAAAACTGCCGCTTTCCAACCCGGATGAGAAAGCTCTACTGGCAAGCGGTAAAAACTACCCGGATGCGTTAGCGGGATCTGTATTAGCCGCAAAACAAAAGGCCCCGCTTCTTTTATCAAACCCGGAACAGCTGCCGACAAGCGTCAATAACTTCATCGTTTCTCAAAAGTATAAAGAGTTCTTCCTCCTCGGTGGCCCGAGTGCAATCAATGTGGAAAACGAGCTTGGAGATTTATACAAAAAGTTGTATTATTAAGCTAGGACGTTCGAAAGTCAAGACTCTATCGATCATCGATAGAGTCTTTTTTAATAGGATTGTTAAACAGAGATTACATTTAGATAAGATTCTATTTTTTTAGTCTATTTCATGATAAAATTATTCTTCGTATTGATCTTCGATTTGAAAGGTGAAAACATACATGAAGACTCGTAATGACTATCGACAGCGAATGAGGAGAAGAAAGCGATTCTTCCGCATATTTCTTGCGCTTTCGTTCTTGGGAATGAGCATTGGTACAGCGTATTTCCTCTACCAATACCAAGTAGGAAAAATGCAGGCCGGGAAAACACAGGCAGCATCCCAGGAAATCCCTGAATTTAATGGAAAAAAAGACGAACATGGCAAAATAAATATCTTACTTCTCGGATCCGATACAAGGGGTGAAGAGAAATCCCGTACAGATACGATCATGATTGCTCAATACGACCCTGAACAAGGCGAAGCCAGGCTGGTTTCATTGATGAGGGATATGTATGTGGATGTACCTGAATACGGAAAGCATAAATTGAATACATCGTACTTCCTTGGAGGACCCGAACTCCTCCGCCAAACGTTAAAAGAGAACTTTGACGTCGATGTACAATATTATGCGTTAGTGGACTTCAAAGGATTCCAAAAAGTCGTGGACGTCCTTGCCCCGAACGGCATTGAAATGAACGTGGAAAAAGAAATGTCCACCAATATCAATGTCACACTCGAACCTGGATTACAGAATCTAAACGGCAAGGAATTATTGGGCTATGCCCGTTTCAGACACGATGCAGAAGGAGACTTCGGCCGGGTCGAACGTCAACAGGAAGTCATTGACGCCCTGAAGGACGAAATGCTGTCATTAAACGGCGTATCCAAGATCCCTAAACTGATGGGCACCGTCTCCCCGTTTATCGAAACCAATATCGGGTCCATGGACCGCATCAGTCTGGCAAAAGAATTCGTACTTAATCCCGTCGATGACATCGAAACCATGAGATTACCAATCAACTATTCCTTTGAAAACGCCCGATATGAAGGCGCAGGCGCCGTGCTGGATGTAGACCTTGAAGCGAATACAGAAGCCTTAAAAGACTTTTTGAATGGTAAGGAACCTAAGTCATATGAAGAATATGTTGAGGAATCCACCGGTGTTGACGAGACAGACAGTTATGATGAAACCGGGGACTCCGGTCTTTATGAAGATTCGAGTGACACTGAGGATTCAAGTGGATATGAATAATAGATTAAACCCATGGAGGGACAGATGCTCCGTGGGTTTTTTTTTGGTTGTGAGTGGGAGGGGAGGGGGTGTGTGGATGGTACCAGGTACAGTAGGATTGATTGTACCAGGTACAAAAAGCTCCAATTGTACCTGGCACAACACAACACAACACCCACCCCACCCAAAAAACCTCAAAAAAAAACCTCCCCAATCACTGAGGAGATTTCTTCAATCGCCGCATAACAAGCCGGCGTATTCCATTGATATCCAAAGCCAGGACCACTGCAGCGTAAGCAACCACCCCGACTGCGATTTGTACGATGAATCCAACGATACCATCAATGGCAAGGGTGGGCCACACAAGGAGGGCCATGATGCCGGTTGCGATGAAGATCTTGCCGACTTCCTTGAACGGGAAGGTGAGGGGGAAGATCTTTTTGCCGATTAGGGCGCTTAAGAGCACCGAGACGACGTAGGAAATGATGGTCGCGTAGGCAGAGCCGAAGATTCCGTATTCCGGGATGAACAGGAGATTCAGGATTACATTCAATACGGCTGCTGCGAGTACAGGCCAGATTTGTAGTTTTGTGTTTTTGCCGAGCTGGAAGGCCAGGTCGAAGTAGTACATTTTGAAGCCTTGGATAAAGATGGCCAGGGCAATCAGTGAAAAGATGGTCGCTGCTTTTCCTTGATAGGATTCTCCCAGGAAGATTCCTGTGAAGGAGCCGCTCAGCAGGATCATGCCGGTTGTGGCTGGGACCGAGACGAGCAGGAGCAGGGACGTGTTTTCATTTAATTGTTTCTGGCATTCTTTGATGCCGCCTGTTTCCAGTGCCTTGACGACAAGGGGATAAGCGGCGAGATTGATGATCATCATCAACAGGAACAGGATCTGTTTGGCCAGGTCGTAAGAAACGGCATATATCCCGACGGAGGCTTTGTCCATGAACCATCCGATCAAGTAACGGTCCGTATTCAGGATGATGGCTTCCATGGAAAGGGCCGCAATGAATGGGATGGAATATTTCACGACTTCTTTGATCATGTCCCTGTCGATAAGTTTAAGGTCAATCAGGTGCATATATTTCGGAATAAAGAAGACGATGCTCAAGAAGATCCCGATGATAAGGCCAAGGATGATCCCTTCTGCCCCAAATCCGAAGAACTTGATCAGTATCACAGCGATCATAAGGGACAGTACCACTTTTAGAGCAGTGACAACGCCAAATAGCTTGGATGAGAGCTCTGAACGCAAGTATTCAGTGAATAAGTCGAACATGCTTTGCATGGTCAGTAATCCAATACCCAGAAACCACAGTAAGGCCATGGAATGGAAAGGGGTATAGACGATGAAAGCCCCTGTACCGAGTAAAACCGTCAGGACCGTCATGGAAATGAAGGTCGCCGTGATGGAGCTGATGAACATGGCTTTCTGGTTGCCCTCGTATTTAGGGTTATAGCGAAGAAGTCCAAGTCTAAGCCAGTGGAACAGGGTCGTATTCACAAAGGTGACAGCGGCGATGACAAGGGCATATTCTCCGTATTCACTTGGTGACAGGAGGCGTGTATATAAAGCGATGGCCACGAAATTGATGATCCCGGGCACGCCTTTTGATAGAAAATAGATAAATGTATGTTTGAACATGGAAATACCTCTCTGGTCGTACAATTTTTACATAATGCCTGAACAAAATGAGTATAGATTTTACAAATAAATTCAATTTAAGCGCTTTTTATATTATGATAAGAAGTATCAAATCAATTAGTATATTATATCACAAACGATATAATTGGATATATTTCTTTTGTCAGACTGTTTTTTGACAGGAATGTTAAGAAGTCTTAGTAGTAAAAAAGAGAGTGTGGTACCCGAGTTATGAAAGTTTTATTATTAGCACCAGCGAATAATGTACATACGAAGAAGTGGCTTGATTACTATAATTCCATTGGGATCCAGGTCATGAATATTAGCTTAGAAAACCACAAAGACTCTAACCGACACATTTCTTGGGAGAATGTAAGCAGAGTCTATTTAAATTTGAAATGGAATCATAAGATTTCCTATTTATTCACGGTTTCGAGGCTGAAGCGAATCATCCGGGAGTATAAGCCTGATCTGATCCATTCCCACTATGCGTCAAGCTACGGATTGATCGGGGCCCTGACAGGATTCAGTCCATACATCTTGTCTGTATGGGGATCGGATGTGTATGATTTCCCGAAGCGGAATGTGATGAACCGGATGATCCTCAAGTATGCACTTGGAAAAGCGGATTATATCTGTTCTACGAGTCCTGCGTTGGAGCAGGAAACGAAAATATATATAGATGAAAGTAAGCCGTTGTCCATTACCCCGTTTGGTGTAGATGTCACCCAGTTCAAACCGGATCCAACCAAAAAGAAGGAAGGTCCATTCAAGATCGGAATTGCCAAAGGGATGGAGCCGAAATACGGGATCGAATATCTTCTAAAAGGCTTCAAGCTCTTCTTACGTTCGTTAGGGGATGAGGGTCAGTCTGTCCGCCTTCAATTGGCCGGGGACGGACCTTACTTTGCGAAATACAGGAAGCTGGCTGAGGATCTGGGCATCTTGGAAAATGTAGAATTTCTAGGAAGAATCGCTCATGAAGATGTGCCTGATTTTATCTCGTCCCTTCATATTTTTGTCATTTCTTCTCTGATTGAAAGCTTCGGGGTTTCAGCCGTGGAAGCCCAGGCTTGCGGGGTGCCGGTTGTTGCCACGAATGTCGGGGGACTTCCTGAGGTCGTCCGGGACGGGGAAACGGGCTATTTGATCCCGTCAAAGGATCCGGCTGCACTGGCGGAGAAGCTGTTATATCTCTATAAGAATCCTTCTGAACGTAAGAAGTTGGGGGAAAACGGCCGTGAACACGTCCTGAACCATTATGACTGGGAAGACAATTCCAAAAGAATGATAGAACTGTATAATGAAATCATAAACGGAAAAGTATAGGCTTTAGCCTCCTCCTATAAAAATATCAAATACACTCAATTTCCTCATAAAGGAAGTTGAGTGTATTTTTTTACCAATATGTAGAAATTTACGAAAACATGTCAAAAGTATGTCAACTGTTGCCGATAATAATGGTAGAATAAAGGAAATTTCAATAATATTGGAGGAGAATGCAAAAAAATGAAGAAAAAGATTGTGATGCTTGTTGTCTCAATGACTATGTTTCTTGTCATTCCTATGTTGGCATCAGCAGAGAAGAATGTGGTCATTGACCCAGGTCACGGAGGTTGGGATTCAGGTACAGCAGGATATTCTGGGAATTCAACTGGTTTTTATGAAAAGCATGCCAATCTGGCAATCTCTGAGAAATTAAGAGATAAGTTGAAAGCATTAGGGTTCACCGTGTATATGACTCACAATGATGAATACTTGAGTCTGCAGGACCGTACAGCCCGTGCCAATGCCTTTGCCAAAGGAAAGAATGACCAAACGGTATTCGTCTCGGTCCATCATAATGCGGCCCCTACTAACCCGTATGTGCGTGGATTCGAAACGTATCATTATGATAATAAATATGCCTGGGAAGCGGCCTATCCGCCCGATCCCATACAGGTGGCTTATGGAAGTGAATCGAAGAGGTTAGCAGAACTTGTCCACCCGAGTACGGTGAACGCCGTTGGCCTGACAGATAAAGGGATGAGGAATAATCAGGCGTTTTACGTGATCCGTAACACTCAGATGCCGTCACTTCTGCTTGAGATGGGCTATATGTCCAATCCAATGGAAGAAGCCCTCATCAAGACATGGACGTTCCAGAACAATGCCGCAGAAGGGATTAAAGACGGAATTGTTTCCTTCTTCAAAGTATTTGAAGTATACACAGCAGAGAACAAGCGACTGAAAGTAGTCAAGACAAAAGAAGAAGCGATTGAATTCTCTAAATCGCAGGCAAATACATATGTATTTGACAAGTACGAGCAGAAGAAAGTCTATGAAAATCTCAATGAGTACAGCGTCTATCAAAAGGGCAAGGACAAGCTTAAAACCTACCCGGTTAAAGAAGATGCTATTCAATATGCTGAAAGCCTGGCAAATACAAGAGTAGTAGATGATCACACCGAAAAGATCCTGTGGTCTAATTATTTACCCAAAAAATACAGTGTTCAAACAGAAGCCGGCAAAAGTTTATGGTCTTATTACGATGTAAAGAGTGCCATTGAGTACGCTAAATGGAAGGCGACACCGCTTAAAGTAGTGGACATCGATTCCAAAGGGGTCATCTGGTCCAGTATTGACGGTGTTTCCATCAACCGTTTTATCAACGATAAGGATCTCATCGGTCTTGATCGTATGGAAACAGCCATTAAAGTGTCCAGGGATCTTTACCCTAACGGCTTCGCAAGCTCCAAAGCGAAAAAGGCCGTTGTACTGTCCACTGCCTATGATTTTGCCGACGCATTATCTGTAGGTCCTCTTGCGGCGCAGCTGGACAATGCTCCGATTCTATTGACTGACAAAAATCAGCTTCCTCAGTCGGTAGAAAAAGAGCTTGCGAGATTGAGTGCGAATGAAGTGTACATCATCGGTGGAAAAGGAGCCGTTTCCAGTGCGGTACAGGATCGTTTAGGTAAGCTTGGCATGACGGTTACCAGAGTCGGCGGAGCGGATCGTTACGAAACGAATGTGATGATTAACAAGAAGCTTTCGAATGTGAAGGGTGTATTCGTAGCTTCAGGAAAGAATTACGCCGACGCACTCGGAGCTGCACCCATCGCTTCAGCCAATCAATGGGCCATCGTGCTGACGGGGAAAGACAGCATCCAATCAAGCTCCCTTGCGTATGTGAAAGGAAAGCAAGTGAAGGTTCTTGGCGGGACAAGTGCCATTTCCACAACGGTTGAACAGTCCATCAAGGGCTATTCAACAAACGTTGAAAGACTCTCCGGAGCGGACCGGTACAAAACACTGGCCAACGTACTAACGGAATTCAAATCGGTGATGGGATCGGAGAAAGTGATCGTTTCAACAGGAACGAATTACCCGGATGCGTTAACGGCATCGGCCCTGTCTGTCAAGACAAAGGCACCGATCGTATTAGTCGGCGGCACGATGGATGGACACCTGGAGGACTTCATTCTTGAGTATCAGCCTTCCACAGGTGTCAAGGAAGTCATCAAAGTAGGCGGAAAAGTCGACAACGCCATCATTGAAAAAATGAAGAATGTTCTATATTAAGGAGGAACGCCCATGGTAAACAGTCGTAAAAATCTCTTTTTAGTCTCATTGCTCATCTTGGCTATGACTGTCTTTACAGCATGCAATGCTTCCTCTCCAAGTGAGAAAACATCGAAAGACGAGCCTGAAGCGTCAGACATCAACGGCGAAACGTCGAATGAAGACTCCTCATTAAACGAAGATACAGAGGATTCATCTGCAGAGGGTGAAGAGGCGGCAGAGGAAACCGAAGAGCGGTCTGAGGACTCCTCTGCTGATGAAGAAAAAGAAACAGAGAAAGAAGAAGTAAACCTGTTGATCCAGCAGCTGAAGCCGGAAAAGAACATGGTCAAGACATTTGAGAATAAGGATTTCAGTCTTACGGAGACCGTAGTGGATCACAACAAAACCCACGTTCAGCGTGTATTTAAGGTAGGCGAAATGGTCACGCTCCAAATTCTGAAATGGGATCAGGATGCCATCCAGGTTGTCTATGAAGAAAGCAACCCGAAAAACGTGAAAGAAAGTATCCTGGATCGTTTCACACCTGACAAAGAAGCGGAAATCCTTGCTGACATCAAGCATAAAGGAAAAGGGGAAACCCCTCGCTTTGAAATCATCAGTGAAGATGAAACCGTGGAAGTTCCATACGACACGTACCGACATGTCGTCGTTGTCCGTAACACGGTGAAAACCGGAGCCGTGAATACCATCAATACGATCTATTACGCTCCGGGGATCGGCATGATTAAAGAAGTCTATGAAGAAACAGGGGACAACGGCTACAAGATTGAAACCGTCCTGAAGCAAGTCGAAGATCTGTAAATGTCTGGAGGTGTCTTCCTAGAGAGGCACCTTCGTCAATACATACCCAAGGAGGAAAATCATTGAAAAAGAAATTGTTATCTATTCTGGCTCTTTCCACCATGGTCACGGGATTAATCGCAGCACCACTTAACACCAGTGCAGAGGGTCAGCCTATTTCTGTAAAACTCCAGAATTATATCGGAAGTAAGACCTCCCTTCCTTTCACGACCAACGGGGACTACCAGGTAAAGGGAACGTCGATTTTCATCCAGCCTGGAGTGTCGTACACCATGAAGGTTGAATCTGGCAATCTATCTCTTTATAACGGTACGAATCTAGTGAAGAAATTTGATGGCAACGTGTCGATCATTCCGACGATCACAAAGTCGATGGATCGTTCCATGACCATCAAAGGCAACAGCGACAAGCAGTATCTTGGAGAAGTGGAATTCACGGTTGAATCGGGTAAATACGTTCGACCTGTGAACCAAATCAACCTGGAAGACTACTTAAAGGGCGTGGTCCCTGCTGAAATGCCTGCTTCTTGGGGCGGGAACGGCGGATTGGATGCCTTGAAGGCCCAAGCTGTTGCAGCCAGAACCTTTGTATTGAAAAAAGGGAGCTGGTCCATCTATGATGGCCAGAGTGATCAAGTATATAAGGGATACGATTGGAATCCCCATACGACAAAGGCCGTAAATGAAACACAGGGTGAAGTACTGAAAAACGGCGATAAGTATGCGGAAGCCTTTTATTCTTCATCGAATGGCGGGCGAGTATTCTCGAACCAAAATGTATGGGGTTCGACATTGGTCCCATATCTTCAAACGAAACTGGATGTCTATGATTCAAAAATCTCACCACACGGCGACTGGAATGTCAGTCTGTCTAAATCCCAGTTCGACGACAGCGAATTGGATCTGAATAAACCTGAATCCTGGTGGGCGGATGTGAAGGAAAAAGATCACACGATCACTTCCAACATTAAATCAAGACTTACATCGAAGAAGCTGTTCAATGAAAAAAGTGAAATCAAGATTGTCAACATCGACAACTTGTCTTTTGATATCCCTGATTCTTCTTTTTCTTCCAAGGACGTGCTAAAAGGAAATCTGGCATTCTCTTATTATGAGAAAACCGACAAAGGGTTCGTGAAGAATGAAGACGGCACCATCAAGCTGCAGAAGATGACGGTCAATGATACTTCCTATAATATTCGATTCATGATCGGGACTTCGATCATGAAGAGCCCTTATGTGAAAAAGCTGGATGTAACGAAGGATCTTTACACCATCAATGGCGGCGGGTTCGGCCACGGAATCGGTATGAGCCAATACGGCGCATACCAGATGTCTAAAGAAGGAAACAACTTCAGGACGATCCTTGGCTACTATTATCCAACCACGACGGTGGAAAGAGAACTTGATCTGAACGATTATGCACATGAGCTTGAAGGTGCAGACCGCTATGAAACAAGCGTGAGTGTATCTGATTATGGATGGGAGAATAAGTCGAAGGCAGTCGTGATCGGCCGCGGCGATTTATCCATCGATGCGTTAACGGGAAGCGTACTGGCGAAGAAGCTGGATTCACCACTATTATTAACGACTTCCAAGTCACTTCCTGATTCCGTACTGAACGAAATCAAGCGACTTCAGCCTGAAAAGGTCTACCTGCTTGGGGGCACGAATGCGATCAGCAACAATGTAGAGAATCAGCTGAAAGGCCTGTCGTTCATCTCGGATTCCGATATCAACCGAATCAGCGGAAAAGAACGTTTTGAAACAGCCGTAAACGTGGCAGACGAAATCAACAACAACAATGAAATCTTCGTTGTGACGAAAGACGAGAAATCTCCTGATGCCTTGTCCATCGCTTCGTATGCGAGCATGATGCAAATCCCGATCCTTTATACAACAAAGGATTCCCTTCATGAGAGCGTAGAAGCTTACATGAAAGAAAATACGATCAATAACGTAACAATCATCGGCGGTCAGACGGCCGTTTCTGCTGACGTAGAGCGGGAGCTGGCTGGATTGGCACCGAATGTATCACGTGTATACGGTGCAGACCGTTATCAAACAAGTTTAACCATCGCAGAGAAATACCGTGATCAATTTGAAGAAAAGACTGTATTCTTCGCACGTGGAGATGTCTTCATCGACGCCCTGCCTGCTTCATCCCTTGCAGCAGCAATGAAATCTCCATTGGTATTGACGCGTAAAGACGCATTACCTGATCATGTAGGAGAATGGCTGGATAAGCGTACGGTCCTGGCTGACACCTACTTCCTTGGTGGAAAAAGCGCCATCGCAGACTCTGTCCGTCGCGACATCCAAGAGGCATTTGCTAAATAAGAATAGAGAATTGTTGAACTGCCATCCCTGTGGGTGGCAGTTTTTTGTTGATTTCTTGATTTTTTTGCTTGAAATGGGCAGTGTTCCCGGTATGAAGGCCGTTTGGAGGGGGTGTGAGAAAGTATTTAATCATGTTTGGGGTGCGATTGATCCTTATTTGGGATTATTGATCCTGAGAACGGTATATTAATCCTCATTTATAATAATTAATCCTAAACGGCAATATATGGATCCCTTGAGTCCACATTTCTCCCACGCTGATCAGCAGCCAGAAACAAGCTGAAAAAGCCAGTCTTCCCCTCGCAGGATTTTCGTATAGACCGATTTTCCAAATTCATGACTACAAAACATGTTTGTAACACATATTTAACATAACGGAATGATAGTGAAACTCTATGTTTTTCTAGTATTGACAAGGTGGGGAAAGCCCACTTGGCACAGGCAACTAAGCATTTTCAAATGAAATGTTTTCATGTATAATTTTTTATTGTTGTAAAGTTTCGACAGAATCCCATTTTACATAGAAAATTGATAGTTGAAAGCGACGAAGGTCCTTACAGGAAAGGAGTTTGCAATGAAAAGAAAGTTTGGCGTGTTTCTCATTTTGATTACCATACTCTTAAGTGGCTGCGGAGATCAGCCGTTGAAATTCAGAAACCTTTTGGAAGCCGATCAATACATTCGCAACAATATAGAAGATACGGATTGGACTACCTTTAAATATATGCTGAGTCCGGATCACACCGTGACAGAAAATGACTTCAACTACCTTAAAGAGAAGCTGACATCCCAACGGAAAAGTTATTTTCACACAGAAGCTGTCAATAAGTTCTACCGGTTCAATAAAGCAAATGAATTGGTCTATATGACGGAATGGGAGAAGAAGGACGGAATTCTCCTCCTGAAAGATATCGACTATATTCAATAAAGGCTCTGTCCCTCTTAAGGGCAGCCTTCCATAAACTATAAAGACATGAGGAGTTTAGTATGAATTTTTCCACACTCATGAACAAGTATGAGCCGAGGATGAAACAGATCATCTTGATTTTAGTGGCCGGATATTTGTTCTTCGCCCAGTTCTCTACTCAAACCAAATACATCAAGCTTCTCCCCGTACCGGTTCCAGCGGTGCTGACCTTGGGGGTGGGCTCATTATTATTCCTGTATTACCTGCTGAATCGAGAGCGTTTAACGGAAACGTCCGAGTTCGATAAGTATTTGAAACGCTTCCTGATTTTATTCGTGATTTCATTGGCACTGGCTGTTCTTTCCGCTTTTTATACAGCCACCGTCCTGCACAGTGTAGAGTACATGAGCTATTTGAAAAGTTCGATGATTACACGCATTGCTTATTATTTCAGCTTTTTCCTGTTTGTTTATTTCGGCTACCGCCTGCTTGTGAATGAGCCGAAAGACATGGAAAGCATCGTCAAGGTCTACCCGTTGTCCATCAGTCTGTTGGTGGCCGTGGCGTTTTGGCAGCTGGCCTATTTCATGTTCAACATCCCGTTCCTTAATCTAAACACCCGTTCCTTCGTCCATAGTGTGGAGGGAGTGACCCTGTTCGACTTCCGGATCACGTCCTTCACCAATGAACCGAGTTACATGGGGCCGTTTTTGATCGACCTGATCATCCTCGCGTTCCTGTTTGTGAAACGGAAATGGGTCTATGCCGTCGTCGTGCTCATTCCGACTCTGTTCATCCTGGCCTTTACGTTTTCCGTGAGTGCGTATTTCAACCTGGTCCTGGTCATCGGGTTCTTGATGGTCTACCTGATGTTCCACCCAAGATTCCCAAAGAAAATTCTATGGTTGATCCCGTTAGTGGGAGTGATCGGACTTCTCGGTCTTTATATCGTGAATCCGGATCTCCTGGCTAAATTCTTCTCTCCGATCTGGGGAAGACGGGATAATCTGTTCGACCCGACCCAATCAAGCCGGATCTATATGTATGTCATGCCGTTTCAGTGGCTGTTCGACCATAGCTTCATATCAGGGCTGTTCGGATTCGGGCCCGGGGCATATGAATTCCTTGCGGGCACGAAGATTGTCCCTCATACCCAGATGAGCCTGGCGATCTCAGCAAACAACATGTTTATTGACGTCCTATTTGAGCAAGGTGTCATCGGACTCCTCCTCTTATTGACAGGATTGATTTCCATCGCTGTATTCCTATTGAAGAACGGAATGAAGAATATGTACTATTTCATTGCACTGGTGGAATACTTCCACCTCATGGTCACGTCGTTATACAGGGCGGATTATGTCACACCAAGGTTCTGGGCCGTTCTATTAGTCATCGCCGTATTGGTGAAGATCGGTGAAATGAAGCACAAAGATAAGCAAAATGTAACGGAGTGGTACAGTTGAGTTCATACAAAATCTTTCTTTCATACCTGATCTTTGTGGTTCTTTTGTTCGGTATCATCGTCGGTGTGAAAACAAAAGAGGTGCAAAAAAGTGAATATAAATCCGTGGGGAACGAATACTCGCTCCTGAACTTCGGGTTGGGTGAAAGGTATCAGGAAGTATTCAAAGTCATGAAAGACCCTGATTCCAAGGACGATGTGCTTGATGATTCAAAACAGAAGCTCCGCGTCCACTTCACAGGCGGAGAAGCGGATTATCTGATCACGTCCAATAAAAAATTCAAAATTTCCAAGACCATCAACGTAGGCGATGATCTTCAAAAGGCCATCGATAACAATCTGGAACTGGACATGTTTGAATACAAAGCGGATGAAGAGGCAACAACCTCTTACGTCTACATGATTGTGAAGAAACAAAGCGTCGTATTCGAAGTGGAAGAAGGGAAGATCACCAAGATCCTCCTGGCTGAAGAAGAAATCCCGATTGTGGAACTGATAGGCGCATTGGATGAAGATCTGGCAACGGACGACTTCCTTGAGTTAACCGATGAAGAATTGTTGAAAACGTCCAGTATGCTGAGCTTCCGGATCGATTATGGCGAGAACAGCAGAAAAGTCCTATCCGATCAATTCCCGCAATATTTGGACGCAGGTCTCTTACCGGAAACACCGCTGCCGATCGGATATTCAGAGAAGAACCTGTTCAGGAAACATGGAGAGCCGGTTTACATCTTCGAAGGAAAAGGTGAGGTTGAATTCTTCTATTACTACAAAGCATTCAACTCCTTTGTGGGCTACAATGAAGATAAACGACTGGTGGAAATCAAGTTCCCTGTAAACATTTCAGAAGCGGAATTCGAGAAGATCCACGGTGACTTGGAAAATAACCTTGATCTTGGAGACAACGAACTGAAGTTAACGAAAGAAAATGGGACGATTACGGAAATCATCCTGAAAGAAAAGGAATAAGGAAGAGGTGCACCCTGTACACAGCGGGGTGCACCTTTTTTGATTCTTTATTTCTTAGGGTGAGGGGACGGACGTATAAAGAAAATTCGACATGGAGGATCAATTAATTGGATCGGGGATTAATTAGTGTGATGGAGGATAAAAAAAGCCCATACAGGATCGAAAATCATGGATCAGGATCGATTCCCGGCAGAAACGGTTCAATTATTGTGCGAACGTCCATCCTGTCCGCAGATTTCACCCTCCAATCGGTCTGCAGCCAGACTGAACAGCACATTCCCAACCCAAAATGGACAAACAAAAAGAAAAACAGGTGAAAAATGATCGTATATGGTTAACCTCACACCCAAAGGCACGAATTCGCTATCCACATCCTGCACAAGCCTAAAAAGGCACGATTAACACCACGATATGACAACAGCACCCCAATAAAACCAAAAACAGCAGGCACCCCAACCGGGCACCTGCCGTACAACTCACTATTTTTTCTCATATCGGAAAATTTCCTTGAACGCTTTACGATAATACCCAAATGGCTCATCCAGATGACGGTACTTCTTCAGAGTGAAGAGAGTCAGTAGAACAACCGCAGCAGGAGTATTATACATTCTCTTGAACAACGGCCCTTTTCCGATAAAGGACTTCTCATACAAGCGGGTTTGCATCTCAGGCTTTTCGTGATTCACGACAACCTTTGGATAATAGCTGATGGATTTATGGTTTCGGGCTAGGTCAAATAAGAAGATATTCTCCTCGCCGGAAGGATACACCGCACCGAGGCCGAACTTCTCGTCGAATCGTATCAGTGAGCGCTCGATATTGGCCGTCTGGATAAAGATTTCAATGGAAGATTTCTTCAACAGCTTACCGGTTGTAACCTGCTTTTGCTCTTCTTCATCGTATTCTTTATAGTAAACGCCCTTGATCGGGTCGTAGATTTGAAAGCAGGCAACGTCGGTTTCAAGATTCTCGTTGAAGTAATCAACGACAAGCTGAAATGAGTCGTCATTATACCAGCAGTCATCATCTGAGAATGTCAGGATGCTCCCATTGGCATGCTCGATACCAACGTTACGGGCGAGGGATAGACCTTTGCGATCGATTTCAATATGATTGTATTTAAAGTTAACATCTTTTAAAACGGATGTAATATAATTGTGATTGTCTTGTGATACAATAATGACTTCGAAGTCTTTATATGATTGACGATTAAGACTTTCAAACAATCGTTTCAGTTCCTCTGGCTTTGTTCCAAGAGTTGGTACGATTACACTAATCATTTTCTTCATCCTCACATCTGAAATTACTCGCTATATTATAGCACAATAAACCTGTGAGATTAAGAAATCAACAACATATGGTATAATACACATGAATTTTAGGAGATTTTGGCTCATTCGAATGGAACCAATGTTTCACTCGCCATTCAGGGGAACACCTGCAAAAGAGCTACTTGGTGAATTCTCGCCAGGAGGCGTAAATGAGCCTGAATCTGCAGACACTACTTAAAAGACTTCGAACCAGAATAAGAACAATAGATTTACACAAAACTAAGAGGTGAGTTCTTTGAGAGTAAAAAAAGCGATTATCCCGGCTGCCGGATTAGGAACCAGATTTTTACCGGCAACAAAGGCACAGCCGAAAGAAATGTTACCAATAGTAGATAAACCTACAATCCAATATATTATTGAAGAAGCCGTCAACTCGGGGATCGAGGATATCCTCATCGTGACGGGACGCGGGAAGCGTGCCATCGAGGATCATTTTGACAAGTCGTTAGAGCTTGAAGAGATGCTGGCGATGAAAGAGAAATATGATGAACTCGAGCAGATCAAACAAATCTCTCATCTTGCGGACATTCACTACATCCGTCAAAAAGAACCGAAAGGATTGGGACATGCCATCTGGTGTGCCCGCAAATTCATCGGCAATGATCCTTTCGCGGTCCTACTTGGAGATGATATCGTCGTTTCCGAGAAACCGTGCCTTAAACAATTAATAGATGAATTCGAAGAGAAGCAGGCGAGTGTCATCGGCGTCCAGGAAGTACCGGACGAGGATGTATCCAAGTACGGAGTCATCGATGTAGAGGATCCGGAGAACGAAGGACCGCTCTTCAGGGTCAAGGGACTCGTGGAGAAGCCGAAGCTTGAGGATGCCCCGTCCAACATGGCGATTATGGGACGTTACGTCCTGACACCGGACGTTCTGGATATCCTGGGGAACATTGAACCGGGTCAAGGAAACGAAATCCAATTGACGGATGCCCTGCAGGAACTGAACACGAAGCAGAATGTTTACGGATATTCTTTTGATGGTAAAAGATACGATATTGGGAACAAATATGGATTCGTTCAAGCGACCGTAGAGTTTGCCCTTATGAGGGATGACCTTAAAGATCCATTGAAAGCCTGGTTAAAAGACATCATTTCAGAATGAACAAGGAGATATTAAGATGAACATTTGTGTAATTGGTACGGGCTATGTCGGACTTGTTTCCGGTGTATGCTTCAGTGATGCCGGCAATAAGGTGACATGCCTGGATATAGACGCTCAAAAAGTGGAGAACCTGAAGAATGGGATTATCCCTATTTATGAGCCTGGATTGACCGAATTAGTTGAAAAGAACATACAGGAAGGCCGCTTATTCTTCACGACGGATTATGCTGAAGGAATGAAGGATGCAGATATTGTCATCATTGCGGTAGGAACGCCTCCAAAAGAAAACGGCGAAGCGAATCTGCAGTACATTGAAGCGGCAGCCCGCTCCATTGCAGAGCATCTTCATGACTATAAAGTGATCGTCACGAAGAGCACGGTTCCAGTTGGAACAGGGGCCATGATCAAAAGTGTCATGAAAGATGCTGTGGGACATGAGGAATTCGATGTGGCGTCGAACCCTGAATTTCTCCGTGAAGGATCAGCCATTTACGATACAGTGAACATGGAAAGAGCCGTCATCGGTGTGGAATCAGAGAAGGCGGAGGCGATCCTGAAGGAATTGCATGCTCCTTTCACTAAGAACATCGTTGTGACGAATATCGAAACATCCGAAATGATCAAGTATGCGTCCAATGCGTTCCTCGCAACGAAGATCAGCTTCATCAATGAAGTGGCGAACGTATGTGAGCTTGTGGGTGCAGACGTGACGAAGGTAGCGGAAGGAATGGGATATGATCCGCGTATCGGCCCGCAATTCCTGAATGCCGGGATCGGGTACGGCGGTTCCTGCTTCCCGAAAGATACAAGTGCCCTTGTCAAGATTGCCGATCAAGTTGGATATGACTTCAAGATTGTCAAAGACGTTGAAGCGGTCAATGCCCTGCAGCGCTTTAAAGTCGTCGATAAGCTCCTTGAAGCGTTCAACGGGGACCTGGCCAATAAGAAGATCAGCGTACTGGGCCTTGCCTTTAAACCGAATACCGATGACATGAGGGACGCCCCTTCTGTGGACGTCATTCCGAAGCTTCAGGAGCTTGGGGCGGACATCATCGCCTATGACCGCATTGCTGAGAAGAATGCCAAGGCATTGATTCCGAACCTCCGCACTGGGGATGACCTGTATGAAGTCATCCAGAACTCCGATGCGATCCTGATCCTGACGGAATGGGATGAAGTGAGGGAGCTTGACCTGGAGAAGGTAGCTTCATTAGTAGACAGCAAAGTGATCGTGGATGGACGCAATATCTTCGACCCTTCTCATATGGAAGAGAATGGGTTCTACTATGCGTCAATCGGAAGAAAAACGATCAAAGCATAACACACAGGTGGATCCTTCATCAGGGTCCACTTTCAATTGGTAGATAAGGATAGATGAGAGGAAGTCTTGATATGATACTGGAAATAATCTTTTGGCTGCTGATCCTTCTTTCGGTTTATATCTATGCCGGTTATCCGATCCTTCTGAAGCTCCTTTCAGGAATGGTCAAAAAGAAGCGCATCACGGAAACAGGCTATGAACCAAAGGTGACGTTATTTATTGCAGCATACAACGAAGAGAAAGTCATCGCTGAAAAAGTACAAAACTCTGTGGATCTTGATTATCCGAAAGAGAAGCTTGAGATCATCGTCGTGTCCGATGATTCATCCGACAGGACGAACGACATCGTCAATGAGTTCGTGGCGAAGTATCCGAACGTGAAGCTGAATGTCGTGAAGGGAAGAAAAGGGAAGACGGCGGCCCTGAATAAGTCCGTCCCTCTTGCAACGGGAGAGATTCTTGTCTTCTCCGATGCGAACTCACTTTACAATAAGGATGCCGTCCACCACCTGGTGAAGCACTTTAAGGACGAAGAGATCGGGGGAGTGTGCGGGGAACTGAGATTGACCAACCCGACCAACTCATCCATCGGGGAGTCCGAGGGCGCCTATTGGAAGTACGAGAAGCTGTTGAAGACCCTTGAGACGGCAACAGGGACGACGATTGTAGCCAACGGATCCATCTATGCCCTCCGGAAGGAATTATTCAAGGAAATGAATCCAAACGTAGGGGATGATATGCAGAACCCGCTCATCATCATCAACCAGCAGAAGCGATTCGTCTATGAGCCTGATGCCATCACCATGGAAGAAACATCGCCGAAATCATCTGAAGAATTCGGACGCAAGGTTCGCATCGTGACGCGGAGCTTCACGGGCATCATGAGCTATAAGCATGTGCTGAATCCGTTCAGGAATTTCGATTTTTTCTACAAATACATGTCTCATAAATTTTTAAGATGGCTCGTTCCATACTATATGATCGCGATCTTTATCATCAATCTTTTCTTACTGGATCAGCCATTCTATCAAGTCATGTTCGGCTTGCAACTAGCCTTTTATCTTCTCGCACTTTTAGGCAGGGTGACGAGCAACAAGATCACGTATATTCCATACTACTTCTGCCTGGTCAACTATGCTGCCTTACTCGGTACACTGAGAGCGATCTCAGGGAAGAGACAGGCAACATGGACGCCAACCAGCAGATAATGGCAGGAAACCCGATTTGAGCACCGTCAAATCGGGTTTTTTTCTGTCGATTTCCAGTAAAAATTGTCATGCCATGACTTTATATGTAACGTAAAAAATGTTAAAATTTTATTACAATTACGTAAACGGGGTATAAACAATATGAATCTAGTAAACAAGCTAAAAGAAGGACTGCTGTCCGTTTGGCAGGATAAACTCTTGCTCATCTCTGCCATCGGCCTGTCGATTAAAGTAGTCCTGTTTTATTTATTTTTAGGAAAAGGCCTGTTCGAAGTGAAGAGTTTATTCGTCACCCTTCCAGGCAGCATTTTAATGTTATTCTCATTTGTCTTTTTATTTAAGACATGGTCTAGGAAAACGGCCGTCATCGGACTGAATGTCACAGCCACGTTCCTCATGCTTTCACAGCTGTGGTATATCCGTTACTTCGGGACACCGTTATCATTCTTTGCCCTCCTGCAGACGTCCAATCTGTCAGGTCTCGGACCGAGCATCATGGAACTGGTCCACGGGCTGGATGTCCTCTATGTGGTAGATATCGTCATCCTGTTGATACTGGCCAGAAACAAATCGTTCTCGATCCCGAAAGTGCAATGGAAAACGTTCATCATTGTCTTCCTTGCAGGTTTCAGCATCCTTGCCGTGAAGCCATTGAAGAATCATTATGTGGACGGGACACCTTACGCACAGATCTTTAAGATCTATGACCGCTATGACTACATCTTGAAATTCAACCCGCTTCAATACAGCGTGCTGGACATGTACCTGTTTTATCAAAACAATCGCTATATCGACCTGAATGACGAAGAGGAAGCCCTCGTCACAGATTGGTTAGAAAAGAAAGACGAATTCAGGGAAAACCGTCTGTATCTGAATAACAAGTACAAAGGAATCGGGGAAGGCAAAAACCTGATCATCGTGCAATTCGAATCCCTTGAAAACTGGGTGCTGAATCAACAGGTGAACGGGAAAGAAGTGACCCCTAACCTGAACAAGCTGTTGAAGAACAGCATCTATGCGTCCAACTTCTATCCCCAAACAAAAGGGGGAAGAAGCTCCGATGCTGAATTTGTAGTCAATACATCCCTACTTCCTGTAGCGGAAGGCAGCACCTTCTTCCGTTATCCGACGAATGAGTACACGACTCTTCCCGGCTTATTGAAGGAAAAAGGCTACTCGACCTTTGCCTTCCATGGGGATGAAGGAACGTATTGGAACAGAAGAGAAGCCTACCCCCATATGGATTTTGATGAATACATTGCCATTGAAGAGTTCGAAGAAGGAGAAGAGATCGGCATGGGTCTGAGTGATGAAGAGTTCTTCCATCAATCAGTCGACTTCCTCGCTGACAAGGACCAGCCTCACTACAGCTATCTCATTACGCTGACGAGCCATACACCGTTTGTGATGCCTGAACAATACAGAGGCCTTGAATTCGAAGCCCAATACAGCAACACATCCGCTGCTCATTACCTGCAGTCTATCCACTACACGGATATGGCGGTAGGCAAGCTTCTGGAAGACCTTGAAGCAAATGATATGCTCGATGACACGATGATTGCCATCTTCGGTGATCACGCTGCTTTCGAGAACAGCTACAAGGACCAAATGATGAAAGAAAATCCAAAGGTTGAAGGGATCGACGAAGAAGGCAGGGTGCCATTTATCCTCTACCATCCCGGCATGGAACCGATGGAGCTGGATAAAGCCTACGGTCACGTAGACGTATTCCCTACCCTTGCCTATATGATGGGCATCGACGATAAGGATTATGATGACGTGATCATGGGACGAAACATGCTCACATCCGATAACAGCTTTGCTGTCATCCCCCTTCAAAATACGATCCAATCTGACCGTGAACTGTCTGAAGAACAGAAAGAGTTCGAGCTGAGAGCCCAGCAGGTATCGGATTTGATCATCAGAAGCAATTATTTTAAGAAAAACGAATAATGGGTGAGCACTTCTATCCTTTGAGATAGGAGTGCTTTTTTTGTTGTTGGCATTAGTTTATCTTGGATTGGAGAGGATCATGCATGTTGGTTAGATATATCAAGAATGATCCAGATGTTCGTTCTTGATGATTGTCGAAGAGACTTTGTATTTAAAGAAAATTCGACACGGAGGATCAATTCTTTCTGTTTAGGATTAAATAATCAGATTCCGGATTGAAAAAGTTCTAATCGGATCAATTTTTTCCGATCAGGATCGATTATTGCAGATGAGGATCATGCATGTGGACCCGATATCGTGAACAAACCACATGTTCGTTCTTGCTGCTTGTTGAAGAGACTTGGTATGTAAAGAAAATTTGACACGGAGGATCGATTCTATTTAGCCCCCTAACTCATTTGGACACCATAATCTAAAAGCCTTAAGATAGATGTATCAAAGGAGGAGTCCAAATGAGTAAACGAAATGGACCAATGGAAGATGTGAAAAAACA
>NZ_JAAXCV010000013.1 GCF_012911895.1 Bacillus sp. RO3
TCCCATGCCGAACACGGAAGTTAAGCTCTTCAGCGCCGATGGTAGTTGGGGGATATCCCCCTGTGAGAGTAGGACGTCGCCAGGCAATATGTGAAAAGAGTAGCTCAATGGAGTTACTCTTTTTTTATGTGTATATTAGTTCGAAGAACGAATGGTTTTGACTGATGTCTCAGCGTCAGCACTGCGAGGGCAGGGAGGAGCAAGAAGGTCGAGGACGCGAGTGAGTGAAGACCGGAGTGTGGTTCCCACACGAGGATCTAAGCGAGAGAAGCGGACGAAGAGATTCGCCGCTCATCACTGGCCGCAGCCTTCAGCGCCGATGGTAGTTGGGGGCTCCCCCTGTGAGAGTAGGACGTCGCCAGGCAAATAAGTGAAAAGAGTAGCTCAATGGAGTTACTCTTTTTTGTTTTCAGCTATAGATGGATTCTTTGTTCGAAGAACATGAAGGATATAAAATTGAAGAATAAGTAGTTAATAGGAGACTCTTTTTATCTTGTGTAAACAGCCCCATTGAATGTCAGGATTAGGTGATGAATGAAAAAAGAGACGCATAAACCTTCGGAAACGACATATTCACGGATACTTCTATCCCTAATAAAACTTTAATTCCAACAAAATCATAATTCATAGCTAAAACAGTGTTTCTCCAGATATATTCGTCTCCTTTATTACTATTATTCTACCACCTCCTCTATTTCTCTAAGCATATTCTTCTTCAACGATGAATGGGTGACAATACACGACAGATAGAATAGGAATCTAATATTAAACAAACATCATTCAAACTTTACCGGCCTATGAATACTTAAGTTAAATATCAAGCGTTCATTTTTAGAAGGTACACGTTATCATTGGTAGGAAATCACCCAATGGTTTTTTTGTAGGTGCTTATTCTATGAAGATCAGTATACGTCCGCTGTTTGATAAAAAAGTGCAATTAGGTATTGTTACATGCTATATTCATATGCTATTATATAAGTCCGGCTTTTGAACGTTATTCTTCCATTTGAATCTTCAAATAGGTTAACTGTTTAATAGCTAGTAAAATTTTATTAAAAAAATATTGAAAAGAAGTTGACTTCTACGAAGTTAACTGGTAAAGTATTATTTGTTGCCACAAACGGACAACAACACATGAAAAACTCGATAAAAACTTATTTGAAAAAAGTTGTTGACAGAGAGTTAGACATCATGTAATATAGTAAGGGTCGCTTCGAAAGAAGCACTTACACATTGAACCTTGAAAACTGAACAAAACAAGACAATACGTCAACGTTAATTCTAGATTTATTTTAAGAGCTATTCAAACTTT
>NZ_JAAXCV010000014.1 GCF_012911895.1 Bacillus sp. RO3
CTGAACCTACTCCTGATGAAATAAATACAGAAGAAAAAAATGAACAAGAAGAACCAACAAATGATGAAGATCAGGAAAGTAAAGACAACAGCGGTCAACCAGTTGAAGAAACAGTAGTGGAAACTCCCGTTCCCATGCCGAACACGGAAGTTAAGCTCTTCAGCGCCGATGGTAGTTGGGGGATCTCCCCCTGTGAGAGTAGGACGTCGCCCGGCAATCTGTAAAAAGAGTAGCTCAATGGATTTACTCTTTTTTATGTTTTACATACATATCACCGCCCCGCTGACACGCTAAAAATTGCTATCCTCCCAGACCCTAAAGTATTATTTAAGTGAGTATGAAGGAAAAAGGGGAGAACGATATGACGACAATTTATGATTTTAGTGTGAAAAAGGCAAACGGCTCTGTAACCTCTCTCAAGGAGTACCAGGGGAAAGTAATGCTGATTGTAAACACAGCCAGCAAGTGCGGCTTTACACCTCAATTTGAAGAGCTGCAGGGTTTGTATGAGGAATATAAAGAACAGGGGCTGGTTGTCCTTGGATTTCCTTGTGATCAGTTTATGAATCAGGAATTTGAGAAACAGGATGAAATCATGGAGTTTTGTCAGGTGAACTATGGGGTATCATTTCCCATGTTTGCCAAGGTAGATGTGAAAGGAAAAGAAGCACATCCGTTATTTGCCTTTTTAACGAAAGAGAAGAAAGGGGTACTACTCTCAAACATTAAATGGAATTTCACTAAATTCCTTGTTGGGAAAAACGGAGAAGTATATGATCGCTATTCCCCTCAAACCACGCCCCGAAAAATCGAGGAAGACATAAAGAAATTACTTCAGGACCAGTAGATAAAAAGGAAGAGGATACTTCTTCCTCTTTATCTTACATTTTGTCTCTGAGTAATTTGAGCAAAAGGTATGGTGTTTTCTCAGTTGTGACATTGATGAACGTATGGATGATGGGATAGTCTTCATTGGTCCTGTTTTTTAAGAGCTCCACCCACCACTCGGTTTCGTAGCGGGCAATCATGCTCAAATTGTATAAAATCGCATAGTGTATGAGCACTTCGGGTAAAGTAGTGGCTTCATTCCGAATCCCCGGTAGAGCTAACTTGTTTTTATTCAGATGCCATCTAACCGGAAGCTGCTCTTCGACATGCATTGCTTTTAGTTTATGATCCGATATCCAGGTGAACTTTTCTGTTACCTTTTCGTTTAGAAATTGTTTGAACAAACTTTCCGACATATGGAAGTGAGATAGCAGGGAATCATCTATGACGAGCTCATGTTGATCGTTAAACCAGTGCATGGTTTTCTTTTTCAGCAGGACTTGAAATATATGTTCAAGCTCCGGTATTTGTACAAGCAAGTCTTCCATCTTGTATTTTTCCCCTACGATATGTTTCACGTGGAACACAAGGGTGGAAAAGTGTGAGAACAGACCATTTTTTTGTACCTTCACTTCATCTTGCAAAAAGCGGTATTGCTGTTTTTTTCTTTTTCTGGAGGTAATCCCATGTGCCAGGACGGTAGTGGTTTCCGGGTATAACGGATCTTCTGTCAAGACGATTGCTTTGATGAAATGAATATAGCCGTAAAAAAGTAAAATAGGCTGCAGTGATATGGGAGACATCATAGCTTGCCTATAATAAAGCTCTCCCTGTTCCAAATAGTACATGAATGGATAACAATTATCATAGCTTTTCATCTCAGCCTGGTCCGAGCCGATTTGTTCATAACATTCTTTTAGAAATTTCTGGGAGTATTCCGCCGATTGAAAAAAGTGAATGAAGTCCCAGCATTGACGTATTTCTTTCAAATCATCACCTCCTGATTATTCTGAAAAGTTAAATTAATCCTATTCTTCTTGACAGTATTTTATCCAATTGATAACCTACTAATAATATTTTGGGACCAGGGAGGCCGAAAACATGTGGGATTCTAAATTTGCTAAAGAAGGTTTAACGTTTGATGATGTCTTATTATTACCAGCTAAATCAGAGGTGTTACCAAAGGATGTCAATATTTCTGTTGAATTAACAGAATCGATTAGATTGAATGTTCCTGTGATAAGTGCGGGAATGGATACGGTAACAGAAGCTGAAATGGCTATTGCAATGGCCCGTCAAGGTGGACTTGGTATCATCCACAAGAATATGAGCATAGAACAACAGGCTGAACAAGTAGATAAAGTAAAACGTTCCGAAAGTGGAGTTATATCTGATCCTTTCTTTTTAACTCCTGATCATCAAGTCTTTTCTGCAGAACACTTGATGGGCAAATATAGAATTTCCGGTGTTCCCATCGTGAACAACGAAAAAGAACAAAAACTCGTAGGGATCCTGACAAATCGAGATCTTCGTTTCATCCAGGATTACTCCATTCAAATCTCTGATGTCATGACTAAGGACAATCTCGTAACAGCTCCCGTTGGCACTACCCTGGAAGAAGCGGAAAAGATCCTTCAGCAATATAAAATTGAGAAGCTTCCTCTTATCGATCAGGAAGGAACATTAAAAGGCTTAATTACGATTAAAGATATAGAAAAAGTGATTGAGTTCCCGAACTCTGCCAAAGATGATCAAGGGCGCCTTTTAGCAGGTGCAGCTGTCGGTATTTCAAAAGATACTCTTACTCGTGTTGAACAGTTAGTAAAAGCACATGTTGACGTTATTGTCATCGACACGGCTCACGGTCATTCAGCCGGAGTCCTTTCTATTGTTCGTGAAATCCGCGATGCTTATCCAAGCTTAAACATCGTGGCAGGTAATGTGGCTACAGCGGAAGCGACAAGAGAACTGATCGAAGCCGGGGCAGATATTGTAAAGGTCGGTATTGGACCTGGTTCAATTTGTACGACTCGTGTTGTAGCAGGTGTGGGTGTTCCACAAATTACCGCTGTATATGATTGTGCGACAGAAGCAAGAAAGCATGGGAAAAGCATCATTGCTGATGGAGGAATCAAGTATTCAGGTGATATCGTAAAGGCACTGGCAGCAGGTGGACATGCCGTTATGTTAGGAAGTTTATTGGCAGGAACCTCTGAAAGCCCTGGTGAAACAGAAATCTTCCAAGGTCGACGCTTTAAAGTATATAGAGGCATGGGTTCCGTCAGCTCTATGGAAAAAGGCTCGAAAGACCGTTATTTCCAGGAAGAGGCGAAAAAATTCGTTCCTGAAGGGATCGAAGGCCGTATCCCTTACAAAGGTCCTTTAGCCGATACATTGTATCAGCTGATTGGAGGCTTACGATCAGGTATGGGTTATTGTGGGACAAAGGACTTGTTTGAGTTGAGAGAACAGGCCCAGTTCATTAAAATGACAGGTGCAGGCCTACGTGAAAGTCATCCTCATGATGTACAAATTACAAAAGAAGCACCTAACTATTCTTTATAAATTAATAATGATAAAAGCTGATCAGAATTCCTGATCAGCTTTTTTAAATCGGGTCCAGGTGCTGTTTTTTAACAAGGGTTGAGCATCCCAACACAAATGAAGGAGTTGGAATTATTTTCATAGGAATCGGTGGAGGCCGCAAGTCCCTTGACCTACACCAAAACTAGTCCTATTCTCTGTCTATTCTTACCTTTGGAACTATGATAAAATAACGAAGGTGTACATAAAATCTTGGAGGGCTAACAGTGAAAAGAAGTTGGATTCAAAAATCTTTTATTTGTATGATGGTTTTTATGATGGCAGTGGGTATTTCGGGAAAACCTGCAAATGCTCAAGGTGACTTGGACGTTAACGCAAAAGCTGCGATTTTAGTAGAAGCAAGCACGGGAAAGATTCTTTACGAGAAGAACTCTGAAAATGCACAAGGCATTGCGAGTATGACGAAAATGATGACAGAATACCTTTTACTGGAGGCTGTGGCAGAAGGTAAGGTGAAATGGGACCAGAAGTATAGAGTACCTGCAAACCTTTCTCAAATGTCTCATAATACTGGTCTTAGTAATGTTAGCCTTGAAGATGAAGGTACTTATACCATTAAAGAATTGTATGAAGCTATGGCGATCTATTCAGCTAATGCTGCGACGATAGCAATTGCAGAAACGATTGCCGGATCAGAAGCGAGCTTCGTTAAAATGATGAATGACAAAGCCAAAGAACTTGGCTTGGAAAAATATAAATTCGTTAACTCTACAGGGTTAAACAATAAAGACCTAGCCCCTTATGCAGATAAGGTGGTAGGCGGTCCAGAAGAAGAAAATGTGATGTCTGCTAAGGACGTTGCGACACTGGCCTATCGTTTACTGCAGGATTATCCAGAGGTACTGGAGACATCAAGCATTCCGAAAAAGGTATTTGCAGAAGAAACGGAACATCCCACTCAAATGGATAACTGGAACTGGATGTTGCCTGGCTTGATCCGCGAATATGAAGGGATGGACGGTTTAAAAACCGGAACCACAGATTTTGCAGGAGCCAACTTTACAGGAACAGCCGAAAGAGACGGAATGAGATTCATTACAGTGGTAATGGACGTTGAAGTCCAACCAGGTGAAAACTCCTACGATGCACGCTTTAGTGAAACAAGAAAAATGATGGACCATGCCTTTAACAATTATACGATTGAGGAAGTGCTTCCTGCCGATTATCAAGTGAAAGGGCAAAAGACCCTTCCAGTTGAAAAAGGGAAGGAAAAAAAGGTTGAAATCAAAACGGAATCATCATTAAGCATGGTAATGAAGAATGGTGAAGAAGATTTATACAAACCTAAATTTGTATTGGACAAGAAGAAACTGAATGAGGATAATGAATTGACAGCTCCAGTCAAAAAAGGAGAAAAAGTGGGGTATGTCACGTTAGAATCAAAGGATAAAAAGGATCTCGGTTATCTTACAGACAAAGGAACAAACGCATCTAAAGCTTCCCTTATCGCAGTGGATAGTGTTGAAAAAGCAAACTGGTTTGTTCTTTCCATGAGAGCCGTAGGCGGCTTCTTCGGGGATATCTTTGATTCTGTAACTTCTACCGTTAAAGGCTGGTTCTAATTAGCCTTGCATGACGTAATCTAAATCAGGCACCAAGACTAGTCTTGGTGTTTTTTTATAAGCAGGAGGGAATGTTTGCTTGTCGCCTCTGACCAAGCCCTTCCGCTTTTCGTGATCCAGCTGCAGCGGCTAGGCCCTCGAGGTCATAAGCTAAATCGACCAAAAAGGCAAAGGGCGCCTTTCCAGTCGATTCATCTTATGCTTGTCGGGCCTGATCAAGCCGCTTCCGCTTTTCGTCTTGACATTAGTCTTTTTTTATTGTTTATTTAGCAGTAGGGTTATATAATCATTCCGATTGTTTTAGTCACGTTTTTCTTCCTTTTTTGGAAAGTGATGGGACGGGCATAGGATAAATATAAGGGGGATATAGATATGAACACTGGTACAGATCGAGTAAAAAGAGGTATGGCTGAAATGCAAAAAGGCGGCGTTATCATGGACGTTGTCAATGCAGAGCAGGCGAAGATTGCTGAAGCTTCCGGGGCAGTGGCAGTAATGGCTTTAGAACGAGTTCCGGCAGACATCCGTGCGGCTGGTGGAGTAGCCAGAATGGCAGATCCTCGCATTATTGAAGAAGTGATGGGAGCTGTGTCAATTCCTGTAATGGCAAAAGCCCGTATTGGTCATATTGTAGAAGCAAGAGTGCTTGAATCAATGGGTGTTGATTACCTTGATGAGAGTGAAGTATTAACACCTGCTGACGAAGAGTACCATTTAAATAAAAGAGACTTCACGGTTCCATTCGTATGTGGCTGCCGTGATTTAGGTGAAGCTGCCCGTCGTATCGGGGAAGGCGCATCTATGCTTCGTACGAAAGGTGAGCCTGGAACAGGTAACATCGTTGAAGCGGTACGTCATATGCGCAAGGTGAATGCTCAAGTACGCAAGCTTGTTAGCATGAGCGAAGATGAGATCATGACAGAAGCTAAGCTTCTGGGAGCTCCATACGAATTATTATTACAAATCAAAGAAAACGGTCGTTTACCTGTAGTAAACTTTGCTGCAGGCGGAATTGCAACCCCGGCTGATGCGGCTCTTATGATGGAATTGGGAGCTGACGGAGTATTCGTAGGTTCTGGTATCTTCAAATCAGAAAATCCTGAAAAATTTGCAAGAGCCATCGTAGAAGCGACTACTCACTATCAAGATTACAAGTTAATCGCAGAGCTGTCTAAAGAGCTTGGTGTAGCAATGAAGGGAGTAGAAATTTCTTCTATCTTACCTGAAAACCGTATGCAAGACCGTGGATGGTAAGGTGTGATTCTATGTTGAACATTGGTGTATTAGGACTTCAAGGTGCTGTCAGGGAACATGTACGATCAATTGAAGCGTCTGGAGCCAAGGCGATCGTCATAAAGCGAGTTGAGCAGCTGGAAGAAATCCAAGGATTGATCATCCCTGGTGGTGAAAGTACAACTATGAGAAGGCTGATTGACCGATATGGCTTTATGGAGCCATTGAGACAATTTGCTGCAGATGGGAAGCCCATCTTCGGGACATGTGCGGGGCTGATTCTTTTAGCTAAACATATTGTCGGGTATGACGAGCCTCATTTAGGAGTGATGGACGTCAAAGTTGAGCGCAACTCCTTCGGCCGTCAAAAGGAAAGCTTTGAGGCAGACCTTTCCATCGCCCATGTAGGTGAAGGCTTCAACGCCGTTTTCATCCGTGCCCCCCACATCGTGGAAGCGGGAGAAGATGTTGAAATTCTGGCAAAGCATAATGACCGTATCGTCCTTGCGCGTCACGGTCAATTTCTTGGATGTTCATTCCATCCAGAGTTAACAGATGATCATCGTTTGACTTCTTTCTTCGTTGAGATGGTGAAAGAAAGCATGGAAAAAACAATCGCATAATTTCATTGCAAAATGGAAAAGATTGTAGTAAATTATGATATAACCATTAAACATTTAAATCGTTGATAGGAAGTAGTAGTAAAGAAGGCTTGTTGAAGAGAGTCGATGGCTGGTGAGAATCGACGCAAACCCTTTATGAATCCATCCTTGAGTGAAGTACTGAATGAAGTAGGTATTTTCGGTGATTCCGTTACCATCTCTTAAGAGGAAGATGCTTGGCATCTTCAATTAGGGTGGCAACGCGGAACCTCCGTCCCTTTTACCAGGGATGGGGGTTTTTTATTTTTTTTATAAAAAAGGAGAGAATCTCATGTTAGACATTAAGTATTTACGTACAAACTTGGAAGATGTGAAGGCCCGCCTTCAACACCGTGGAGAGAATCTTGAGGACTTCGGAAAATTTGAAGAACTTGATAAGAGAAGAAGAGAGCTGATTGTTGAAAGTGAAGAATTAAAGAGTAAACGTAATGAAGTATCCCAGCAAATTGCGGTATTGAAGAAAGAGAAAAAGGATGCTCAAGACATGATCGTTGAAATGCGGGAAGTCGGGGCAATGGTTAAAAAGCTGGATGATGAACTTCGTGGCATCGAAGAAGAGTTAGAGGGGATCCTGCTCTCTATCCCGAACATTCCACATGAATCTGTCCCGGTTGGGGAAACAGAAGATGACAATGTAGAGGCACGCAAATGGGGAGAAATCCGTGAATTTAACTTTGAAGCAAAGCCTCATTGGGACATTGCAACCGGCCTTGGGATCCTTGATTTCGAACGTGCAGGAAAAGTGACGGGCAGTCGTTTTGTCTTCTATAAAGGGCTGGGTGCAAGACTGGAAAGAGCCCTTATTAACTTCATGATGGATCTGCACATGGATGAGCATGGGTATACAGAAATGATCCCTCCATTCCTAGTGAATAGAGCGAGCATGACAGGAACAGGTCAACTTCCAAAGTTTGAAGAAGATGCGTTCAGAATCGAGAGCGAGGACTATTTCTTAGTCCCAACTGCAGAAGTACCTGTGACAAATTATCATCGTGATGAAATCATGAACGGTGAAGAATTACCTGTAAGCTATGTCGCGTACAGTGCCAACTTCCGTTCTGAAGCGGGATCTGCAGGCCGTGACACACGTGGCCTGATCCGTCAGCACCAATTCAATAAAGTAGAGCTTGTCCGCTTCGTGAAGCCGGAAGACTCTTATGATGCTTTAGAGGAGCTAACGGGTCATGCTGAAAAAGTCCTTCAATTACTTGGCCTGCCATACCGGGTGTTATCTATGTGCACAGCGGACTTAGGCTTTACAGCTGCAAAGAAATATGACATCGAGGTATGGATCCCTAGCTATGGAACCTACCGTGAAATCTCTTCTTGCAGTAACTTTGAAAGCTTCCAGGCAAGACGTGCCAATATTCGTTTCAGAAGAGAAGCGAAAGGAAAACCGGAACATGTGCATACCCTGAATGGATCTGGTTTAGCCATTGGACGTACAGTTGCAGCTATCCTGGAGAACTATCAGCAGGAAGATGGATCTGTTATCGTTCCGGAAGCTCTTCGTCCATATATGGGTGGAGCAGAAGTCATTAAATAATCAATGATTTCTGAACTGAAGAGTGATCGAAAAGGTGTCTCACTTATGTGTGAGGCACCTTTTTAATTTTTTTGTAAATATGCTTGACTCCATTTGCACACCATGATATTATAATTCTTGTCGATACGGAGGAATACCCAAGTCCGGCTGAAGGGATCGGTCTTGAAAACCGACAGGGGTGTAACAGCCCGCGGGGGTTCGAATCCCCCTTCCTCCTCCATTGATATTTTTAATAACCATTGCGCATAAACATTGGAGATAGAATCCGTTACATTTGATGTAACGGATTTTTTTGCGTGATCTCCAGGACCATAGACTTAGTTCATTCTTACTTAAGGTTTTTGATATCCTCCCTTAAGTGGGGATCCGAAGTATATTCCAAAACGCCAATTTCTGTGATGTGTGTTCGTGCTTCTTCGTCCCCAAGCTTATAAATCATGGAGAAAATATCCTTCATCGATTGATCGTATCGATCGTCCTCAGGTGAGTTGTGATACTGGCGGAATGGAATCTGAGCACGCCTCATGGTCGATATATCATCATCATAATTATCATTGAACAGCATTTTTAGTTCATTGACTTCTGTGGGGGTTGCGAAGATACGATAACTCGGACTTGCGTTTTGACTGGGATCCTGGAGGATATTTCCACTGCTTATATCTACATAATACGGTTGTTTTGATTCCATTTTCCTTTCATCTCCTTAGTCGATTGTTTGTTACTGTATATACCTCTTAACGAATAGAAATAAACGGATTGGTGTTTTCGATGATAAACGCTGTAAGAAAATGATTTTGTGGAATACAGTGATCGTTTTTCTCTTTGAGGGTCTCCCAAAGCTTTTTTTATGAGTATGCCATAGATGGGATATCAGCGGACGTTCTCCGGGATTTTCAGATTGGATTCGAAACCCGTAGGCTTGTAGGATTTTTGTGACAGAGCTAAAAACTGCCTTCCAATAAGACGTAAAAAAAGACTACTCTGTATCGTATGGCACAGGGTAGTCTTTAAGATAGATTCAGCTCTTTAACATTCTCGTTTGTTCAATGAAGTAGCCAATTCGTTCTACGATCGGCTCAATGGATTCTTGATCATTGACTAAGTCGTACTCACTGATGTCCAGTCTGAGAACAGGGCATGCGTTAAAGGAATTGATCCAGTTTTCGTAACGTTCATGCATTTCTTCCCAGTAGGCAACCGGTGTTTGCTGTTCCATAGGGCGGCCGCGTTCACGGATGCGGTCCACGACATTATCGATGGATCCTTCTAGATAGATCAGAAGATCAGGGTGAGGGAAGTATGGTGTCATGACCATGGCATCAAAAAGACTTGTATACGTTTCATAATCGATGTCACTCATATTCCCTTTTTCATAATGCATACGGGCAAAGATCCCGGTATCCTCATAGATTGAGCGATCCTGGATGAATCCACCCCCGTATTCAAAGATTTTCTTTTGTTCTTTGAAGCGTTCTGCAAGGAAGTAGACTTGAAGGTGGAAGCTCCAGCTTTTAAAATCCTGATAAAATTTATCGAGATACGGATTGGTATCAACTTTTTCGAATGATGTACGGAAACCCAAGGCATTGGCCAGTCCGTTGGTCATAGTGGATTTACCGACGCCCACTGTACCTGCAATGGTGATCACGGCATTGTTCGGGATCCCGTATTTAGTGCGAAGATTCATGATAGTGAACTCCTTTTTTTAGTGTAGTCTCTAATTGAATAAGAATGTGTTCAAGATCCTCTTTGTTTTGAACGAAGTCTACGTGGTCACCATTGTAGCGAAGAACTGGGATATCCGGATGAGTCTCTTCAAATGTATTCATATACTCCTCATAGTCCAGTGATAACTGTTTGAGGTATAGGGGGCTGATTTTCTTTTCGAAATCTCTCCCTCTTTTTTCAATACGTTTCAATAGCGTGTCCAAGCTTGCGTTCAAGTAGATCACTACATTCGGTCTTGGCATATCGGTCGTTAAAATGTCATAGATATTGAGGTATTTCTTGAACTGTTGTTCATCCTTCAAGGTGCGTTTTGCAAAGATGATGTTTTTAAGGATATGATAATCTGCCACCACAGATTTATTTTGAGATAAGTAATGTTTCTCTATATCTTCCAGCTGTTTGTATCGATTGCATAAGAAAAACATCTCTGTTTGAAAACTCCACTCTTCAATGTCATCATAAAACTTATCTAAGAACGGATTTTCATCAACGATTTCTTTTAATAAATGAAAATGGAAATGGTCGGAAATCGCTTTTGCCAGAGAGGTTTTTCCTATTCCAATCGGGCCTTCAACGGTAATGAAAGGAATGCGCCCCATTAAATGTCCTCCTCATATTACGGCAATCTTTTCTCGTATGAATGGTAAATAAAAAATTACGACAGGAATTATTGTAACACAATAGATGGATGGTTTGTTCAGGTTATTTCCGTGCGATCAGAAAATAAACTATGTTCATTTTATCGACTGAATACGAGGAATCCTTCGTTCATACATAAGTAAAAGCTGATAGACAGGTGTTTATAGATTCACCTATCCATCAGCTTCTATTTATCATTTTTTGACAACATTAAAATTGTCAGAAAGTAACAACCAGTTTTGAGGGAAGGAAAGGCCGAGTTTCCAGTAGCTCATCCCCCTTAATTTCAACTCATTCATGAGATCGAATTTGGCCTGAATGCTTCTGGCGTCCTCAAACCACACCTCATGATCCTTTCCTGATCCGGTGTCGCGGTATGTGAAGAACGGGGCCTGTGCTTTCTGATCATATTGTATCGGTACATTGTTATCAGAGGCGATTTTTATTGCCTGTTGAGGGCTTATGGCTTTTGCCGTATCCCCTTGTTTGAATGGGAGCGTCCAGTCATAGCCATATAAATTTTGTCCCATGAGAATCTTGGAAGGTGGCATCTCTGATACCGCATACTCAAGTACATCTCTTACAGGTCCTATAGGGGAGACCGCCATGGCTGGACCGCCGCTATATCCCCATTCATAGGTCATGATGACGACGAAATCGACAATCTGTCCGTGGGCTTTATAATCATGCGCTTCGTACCATTTCCCTTTCTGATCGGCACTGGTCTTGGGTGCCAGGGCGGTTGAGAGTAGCCAGCCTTCTTGATTGAAACGCTGCTTCGCTTTTCGCAGAAATTGGTTGTATGCTTCTTTATCCTGTGGACGCAAGTATTCAAAGTCAAAGTGAATATCCCTAAATCCATATTTCTTTGCTGTTTGGACAACGTTAGTAAGGAACTTATCCTGGATGGCCTGATCGGTTAAAAGAATACGTCCCAATTCATCACTGAAAGTCCCTTCTTCTTGATTGGTAATCGCCATCATTAATACATTCTGATTGTTCTTCCCTGTTTGAATAAGGTTTCCAAGGGGGGGCTCCTTTAACGTGCCGTCCCTTTTAGCCTGAAAGCTGAATGGAGCCAGATAAGTCAGATAGGGGGCAGCTTCCTTGGCTGCTTCTTCAAGGTTAGGTGCCACTTCTTTTCCGTAAGGCTCTACATAACCATTAAACTCTCCCTTCATCTTAGGTTTCTCTGGGATGTATAAACGGAACCCTATTTGAAGAGGCTGATTGGGAGATATTCCATTGACTCTAGCCAGTTCCTGGTAGGAGACATCGGTCTTTTGACTGATGGACCAGAGACTATCCCCCGGTTGTACAAAATAGAAACTTCCTATAATAGGGATGACCAAAGATTGGCCGATCACTAAGTTGTTGGGATTTGGCAATTCATTGGCATCGACTATATCTTTAACAGTTGATCCATAGGCTTGAGCTATACCAAATAATGATTGGTTTGCCTGGACAACGTGAATTTGCATATACAGACCCTCCTCCATTTCGTTCACTATAATCAACGTATGAAATGGAAGACTTGAATATGTATGGTGCAAATGAATTTATAAGATGCCTTCAGTTGGATCAACCTTCGCTTTTAAGACGTTTTTCATCATCGTTAACGCATAGCGATTATCCTCATCACTGACAGACGCAATGGCATCTCGGGGGACGATAATGTTAAACTCTCTCATGTAAGCATCGTTAGCTGTGAAGAGTACGCAAATGTTTCCGGCAATACCTGTAATGATTAGATTCTTTACATTCAGATGATGAAGAAGAGTATTCAACGCCGTACCATAAAATGCAGAATGCTTGGGTTTAATGAGAAAGAAATCATCTTCTTTCGGTTTGAGCGGAGTCATGATGGGATCGCTCACTTTGTTATGACATTTTTGATAAATTTCTTTGTAATCTGCTTTCCATAGTTCATAATGGTCATTAATATAAATAGTGGGATACTGATGTTTGGTACAATAGTGACGCAGGGAGTTAATGGGGTCGACGATCTTTCCGGCGTGCTTTGCCAAAGTCTCCCCATGCTTGAAGTCGAATGGATTCATAATGTCTATAATCAGAAGTGCAGTTCTTTCAGGTATCATGTTGAAAACCCCTTTCGTCTATAGTGTGCAGTGGATGGGGATTTTTTATAAAGGAATGAGAAATAAATTTGCGGGAGTACAGAATGGGTATAAGAGAAGAACGATTTATGATGGAAGCATTGAAGGAAGCAGAAAAAGCAGCGGCAATTGAAGAGGTTCCCATTGGAGCGGTCATCGTCATGAATGATGAAATCATTGCCCGTGCACATAACCTTAGAGAAACAAGTCAGAATGCCATCACTCATGCTGAAACAATGGCCATCCAAGAAGCTTGCGAGAAGCTTGGGACCTGGAGACTTGAAGGGGCTGAGCTTTATGTGACCCTTGAGCCGTGCCCTATGTGCAGTGGTGCCATCATTCTTTCAAGAATCGAGAGAGTCATCTACGGGGCGAAAGATCCGAAAGCTGGATGTGCAGGTACGTTAATGAATCTTCTCGAAGACGATCGGTTTAATCATCAATGCGAAGTAGTGACCGGTATTCTTTCAGAAGAATGCGGGGGGATCCTTTCCCGTTTCTTTAAACGCCTGAGAGAGCGGAAGAAGCTTGAGAAGAAGAATAGGGAACAGGGATTGTAAATAACTTACAGCATTCCATCATTGCTTTTTAACGTAAATCCTAGTATACTTAATTTTGCGTCGTACTTATGGCGCAACTAAATATGGTATCAATTTTGCCGTGCTAGGTGGGGAGGTAGCGGTGCCCTGTACTCGCAATCCGCTCTAGCGAGACCGAATTCCTTTCCGAGGCTGGCACTCTGTAGGGCCTGCCTCAAGTAAGTGGTGTTGACGCCTGGGTCCTGCGCAATGGGAATCCATGAACCATGTCAGGTCCGGAAGGAAGCAGCATTAAGTGGAAGCTCCCATGTGCCGCAGGGTTGCCTGGGCCGAGCTAACTGCTTGAGTAACGCCTATGGATGCTCGTCGACGAAAGGTGCACGGCAGTTTAATAAATAGACAACAACTCATCCTTAAAGGGTGAGTTTTTTGTATGTAAAAGTGGTTGTATCGTTAAAAGAGGATCACCTAAATTGATCTCCGGTTTTCTTTGTAAAAGGGATTTAAATTACGTTATAATAGACAGTATAGTACATAAAACAAGAGGGGGGAGTATTTTGGCATATCAGGCTTTATATCGTGTGTGGCGTCCTCAGTCATTTATTGATGTAGTAGGACAGCAGCATGTAACGAAAACGTTGCAAAATGCCCTCCTTCATCAGAAGATTTCTCATGCCTATTTATTCTCGGGACCGAGGGGAACAGGGAAGACAAGTGCAGCGAAGATATTGGCAAAAGCCGTTAACTGCGAGCGTTCACCCGTAGCTGAACCTTGTAACGAGTGCGATGCTTGTAAAGGGATTACCGATGGTTCAATTCCTGATGTCATCGAAATTGATGCCGCCTCTAATAATGGTGTCGAAGAGATAAGGGATATCCGGGATAAGGTCAAATATTCTCCAAGTGTAGTCGACTATAAAGTGTACATCATAGATGAAGTGCATATGCTGTCGATCGGAGCGTTTAATGCGCTGTTGAAAACATTAGAGGAACCACCCAAACATGTCATCTTCATCCTTGCCACTACAGAGCCCCATAAGATTCCGCTTACAATCATTTCACGCTGTCAGCGCTTTGACTTCAAACGGATCACAGCCAGGGATATTGTGGGCCGGATGAGTCATATTGCCACTGAATCAGGTGTGAACTATGAAGAAAATGCCCTTACAATCATCGCAAGGGCGGCAGAAGGCGGTATGCGTGATGCCCTCAGTCTTCTTGACCAGGCCATCTCCTTCAGCCAGGACCGTGTAACCGTTGACGATGCCCTTACTGTTACAGGGGCTGTATCTCAGGGCTATTTAAATACGCTGGCGAAAGCAATTCTCGAAAGGGATGTCACGAGTGGATTGAGTGCGCTTGAAGAATTGCTGTTCCAAGGAAAGGATCCGGCCAGGTTCGCCGAGGACTTTATTCTTTATTTCCGGGATATGCTGTTATATCAGACCGCTCCCAATCTTGAGGAATCACTGGAACGGGTCATGCTCGATGATGATTTTAAAGAGTTGGCCGGACAAACACAGCCACAGCAGATCTATCAATACATCGATGTCCTGAATCAGGCAGGTCAGGAAATGAAGTTCACCAATCATGCCAGGATCTATCTTGAAGTTTCCATTGTAAAGCTTTGTCAGATGGAAGCACCTGCAGCGGCTTCTTCCCCAGAAGTGAACGATATGATGAAGAAGATCACCTCCCTTGAGAAAGAGATTGAGCAGTTGAAGGCAAATGGGGTGAAGGTACAGGCAGAGCCTGCTGCACAGCCTGCCAAAAAGCCGATCAGGGCAAAGAAAGGCTTCAGGGCTCCTACGGGCAAGATTCAAGAGGTGCTCCGTACGGCTACGAAAGAAGATCTCAATCTTATCAAGAGCCGCTGGGGGGATATGGTTGAAACACTGAATCAACGTCAAATGCGTTCACAATCCGCATTATTAAATGACGCTGAGCCTGTTGCAGCGACAAACGGTTCCTTTGTGTTAAAATTTAAATATGATATTCATTGTCAGATGGCAATGGAGAATCAAGCTTTCACTTCAGCGATTGCTTCCATACTGGAAGAGCTGACGGGTAATGGCTATGCGGCAATTGGAATTCCCGAAGATCAGTGGCTGTCCATAAGAGAAGACTTTATCCGAAATTCGAAAACGGAGGATGGAGAATCATCCGGTGAGGATCAGGGAGAAGATTCTTTTGTGAAGGAAGCTGAAAAGCTGGTCGGTATGGATTTAATAGAATTAAACGATTAATAAAAATATACTGGAGGTAATAGTATGATGCGTGGAAATGGTAATATGCAAAATATGATGAAGCAAATGCAAAAAATGCAAAAGAAAATGGCGGAAGCTCAAGAGGAACTGGGAGAAAAGCAAATCGAAGGTACTGCTGGGGGCGGAATGGTGACGGTTGTCGTTTCCGGTCATAAACAAGTTCTTGATGTGAAAATCAATGAAGAAGCGGTTGATCCTGATGATGTAGAAATGCTACAAGATCTAGTCCTTGCAGCGACAAACGATGCACTGAAGAAAGCGGACGAATTAACGAACTCAACTATGGGTCAATTCACTAAAGGAATGAACCTACCAGGAATGTTCTAGGAGGCAATACGATGCACTATCCTGAGCCTATATCAAAGCTGATAGACAGCTTTATGAAATTGCCGGGAATCGGGCCGAAAACTGCGGCCCGTCTGGCTTTTTTTGTTCTTAGCATGAAAGAAGATACCGTGCTGGATTTTGCCAAAGCACTGGTCAATGCCAAGCGGAATTTAAGTTACTGTTCAGTATGCGGTCACATCACGGATCAAGATCCCTGCTATATCTGTGAGGATCAAAGGCGGGATCGCAGCATCCTCTGTGTGGTCCAAGATCCTAAAGATGTCATTGCAATGGAAAAGATGAAGGAATACAACGGACAATATCATGTGCTTCATGGAGCTATCTCCCCAATGGATGGGATAGGTCCGGAAGACATCAATGTACCTGATCTCATTAAGCGCCTTCAGGGTGACGAGGTACAGGAAGTGATCCTCGCCACCAACCCTAACATTGAAGGAGAGGCGACAGCCATGTATATCTCCCGACTCGTCAAACCATCAGGTATCCGGATCACGAGGATCGCCCACGGACTTCCTGTCGGTGGAGATCTCGAATATGCAGATGAAGTAACGCTATCGAAAGCCCTCGAAGGAAGAAGAGACGTTTAACGAAGGAGAGGATGCCTCATGTTTTTCAGGAAAAAAGGAAAGCTGAAAAAAGAGTATGACCAATCCTTACTTCACGTTTTAGACGAAACGAAGGATCATTGGAATCAGCAGCGTTCCATCGATGAGATGAGCGTGGATTATAACTTGAACATCCACTGTCATTCGAAAATTGCAGAAGCCAAATATTTTTTTCTCTTCAGAGAAGCAAAACATAGAAAGATCGTCATAAAAAGGTAGACAACCTTCATATCCTTTCAATAAGAGACATTATATGTTCTATGTTGAGAGGAGAGAGGGGTATGAGCCCAGTTATCGTCATTGCGGTAATCAGCGGACTGATTGTTCTGCTATTGGCTAACGGTACACCCATCAAGCCACTGCGGTTTGTAGGACAAGTTGCCATGAAGGTCATGATCGGAGCACTATTTTTATTCTTCCTGAACGCCTTTGGCAGTCAGTATGGTATCCACGTCCCCATTAATGTGGCGACGTCATCTATTTCAGGAATATTAGGTATTCCTGGAGTAGTGGGACTTACCGTGATTCAGGTTTGGATTTTATAAAATAATAGAAAAGACGGTCGTTGAATGAAAACGGCCGTCTTTTTCTGTATACAGGGATGTTCAAGTTCTGTTTAGAAACGTTTCTGGCATGACGACGGCTGTCACCTCACCACGGGCACAAAGCTCTCCATTGGCAAAGACCTCTGTTTCTACCCTGTATTTCTTAGGATGTACTTCATGGACCGTTCCCACTGCCTTTAATGGAACATGATGAGGTGTCGGTTTCTTGAAATCCACTTTCAGTGATGCCGTTACAAAGCGTGGAGGCTCTTCTCCGTCTCCGATTGTCCCCCCGTTTTTTTGGTGAAGGGCGATAGCCGCTGAACCGGTTCCGTGACAATCAATTAATGAAGCAATCAATCCGCCATAGACAAAACCTGGCATTGCTGTATGTTCCGGTTCTGGTGTGCAAACCGTAACCGTACGATGATTTTCATATCCGGTGCGGAAATGATGACCATCCTTATTGAGGCGTCCGCAGCCATAACACCAGGAGAAATCATCCGGGTAATCATCTTGGATAGCACGAGTCACTTCTTTCACTCTTTCATCCCCTTTCAATTCATATTCTTTATTATTCTTCTATACAGAGAATGATTTTCCTTTATTGAAAGTCGATTGATCCCATTACACCAATAGCAAATAGCTCCCTGCATTTCTCAAGTCTCACTATTTTAAAAATCATGAGTCCTTTTTTAAAAGTTATTTTTAATAAAGTCATCATCCGAATGATAGAAAAGATACCAGGCGTTTGGATAAAAGAAAGGAAGAGTGTACGAAATTACTTATGGAGTATTTGAGGTCACCAGATCGATGAAAGCGGGGGTGTTCTCCTGGATTTACGTTCAAGAAAATGCATGCCCCATGGTCGGGACTGATTAGTATATGCTGCTTTGGAAAAAGACAGGATGACTTCGTATGGGGACTGACATTCTGAGATCCTGAAGCTGGGTAAGATACTGTTTAATGCTATATAAAGCAGCTTGGGGATCCATAATAAAAGGAGATTGAAGAAACCTAATAATCTTCTAATAAATAAATATATAAATAGTATTGACTATTGATAGAATATGATGCTATTATATTACTTGTCGTCAAAACGACGCGGAAAACTTATTTCAAAAAAAGCTTGACGCTCTATGACGAAAAATGTTATATTTAAGAGGTGCTCAAGAGAGCGCAATTCTATATTGAACCTTGAAAACTGAACAAAACAAGACAATACGTCAACGTTAATTCTAGATTTATTTTAAGAGCTATTCAAACTTTTATCGGAGAGTTTGATCCTGGCTCAGGACGAACGCTGGCGGCGTG
>NZ_JAAXCV010000015.1 GCF_012911895.1 Bacillus sp. RO3
TAGCTAAAAGCCACCTTTCAACATTTCCTCATGCGAGGAAAGGAGTTATCCGGAAGTAGCCCGGGTTTCCCGGAGTTATCCCAGTGTTACAGGCAGGTTACCCACGTGTTACTCACCCGGCCGCCGCTGACTGATGGGAGCAAGCTACCATCAATCCGCTCGACTTGCATGTATTAGGCACGCCGCCAGCGTTCGTCCTGAGCCAGGATCAAACTCGCCGATAAAAGTTTGAATAGCTCTTAAAATAAATCTAGAAATAACGTTGACGTATTGTCTTGTTTTGTTCAGTTTTCAAGGTTCAATGTGTAAGTGCTTCGTTTGAAGCGACCCTTTAAATATTACATTATCAACTCTTTAAAGTCAATAACTTTTTTTAAAAAGTTTTTTGTTGTTGTCCGCATTTCGCGGCAACAGATAATACTATACCACCATCTATTCCCGCGTGCAAGAGATTTATTGATGATTTTTCAAATTATATTCATTACCTGACAATCGACATTCTTTTTGTACATTATAACGTAATAAAACGAGGGAGACTGTGTGTCATTCGTCCTGATACATAGAGAGAAGGAATGACTATTACAGCGGATCAGTTCTTTAATGAGAGAAAAAAAACAGCAGAGGCTATGAGCCCCTGCTGCTCTTCATCAGTATGAATTAGTCACGATGACGCATCAACGGGAATAGTAAAACGTCTCGAATAGACGGCGAGTTGGTCAACAGCATAACTAGTCTGTCAATCCCGATTCCAAGACCACCTGTTGGCGGCATGCCGTATTCAAGGGCCTCGATGAAATCATTATCCATCATATGGGCCTCATCGTTTCCTTCTTCTCTTTCTTTTAATTGCGCTTCAAAACGTTCTCTTTGATCGATTGGATCATTAAGCTCTGTGAAGGCATTTGCGTGTTCACGACCTACTATGAATAACTCAAAGCGATCGGTGAATCTTGGGTCTTCATCATTTTTCTTGGCAAGTGGAGAGATTTCCACCGGATGCCCATAAATGAATGTAGGCTGGATAAGTTTGTCTTCTACTTTTTGTTCGAAGAATTCATTCACAACATGACCATATTGCATATTATCTTTAATTTCAATTCCGTGTTCTTTTGCAAGTGCACGTGCGTCTTCATCGGACATTTCCTTCCAGAAATCCACCCCTGTGTGTTCTTTAACAGCGTCTACCATATGAAGGCGCGTCCACTCCGGTTCAAGGTTGATTTCGTAATCTCCATACTGAACGGTAGTAGAACCGAACACATCCTTCGCGATATGAGCAACCAGGTTCTCTGTCAGGGCCATAATATCTCGGTAATCAGCATATGCTTCATACAGCTCAATCATTGTGAATTCCGGATTATGTCTAGTGGAGACACCTTCATTACGGAATACACGTCCGATTTCGTATACTTTCTCAAGACCACCGACAATCAGGCGTTTCAGGTGTAACTCGATTGCGATACGCATGAACAGCGGCATATCAAGAGCGTTATGGTGAGTATTGAACGGCCGGGCAGACGCTCCACCTGCAATAGCATGCATCATTGGTGTTTCAACTTCCAGGTAACCGTTGTTATCCAGGTATCTTCTCATGGATTGGATGATGCGACTGCGCGCGATGAATGTTTCTTTGCTTTCCTGACTTGTGATGAGATCCAGGTAACGTTGACGATAACGCTGTTCTACGTCCTTTAATCCATGGAACTTTTCAGGGAGAGGTCGCAGTGCTTTCGTGAGAAGGTGGAATTCTTTCGCTTTTACTGAAAGTTCTCCTACCTTTGTTTTAAAGATTGAACCCGTAATCCCAACGATATCCCCAAGGTCCGCTGTATTGAACAGTTCGTATGCTTCTTCTCCGATCGCATCTTTACGAACATAGATTTGGACTTGTCCCGCTAGGTCCTGAAGGTGGGCGAATCCTGCTTTACCTTTGCCGCGCTTTGTCATGATTCGACCTGCGATGGTTACAGTAATATCTTTTTCTTCCAATTCTTCTTTAGAAAATTCATCGAATTGAGACTTAATCTCAGATGAACTGTGTGTACGCTCATAACGTTTACCGAATGGATCCATTCCTCTATTACGGATGGATTCCATTTTTTCGCGTCTCACCCGAAGCTGGTCATTGATTTCTTCGTGACTCATGTGTTTCACTCCTATTCTATCTGCTTGCTTTACTAGACTAATACGATTATATACCATACTATTTTACACAATATCTATGTTTGTAACACCCCTAAAGTATGAGTTATTTCAGAAAGGTGTCCTTAGTGCGTTAAAAACATTTTAAAAAAGGCCGATCCAACTTTAGCGACATGGTCACGTGTTGGTTCAAGCCTTTTCTAGAATAACATAAAAAGAACGTCAGGTGAATGAACCTGCATTCTCTTCGCTTTCTTTCCCTACGCACACACACCACCGGAGCAAGGACAACCCCATTGTCCAAACTGATAGCGCCTATCTTGAATCAAGCTCGGTCCTCTTCCTCGATTTCCTATCTTATCACTGGATGATATCGACATTTACCCACTGTCTGTCTATTCATCTGGAGGAATAAGGTCGTGTAGTGGAATGTTCAATACTTCTGCAACGTTCTCTAAGAAATCTTCCTTAGGTACCCGGCTGCCTCTTTCAATTTCTCCAAGGACAGATACCGAAATGGCCAATTCCCTGGCCAACCCTTCCTGGGTATACCCTTTTAGCTTTCTGAATGCACGAATGCGCCTTCCCCATTTATCTGTTTCCATAACCGAACTCCTTCTTTGTCAGGTATTTCGTCCAGAAAATCAACCAACGGGGCATGAATAGATGGGTGCTCAAGGTTTGGAGCCACCTCTATTAACGGGACTAAAACAAATGCTCTTTCTTGCATCCTTGGATGTGGGATGAGAAGATTCTCTGATTCGATCATCTTGTCATCATAGAGTAGAATGTCCAGGTCAATGATGCGCGGACCCCATTTGAACTCTCTTTCCCTCCCAAGGTCAACTTCCACCTGCAAGCACTGATGCAAAAGAGTTTCTGGACTTAAACTGGTACGAATTTCAATGACCATATTCAAGAATTCACCTTGTTCTGTAAATCCTACCGGGTCTGTTTCATATATGGAGGATCGTTTCGTTACCTCTATCTTACCATGACTGCCCAAGATGTTTATGGCTTTTTCTAAATAACCCTCCCTGGTTCCTATATTGGAACCAAGAGAAATGTATGCAGTATTCATCCTATCGACTCCTATTAATCTCCACCGCCACCGATTGGTAATGACCAGGAATGGGTGGGTCAGGCTTGATTAGTGTGATTTTACAACTTTCTACGATTTCAAATGTATTTAAGATCCGGGAGGATATGTCTTCAGCCACTGACTCGACTAAATTCTTCGGTTCTCCCTCTACAACCGATTTTGTTATGGAATAGATCTCTGCATAATTTACAGAATCCTCAAGCTTATCACTTTGACCGGATTTCCTTAAATCCAGATGCAACTCTACACTAACACGAAAACGTTGTCCAAGCTTGTTTTCTTCTTGAAATACACCATGATAGCCGTAAAACTCCATTTCATTCAATAAGATTTTATCCATACCTCTTCTCCTTCCCAATGAGAGCATCCATCATTTTCGCCATGCGCGCCATTTCCTTTACGTCATGAACCCTGACGATGTGACAGCCTTTTTGTATCCCGTAGCAAACCGTCGCACCCGTGCCTTCCATCCTTTCTTCTACCGGCAGATCAAGGACGTGTCCGATCAATGATTTCCGTGACGTTCCCAGTAGCACAGGGTAACCCAGTGAGACAAGAACATCCAAGTGCCTCATCATCTCTATGTTTAATGGAACGGTCTTAGCAAAACCAATTCCCGGGTCCAGGATGATTTGGTCATCCTTCACCCCTGCTTCTTTTACCAGAAAGATGCTTTCCTGAAGATCTTGTATCGCATCCCGTAAGAAGTGGGTATACTCCTTGTTATCACGATTGTGCATCAGGATGATGGGTGAACCTGTTTCAGCGGCAACCCCCGCCATATCCGGATCCTTTTTCGCACCCCATACATCATTGATGATACTCGCTCCCGCTTCCAGTGCTTTACGTGCGGTTTCAGCCTTATATGTGTCAATGGAGATGGGGACATTCACTTCCTGGGAAATAGCTTCGATAATAGGTACAACCCTTGCTCTTTCTTCTTCCACAGGAACGAATTGATGACCGGGCCGGGTCGACTCTCCACCAATGTCAATGATGTCAGCCCCCATCTCCACCATTTCTTTTGCCCGTTCAACTGCCCGTTCCCTCTCATTGAACGAACCCCCATCGGAGAATGAATCGGGTGTGATATTTAAAATCCCCATAATCAGGGTTTTCTTTGAAAAATCCAGTTCGTACTTTCCGCACTTCATTACTTGACTCCCCCCAGCTCGTCTATAGAATTCAAGTAGCGTGAATACCCCTTATACTGTTCATAAAGCATTCCCACAATCTCTCCGTTCCGGCCCGGAAAATCGAAAGAATCAATTCGGTGAACCGGTATGAGTTCTTGAACAGAATTGGTGAAGAAAACCTCATCTGCTGCCAGTAAATCATCTTGCCGAAATAACCCTATATGTACTGGTACTTGCTTTCGGGCTGCAAGAGCAAGAACAAATTGCCGCGTTATCCCGTTTAACAGTCCAGTTTCCACTCCGGGCGTATACAATTCTCCGTCTTTCACCCAGAAAAGATTGGATGTGATTCCTTCACAGAGATGGCCAGACTCCGTAATGAAAATCCCTTCCTTGTGAGGGGACAATCCAATTTCCCGCTTTGCCGCCATATTATTTAAGTAATGGTGGGATTTTAATCGTACCCCGGTCTCAGGAGTGTTTCTTCTTAACTGAAGAAACACTCCTTCTTTTTCTTTTAACGGCACATAAGGAGGCAATTCCTTTTGGAAAAGGATCACCGTTGCATCTTCATAGGGAGTGGTTTTCAATCCTATCTCCCCTGCTCCTCCCGAAATATTGAACCGGCAATATGCGTCATTCAGGTTATTCTTATTCAGGAGGGTGGTGATGATCCACTTGATCTTTTCTTCATCCAGATCCGCTTCTATATTTAGTTCCTTCAATCCATAAGATAGCCTCTCCAAGTGATCCTTCAGCAGGAATGGATGTCCTTCATACGTCCGGAAGGTTTCAAACAAGCCCATCCCATATAAAAATCCGTGATCAAATGGAGAGATGGAAGCCTCTGACACATGAACGATTTCACCGTTAAGATAAAGGTACATTTACAGGACCACTTCAGCTTTTTTATACGTCATTAAGAAGTTGAGGAGCAGCTGTTTCCCTTGTTCGGTCATGATGGATTCAGGGTGGAATTGCACGCCTTCGATGGGAAGATGTTTATGCCGGATCGCCATGATCTCTCCTTCTTTTGTTTCGGCAGATATGTCGAAGCATCCGGGGAGGGTCTCTCTTTTAACAATCAAAGAATGATACCGGGTTGCATCAAATGGGTTCGGCATACCCTCGAAAATCGTTTTCCCATCATGGAGCATGGGAGAGACCTTTCCGTGCATCAACCGTTCAGCACGGATGACGTCCCCTCCGAAAACCTGGGCAATGGATTGATGACCTAAGCAAACACCAAAGATCGGAATCTTGCCTGCAAACGTGCGGATCGCCTCCATACTCACACCCGCTTCATTCGGGCTGCATGGGCCGGGGGAAATCATCAGATAATCTGGAGACAGCGCCTCTATTTCATCCACAGTAATCTCATCATTGCGTTTGACCAACAGTTCTTCACCAAGCTCTCCTAAAAATTGCACAAGGTTGTAGGTGAAGGAATCATAGTTATCAATCATCAGAATCATAGGGTTTCTCCTTCCGCCCTGGCTTTTGCGACCCAAAGGGCTTTAGCTTTCTTCAGAGATTCTTTGTATTCATACTTAGGGTTGGAATCAATCACTACACCGGCTCCCGCTTGAATATGGGCTTTCCCTGCTTTCACAAGCATGGTCCTGATGACAATATTCAATTCCATGTCTCCATTGACGCCAATCCAGCCGATGGATCCAGTGTAAATCCCTCTTCTTACCGGTTCGAGCTCTTCAATGATTTCCATCGTCCTCACTTTTGGGGCTCCTGTAATGGTTCCTCCGGGAAAAACAGACCGTATAAGATCCGCTCCGGTTTTCATTTCATCTAGTGTTCCTCGCACATTTGAAACAATGTGCATAACGTGCGAGTATTTCTCGATCACCATGAATTCATTGACCTCGACCGTCCCATACCGGCATACTCTCCCCAGATCATTCCGTTCCAAATCCACAAGCATGACATGCTCCGCTCGTTCTTTTTCGTTATTGATCAGTTCAAGGGCAAGCTTCTCATCCTCTTCGGCATCTTTCCCACGGGAGCGTGTACCGGCGATCGGTCTTGTACTTACTTCGGTTCCTTTTTTCTTCACCAGCAGTTCCGGCGAACCTGAAACAATTTGAAAGTCCGGACTTTGTATATAGCTCATATAAGGAGAGGGGTTTAATTCACGAAGTTTCTTATAAACGGTGAAAGGATCAGCCTTCAACTCTTGAGATTGTCGTACAGATAGATTCACCTGAAAAACATCCCCCTGAGAGATATATGCCTGAATCTTTTTCACAGCTTCCGAGAAATCTTCCTCACCCATGGAAACTTCAATTCCTGCCGTATTTCCACCACCATGGACCACGTCTTTCTCGTCCATGGAAGCTAGAGCATCCATCCATGCCGATGTCCACTTTGCGAGTTTTTCCGGCGCGGACTTTTCATCAGAGAGGATCATCGTCCATAATGTGTTTTCCTGATGATCGAAGACGGCCCATTCCACCAGGTAGTAAAAAAAGAGATCCGGTATCTTCAGGTCATCATGCCCCAGTTCCGGAAGTCTCTCGATCTTCCTGGCATAATCATAACTAAGAAACCCGATTACGCCCCCTTGAAAGTCAGGCAGATCCTCTCTCCGTTCCGTTCTATGGGGCTTCATCCATCTTTCCATTTGAATCAACGGGTCTCCATTTATCGTTTCAATCCCGGAAGAATCTTGTATCCGCAACCCTTCAGGAATGCTTTGTAGAATCACGTCAGGTTTAAGTCCAGCAACGCTATATCGTCCACCCCGTCCACTTTCTAACAAAATATGATGTGGCTGGTGTTGGCTAAGTTGTTCGTATGCTGCAAAGAATAGTTCTTTTGTTGTATGGTTTTTATGAAAATATAGGTGCTGCACTGACCCCTCACACTCCTAATCATTATCTCCCTTTATGATACATGAACTTCAGGAAGGTTTCATCGTTAAAAACTTGAAATTATGCGGGGAGAATCAGGAAGGAGCCATCAGAAAACGGGTGAAGCGGAGGATAAACGATTACTTCCTTCTCTTTAATCAGACTAACCAAAAAAGGATCCTGAAGAGATGATTCTTCAGGACCCGACACGGTTTACTTATTCTTCATCAAATTGATAAAGGGGTGTGCTCAAGTAGCGTTCTCCGTTGCTAGGAATGATGGCAAGCACTTTTTTACCTTTCCCCAACTTCTTTGCCACTTCAAGGGCCGCGTAAATGGCCGCTCCTGAGGAGATGCCTCCGAGGATCCCTTCTTCTTTAGCTGCTCTCCTTGCATATTCGAAGGCAGCGTCTTTTTCAACTTGAATGACGTGATTATAGACATCTGTATCCAAAATATCAGGAATGAACCCTGCACCGATTCCCTGGATTTTGTGAGGACCAGGCTTTCCTCCTGATAATACAGGTGAATCAGACGGTTCCACAGCATATAGCTCAATGGAAGGATAATGCTTCTTAAGAACTTCACCTGCACCTGTAATCGTACCGCCTGTACCTATCCCTGCAATGAAAGCATCCAGTTGATCACCCATTTGCTCTACGATCTCAGGGCCGGTCGTTTCCCGATGAACGTTGGGGTTAGCGGCATTCTTGAATTGCTGGGGCATGAAATAGCCTTTTTCGTTGGCCAGTTCCTCAGCTTTCCTAATGGCTCCTCCCATACCTTCAGAGCCCGGGGTCAACACTAATTCAGCTCCGTAAGCACGCAGCAGATTACGTCTTTCCATACTCATGGTGTCAGGCATGACCAGTAATGCACGGTAACCTTTGGCTGCAGCCACCATCGCCAGACCAATCCCTGTATTTCCGCTCGTCGGCTCTACAATCGTGTCTCCAGGCTTGATCGTACCAGACGCTTCTCCTGCTTCAATCATCGCTAATGCAATTCGGTCTTTTACAGAGCTTCCCGGGTTCATATATTCTAATTTCAAATAAACATCCGCACTATCTTGATCTACTAATCGATTCAATTTGACCACCGGGGTCTGACCTACTAATTCCGAAATTGAATTCGCTACTCTCACCATTTCCTCTATCACTCCTAATTCCAAGTAAATTTGTTGGTTTTACAAAAATGTAACAATATTCAATCAATTTGTCAATTAAAAAACGTTTTGCTTCGTCTTTCTATTCTGCTGTCACCCTTCGCCGTTAACACAGGATCACTACGTTATATGTATGCACATTCCAATTATCCTATGTTACGTTAAAAAGCTTCTCTCTATGTAAAAGAAGCTGACCTAAACGGCCAGCCCCTTCCTACTTCTGTTTTCCATAGAACCATTCCACTCCAACCTCTTCCCAGAATGACTCAGGCTGCAGGGGTGTCTCTATTTGTTCTAATGCGATCTGTCTCCGAATCTGAGATTTTACCTCTTTGAACGAAAAGTGCCTTTCTTTCAACACATCTTCAACATAGTAAATCACGTATTCTGAATCCTGTTTAATCGGCTTTGTCCATTCCCCCGCTGATAAGGAGTCTATTTCTTCGGATGCATCTGACGACAGGAAATCTCCATCCAGGGGAACATATCCGATGTCCCCGCCTAAATGTGCGCTTTTCTCATCGTTGGACCGCTCCATGGCCAGTGCTTCAAAGTTCGAACCGGCTTCAAGTTCTTCAATGGCTTGCTCTGCCTCTGATAGGTCCTGCACCTTCAACTGCTTCAGCTTAAACATCTTAGAGATATCATACAAATGCTCATTTTGTTCATAAAAGCTCTTTAAGTCTTTGTCAGGCACTTGGACATCCTTGGTAAGGATCTCCTCTAATAACAATTCTGACCTGATTTGATCCTTAAGAGAATCTTCATTCTCTAGATTCTCTTCGTCGAAGGCATTGTAAACCGACTGAATAAAATAATATTCCTGCTCGACTTCCTTATCTGAGACGGAGATATCGTATTTTTTGGCCAAATGATCGATTACTTGCTCGTTGATCAATTCCCTCAGCTCTTCTTTTCCATATTTCTGCTCAAGGGAATATAGCCAATCCTCCCGGGTAACAGACTCACCGCCAACCGATGCTACGACTTCAGGTGTAACAATTGCACCAGAAGACCATTTCCACACCAGCGTGATCATATTTGTGACAAGCAGTATTCCTATGATAACCACGAGTACAGACCTTTTAAGTCTCATTTCTCCCATTCTCCCTGAATCTCATTTATTGCTTAGCGCTTGATTTCAATTCTTCAAGTTCTTCTTTAGAAAACTCATACGTTTCATTACAGAAGTGACAGCTCGCTTCTGCACTTCCATCTTCATCAATCATCTCCTGGATTTCCTGTTCCCCCAAGCTGATGATGGCATTAGAGAATCGCTCTTTGTTACACTGACATTTGAATGCAACAGGCAGCGTTTCAAGTACCTTGACTTCCCCTTCCCCGAGTACTTCTTCCAATATCTCTTCAGGGGTGAGGCCCTTTTCGATCAATTTAGAGATCGGCGGGATTTTAGCCAGGCGCTCCTCAATCTTGGTAATCGTTTCGTCATCTGTTCCCGGCATTAGCTGCAGAATGAAACCACCCGCTGCGAGTATTGAATTGTCGGGATTCACCAGTACACCCACACCCACCGAAGAAGGCACTTGTTCTGAAGTAACGAAATAATATGTGAAGTCTTCTCCTAGTTCTCCTGATACAATGGGAACCTGACCGGAGAAATGATCTCTCATACCAATATCTTTTACAATGGATAACGTTCCTGTCGTACCGACCGCACGGCGTACATCAAGCTTTCCGTGCTCGTTCAGATCAAAGTGCACATGAGGATTGGTCACGTATCCCCTGACTTCTCCTTTTGCATTGCTATCAACAAGAATCGCACCGATCGGGCCTCCACCTTCGACCTTAATCGTTAATTTATTTTCCCCTTTGAGCATGGCCCCCATCATGACTCCTGCACTTATGCTTCGTCCTAACGCCGCTGATGCAGTCGGCCATGTTCCATGTCTTCTTTGTGCTTCCCCTACTGTATCCGTACTTTTCACTGCATAAGCACGTACCTGTCCGTTATAGGCTAACGCTTTTACTAAATAGTCGCTCATAATTGAAGCTCCTTTCACTTACTCAGATCATATTTCTCTTGTAGATTAATTTTAAGCCCTTTAATGTCAGGAAGGGGTCTACTACGTCGATGCTGTTGGATTCTTTCGAAATCAACGACGCCAGTCCTCCCGTGGCAATGACGGTCGGTTCCTTCTTACTTTGTGCTTTCATTCTTTGAACGATACCTTCCACTTGTCCAACATACCCATAAAGAATACCTGCCTGCATGGCCGTTACGGTATTCTTTCCGATAATATGTTCTGGACGGGCAATTTCAATCCTCGGTAATTTAGCCGCCTTCGAATAAAGGGCCTCTGTGGAAATACCAATTCCAGGCGCGATGGCACCGCCCATATATTGTCTTTCTTCATTGATATAGCAATATGTCGTCGCTGTACCGAAATCGACAATGATGAGAGGTCCACCATATTCATGAATGCCGGCGACAGCGTTTACGATTCGATCGGCTCCGACTTCTCTTGGGTTTTCATACTTGATATTTAAACCGGTTTTAATCCCGGGTCCGACGACGAGAGGAGTGATATTAAAGTACTTCTCGCACATACGTTCCAAACTGAACATAATTGGAGGAACTACGGAGGAAATGATGATTCCGTCAATTTCATCAAACGTAAGCTTCGCATGCTCAAACAGATTCTTCACAAGCATTCCAAATTCATCTTCCGTTTTATGTCGATTCGTTTCAGCTCTCCAATGATATTTTAAATGGTCATTTTCATACACACCAAACACTATATTGGTATTCCCTACATCCATTACAAAAATCAATATCCTCACCTACTAAGCCAATTGTTTTCACACTGCCAACATCATACCATAATTTATTTAGAATAGGTACAAAAGCGCAACCGGCTTGACTAGGCCCGACATGCATAAGGCGATTTCAACGGAAAGGCGCTGTTTGCCTTTTTGGTGGAATTGACTTATGACCTCGAGGGCCTAGCCGGTGGAGCTGGATGAAACAAAAGCGCAACCGGCTTGACTAGGCCCGACATGCATAAGGCGATTTCACCGGAAAGGACTTAATATTTTGGATAGAACACTAAACCCCTTTGCAGTTAACATAAAAATCAGCTACTACTATATGTGCAGCCATGATATCCACCGAGAAATCCACTTATCCTCGTTTCCTTGACATAATAAAATTTGTGTCCTTCAAGCAGTACGAGTAAAAGCTCAAGGGGTGATGAGGAACAAGAAGCAAAGAAATACAACAAAAAAGATGCACCCAATAATGGATGCACCCTTTCTATTACGTGCGATCTGAATGAGAGTCGTCTTCTTTTGAAGCCGTATCTTCTTCAATCGCGTTTTCTTCATTTTTCTTTTGGATATTCACTTTCACGTCGCTGTTATCCTGATCGGACTCATACGTACGTTCCGGAAGTTTGCCATGATCCATTAGAGACTTGATCTGTGCGGCATCCAGTGTTTCAACATCTAATAATGTTTTTGCAATGAGTTCAAGCTTATCGCGATTCTCAGTAAGAATTCTCTTCGCTCTCTCATAGCTGTCTTTAATCAGACGCTGCATTTCTAAGTCAATTTCGTAAGCAATGGCATCTGAATAGTTTTGTTCACTATTGATGTCACGTCCCAAGAACACTTGACCACCTTGGGATTGACCGAACTGAAGTGGTCCAAGCTTATCACTCATACCATATTCAGTAACCATTTTACGTGCAATTCCAGTCGCACGTTGGAAGTCATTATGGGCACCAGTTGAAACATCACCGAAGATGATTTCCTCTGCTACACGACCACCAAGTAAACCGGTAATCTTATCTAGAAGCTCAGGCTTCGTCATAAAGTAACGATCTTCTTTCGGAAGCATGACGGCATATCCGCCTGCTTGGCCACGAGGAACAATGGTTACCTTATGTACCATGTCGGCTTCATCAAGGACTAATCCAATCACCGTATGACCCGCTTCATGGAATGCCACGATTTTACGTTCTTTTTCAGAAATGACGCGGCTCTTCTTAGCAGGACCTGCAATGACACGGTCGGTTGCTTCGTCGATATCGCGCATATCGATTTTCTTCTTATCCTGACGAGCTGCCACAAGAGCTGCTTCGTTCAGCAGATTTTCCAGATCGGCTCCAGAGAAACCTGGTGTTCTCATCGCAATTGATTTTAGATCCACAGAATCATCAAGCGGTTTGTTCTTAGAATGTACTTTAAGAACAGCTTCACGACCTTTTAAGTCAGGACGATCTACGGTGATTTGACGATCAAAACGTCCTGGACGCAACAATGCTGGATCCAGAATGTCCGGTCTGTTTGTTGCAGCGACGATGATGATTCCTTCGTTCGCCCCAAATCCATCCATTTCAACAAGCAACTGGTTAAGTGTCTGTTCACGCTCATCGTGACCTCCGCCTAATCCTGCTCCACGTTGACGACCGACTGCATCAATCTCATCGATGAAAATGATACATGGTGCATTCTTCTTTGCATTTTCGAATAAATCACGAACACGAGATGCACCGACACCGACAAACATTTCAACGAAGTCGGAACCACTGATGGAGAAGAACGGTACTCCCGCTTCTCCTGCTACTGCTCGTGCAAGTAGGGTTTTACCTGTACCTGGAGGTCCCACCAGAAGGACACCCTTTGGAATGCGGGCACCCACTTCGGAGAATTTACGCGGATCCTTTAGGAATTCCACTACCTCCACAAGTTCCTGCTTCTCTTCATCTGCTCCAGCTACATCTTTAAAGCGAACCTTCTTCTTCTCTTCGCTATATAGCTTCGCTTTACTCTTCCCAAAGTTCATGACTCGGCTTCCGCCGCCTTGAGCCTGGTTTAGTAAGAAGAAGAACAGAATAAAGATGATGACAAATGGAATGATCGTTGTAAAGAAAGATACCCAGCCACTTGTTTCTTTGGCTTGTAAAACTTCCACATCAATGCCCTGCTCTGATGCAGCTGTATTAATCTTCTCCATTAACTTTCCATCTGTTGTAAGGACATAGGTTAAGAAGTACTCTCCTTCTTCAGCCCCTTCCATCTGTCCTTTCACTTCATAAACGCCTCTGCCAGGCTGAATTGAAAAGGAAGAAACCTCTCCATCTTCAAGGTTATTAATAAACGTACTGTACTCGATATTTTTGGTTGGCTCATTGTTATTACTGAAATAACTCACCACACCTATAATCACTAAAAAGACAAGTAAATAGAATATGGTGTTTCGAAAGATCCGGTTCATCCCTTACCTCCTCCCACGGTAAACAAACTAAGTAAAATAGTATCATAGAAAATCATGGCATTACAACAAATTGCACTCACAAGATTCCTCTTTAGATTACACTTATTCTCCAGTTGTATACACTCTTGGTTTTAACACTCCGATATACGGCAGATTACGGTATCTCTCAGCGTAATCAAGACCATATCCGACAACGAACTCGTCAGGAACGATAAAGCCTACGTAGTCCGCTTTGATATCTGTTTTACGTCCGCTTGGCTTGTCAAGCAGAGTGACGATGCTGATTGATTTCGCTTTACGATAGCGGAAAAGTTCAACCAGGTAACTTAGCGTCAGGCCACTGTCAATGATATCTTCAATGATCAGGATATCCCGACCTTCCACTTTCGTATCTAAATCTTTCACAATCTTTACTTCTCCTGAAGAGACAGTAGAGTTCCCGTAGCTGGATACATCCATGAAATCCATTTCCATATGCGTATCCATACGTTTACAAAGGTCGGCCATGAATGGCATTGCACCTTTCAGAACACCAATTGCCAAAGGAAAACGATCTTGATATTCCTCTGTTAATTGCGCTCCCAACACTTTAATCTTTTCTTGAAGTTCCTCTTCTGAAATTAACACTTTCTCAATATCCTGATTTAACAATGTTCAACTGCCTCCTAGAAGATGATTGCTTTTAAATTGTAGTACTAAACTATTTTCTTGCTCTTCTCCCAAATCGTAAATGGACTTTCTCATTCCAGGAACCCAAAGGATGCGGTCATCTGAATCAACCACTATCGGCCACTGCTCCCGGAGATGAACGGGAATCTTTTCATCAATAAAGAGTTTTTTAAGCTTCTTGGAGCCTTCCAACCCTTTTACTTTCAGTCGATCTCCGCTTCTTCTCGTACGCACGAACAATGGCAAAGATACCTCGTCGGGACTGATATAAATCCTATCACCGGTGCGATCCTCCACCTGCGAGGAAGAAGAATAGAGAAAGAACCGATATCCACCTTGCAGGACAAGCGTTTGATCAACCTTTAACTCATGACAATAAGGAGCCGTGGTTAACGCTAATTCCCCAAAATGAAAATAACATGTATGATACGCCCTGGTGACCTTTAGACCTTTCGGTAAATCAAGGCTGGCATTAGGCGTTTTTCCTCTTAATATACCCAATACATCGTAAATATGTATAGACGATAAGGAAGATGGTCTAAGTTTGTAAAGATAGTTTAATATTAGATTAATCCCTCTTCTTTGTAAAGGCTGAGACATTGCAAGGAATCCCTCGATTTCTAAAGATGAGAAATCTTCAGTGCTGTTCCATACCTTATTCAACTTTTCCCATGTTAATTCCTCTAAAAATGCCTCATCTTCTGCTGTTTCTTCACTAAATCGCTGAAATTGAAGATGAACATGCGGATTTTCCTTCTTTAAGAATGGCAGAACCTTTAACCGGAATCGGTTCCTTGTATACTCTTCCTTCTTATTACTGGGGTCCGTCCTGGGTGAAAGTTCGTTTCGCTCACAATAATTCTCTATTTCCTCCTTCGTAACAGAGAGGAATGGCCGGATTACCTGTCCCGTAGAAAAGGGACGCTTCAGGGGGATTCCCGCTCTGCCTGCCCCGGATGACCCCCTTGTCATCTTCATTAAAATGGTTTCTACCTGATCATCCCCGTGATGACCCAGGGCTAATTTGGTTGCTGAAACGCTCTTCATTACCTTTCCCAAAAATCCATAACGAATGTGTCTCGCTTTTTCCTGAAGGCTTCCGGTCGTGTTTTCCATTTCAGTAGACACATCCATTCGTTCCCCATAAAAAGGGATGCGTCTACTGCTGCAGAACTCTTTAACGAACAGTAGCTCCTGATAGGATTCTTCGCCACGGAACATATGATCAAGATGAGCAGCCATCACTTCCACTCCCCACTCCAGGCGATTTGCCTCAAGAAAATGGAGAAGCGCCAGGGAATCAGGGCCTCCGGACACTGCCACAACAATCCGGTCACCCTCTTTAATCAGCTCATGTTCGTGAATAAACTCTTTTGTAGTGTGCTCTAACATTACTCTTCCTCTTCCTGAACCCATTTTCTCCATTGTAACAATTTCCGCTTCATTCTCACACTAAGAGCTACATCAGTTCTCCATAGATATACAAAACATATAATAACGAAACAATCATCACTACAAGTACTGTCTCAAGAAAGTGACCAGATTTGCCGGTTTGGTGATGTTGATATCTTCTTGTATTTGAAGTGGATGATCTTACATGAGAGCGTGAAGAAACAGATTTGCTCACTTTGGGATTCAGCTTCGGCTTAACAGGTTGGGTGTGAGAGAGTCCATCCAGGAGGCTCACCCTCATTTCACTGGCAGATTGAAACTTCCCTTCCAGGGCATTCAGTATCGGACCTTCAAACTTCCTTAGTTGCTCTTTGGAACGGATGGCCTGTCTTAATTGTTGCATATTCCCGTTTCCTGCCTTTGTGAAACGCATAGGATAGCCTAAATTAATGAGAATCATCCCAACAGAGAAAAGGTCATAAGAAGGCTCTGCCCTTCGTGACCCCCCGAGCCAATATCCTCTGTCAAAAAACTCCGTAAACTCTTTGATTGCCCTGCCACTAATGGTCGTCCCCCCTACATCAATACAGCGAATACGATATGGCTGGCCTGTGACGATTAAGTTTTCAGGCTTTAAATCCCCAAAGACCCAACCTTCTTTATGAATGCGTTCTAAGTCAGACAGTAGCTGGGAAACGAGTACACCTGTCCAGGAAAATCCTTTTGCCTGAACAAAAGACAGCAAGTCGGTGCCTTGAATATATTCCATTACATAGAAGTGCACATTCTTCCCACGGTACTCCCAATCATCCACATCAAGAAGCCTGGGTCCAAGAGGGGGACCCTGGACCTTTGAGAAAGCTTTTAATACATTGACTTCGGAAGTAATGGATATATTGCTGTCACTCATTTTCAAAGCCTGATATCCCGATGTCCCCTGGACCAGATAGACGATACCGTTAGCACCATATCCTAATTCTTTCACAATGGTATAGATATGGTTATACCATTTTCCTTTAATGACCGTTCCAGGCGGAAAATTAAATGGTTTCTTCGAAGTATTGTTCATCATCGCCACGAGAGAGCAATCCCCTTAATGAACGTTTTTTCTTGAAATGTGTGATAGCTTCTGAGATCGCAGGACCCGTTGGCGTAATTCCACCTGGAGACAATTTAGAGAATATGCTCGTTAATGTCTCGAGCTTCGGCGTCCAATCCAGCAATTTTTCGACATCTTGTCGTTTCCCGGGAAATACGAAGACAGAAAACTTATTGTCACCCATCCGGGCATTCAAGCTCAATGAAAGGTCCAATAGAGCTTCTTTAACCGTTGGAAGTTTATGTTTCATACTTGCAGACGTATCGACAAGTATCAACACTTCCATATCAACGGACTCCCCAAGTTCATCCACAACCTCCATGACCTCTCCTCGTTGTTCAGGGGGTAGCTCCTCCATGGATGCGGATTTACCGAGAATTTGCTTCAACTCTTTATTCACGACCCCCTGCAACGTTTGAGTCATGGCTTTACGGGTGACCATCTGCACGGTCTGAGAGAGTTGCTGGGCATAGACGATCTGACTCACTCCTCCTCCCGATAGGGCAATTCCTTCAATTTCCTGCATTCCGTTATCATCTATCACATCGTTATCCATGACCCCGATGACGTTTACTGAAATTCCTTGCTCTTTCGCTAGTGCCGCCATTGCAATAGGGTCTTCTCCTTGATTGGAGCAACCATCCGTAATTAATAGAATTTGACGAAGTGTACCTGGCTTCATCAGACTCCCCTCCTCATTCTAAAGTTGCTATCATCTTCGCCGAATAAGGAGGAATTTATACTCTAGTTAACTATTTTTATAAGGTACAGGAACGTGTTAGGAGATTCTCTTTTTATCTTTCGTTTTCTGTTTTTGTACAGGGATGGAAGACCATTTCGGTATATTATGTTTAATCTTAGAAACCACAATTGTCATATCATCTTCTATTAATCCCGAACTTGACCTGATCACTTCCTCCATTAAAATATCGGCGACTTCTTGAGGTTCCTCGGTTTCCAGCTCCTTTATTTTTCTCTTCATCCACAAATCATAATTCTCTACATGCTTCGGACCTTCAAAGGCACCGTCACTCATCATGATAAGGAGGTCCCCTGCTTTTAACTGTTCGGATACTACATCGACATCAAAGTCCTGTTGGAGCATCCCCATAGGTAAATTACTGGCTTCCACTTTGATGATTTTATCTCCCCGCTTGATAAAGCTGGGGGTTGAGCCAATCTTCAAGAATCGTGAAGACGCATTTTGCAGATCAATCATAGCTAAGTCCAGGGTTGAAAAAATTTCATCGTTGGTCCTCAGGGAGAGGATTGAATTAATGGATTTGATTGCTACTTGCTCTTCAATACCGGATTCAAGAATCTTTTTCAAAAGCCTGAGTGTCTCATTGCTCTCATAATGTGCACGTTCACCGTTCCCCATCCCGTCACTGATGGCTACGGCATATTTCCCCCTTCCTAACTCAATCATGGAATAACTGTCCCCTGACACGAGACCTCCTCCTTTCGCAGCATGAGAAGCCCCCGTGTCAACCACAAACTTCTTGGCCGATTGAAAGGTTACATGGCAGTAACCGTTCGGGAATTGTGCGCATTCCTCCTTCTGGACGAGGATATTTTCACCCAATATATCGGATAGCATGGGTGCGATCAACTTTTCCCCCTGGCCATGCCCCCCGCAGTAAGGCATGGTCATATCGATATCGACATTCCCTTGCTCCAGACTGTATATCTCGATATTTTCAATCTCGATCCCGAATTCCCCAATACTCGATAAAATCTGTTCTTCCTGAATATGATGATTCTCCCTTTCTCTTTGAATTTCTTTCGCAAAATTCCCCATCACCTCAGATACTCCCAGTAATTGATCGGCAACCAGCTTTCTGCTTTCCTGCACCTGTTTCTTTAATTTTAAGTTGGCTTGATAGAAGGTCAATTCCTGATAAATCGTATCTTTCAGTTTCTTTTCTCTCGTACAATGCTTCTCTACTTCTCTAGCAAGTTTGGGCGATAGAGGGACTCGTCCCTGATCATATTCTGTCATCACATCTTTCATCAGATTATAGGTTTTATCAAAATTTCGGGCCCAGCATTGATCTTTCTTAAAGCAGGTTTGACACGTTTTCTCCGTTACATTGCTTAAGAAATAATCGAACTCTTTATCTTCTTCCTCTTCAAAACGGTCTTCTATTTGTTGAAAGCTGTTTGACAATGCCTGAAACACAGAGGAAAACTGAGTGACCCTGTGTGCGGTCACATCTCTCACTCTCCGCATATATCCTTGTTGTTCCTGCTGATATTCGGTTGTTCCAGGGATATGCCTGGCAATTTGTGACGTGAGGCTTTGCGGGGTTAAGAATAAGAGTAAAATCGCTACCCCTGATTCATATAAAGTTTTCGTTAGGACTGTATCTGTCTCTCCGTACATCCCCATCAATAAAGTAGCAATTAACAAACCGATTGCTGCTCCAAATTTCTTCCCTTCTTTCATTAGTCCGCCCAGAAGCCCGGAGAAAGCAAGCAAGCTCATTTGATAAAAGCTTGAAACATTCGCTAAACTGAAAACAAGCCCGGTTACAACCCCTACCGTGGAGCCTACTGTTGCCCCTGCAATAAAGGAAAATAGCAGTACCAGGTATCTTGATAGCACATGTTCTACAGACAGATTGTATATGGACCATCCAATTGTCCCTGTCATGATGGAGGCTAACAGGATGATCAAACTGACTACTTCTTCTGTTTTTAGAGACCTTCTTCTACGCTGAATGGTGACCAGGGGAATACTTTGAATGAAAATATAGGTCAAGAGAAAAGCAAGGCTCGCTTCTATTAACGCCATCACACCGTTGTACACGGTAAGGGCTTGTCCTTGCTGAACAAAATCGAATGACAGCTTTGCCGCTATGACAGTGAAAAAAACATAAAATGCCACCAGGCGTAAATTATTCTTATGATATTTCTGCGACAAACGAAACGCTAAGAGGAATAATGCCGCACTGACAAACGTATAACTAATACTAGGCAGTGACAGAGTGAGTGCTCCTGCAAGCAATCCGATTAGCGCAATGGGAGATTTCTCTCTGCGAATAATGTATACAGAGGCAAAGAACGGAAGTGCAAACGGCGTTAAATGTGAAAGGATCAACGCTCTACCCAATAAAAAACCGATAACGAATAAGGCAATACCCTTTTCTACGAACAGCCATTCCAGCTTCGAATAGATAGATTTTATCCCCTTGGACAGCTCCACCCTAGTGTGTTCAATATCCACATTCTGAACAGGTTCAATAATCGACTGATCGACTTTCCCCATATATGAAACACTCCCCATTTCTTTTTTGTTTAGTATAAATGGTATGAGCTTAAAACTTTGTCAGAATAAGGGAATGACCATTAAGAAAGTTTCGACGTCATTCTATAGATTCCGGTAAAATATTCAGAATACTCTATTGTTATTTTCAGCTTTTTGCTGCCTTAAAGCTTACCAAACTGGAGGTAAGGGAATTTTGACAAATTCTTTACTAGATTATATTGACAAGATAATTCTTTCTAGGTATCATAGTTTTTGTGCTTAAAAGCAAATACAATTTGGCGGTGTAGCTCAGCTGGCTAGAGCGTACGGTTCATACCCGTGAGGTCGGGGGTTCGATCCCCTCCGCCGCTACCATATTTCAAGGCCCGTTGGTCAAGCGGTTAAGACACCGCCCTTTCACGGCGGTAACACGGGTTCGAATCCCGTACGGGTCATAAGAAAAAGACTATCAAATTTGATAGTCTTTTTTCTATGGCGTCTTCCCATCAACCTTTTTCTGCCGTTATCACTTCTTCTATTTGTTCCTGATGGTGCTTATCGTGACCCATAAAGTCCTCGAAGTATTCTTCAAGGGTAAAGCTGTGATCTCCGACTTTGAATGAATATTGAAGTTCATCATCTGAAAAGGCCTGTATAACCTCTATCAAAGCATCCCTCGTCATTATACCTTCCTCAATCAAGTCTGCTTGATCTGCCTTATTGTGGGCATATTCCTCCGCTACTTTATTGAATCGCTGAAAATCCGGAAAAGGGGGCAGCACTGCTCCATTTGAAACATTAGGAAGAATTTCCCTTAATGAATATTGATCCCATTTAATGATGTGGGAGACATTTGCTCCAATCGACCATTTATCCTCCTCCATGGGCTGAAACCACTCAGTCGTATGAATCCCCTTCAATGCTTTAAGCCAATTCTTGAATGACTCGTGATGATCGATTAACTGATCTTTCTTCATAATCCCTTCCTCCACCTCTTTTAGATACTCTTTGTGTAATTCGATAGAGGTAAATAAATATCCTATGTGAAGATATCCATATTTTGATTTTCGTTGACGGCTCATGGCGCATAAAAAAACAGGCATACTCATCCAAATGAGTATGCCTGTTTTCCGTTCACAACCTGCTATATGGGTTAATAGACAGCAAGTTAACCCTTTTTCGCCCCTCTTCCACCACGACGAGACTCAGTATTTTTCTTTAAAGATGATAGACGGTCTTCGCTGTCCTTCAAGAAGCGTGCCATCTTTTGTTCGAAACTCTCTTTAGTGCGTGTATCATTCTGTTTATTATTATTGCTACGCGGGCGTTGAGGACGCTGTGGGCGCTGTGGGCGTTGTGGTTGCTCTTTCGCTTTACGGATGGATAAACCGATTTTCCCATCTTTCTCAACATTAATAACCTTAACCGTTACTTCGTCGCCGACTTTAAGGTGTTCATTAATATCCTTAACGTAATTGTCTGCAACCTCACTAATGTGAACTAAACCTGTTGAACCTTCCGATAACTCCACGAACGCTCCAAAATTTGTAATACCTGTTACTTTACCCTGTAACTTGCTGCCTACTTCGATTGACATAAAAGAAATGCTCCTCCTTAGAATAATAAAAGATAAACCTTATTATATATTATAGCCAATTAAAAAAAAGAGTGTCAATAAGACACCTCTTCTTCTTTCTCTTTATCTGGTTCAGGTATATTGAATATAATCTCACCTTCATCGGACAAAAAGTAATCCCGGCGCGCCAGTTTGGCTATATACTCATCGTCGTTAAGCTTTACGATTTCTTCTTCCAACGCTGTTTGCTTATCCTTTAGTTGGTCTAACTTTTTTTCTAATTGTGCTTTTTCAGTGCGTTTATCTTCTAACACCTGGGCTCTGGAAATGAGGGTCGAAATTAAAAATCCACTAATCGCTACTATTAAAACAAAGAAAACGGCTAATCGACGGACCAAACGCTTTTTTCTCTTCGATTGTGATTTATGCATATGCTCCTTATGGCGGACATATTCATTTTCCATTGGTGTCACGTTTTTTCTCATTCCCAAACCTCCTTTACACGATGGAGCGGCAAAGCCAGAGCCCTATTCTTTATCTATAGGTTTTTTCTTGAACTTTTCTACCACTCTATATAGTTTTTTGCTATATCCTTTATAAATTCCTGCCATTTTATTATATAACTTCTCGACTCTTTTTGTAAGATGTTTCGGCAATATATTCCAAATACCCTTTAATATCCACCATATTGGAGCCGTTACGAGCTTAATCGCCCATTGCAGCACCTTCCAGATCACCTTAAAAAGGAAAAGAATGACGGATACAAGCCCTTTTCCTACAGATAAAACCATTGTGATGATAAGCACGATTACCCATTTTATCGGTGAGTAAATGAAGTTTTTCACCATTTTAACACCGAAATTAAACAGGGAGATAAAAAAGATGATCAGCCTTTCCAATAAATCAAGATAAAGAGGCTTGATGAGGGCTTGATACCCGGAAAAGCCACACAGCAGAGCAATGAAAATATAAAAACGGATCTCACCATAATTGACGACAAATAAAATATAAAATATCGAGAGGGCTTGTAATATCCAAAACATAATGTCGTTTATAAAAACAAGCCAGCGTTTCCTTTCAGATCTGTTAAGAAATCGACTGTACGTGTCTAATGTCGCACCAAATAATGCCCCCATACCGATCATGGAGAGCATGGTGTAGAACTGGACGGAAAGAGTCATCGAAACAGCTTGCTAAAGAACCCTTTAGCCTTTTCCCCATTTTGTTCATCAAGGTAAATGAGATCGAACACCTTTCCTTTAATAGAGACAATCCCTTTGTCCACATCTAAATTTTTCATTTGCAGGTTTTCGCCCCTGACAGATAAAAAGCCCATCACGGTTTCAAGGAGAAACTCTTCATTATCGAAGCTCTCAACTTGTTTTACACCGGTAATATCGAGAAGCTTTCGTCCTCTCATCATCACGTCATGCTCTTGAAAAGTGGTTTTATCTTTGTTTCCATCATAATATTGATTCATGTCCATCCCTCACATTCCCATAGTACAAGCTTTGTAACTATGTTTATGTTTCGGGAAGAAAAATAGAACCACCGACTATGTAATCCTTATTCGGATTCTTCCTTGACCCTTTCTTCTGAAAGAACGGAATACAGCCCGCTCGCTTCTTCTTTCTTTGTTGTTTCAAGAAGCCTTTCTATCTTTACCCTCATGATCTTTTGACCAAACCTTACACTTAGCTCGTCACCGACCTTTACATTAGAGCTTGCTTTTGCCTGCAATCCATTTACAGTGATTCGGCCCTGATCGGCAATTTCCTTCGCCAGTGTCCTTCTTTTAATCAGTCTTGATACTTTTAGAAATTTATCTAACCTCATGGATACCATCATGCATTTCCCCTTATTCGATATTATTCTTCTTGGCTTCGTCCCAAAATTGGTCTAATTCCTCCAACGTGAAATCTTCGAACCTCTTCCCTGTCTTCAACACCTGTTCCTCTACATAAGAGAATCGGCGATAAAACTTCGTATTGGTCATCGCAAGTGCTTCCTCTGGAAAGATCTTATAAAACCTGCCGACATTTATGAGTGCAAATAGAAGATCCCCAAACTCTTTTTTAATGTTATTTTCACTATTATTCTCGACTTCATTTTCAAATTCCTTCAATTCTTCCCATACTTTTTCCCAGGCACCCTTAGGATCCGACCAATCAAAGCCCACTTTTGCCGCCTTTTTCTGATATTCGAATGCCTTCATTAAGGCAGGCATTCCTTTTGCAACATTCTTAAGCATCGGTTCATGGTCAACCGGCTTTTCCTGTTTTTTTATTTCATCCCAGTTCGCTTTCACCTGTTCGGTATTTTCCACCTGAGCCGACCCAAATACATGAGGATGTCTTCGAACCATTTTCGAAGCAAGACTTTCTACGACTTCCTCCATGGTGAACATTCCCTCGTCCTCACCTATTTGTGCATGAAGCATCACCTGAAGCAGGACATCACCCAACTCTTCAATCATATGATCGATATCATCTTCCTCAATGGCTTCCAATAACTCATACGTTTCTTCCAATAAATACTTCTTCAGGGTCTGGTGGGTTTGTTCCTTATCCCAGGGACACCCATTTGGTCCCCTAAGGGTCGAAATGATTCCTCTTAATGTGGAGTACTGTTTATACGTCGATTCCATCTCTTTCACAGCCGGAACGTACAAACTGGTTAAGTTACTGAGGTGGGCAACGCGATCCAATTCTACCAACGGGATCTTATCCACTTTCTCTTCTTTGCTGCCTGCCGCTGTGACAAGTATGACTTCATAATCATATGGATAGAGCTCCATCAGAGTAATCTTTACCTCTGACGCTATGAAAGCGTCATATACTTGTCCAATGATCAGCTGTTGATTCATATGAATGTCATGAAGCTTTAAGCTGGTGCCGTCCAATAGCTGAAAGCCATCGATAGGATCAGCACCCACTGAAGCGAAAAGGGAATCGATGAAGCTTTGTCCCCCTCCAACCGATACTTGTACCTGTCCTTCCTTATGCAGGTCCAGTAGCATCTGAACCGCTTTTTCAGCGACTAACGGATGACCCGGTACGGCATAAACGATTGAGTGATCTTCCGATTCTGTCACCAATTTATGTACAATCTCTTCATACACTTGATCAAACTGGTCGTGCTTTTCATAGATGGAGTCAAAGGATTGAAATTCGACTCCTTCTGCTGTCAGATCCTTTACTACAGGATGCTCTTTTGTACGCAGGTAGAGATGCTTGCTACTCTTCAGTATTCTGTAAACCCCTAAAGGGAGCTGTTCAATATCCCCGGCACCCAGACCCACGATTGTGATTGTATGCATAGTGATCGCCTCGCTACTTTTTATTCTTTGGTTGTACTTTATTCATTAGTCTTACCCATTTGCTTCCAAAAGGCAAGAATCCGACTTCTTCTTTGGAAAGGACATCCCCTCTTAAGAAGACCATCATAAATAGGATGGCTCCAATGCTGACGCCGCCTAACGAAAAAAGGACGGACAGCTCCCTTTCAGGTAATCCTTTTTGGAGCAGTACATGATAGACCTGCACCCATCCCTGTAACCCGATCGTCATGGCTGCACCACTCATGAGCAAGGTTTTGTAAAAAGAATAGGGAAAAAAACGAATAGGGAATAATATTCTAAGCTTTGCCATCATCATGCCTGTCATAATGGTCAGAGAACCGACTGTGGCAATGGATGCCCCCATCAATCCCATGAACGGGATGAGATAGGCGTTGCCGATATATTTTATTATAATCCCTATCAAAATACAGAAAGCCGGGTAATAGATCTTTCCGATTCCTTGGAAAATGCCGGTGAATGTAAGAATAAGACAGCTGAAGAAAATGGAAAGACAGAACACAGCAATGACCTTAGAACCAAGAGCATTCTCAAATAACATCGTATTGACGGGGACCATGATGTTGATGATTCCCAGTGTAGCTGCAAATCCAATACTTATACTGATTTTAAGGGATAACTGGCTGTACTCCCTAATCAACTTTTCATCCTTTTTCAAGTAGGCACTTGTTACCAATGGGACAATGGCGAGGGAAATGGAGGTGGCAACGACTGTCCCCAGCTGGACGAAGGGCTGCCCACGGTCATAGATCCCCTTCCACGTTTTCCCCTGCTCTGCTTCCATCCCTGATGAGATCAAGAGAGAATATACATTCAGGGAATCAACGAACTGAAGGAGGACTAAGAGCATGGCACTTACACAAATGGCCGTCCCATTCTTTAACAAACGGACCCAGATAGATAAATAATCCGGAGGCAGGGTCAGCGATTTACGTGAAATCAAGTTTTCTTTACGTGCCATTACAAAGAAAAGTAAAACAAGTACGCTTCCCAAACCGCCTGTTATCGAACCGAATAATGCTCCATTCCCCGCCATGTAAAGGGAGTAGCCTTGAGATATCAATATTATTGAAAATAGAAGGATCGTCGCTACTCTTATCGTCTGTTCCGTTACCTGCGACACCGCTGTCGGCACCATGTCTTCCCGCCCTTGATAGTACCCCCTCATGACCGAAAGGGGAGCTAACAATAGGAAAGATAACGAAATGGTTTGAATCAGTGGTTGAAGGAGCGGATCCCCCATCCAACGGGCAATCACCCCTGCACCAAAGTACACGAGAAGAAACCAGGTTAACCCAACGAGACATAGAAAAAGGAAGGAGGTCACGGCAACATTCTTTGCCCCTTCTTCATCTTCATTTTCCAATTTCTCTGCTACTAATTTAGAGATGATGACAGGGAATCCATAGGTGGATAATGCGATGGCAATACCGTAAAAAGGATACACCTGCTGATAGATATAAAAACCTATGTCTCCAACAATATTTTGAAAGGGTACGCGATATACAGCACTTAAAATCTTCGTCACAAGTGCAGCAACCGTTAAGACCATTGCCCCTTTCAAAAATCGGTTGGAAGAGTATTTCTTACTCAACCAGTATTCCTGCCTTTCTGTCTTTTTTCTAGACACTTGGATGCCTGATCAGTCAGAGAAAAAATCATATATGTACTGGTCATTTTACCATAAAAAGACGAGAGTGTTCTCCAGCCGCCATAACAAAAAAAAGAAGAGCGGCTATTATGCCACTCCTTTGGATTATTGCTCCATTTGCCTTGCTAAAAAGCCAGCTGCCGTTTCTACTGCCTTTTGTTCCACTTCTCCTACTGTACGTTCCTTCGAGAATATTGCAACAGCGCCAATCGGGTCTCCGTTTGCAACAATAGGGGCAATCGTATAGGATGCCAGGTCTTCCCCATGTCCATCTACAAGCTCTGCTTGTCCCTGTTGAGTGTGTAATAAAGACGTGCGGTCATCCATCACTTTCTCGATTAGCTCACTAATGTTCTTGTTTAAATACTCTTTCTTCGAAGCACCGGAAATCGCGATGACAGCATCCCGATCACAAATCAATACAGCACTTCCCAGACTGTCGTATAATGCCTCGCCATATTCCTTAGCAAAGTCACCAAGTTCACTGATAGGGGAATATTTCTTTAAGATGACTTCTCCGTCGCGGTCAACGAAAATTTCCAGAGGATCTCCCTCACGAATCCTTAATGTCCTGCGAATTTCTTTCGGAATGACGACACGTCCTAAATCATCAATACGACGAACAATACCAGTTGCTTTCATCTATAGTTGCCTCACTTTCATCAGATGATTTTTATTTGGCAATGTATCCACTTGCACTTGGATACTTTGCCATTGTTGAGTTTAGTATCTTACAACTTAGAAGTTCTATACACATTCAGTTATTTTTTCTGTCATTTCACTTTAATTCTAATGCAGGTATCTTTTTCCATTGTTGGCAGCTGCATAAATACTAATACCCTAATCATAGTAGAGTGAAACAACCAGCGCGTTTACATTTTGGTTACAGTATTATAACGAAGGTAAGAAATTCCGTTTATTCATCTGATGGAAGTGCACAGGATGCTCCTAAGCGTTTTCTTCTACTTTTAATGCTTCATCTAAATGTTTAATGATGTCATATGAGATATTAAACCATTTTGAGGCATCCAGTCTTGCAGTATTGATGGATATTTTAAGTTTAGATCCTTCCATCCCGAGACCTACAGCCCTGCCGTGTTTGTTACATAAATTAAAGACTTTGGATCCATCGATCTGAGCCGTACCTTCAGGGGACATGAAAATGTTGACTGATTTTTTATCCTGCTTGATGGACTCAAGCTTCGTGTTTTTAGCGTATATTTTCATTTCGGAAATCAAGAAGAGATAGCCGACTTCCTCAGGATACTCCCCAAAACGATCAAGGATTTCTGCTTCCAGCTCTTCGATTTCAGGAAGGGAAGAAAGAGATCGGAATCGTTTATACATTTCAATCTTCTGATGCCCATCCTTGATATAATCATCAGGAATATAGGCATCCATTTCGATATCCACCTCGAAACTCGACTCCGGTTGTTTCGGCAGATCCCCTTTGCGCTCTTCTATTGCTTCTTTCAGCATTTGAGAGTACAAGTCGAATCCGACTGAATCAATAAATCCGTGCTGCTGTGCACCGAGAAGATTTCCAGCTCCCCGGATGGTCAAATCCCTCATGGCAATCTTAAACCCTGATCCAAGTTCAGTAAATTCTTTTATCGCCTGCAATCGTTTTTCTGCGACTTCCGTCAGAACCTTATCTTTACGGTAGGTGAAATAAGAATAGGCCACCCTGTTTGAACGTCCTACCCGTCCTCTTAGTTGATAGAGCTGGGATAGTCCCATTCGATCAGCGTCAAAAACAATCAATGTGTTCACATTTGGAATATCCACACCCGTTTCAATAATCGTCGTTGTGACAAGCACATCGAATTCACCTGCCAGGAAGCTCAAAATAACAGCTTCAAGCTCATTTTCACTCATTTGACCATGGGCGTAGGCAATTCTTGCGTCTGGTACAAGCATGGAAATTTCGTCTGCCTTCCTTTCGATATCCTCAACACGGTTGTAGAGGAAATACACTTGACCGTTTCTGGCCATCTCTCTTTCGATGGCTTCTTTGATTAAGGCTCCGTTGTATTCCATCACATACGTTTGTACAGGGAATCGATTCTCCGGTGGTGTTTCGATAACAGAGAGATCTCTTACTCCAAGCATGGACATATGAAGCGTCCGCGGAATTGGGGTCGCTGTTAATGTCAACACATCAATATTCGTTTTCAATTGCTTGATTTTCTCTTTATGCGTCACACCAAATCGCTGTTCCTCATCGATGATCAATAAACCTATATCGCGATATTGAATGTCTTTAGATAGAAGACGGTGTGTTCCCACAACGATATCAACCGTTCCATTCTTTAGGCCCTTTGTCGTCTCCTGCTGCTGCTTGCGTGTCCGGAAACGGCTTAATAAGCCTATCTCGACAGGAAAGTCCTGAAAACGCTCCTTGATGGTTTCGTAGTGCTGTTGAGCAAGGATAGTGGTCGGTACGAGAATAGCCACCTGCTTTCCATCTGCAATCGCTTTGAAAGCGGCGCGGATGGCGACTTCTGTTTTTCCATATCCTACATCCCCGCATAATAAGCGGTCCATCGGACGTTCTCTTTCCATGTCATGCTTGATTTCTATGATGGAACGAAGCTGATCTTCCGTTTCCTCATAAGGAAAGGCCATCTCGAACTCCCTCTGCATATCCCCATCAGGAGAAAAAGCGTAACCCTTCGCCGCTTCACGTTCAGCATAGAGCTTGATCAGATCATCTGCTATATCCTGGACAGATGACTGAACTTTAGATTTGACCTTCTTCCATTCGCTTCCGCCTAATTTATATAGCTTGGGATCCTTATTTTCTGAGGCTACATATTTTTGGACGAGCTCAATTTGATCGACGGGGACATAGAGTTTATCATTCCCCTGGTATTTCACATGGAGGTAATCTTTATGGACGCCGTTGATTTCTAGTGTTTCAATTCCGAGGAATTTACCGATCCCGTGATTCACATGAACAACATGGTCGCCTACCTTAAGCTCTGAATAGCTTTTAATCCTCTCTGCATTTGATAGTTTTTGTCTTCTTGGTTTCTTTTGGGTCCTCTTATTAAAGAGCTCCTCTTCCGTGATGACGGCCAGCTTCTGAAGTGGAAACTCAAATCCACTCGTCAGGCTTCCGTTGATCATTTGGATCTTGCCCGGTAACAACTTGTTTCCGTCTTCCACAAAGGCGATTTCAATTTTATAATCATCCAGAACCCGTTGAAGTTTCTTTACCCGTTCTTCATCCGGACCGAGTAATACCACAGTATAGTTTCCTTTTTTCCAACGATCCAACTCCGCCTTTAACACATTCATCTGCCCATGGAAGTTCTGCATCGGCTTTGTGGACACATTGAAGATATTTTGTGGACTTGTATTGGGAATATGACGCAGAAACAGCGAGAAATAAACCTTAGGCAGCCTGGTCCTGCTGATCAGTTTAGAAAAGGAATGAGAGACAGGGACGTCATGAATGATCTGTCCTTCTTGTAATAACGAGGTATACCATTCGGCCTCCTCTTTTTCAAGTGACTCACTCATTTCCTGAACACGACTGTATTCATCAAAGAAGATGACCCCGTCTTCAGGTAAATAATCTAGCAAACTACTAGGCTGTTCATAGGCAAGGGATAAATACTTGAAAATCTGCTCAGGCACTTGTCCATTTTCAAGCTGATCCACCTCATGCCCTATGTACTCAGTTAACTTTTCTTTCACAGCTGCAGCTTTAACCTTTTTTAAGCTGGAGGAAAGCCCGGATTCAATCCTATGAATCAGCTTTTCAATATTGTCATATGTCAGTAACACTTCCGTGGCAGGACCTATTTCCATCGATTCCAATTTGTCGATGGAACGTTGATCTTCTACTGAAAAAAGGCGAATGGAATCAACTTCCGTGTCAAATAGCTCAATACGGACCGGGTTCTGGGAGGTCAAAGGGAATACATCGACAATTCCTCCCCGCAGGCTGAACTCTCCAGGTGTATTGACCATACCCGTCCGTTGATAGCCCATTTGAACCAACTGGTTTAACACTTCATCTAGATCAACGTCTTCACCCGCTGTAAAACGAAGTTGATTGTTTTCCCACATGGACTTTGGAGGAAGGATCTTTCTCAGCCCTGCGACGGGCACGATGTAGACACCTTGGTGATTCTGCGATAGCTTGTTTAACACTTCAATGCGTTGCGCTCTCAGTTCCGGACTTGCCACACTTAATTCAGCGGCAATCAATTCATTTGCAGAGTATAAATATACTTCTTCCTCTGATAAAAATTGAATGAGATCGTCATAAATTTTCTGAGCTTGAAACAAATTATGCGTGACGACCACTGTGGATTTATTTGTCTGTAAATATACATCCGCTATATAGGCTGTTCGGGATGAGCCTGACAATCCCGCTACCAGTTGTTCTGATAATTGTTCTTCGACTCCAGTGATGATGGACTGGATTTCTTCACTTTGATGAAGCTGTTTTAGAATACCTTTCAAGAGTACGCTCCTCCCCTATGGATCTTTCTATATATAATGAATCCCAAATGTAAACAGAAAAATGCTTTGGTTCTTCACCAAAGCGTTCTTACTGAATGATATGATCTAATTGATGATAGTCCGGATTCCTTTCCAGACTCTCCTGACAATCTTCGCAGATAGTATTGACCTTTATGTCTCCGTTGTCCTGATACTGGACCATGTGTAACCGTTCTTCATCCGTCAGCGTATGTATCCCAAGCTGTTCTGAATGAACGGAAACGTTTGAAAGTGTCCCGACATTCGTACCACAATGCCGGCACTGATAATGGATAGCCATACCCTTTCCCTCCATACATATTTATACAATTAGTATGAACCTGATGAAAGGGAGTTATTCAACGAGAAACAGGAATGATGGACGGTTCTCAAAAATTATTCTTATGTCCTTGGAAATTCAGTATATGATAACGTTAGTTGAATTTATTCATCACCTCAAGAAAAGGTTTATCAAACCATGTTTCACAGGCTTCTACACTGGAAGAGATGACTTTATCCAACTCGCCTTGTTCTTCCTTACTAAACTTCCCTAGAACATAATCAGGGACGCTCATTCCATTGGTTGGACGGTCAATTCCGACTCTGAGGCGGTTGAAGTTTTGGGACCCCAAATGAGCAATGGTTGATTTAATACCATTATGCCCGCCGGCACTTCCTTTTTGCCGTAATCTTATCTTCCCCACAGGCAGATCCAAATCATCATAGATGACAAGTAAATCATCATCCTCTATATCAAAATAGTCCATCAGAGGCACAATGCTCTCTCCAGACAAATTCATATAAGTAAGGGGCTTTAAGAGAACGATTTTTTCTCCTTTATGATGGTATGTTCCATATACCCCTTTGAACTTTGACTGATTTAAGGAAACGCCCAGTCGATCTGCCAATGCATCTATAATGACAAATCCGATATTATGTCGTGTTTTCTCATATTGTGAACCCGGATTTCCCAATCCTACGATTAATTTCATTTCTAACACCTCTTCTGACCATATACATCTAGAATAACGTAAAAAGCGCAACCTGCAAAAGGTTACGCCAAAAAAATCAGTTTTTTATTCTTTGTCTGATTCACTTTCTTCACTGGCTTCTGTTTCCCGACCTTCTTCATTCTCAGGAGTACCGGCTTCCTGCTCTTCTCCACTGTTGATCTCCTCTTCTTGTCGAGGAGCAAGAATTGAAGCGATCGTACGATCATCTTCTTCGTTAAGTGTGACACTATATTTATCTCTGATATCACTGATGGTTACCGTTTCTCCCACCTGGAGTTCAGTAACGTCCACTTCAATGGATTCTGGAATTTCATTTGGTTTGGCTGTTACTGATACTTCGTGTAACGGCTGCTGCATGACGCCACCATCTTTTACACCAGCTGCTTCGCCTACAAGTTCGATGCGGACATCTGCATCAATTTCCTGTGACATGTTCACAGCAAGGAAATCAACGTGAGTCACGGCGTCCTTTAGATGATCCTGCTGGTAATCACTCAATATGACGTTTTGTTTATTGCCGTCCACGTTCAATGAAATGATTCCGTTTCTTCCCACTTCACGAATCGTTTTAATAAACGTAATGGCATCGACCATAATGGGTGTATTCTCTGCTTTGTAGCCGTACACTACTCCAGGAATATTCCCCTCGTGTCTAAGCTTTGTTAATGAAGATCGTTTAAAATCTTTTCTTGTATTCGCTTTTAATTCCGTTGCCATGTTTATTCCAACACCTTCCCTAATCTTTTATGTTAGTTAAAGTTCTATATATAGTAATTACCCTAATCTGAATTGAAATAAACATAGTAAATTCAATTTATATGAGGAAGAATAGAGATGGAATGTTGTCAGATAGGCGTTTTATACAGAAGTACCCTTATCAGAAAGGTAAGCAGGAGGTGATGCCCTCCCGGCTTGCGGTGAGACTCGTCAGAGCCAGGCATACTACTAAAAAAAGCAAGCTTGCAAATAGCCGTATCCAAACAAAAAGCCTGCCCTAATTAAGGGCAGGCTCTTCTTCATATGCACAAACTACAAATATTAATTCTTAATCAAAAAGCGTGCTGACAGATTGTTGTTCATATACACGGATGATAGCTTCACTAATAAGCGGAGCAACTGATAATGATTTCACTTTCCCAATCATTTTCTCTTCCCCAAGCGGGATCGAGTTCGTCACAACCAGCTCTTTAATATTAGAATTTTCGATTCGCTCGATGGCCGGACCGGAAAGAACCGGGTGCGTACAACAAGCGTATACTTCTTTCGCTCCGTTTTCCACAAGTGCATTGGCTGCAAGTGTGATCGTACCGGCTGTATCAATGATATCGTCGATTAAGATGGCAATTTTCCCATCTATATTCCCTACGATATTCATAACCTCTGCAACGTTCGGTTTCGGACGACGCTTATCAATGATGGCAATCGGTGCTTTTAGACGTTCTGCAAGCTTACGTGCTCTTGTCACCCCTCCATGGTCAGGAGATACGATAACCAGATCTTCTGTATTGAACCCTCTCTCTTCAAAGTAATCCGCTAGAATCGGTACACCCATTAGGTGGTCAATCAGAATATCAAAGAAACCTTGAATTTGAGGAGCATGCAAGTCAAGTGTGATAACACGTGTTGCACCGGCTGTTTCCAACAAGTTCGCCACTAATTTAGCCGTGATTGGTTCACGGGCACGTGCTTTACGGTCCTGTCGGGCGTAACCATAATAAGGCATTACGATGTTGATCGTTTTAGCAGAAGCACGCTTCAACGCATCTACCATAATAAGAAGCTCCATCAGATTTTCATTCACAGGCTCACAAGTGGACTGAATGACGAATACATCACAACCACGGATACTTTCTTCGATATTAATCTGGATTTCACCGTCACTGAAACGCTTTACAGAAGATTTCCCCAATTCCACTCCTACCTCGTCTGCAATTTCCTTTGCAAGATGGTAGTTTGAATTAAGAGAGAATATTTTTAACTTCGAATTAATATAAGAGTTTGGCATTGTGGACCTCCAATTATTTCTTATGATTTAGATTTTGAACATAGTTTTCTTTATTTACCTGTCTGGCTCTTGCAATGGAAAGTGCTTCTCCCGGTACATCCTGTGTAATCGTGGAACCAGCGGCAATGTAAGCACCTTTACCCACGTTGACAGGGGCAACAAGATTTGAATTACATCCTACAAATACGCCGTCTTCAATCTTCGTAAGATGCTTATTCTTCCCATCATAATTCACTGTGATGGATCCACAGCCGATGTTTACGTCACTTCCAACCTCAGCATCGCCGATATAGCTCAGGTGGGATGCTTTACTTGCTTTTCCGAATGATGCTTTCTTAATTTCAACGAAGTTACCGATTTTCACTTCGTCTTCGATGGAAGAAGCAGGGCGAATATGAGCAAAAGGACCGATATGAACATCCGATCCGATGGAGCTGTCATGGGCAACAGATTGCTTCACAATCGTCCTGTCACCGATTTGACAATCCTTCACTTCAGAGTTTGGTCCGATCAATGCGTCTTCGCCGATTGCCGTGCTGCCTTTAAGGACCGTACCAGGAAGAATGACTGTATCTCTTCCGATCGTAACATCGGCATCAATATACGTATTGTTAGGATCCTTTATCGTTACACCATTGCGCATATGGTATTCATTAATCCGCTTTTTCATCGTGATCTCTGCTTGAGAAAGTGCGACACGATCGTTCACACCCAACGTCTCATCAAAATCACTGGTCTGGTATGCACTCACAATTTCACCTTCTGATTGAAGGATCTCGATTACATCCGGTAAATAATATTCACCTTGCACGTTATCATTTGATACCTTTTTCAGGGCATCAAATAACGCTTTATTATCGAAGCAATAGGTTCCAGTATTTATTTCTTTCACATTTCGCTCTGCTTCCGTTGCATCCTTGTGTTCAACGATGCGCTCAACTAATCCATCCTGATTACGGATGATACGTCCATATCCATCAGGAGATTCCGTGTGACCAGTCAGGATCGTCGCTTTCGCCCCTTGTCCTTCATGATGTTTTACAAGAGCTTCCATCGTTTCTCCCTTAATGAGGGGAGTATCACCACATACCACTAAAGTAGTACCTTCCAGCTGACCCAACACATCTTCGGACTGCATAACCGCATGAGCTGTGCCTAATTGCTCAGCCTGAAGGGCAAAATCACTCTTCCCCTCTAAATGCGACTTCACAAGCTCGGCACCATGACCTATAATGGTGACCGTCTTCTCTATATGTAATGTTGAAATTTGGTCGACCACATGTTCCACCATTGGCTTGCCACACACAGGATGAAGCACTTTGTAAAGCTTGGACTTCATTCTCGTGCCTTGTCCGGCAGCTAATATAACGGCATATCTATTTGTCATTTTTGGTCCTCCAATAACCTTTTTATCCATAACGAATATATCCTAAAAACTTTATCATTTCAAGGATTCAAATAAAAGTACATATATTTGTCATTAGAAAAGCGGAAGGGGCTTTGCCCAGAGGCGACAAGCATAAGGCGAAACCACCAGAAAGGCGTTCTTTGCCTTTTTGGTGGTTTTGACTTATGACCTCGAGCCTCTAAGCCCCGGAGCTGGATCAAGAAAAGCGGAGGCGGCTTGTTCAGGCCCGACAAGCATAAGATGAATTGGACAGAAAAGGCGCTCTTTGCCTTTTTGGCCAATTTAGCTTATGACCTCGAGGGCCTAGACGCCGGAGCTGGACATATAGAAAAGCGGAAGGGCTTTGCCCAGAGGCGACAAGCATAAGGCGAAACCACCAGAAAGGCGTTCTTTGCCTTTTTGGTGGTTTTGACTTATGACCTCGAGCCTCTAAGCCCCGGAGCTGGACATATAGAAAAGCGGAAGGGGCTCGACCTGGGGCGACAAGCATAAGACGAGTTACCCGGAAAGGCGGTCTTTGCCTTTTTGGGTTGCTCGGCTTATGACCTCGAGCCCCAAGCCCCTGGAGCTGGATCAAGAAAAGCGGAGGGGCTTTGCCCAGAGGCGACAAACTTCCGATGTTCAGGCATACGAATATATAAAACCACAACTACTATCAGAAAATTTATCTGAACGCACAAATTAATTGCCATTAACAGGTTTCAACCTTATCCAAGAATGGGTATACAGAAAACGTAAGAACCGCCACTTAAAAACGAAGGCTCTAAAAAACAAAAAAAAGAGCCTTACAAAAGTAGGCTCTTGTTGCTATAAATTCTATTAGGAAGCCCCAGCTTCTTCTAACTCAACTTCTTCCAGCTCACCTAGACGGTGATACTCAGCTAAAACGGCATCTTGAATCTTGCCGCGAGTACCCGAATTAATTGGATGAGCAATATCACGAAATTCTCCATCAGGAGTTCGCTTACTTGGCATCGCTACAAATAAGCCATTGTTCCCATCAATTACGCGAATGTCATGAACAACAAATTCATTATCCAACGTAATAGATGCGATCGCTCTCATGCGACCATCGGTGTTTACTCGGCGTAATCTTACGTCTGTTACTTCCATTCTGTTCACCACCTTTTCCCTAGATGAAATCTACTCTATGTATTCAACGAATCGTTTACATATTCCTTCTTAAATTGTAAAATTTTTTGAAAAATTATATTTTTTACATCTATTCTTCTATTTCATTTGAACTACACTTCATTTTTGATACAAAAAAACACCTGTGAAAACTACTTCACAAGTGCGATTACTTCGATTTCAACCAAGGCATCTTTAGGTAAGCGGGCTACCTCTACACAGGAACGAGCCGGCTTGTGGTGACTAAAATATTCACCGTATACCTCATTAATCATACCAAAGTCATTCATATCCTTAATGAATACCGTTGCTTTTACTACTGTTTCAAAAGATGCTCCCGCTTCCGATAAAACGGCTTGAAGATTACGAAACACCTGGTGGGTCTGTTCCGTCACATCCCCTTCTACCATAGTGCCTTCTGCTGTCAATGGGATTTGACCTGAACTGTAAAATAAATTATTTACAACGATCCCCTGAGAATATGGGCCGATAGCCGCTGGTGCTTGCTTAGTAGAAACTACACGCATGTTTAATGCCTCCTCTTATGGTAGAAAAGTTAAATTAGATTGAAAGTAATTTCCCTCGGTCAATGAAATCTGTTTATCCTTTTCATTCACATCAGACAATTTCAACAATGAAACATAATCATCCACTAGTCGATCATCCATACTGTTGGATTCAACCAGAACACCGATTCCCGACAATGTAGCCGAGAACTCTTCCAGTAAATTCTTCATACCGTTTATGGTCCCACCAGCCTTCATGAAATCATCGACAACCAATACTTTAGACCCTTCCTTCAAACTTCTCTTGGAAAGAACCATCGATTGTATTCTCTTCGAAGAACCCGAAACGTAATTAATGCTTACAGTCGATCCCTCCGTTACACGGCTGTCCCGTCTAACGATGACCACCGGAACATTGAGGTAGGAGGCAATCGCGTTTGCAATCGGAATTCCTTTTGTGGCAACTGTCATGATGACATCAATATCTTTCTCGGCAAAAGCAGAGGCCAGTAATTTCCCAACACTCTTCATGAGCTGGGGATTCCCGAGCAGGTCAGTCATATATAAATATCCGCCTGGCAGCAAGCGATCAGAGCTTTCCAGATGAACGCAGAGCTCATTGATCATTTCTTTTGCTTCCTGACTGTTTACCTTCGGGACATACTTCACTCCACCTGCTGCCCCGGGAACCGTTTGTACCGTACCTACACCCCGCCCTTCGAATGTTTCCTTTACAATCGTTAAATCCTCACTGATGGAGGATTTAGCAGAACCGTACCGTTCAGAGAAAAACGTTAAAGGAACAAGTTGGTGGGGGCGTTCTAATAAATAATGAGTCATATCAATTAATCGTTCACTGCGCTTAAACTTCACCAAAGAAACCTCCTAAATCCGAATATTATAATGTAAATATATCACCAATATACGGATTTAAGCAAGAGTGTTAATCTCCCAGCATGCGCACTGCGAATACTTGATCACAGAATCCTCGTAGCCCATTATAGATTCGATGAAGTCTTGATTCATATTGCACCAATCCATATACTGTCGGGCCGCTCCCGCTCATTAAAACGGCATCAGCACCAAAGCGCTCCATTTGGTCTTTTATTTGAGCCACTTCCGGATGCATATCCAAAGTGACCGATTCAAGTACATTTCCAAGATTGGAGCATATATCATGATAATTTCCATTTTCTAAAGCAGAAACCATGGCGTTTGTATTCGGATGAGTAATAGTATTCAGATCCAAATTTTTATAAACATCCGCTGTTGAAACTCCTATGGTTGGCTTAGCCAATATGACCCAACAATTAGGTGGGGCAGGAAGGTGCTTGATTTTTTCACCTCTGCCTGATGCTAAAGCCGTACCTCCGTAAACACAAAAAGATACGTCTGAACCGATTTCAGCACCCAATTCGGCCAGTTCATCCATACTGAGACCTAAATCCCATAAGCGGTTAAGCCCTTTTAGTGTCGCTGCTGCGTCACTGCTTCCGCCTGCTAATCCTGCAGCTACAGGTATCACCTTATCTATGGAGATGGCTACCCCTTTTTTAATATTCAACCTTGTCTTTAAAAGCTGTGCAGCCTGATAGGCAAGATTTCTCCCATCATCCGGTACAAATCGATTATGCGAGAGAATCTTGATTGTATCCTCGGAAAGATTCGTGAGCTCGATTCTATCTGCTAAATCAATTGTCGTCATAACCATCTCAACTTCATGGTAACCATCTGTACGCTTATGTAAAACATCAAGTGACAGGTTAATTTTTGCCGGCGCCTTCACTAATAACCTCATTTCATCACCTTCTTACCAATACTCTTTTTTTATATTGTATCATACACTCATTATTCGAGAGTGTTAACTTCTAAACAACCTCATACAAGTATGTTATTTTATCATGTAAAGTACTGATAGAAAAGATTGGCCTGCCTTTACGAAACAAAAGCCGCCTGAAAAGCATTACACTTTTTAGACGGCCCTTGTGTATGGTACTGATAAAAGATGTAATCCTATATGCGTAAAAAGAATTAGCGAGGATCAGCTTTGGATAATTGCTGACTCGCGCGTTCAACCGCGCGCTTCACCATATTACCCGCATCTCGTGACGTAATGCCACCCCAACCATCTTTCTGAACAACATCGTAGAATCCCAATTCCTGAGCGATTTCTTCCTTTAATTGATCAGACATGATTCCTCTTCTTTTACTCATTGTCTACCCCCTTTTGATGTACCATGCAATTAGTATGCGTACTAAAGGCTAAAACATAACAAAAGGGGATGACCTGTATCTTATGTAAACATTGAAATCCAAACAAATAAAAAAGCAGCAAACAATTGTCTACTGCTGGCTGAAGATGATGTTTCCTGTTGCTTCATCATAAAATGTTAGTTGAACTGTCTCAGTGAGAACATCTGCATAGCTGTAAGAAACTCGTTCGAACGCATTCTCTTCTTGATCCAGTTGAACCACGAATACAGAAGGATACGTTTCGGCTAGAACACCTGAACGCTCAATTGTTTTTCGACGTCCACCGTTTGCTTTAAGCATTAAACGTTTCCCAAGATTAGAATCGAGGGATCTTTTAATGTCGGCTAATGTTTTTGGCATTTCGCTTCCACCTCACTATAATCAAATATAACACATTATGTAATTTTAGTCAAATAAATTTATAATTTTAACAAGAAAAATGAGTACCTGTCAATATATTTTATTCAACAAAAAGTACGTTTTTTCTACATACCTAACATTCCCCAACCAATGCAAAATTATGTAAATATTAAAAGCGGAGGCGGCTTGGGTAGGCCCGACATGCATAAGGCGAGGACATCGGAAAGGCGCTATTTGCCTTTTTGATGTCCTTGACTTATGACACGAGGGACTAGCCGCCGGAGCTGGATAATTAAAATCGGAAGGGGCTCGATCTGGGGCGACAAGCATAGTAAGAGTAATGATGTGTTGCAATGGCAGAGGAGGAATGAAAAGCTTCTGCCTTAAAAATCCCCACCTAACCAGTCTATTCTTTGAAATGCAAAATAGACCTTACAATTCAATGAATTGTAAAGTCCCATTCGATTTTGTCGAACATTTCTTAATCTTCTTCAGTAATTTTAAATGGCATTCCAGTTCGAAGAACACCTTTTGTTTCAATGCCGCCGAGTCCTTTATCCCCTGTTAACGTATTACGGATGACATCCCAAACGTTCACCGAATCTTTAAATCCCGTAAAACAAATTTTAGCCACGATATACACTGGATCCAATGCATGAATATTGACTCTGGACGGAGAACTGGCAAAATTGGCTCCTGCATGGATCAGTGATTCAAAGTGGGATTGACAAGCACCTGCAAAAATAACAAGCTGGTCCAAATGGGGAGATTTGCTCCTTGCCTCTCTTACTGCCTGCACAAAATACTTTGAATGTCGATATGCGTTGATATCTCCTTTGACCCCTTTGGCCTTGGAATAGGCATCGTGACCTGTCAATACAATGATATTGGGTCTATATTTATCGATAAGCGGCCCTATTTGTTGAGGCATCTCTGTCTCACTGCAGTGAACACCTTTTACCGGGACACCAATTTTTTCATAAAGATCTAGACACTTTCGTAAATAGCTTGGATCTCCATCAAGATGAAGCACTTTCCCCGGAACTTGGAAATAGTTATAATCGTCTCGATAAGCATTCGTTACTCTGTACTCCTGCTTATACTTGAGAAGTTCTATATCCTGCCGAAACAGGTCGAGAGATTGTTCCTCCTTCGAACGAAACTCCTGTGTAATCCTATCCTGCTCTCTAGGGTCCATCTTCTTCAAATCATGAAAAGGAGCATCGGCTATTAATCGAAAATCTTCACCATACAGCACTGCCGTTTTTTGTCCATCTATCATCCGGATATCTATTACCCTGAATAAAATATCACATTGATATGAAAGGCGACCTACGACATCATTGATTTCGATTTTCACATCAGTCACTCCCATTGGCTAAACATTCATTCAATCATAAAAAGGAAATAGATAAGCCGAGGAGGATCAATGTATTCCCATCCTTCTCAACACGTTCCTTATCATTCAATAAGTAAATATTCCATGTGATAACCTATGCACCCTATGCCTAATCGGTGTCAAGAAAAGCGCAGGGGCTTTGCCCAGAGGCGACAAGCATAAGACGAAACCACCGGAAAGGCGTTCTTTGCCTTTTTGGTGGTTTTGACTTATGACCTCGAGCCTCTAAGCCCCGGAGCTGGATCAAGAAAAGCGCAGGGGCTTTGCACAGAGGCGACAAGCATAAGACGAAACCGCCGGAAAGGCGTTCTTTGCCTTTTTGGTGGTTTTGACTTATGACCTCGAGCCTCTAAGCCCCGGAACTGGATCAAGAAAAGCGCAGGGGCTTTGCACAGAGGCGCCTTTACCCGCAAAAAAATGACTAAACGTTCAACAACGTTTAGTCATTTTGTATAGACTTTATTTAAAATGCGGGTACAGGGCATCACTCAATCGTCCGAATTCCTGAATAGACAACGTTTCACCACGGCGTGTTGGCTCAATGCCTGCTGCCGATAAAGCTTCAAGAATAGAGTCTTTCTTTTCTTTACCGTTCGGGAGCTGGCTGCTTAAGTTGTTCAAAATCGTCTTTCTTCGCTGGGCAAAAGAAGAGCGGGTTACAGTGAAGAAAAAGTCTTCGCTGATCACTTCAACTGGAGGTTTCTCCCGCTTCGTTAAACGGATTACTGCTGAATCGACATTCGGCTGAGGCATGAAGACCGTTTTTGGGACAGTCATGACCATCTCGGCCTCCGTGTAGTACTGAATGGCTATTGAAAGTGAGCCGTATGCTTTCGTACCAGGCTGAGCTGATATACGGTCTCCCACTTCTTTTTGGAGCATCACACATATACCCCTTATCGGTAGCCGCTCCATCAACAGTTTTAGAATGATGGGTGTTGTGACGTAATATGGGAGATTGGCCACCACCATAATGTCGTCAAATCCTTCTAACTCTTGGTTGATGATCGCTTGAACATCTGCTTCCAATATATCTTCATTGATAATTTTAACATTGTCGTAAGGGGATAATGTATCATCAAGAATCGGAATGAGCCGCTGATCAATTTCAAATGCAACAACTTTCCCGGAGGTACGCGCCAGATGTTCCGTTAAAGCTCCAATTCCAGGTCCAATTTCAATGGCAGCGGTTTTTTCTGTTAACCCTGCGTATTCTGTTATATTTCTGAGGATATTAGGGTCGATCAAGAAGTTTTGACCAAGACTTTTTTTAAATGAGAAACCATATTTACCTAATATCTCTTTTGTGCGTATCGGGGTGGCAATATCTCTATGCATTTTCTTCCTCCTGAATAATTTCCATTAAGGCTTTCGTAAACTCTTCTTTTTGAATATTGAACATCCTTAATCGTTTGTGAAGCTGTTTTCCATTAGTGTATCCGATTCTGAGCTTCTCACCAAGAGCCATTCTTCGATCTTTCGCAAGTGAGCTGCCAATTAACCCGGCATCAAGCAGATCCTCTTTTGTGATGACCTCTTTCTGTTCAGCATTCAGCATATGAGCTTCTTTTAGAGATTCCCTTATGATATCAGGAGATGCGTGTTCTACCCCTATCCCTCTTCCTGACTTCGGCAATGCGTCCTTCTTATGTACAAAGGCATGCTTACACCCCGGTACGGCCTCACTCACGATCTTCCGGATTCTTTCACCAGGGTAGTCTGGATCAGTGAAAATGATCACGCCTCTTTTTTCCTGAGCGTGCTTTATTTTCTCTATAGTAACAGATGATACGGCAGAACCATTCGTTTCAATGGTATCTGCATTCACAGCACGTTGAATAGCTACCGTATCATCCCTGCCTTCTACAACGATGATTTCTTTAATTTTCATAATTCCTCCAAAAAAGTTGAAACATTTCTGCTTTTATTTTCGTCTAATGTATGAATACCTAAATCCATTATAACGGTTTACATTAATAAATAAAAAAAAGCAGGAAAACATCCCTGCACTTAGTTCAATATTTTTATTTTAATCGTTTTTCTTCCCCAGCGATAGGCTTCTGATTTAGAAGAGAAGAATACATCGATTTTGTTTCCTTTGATTGCTCCACCTGTATCTGCCGCTACAGCGTAGCCATAACCCTCTACATATACTTTTGTCCCTAAAGGAATGACAGACGGGTCTACTGCGATCACTTTAATATTAGGATTTGATTTCAAGTTGATACCTGTAGCAGTATAGCCGGAACAACCGTTACAATACGCTGTGTAGGCCGTTGAACTGACATAAAACTCTCTTCCCCCGCTAGACGCTGAAGCAGATGCATTAGATGAAGTTCCACGTGATACTTGAGCCACTAAAACCTTCGTTCCCACATTAATGATTTTATCCTGGCTCTCTTTTACTACTTTTTCACTCACTAATTTCCTGGAAACCTCTTTACCGTTTTCTTTCACAACTTCATACTTCTTTTCAATCAACCCATTTTTACCTTCTTGAACGACTTTTTCTTTTCCTTTTGAAAGATTGGAATCTTTCTTGGATACAACGGTGAAATCCTTTGTCTCTTCCACTACATCGGTGACTTTTTCAACTCGAACGACATTTACGACATCATTTGCTTTAACAACTTTGTCTAAACCTGGTTCAACACGGTCTGAATCTTTTAGTGTAATTCCTTGTTGCTTTAAAAAGTCAGCGACCGTAGTCGAAGTAGACCATACCTTTTGCTCTTTTCCGCCGTTTACAAGCTTTAATGAAAACGCAGTTTCAATCTTGATGTTCATGTTCCCAGATACTTTTTCTGATAAGCCGGGTTGGATCTTATCGTGTTTGCCTACTTTAATTTCATTTTCGGAGAGAAACTCCTGAACTGTAGCAGCAGTCGTCCAGACTTTTTTTGTCCGATCGCCTATTACTACTTCTACCTGTTTTGCCGGTTCCCAAACAATGTTCATATTATTTGAAACCTTCGTATTCCCATGGGGGTACAAATAGTCTTCTGAGCGGGTTGTAATCTCTAATTCTTTGAATATATCTTGAATCGTGTTTGCATGCGTCCTTATCTCTTTTTGCTCGCCGTCTAAGGTCAATGCCACAGTGCTCTTGGATCCCTCATAAAAAAGAATTCCAAATACAGCTGCAGATGTTACCAAAGTTCCAATTGTAACAATCCATTTCCTTCGACTCAAAGACTTGGAAAACAGGCTTTTCATGGTTTTAAACTTCATGAAAAACGCCTCCTTTTCTCGGAGTGATTATATAGAGTAATCCAGTGACTGTCAACCCTTACTTCTTTTAACTTAATCTAGCAAAATATAGAAACCCGGGAACACAAGACATATTATGCATAAAATTAGGTCAAAAGAAAAGAGAGAGTTGTCGACACGTTTATCCTATGAATCAAGAAACCTATGTAGAACTTTTTGTTTTCATTTACTATTTGGACAAGCTCTCTCATTTTTCGACAATATTTTTTGTCAGTTTATGTTGAATAATTTTTTTGCATTTTCTGTTGTTATCTTCTCTACTTCTTCCAGAGAAATTCCCTTCAATTCAGCAATTTGCTCTGCCACCAGCTTGACGTAAGAAGGCTCATTTCTTTTTCCTCTATATGGATGAGGTGCCAGATAAGGACAATCAGTTTCGATCAAAAGCTTTTCCAATGGGATTGCTTTCGCAACTTCCTTCGGCTTTTTTGCGTTTTTAAAGGTTACGGGACCTCCGAGAGAAATGTAAAAATTCATGTCTACACATTCCTGGGCTATTTCTGGACTTCCACTAAAGCAGTGCATGATCCCTCCAACTTCCTCTGCACCTTCTTCTCTAAGAATATCAACGATATCCTGTGTGGCATCACGGTTGTGTATAACGATCGGGAGTTTGACTTTCTTAGCTAGTTGAATCTGTTGACGGAACACTTCTTTTTGAACGTCTTTTGGGGATTTATCCCAATGATAGTCAAGCCCCATTTCCCCGATGGCCACTACTTTAGGGTGCTGTGAAAGCTCTTCTATCCAAGCTAAATCTTCTTCTTTCATATCAATCGCATCCACTGGATGCCAACCGATGCTGGCATATAACCATTCATATTGCTCAATGAGTTCCATGGCTCGCATAATCGTAGGCCTGTCAAAGCCGACAACCACCATGTTTTCAACTCCAGCTTCTCTTGCTCTTGAAACGACTTCATCGAGATCTTCTTCAAATTGATCCGCATTCAAATGAACATGTGTATCAAATAGCATGTAAGACACTCCTTGTAATAAAGATAAGTTTAATATAAAAAAGCATGACAAGCATCACATTTATGTAACATTATTATTACATATTATGGTTTTTTTGGATTTTTTTATTTACCACGTTTTTTAACGTTTGTTATATCATTGTAGCCATTTGTGTCAGAGAACCAAAATGATCTGTTTTCTTGTATAGGATGATCTTCAAGCCGGTACCGGTCATCATCCATTCATTATTTCAATATAGTAAAGGGATGTTCCACGTGGAACATCCCTTATTTGTATAAGAATATTATTTTACTTTTGTTCCATTAGGTAATGATTGATCAATTGATGCCAGTGAAAGTATTCCATTTTCTTCACCTGCGAGAATCATTCCTTGAGACAGTTCTCCTCGAAGTTTAACCGGCTTCAAGTTTGTCACACAGATTACCTTTTTCCCGACCAGGTCAGCCGGCTGATAAAATTTAGCAATACCCGATACAACCTGACGCTTTTCAAAGCCGAGATCCAATTGCAGCTTCAAGAGTTTATCCGCTTTTTTTACCGGCTCAGCTCCGATCACTTCGGCTACTCGAAGTTCGACTTTCATGAAATCGTCAATTCCGATTTCCTCTGTTTCTTCCTTCTCAGGGATTTGCTTTTTTTCTTCCACGGCTGGAGCCGTTCCCTGCATTTTTTCTTTGATAAAGTTTACCTCTTCTTGAAGTTCAAGGCGCGGGAAAATAGGCTCACCTTTTTTGACTACCTCAGTCCCTGCCGGGATGGCACCAAAGCTCTCCAGGCTTTCCCACGTATGCATGCTTTCATCATGAAGGTTCAATTGTTCAAATATCTTCTTTGGTGTTCTCGTTAAGAAAGGCTGCAATAGAACAGCGACTCTTCGAAGTGATTCGGCTAAGTGACTCATGACACTGCCAAGTTCTTCTTTCTTACTTTCATCTTTCGCCAATGCCCACGGCTGTGTTTCATCAATATATTTATTCGTTCTGCTGATCAGCTGCCACAGATTGGATAAAGCAACAGAGAATTCCATGTTCTCCATGGCATCTTCATATTTCCGTACGGTCTCCTTATTCATTTCCAGGAGGGCTTGATCAAATTCCCCATTAGAACCGACATAAGCTGGAATGACCCCATCAAAATATTTATTGATCATGGCGACGGTACGATTTAACAGATTCCCTAAATCATTCGCTAGGTCAAAATTGATTCTCTCTACGAATCCTTCCGGTGTGAAGACCCCATCAGAACCAAATGGTACCTCTCTTAAAAGATAGTAGCGAAGTGCATCAAGTCCATAACGGTCAATAAGCGTCACGGGATCCACCACATTGCCTTTGGATTTAGACATTTTCCCGTCTTTCATCAGTAGCCATCCGTGGGCAAATACCTTCTTGGGAAGGGGAAGATCAAGAGCCATTAACATGATCGGCCAGTATATGGTATGGAAACGGACAATTTCTTTTCCTACTAAATGGACATCAGCAGGCCAATATTTCATATAATCGGCGTCCTTCTCGCTGCCGTAGCCCAAAGCTGTTATATAATTGGAAAGAGCATCAATCCACACATAAATCACATGCTTAGGATCTCCCGGTACCTTCACTCCCCAGTCAAAAGTTGTCCGTGAAACAGCCAGATCCTCCAAACCAGGCTTGATGAAGTTATTCACCATCTCATTCTTACGGGACTCCGGCTGAATAAATTCCGGATTTTCTTCATAGTATTTAAGAAGTCGATCAACATATTTACTCATTTTAAAGAAGTATGATTCTTCCTTTACCTTTTCAACCGGTCTGCCGCAGTCAGGACAGTTGCCATTCTCTAATTGACGCTCAGTAAAGAATGACTCACATGGAGTACAATACCAGCCTTCATATTGATCCAGATAAATATCACCTTGTTCAACCAGCTGATTAAAGATCTTTTCAACAATGTCCTTATGACGTGTCTCTGTCGTTCTGATAAAGTCATCATATGAAATATCCAGTTTTCCCCAAAGATCTTTAATTCCACTGACAATTCCATCAACATATTCTTGAGGAGTGATGCCTTCTTCCTGAGCTTTACGTTGGATCTTCTGACCATGCTCGTCCGTTCCTGTCAGGTACATGACATCGAATCCGCGCATTCTCTTATAACGGGCCATCGCATCACCAGCAACTGTGGTGTAAGCGTGGCCAATATGTAAATTTCCACTTGGATAATAAATCGGTGTTGTAATATAGAAGGTGTTCAACTTTTCTTCCAATTTTGTTCCTCCTCTTTTTTCATCTACCCCCATAAAGCCATCGGGGGATCCGAATGGTTTACAGTGGTACGCACATCAGTATCTTCGCCTTACCTATCATCTTAACCTCTTATCTCATCAAAATATACCTAAAATATAGGGTTTCTGCAACTATACAATGCTGACTCATGATTTTGTCGAAACAAGCGAAGGAGTATGTCACTTTTTGTCGAATATATACAGCACCTAAAGGAAATTCGACATTTTTCTCTACTATTACTTTCGTTACAATAATATTGAATTGGTAATACATTTTTTTACAACAAAGCGTAAAGCTGATTAAAACAACATTATTTTATCCATTTTTTATTAAAAATTTACAGATTTAATTATTGACGATATTCCATTTCGTTGGTATGATAGAAACACAATAGAAATTTGTCGAATATTGACGAACTAGAGAGATATAAATATTAGTTATTTGGAGGAGATTTTTCAATGAAGTCCACAGGTATTGTAAGAAAAGTTGATGAGTTAGGCCGTGTCGTTATTCCTATCGAATTACGCCGTACGTTAGGTATTGCCGAGAAAGATGCTCTTGAAATCTATGTAGATGACGAAAGAATCATTCTAAAGAAATATAAGCCTAGCATGACTTGCCAAATCACTGGTGAAGTTTCTGATGACAACATCAAGCTTGCTAACGGTAAATTGGTTCTTAGTCCTGAAGGTGCAAGCCAATTACTAAAAGAAATTCAGGAATCACTACAAACAAAATAATTTGTTGTTACTATAGTAAAAGCCTGAGTCACAATCGACTCAGGCTTTTCTTTATCGGCTGCTTTAGAGAGGAGACGTGGACGGTCGTCCAGCTCCACCTTGTTTACATCGTACATAACAGTCCATTTAGGAGATCCTGTTATTCAACATGATAAGCTTGATATACTTCCCTTTTTGGAAGAGATCGTTCTTTTGAGACTTGTTTAATGGCATCCTTTGAGGACATGTTCTTTTCATTTATATAGTGTTTCACATGGTCCTGAAGGGAGTAGCCGCTCCACCATTCGTCTTCCTCTTCATTTTCCAAAGGACCTGCTCCTTCAATCAATAAGCAGAATTCCCCTCGTACTTCACCCTCGTTGGCCCATTCCATCACTTCTTCAAGGGATCCCCGGATGAATTCCTCGAACTTTTTCGTAAGTTCCCGACAGATGACGACTTGTCTATTTCCTAATGATCCATGTAGCTCTTTTAGTGTATCTTTTAATCTGTGTGGTGATTCATACAGTATAAATGTATCTTCAAGCATTTTGAGGGATTCAAGCTCGGCCCTCTTCCCTTTTTTCCCTCTATTCAGGAAACCATAAAAATAAAATGGCTGAGGAGCTAATCCTGAAGCGATTAACGCTGTAAGAGCCGCATTGGCTCCAGGTAACGGAATCACTGCGATTTCGTGATGGATCGCCTCTTTTACTAATTCATAGCCGGGATCTGAGATTGATGGCATCCCGGCATCACTGACAAGGGCCACCAGTTCTCCTCTTTCCATCCGTTCAATCAGCTTCGGCCCGCTTGTTTCTTTATTGTGTTCATGATAACTGATGATCGGTGTATCAATTTCAAAGTAATTGCATAGCTTTTTGGTATTCCGTGTATCTTCAGCTGCAATGACGGTGGCTTCTTTCATCATTCGAATCCCTCGAAATGTCATATCCTCTAAATTCCCGATCGGTGTAGGAACAAGGTACAAACTACCTTTTTCGCTACCTTGAAAGCTTTTCTGTTGGTTCATGGAATGCTCACATCCTCATTTGGTTAGTCCTTCTCTTCATTCTTTCCAAACAGCATATCATATACTTCCCGGGAGTATTGATTCTGTTCATCGTACACATATAGGGGAGGAAGGATCTTCAGGTCCGGCTTCCCATCTTTTATTCCTTCAATTAGGATGGTATTGGCTTCTCTTCCTGGCTTAGGATACACAAAGCGTAATCGTTTAGGCTCCAGTCGATGCTTCCTCATTAATGAGAGAATGTCCATCAATCGACCAGGCCGATGGACGAAAGAAGCCTTTCCTCCTTGTTTCAGGAGGTAACTTGAAGCTTTTATTGTATCCTCAAGGGAACATAAAATTTCATGACGGGCAATCGCATAATGCTCGTTCACATTTCTTTTATCCCCGGGAGGAGTATTAAAGTATGGTGGGTTACATGTGACAACATCATAGTGTGAATGATGAAGCAGCTCATCGATTTTCTTCACATCCCCCAGCTTCATGGTTATCTGGTTTTGACGGTCATTATATCGGACACTCCTTTGCGCCATATCGAATAACCGTTCCTGAATCTCTATACCTGTAATCTTCACATTGGTTCGTGCACTCAGTAATAAGGGGATGATCCCATTACCTGAACATAGATCAACCACTTTTCCCTTGTGAGTTGGTAGATAGCTGAAGTGGGCCAGCAAAACCGCATCTGTCGAGAAGGAGAATACAGACGGACTTTGAATGATCCTCATATTTTCAGCCAGTAAATAATCTAACCTTTCATCTTCTTTTAGTTCAACCATGCCGTTCCTCCATTTTTTCTTTCTATTATATGAAGTTGCCAGAGTTTATATAGAAAGTGGCGAAAGTAGCCCCTCCGCTTTCCATTTATCCATCTGTAGGTCTAGGTGGCTAGAGGCCATAAGTCCAGTCTGTCCAAAAGGAAAATACGCCAGTTCGGACAGATTCGTCTTATGCTTCTCGCCCCCATCGTTTTCGATTAAAAAGGACCAACCCTATTTTACGGATCAGTCCTTTTTATCTGTATTCATTTCTTTGGGAGGATGAATAGATGTAACATTGCTTTCCTTATTTCTTATTCAAGAAAGAAAGGCAGAATAAACAATCTTCATCCTTCCTGGGACTTCCAAAATGGATGTTACAAATATGAAATCCTTCCTGGTATAATCGGGCAAGGTTATCATAGCCTTCTCCTATATCCAGTGTTTTATCTTCTAAGTCTGACTCACTCGTTATACCCGCATCGCTCTTTGTTTGTACCTTTTTTGGTGAGTTCTCTGTTTGTTCCAGTCTACGGCGCAAATGCTCATTTTCAAGTGTCAGAGAATGATTTTCTTCTAACATCTCAGCCAGGCATTGTTTGAGCTCACCTAATTGATGATAAAGATGACCAATTTGTTGTTCCATATTACTGACAGAATCAAAGAACTCTTTTTTATCCACGACACTACACCCCGTTACTCTGTGGCTTGGAATGATACGGCACCTTCGTTCATTATTTCATCTAATGTAAATTCCAGTGTACGTTCTTCCTCTTTGATTTCCACTTGAAGAATACGTTCCAGAATATTAAGACCCACCACTTTACCTTTTCCATGAGGTGTCTTAATCACTTCTCCGATATCAGGTAATTCTTCTTTCGCTGCTTCATACTCGTCATTCTCGTATTTCAGACAGCACATTAAACGACCGCATAAACCTGAAATCTTCGTTGGATTAAGGGATAGATTTTGATCCTTCGCCATCTTGATGGATACGGGCTCAAAATCACCTAAAAAGGTTGAACAACACAGCATGCGGCCACAAGGACCAATACCCCCCAGCATTTTTGCTTCGTCTCGAACGCCAATCTGACGAAGCTCTATGCGCGTACGGAAAATGGAAGCTAGATCTTTAACTAGCTCTCGGAAATCAACCCGTCCATCAGCAGTAAAATAGAATATGACTTTATTCCGATCAAATGTATACTCTACATCCACCAGTTTCATATCCAATTGATGCTGATTAATTTTATCACAACAAACATTGTAGGCTTCCATTGCGGATAATTTGTTTTCATCTACGATTAAACGATCTTTTTGATCAGCGATACGAATCACTTTTTTCAATGGGAGCACTACGTCATTTTCTCCGACTTGCTTTCTCTCTACGACTACTTTTCCAAATTCGACCCCCCGGGCGGTTTCAACGATTACATAGCAATCTTTCTGAATATCCAACGCACCCGGATCGAAATAATAGATTTTTCCCGCTTTTTTAAAGCGTACTCCTACAACATCGTACAAAGGACCATCACCCCTGCAGTTTTAGCATAAGCTGTTCTACTAGCAGCTGCGAATTCATATTGGCGTTTAACTTGCGTTTTGCTTCAAGTATCGCCGTCATATTAGTAGAAAGACGATTCGTTGATACTTGAAGTGCGTTTGATTTCCAGTTTTCCTTTTGGTCCGGGTACACGAGCTGTTCTTCTTTTCCTAACTGGATATGAAGTAAGTCTTTATATATTAGAAGTAAAAGATCTAATGCTCGATCCACTTGATCTTTTTCTTTGAAGTGCTGTACAAAATCCTCTTGTATTTTGACCATTGCTTGGAAGGGACTTTTTTGGAGGACTTCATACAATTTTAACACTATTATTCTTGCTTGTGCAAACCACTCATTTTGACATATTTCTACAGCTTCCTCATAATGGTTCGTCAAGTTGGAAGCAAGTGTCGCTAAATGAGGCTCTATCCCCTCTTCCAATAATTGTTTGGTCAATTGCTCTTTTGGAAGCGGTTTAAAGGAAATCGTCTGACACCTCGAAAGAATAGTAGGCAAAATGTGATGGATATTTTCTGTGACAAGAATCGCTGTCGTGTCGGCTAAGGGTTCTTCGAGAAACTTCAATAGACTATTAGCCGCATTCGCCGTCATTTTATCAGCGTGAACAATAATGTAGATCTTCTTTTTGGATTCTACACCTGTCTTCGAAAATTCTTCTTGCAGACTTTTAATCTGCTCTTTCTTTATAGATAAGCCATCCGGCTCCACCAGGTGAAGATCCGGGTGGTTCCCGTGGTTGATCCGTCTGCAGTTAGAACAGCTTTCACAAGCCTTTCCATCGACGCGATTCACACATAGCAATGCTTTCGCGAACAGGATGCTCATTTCTTTTTTGCGTGTCCCTTTTTCCCCCTCAAATAAATAAGCATGAGCGACACGATCCTTCACAATGCTATTCTGAAGCATCTGAAGAACGACAGGCTGAAATGGTTGTATTTCTTCAAACTTCATCTTGAAACATCACTCTCTTACATATAAAGATTAATAAGCAATCCTTTTATTTCTCCGATTTTCCCTAATATATCAATGGACCGCTTTTCCTTATCCAACACATCTTCAGTCAGTTCAACTAGCTGTTGATCAACGGTCTGTACAATATTGAGCTTTCTTCCTTCACCATATTGATTCCACGTATGGGATTGCTTCAGGTCCATTCCGAAATCCACGGCTTCACGCACAAATTTCTTGACCAGTGTTTTATATTTTGCAAGATCTCTGAACGTCCTTGATTGGGCTAAGCGGCTGCCTGCGTCTTCTATGGTGACAAGCAGCTTATTGAGCTGGTCCATTTGCATTTTTTGATCGTGCTTATGAACCAGTTGACCGAATTTAACCTGGCCGGTTCCACTGGATTTCTGTTCTTTCACTACTTTATCCAAGGACACACGATGGTCCTGATTAATTTTCATAAGATAAACCTCACTTTAAAACTGGTGGAATTGCTCTACCGGGAGAACAAATACAGTCGCTCCACCAACGGCCACTTCTACAGGGTAAGGGACATAAGAATCCGCATTGCCGCCCATAGGAGAGACAGGAGCCACCATTTGATCACGTGACTGACAGTTTTCTTTAATAACCTGTAACGCTTTATCTACACGAATATCTTCTGTACCAATGATGAACGTGGTATTCCCCGACCTTAAAAACCCACCGGTACTCGCTAATTTTGTCGAACGAAAATTATGTTCCATCAGGGCATTGGACAAACGATTACTATCTTTATCTTGAACAACTGCCATAATTACCTTCATTAATCAATTCCTCCGTTTTAAAGCCATTTACTTCCTTCTATTATATCATTGAACAGCCTCAGCATACACGTTTCGTATAAAAAAGAGACCGACTTAAAAGCACCAAATTTTGCTTAAGAGTCAGTCCCCGCCTTTTATCTGTATTGTACCTTGAGGATTAAGAAAGCTGCTTCAGATAGTCCCATACGATTTGGTAAGCTTCCGAGAATACCTCTTCTTTACTTTGACTTGCATCAATGATTTGAATTCGCTCTGGGTATTGTCTGATCAACTCCTGATATCCCTCACGAACGAGGGTATGGAAGTCCATGGATTCAAGATCCAACCGGTTCACTTCCCTGCCATTATGTTTCGAAATTCTCTTTAAACCCTCTTCGGGATCAATATCAAAATACAAGGTCAAATCAGGCATTTTATCCTCAATCGCGAATCGGTTGATATCCATAACCTCTTCCATACCAATTCCACGTGCATTCCCCTGATACGCAAGAGAACTATCGATAAAACGATCACAGATCACAATCTTTCCTTCTTCCAGGGCTGGAATCACCTTTTCCACAAGATGCTGACGTCTTGCCGCAGCATATAGAAGAGCTTCCGTCCGTTTATCCATTTCGGTGTTCCCTGTGTTTAAAATCACTTCCCTGATTTGTTCCGCAATGGATATGCCACCAGGCTCCCTTGTCTGTATGACTTCATAGCCGTCCTGTACTAATTGATCGTAAAGCTCTTTTAATATCGTTGACTTCCCCGCTCCCTCTGGACCTTCAACTGTAATAAACAAACCTTTTGACATATCTTCCCCTCCACCTGCTTATCGGTACACATATACAAGGTTCTCCTCTAATTGGTGATGACCTTGTATGTTCGCTTTATTCTCTACGTATTCTGCCAAACGCCTAATGGCTTGAGAAGTAATTCTCTCCCCTGGAATCAATAAGGGTATCCCTGGTGGATAAGGTATGACCATCCCCGCAGAGATTTCACCCTCTGCGTGATCAAGGGGGACAGAGATCTCTTCTTTCTCCTCCATCATCTCAAAACTCCATTCCAAAGAGGAAAAATACCCCTTACCTGTACATTTTATTTTATGCTTCGCTATCTTTTCTACGCTCGGTTCATTCGATAATGCGTCCCGTATTCTCCTGATTGCCTCTTTATATGGAAAAGAACGATCTTCCTTCAATAAAGGGAGAATGAAGAGGACACATTCCGGGTCAGCAAGTTCGGGGTAAATCCCTTGAGACTCCAACAACTGCTGAAGCCTATATCCCGACCTTCCCTCTAACTGGATGATAAGCTTTAGAGGATCGTGGGCACGCTTTACTAAAAGCTGAGGGTGTATCCCTTCCAACTCCTGAACAAACTCCTCGGTCCCTTTAAGATGATGGCCCATATCCTCTTTCGTAAACGTCCCGACATAGAACCTTGCATAATCCAGAGATGCCATAATCGGATACGAAGGGCTACTTGATTGCAGCATCGACAGATACTCTTTCACTTTTCGTTCATTCACTCTTGTGCCTGCGATGTGTAAAAAGGACCCCATCGTCATGGCTGGGAGCATCTTATGAGCAGAGTGAACGACAATATCAGCCCCACATTGAATGGAAGACTCAGGAAAAGGGCTGCCCAATGTAAAATGGGCACCATGAGCCTCATCAATTATACATGTCACATCGTGTTTATGTAATTCCTCTACGATATCTCGAAGATTATATGTAAATCCATAATATGTAGGATACGTCATAATGCATGCCTTCACTTGAGGATAGGCCTTCAGGGCTTCCTTTATAGCATCCAAACGTATACCAAGAGCAGTCCCCTCGTCATTCCACTCTGTTTCTATTAATATTGGAACAGCCTTCGCAAGCTTGATCCCATTTAATACTGACTTATGACAATTCCTTTGTACAAAAACGGGGTCTCCGGGTGAACATGATGCCATAATAGCAGCGATGTTTCCGACGGTACTCCCATTCACAAGAAAATAACTCCGCTTAGTCCCATATACATCCGCCAATAATTCCTCTGCTTCCCTTATCGACTCACGGGGATCATGCAGATCATCCAAACCGGTTAACTCCGTCACATCCATTTGAAAAAATGATGGATCCTCCATCAATAACCCATTTTTATGACCAGGCACATGAAAAGAGATGGGCTTTGCAGAACGGTGATTATCTAACGCCTCGATTAGAGGCATTCTATTATGATTCCGCTTCATTGTTTGTATCTCCTCAATATCAATATCCATTCATATCGTATCACAACCATCTAACCAATGCCCTAAGGAATCATTTTACAAAAAAAAATTCATAACCCCGTTAACTTTCTGGTTATGAATAGATTTGAGGAGTATTCACTTTTTTTAATCTTTGAACAAACGTCTTATACAAAGGATCATTCGTTTCCGTCTGAATCATTTCTTTCTCACATTCTGTGCAGATAAACGATGTGTATAGATGGATTCCAACCTTCTTATCGATGTGGCAAACGATACACTCTTCTAAAGCCGCCTTACGCTCCGGATTTAACATATGGCTCTCCACCTCCATACAACCTATTCTGCCTAAAAACTACAAATTGTATACATTATTTAAAACCTTTGAACTGACAGAATAATCAAGTGTAATTTATCTTATGTCACAACCGCCCTGTCTGTGTATGTCTCTATAAAAAAAATGAGGAAAAAGATATGCCGTGAGGAGAGGGCTTAGCTGAATGGTAGTAATTATATGAACATATAAGAACAGTAATGAAACTATTACTCTATAAGACCTATAGGTGTTACAGGGCCATAGTGATATTTCTTTCGATTTTATTCTTGGATTAAGATCCTTGTGCGGGATTCACTCGCGTCCTCGACCTTCTTGCTCCTCCCTGCCCTCGCAGTGCGGACGCAGAGACAAAAGTCAAAACCATTCGTTCTTCGAACCAATATACACATAAAAAAAGAGTAACTCCATTGAGCTACTCTTTTCACAAATTTGCCTGGCGACGTCCTACTCTCACAGGGGGAGATCCCCCAACTACCATCGGAGCTGAAGAGCTTAACTTCCGTGTTCGGCATAGTAACGGGTGTGACCCCTTCGCCATTATCACCAGACGAATAGTCAGTTGAAGGTTTGTTCCTTCAAAACTAGATAACGGATTGATGTAAAGAAAGCCGAATATCGACAAGTTGTTCATTTAAATCAATGACTCTTTGTGGTTAAGTCCTCGATCGATTAGTCACAGTCAACTCCACATGTCGCAATGCTTCCA
>NZ_JAAXCV010000016.1 GCF_012911895.1 Bacillus sp. RO3
ATTTGCTTACAGCTTCCTTCAGATTCCAGGTCACCCTGGACACCCTTGCCTTCAGCTAACGGCTACAACGACCTTCACCGTTCGGGACTTGAACCCTAAAGCGTGTGCACATGCCGGGCACACAAAAGAAGTCATCACGACCATTTTAGGCCGTAAAGACTTCTCGAGATTAAAGTCATACATTCAAATGACCGATGAAAAGGCATTTATCACCGTTCACCGCATGAATGAAATTTGGGGAAATAATTTTAAATCTTTCGCTTGAGCCTTTAATTTTGCTTAGGCCCATCCAAGAGGATGATCCAGCCTGTTGTCTTTACAGCAAAGGAGTTGTAGACACTCGATTTTGGATCATCCTCTTTTTCGTATATGATAGACAAGATGAAATATTAGATTGAATGGATGATGAACGTGAAAAAGAGACAAACGACAGAGTTTAGAGTCTATGGGCAGCTAAAGGATGCCTTGCTTGCCAGAAAGATCGCTCCTGGAACCCAGCTTGTAGAACAAGTCATCTCTGAGAAGATGTCTGTAAGCAGGACCCCGATCCGACATGCTTTGAAGCGCCTCGAATCAGAAGGACTGGTACAAATCATCCCAAACCGCGGAGCATTTGTGGTTCACCCTACGAAAGAGGAAATCATTTCTTTCTTCGAGTTAAGGAAAGAACTTGAATATATGACGGTTAAATACGGTCTACCTAAAGTGAAAAAATCAGATATCCAAAGACTACACACTTTTCTTGAAGATGAACAGGAAACATACAGACAGAAGGATCTATTGAAATATGTCGAACTGAATAAGCAGTTTCATTTGTTTCTCGCAGAAGTCAGCGGAAACAAGTTCCTGCTTCGCTATATGGACGAAATGCTGACTCAGTCCAACGTATATTTGTTCTTATTCGATGTCTTCTATCATGTGGAACCGGGAGAAAACGTCAGATTCCGTGAACATGAGGAAATGGTCAAGGCCATTGAAAATCGTGATCAGCAGACCCTGCTGGAATTGATCGACCTTCATATGAAGCACAGTTTTGATGATTTGCGATTGGAGGATAAAGGATACACTACATTGGAATCTGTATTAGATGAATAAACATGTAAAAAAGCCGTTTCCCGCATTGACAGGGGAATCGGCTTTTTTTACATTAGAATAATTTCGTTGTCCAGTTTTCACAGTTCCATACTTCTGTCGCCACATCCTGATAAAAGTCAGGCTCGTGACTGATTAAAAGAACGGTACCTTTGTATTCCTTCAAGGCTCGCTTAAGCTCTTCTTTTGCCTCCACATCCAAGTGGTTCGTCGGTTCGTCGAACACAAGGACGTTGGATTCTTTATTCATTAATTTACAGAGGCGCACCTTCGCCTTTTCGCCCCCGCTCAGTACTTCTACCTTGCTTTCGATATGCTTGGTGGTGAGACCGCATTTCGCAAGGGCAGCACGCACTTCCGCCTGATTAAATGATGGAAATTCGTTCCACACCTCTTCAATACATGTGTTATTATTTTTTGTCTTGATCTCTTGTTCAAAATAACCGATATGAAGATAATCCCCAAGCTCCACTGAACCTGATATCGGCTTAATTTCCCCCAAAATGCTGCGCAATAAAGTCGTCTTACCGATTCCGTTCGCTCCTGATAAGGCAATCTTCTGCCCTCTTTCCATCTTCAGGTTGAGTGGCTTGGATAAAGGCTCGTCATACCCAATCACAAGGTCCCTCGTTTCAAAAATCACCCTGCCGGCGGTCCTAGCTTGTTTAAAATGGAACTCAGGCTTCGGCTTATCCGCTGCCAGTTCAATCATGTCCATCTTGTCCAGTTTCTTCTGACGGGACATCGCCATATTACGCGTCGACACCCGGGCTTTGTTTCTCGCAACGAAATCCTTGAGCTCGGATATTTCCTGCTGTTGTCTCTTGAAGGCTGCTTCAAGCTGCTGCTTTTTCATTTCATGAACCCGTTTGAATTCATGATAATCTCCGGCGTAACGGTTCAGCTCCTGATTTTCCATATGATAAATAAGGTTGATCACACTATTTAAAAATGGGATATCATGCGAGATCAGGATAAACGCATTTTCATATTCCTGAAGGTAGCGTCTCAACCAGTTGATATGCTGCTCGTCAAGATAGTTGGTAGGCTCATCAAGTAATAGAATGTCCGGCTTTTCCAATAAAAGCTTAGCAAGAAGGACTTTCGTTCTCTGTCCCCCGCTTAAATCGTGGACATCCTTATCCAATCCGATATCATCCAATCCCAGACCGCGTCCGATCTCTTCCACTTTAGCATCAATGATGTAAAAATCATTATTGGTCAGGGAGTCCTGGAGAGTCCCTGTTTCTTCAAGCAATTCCTCCAACTCTTCAGGAGTGGCTTCTCCCATTTTCCCAAACAGCTCATTCATCTCGGTTTCCATATCAAATAAGTATTGAAAAGCTGTCTTCAATACGTCACGAATGGTCATCCCCTGCTTAAGCTCGGCATGCTGATCCAAGTAACCGATCCTGATCCGCTTCGCCCACTCCACTTTTCCTTCGTCGGGCTCAAGTTTTCCTGTAATGATATTCATGAACGTAGACTTTCCTTCTCCGTTTGCACCGATAAGGCCGATATGCTCACCCTTTAACAGACGAAAGGAAACATCATTAAAAATCGCACGGTCACCGAAACCGTGTGTTAACTGTTGAACAGATAATAAACTCATATAGTAAACACCTTTTCTTTATATACTAAAAATCACTCCCTTTATTATAAGGGTCATTTTCCTTAGAAGATAGAGGGAAATCAGCTGGTGTTTTTTTCTTCCTTACCCGATGGCCCCGGCTACATCGTAGTCAGAAGGATCGAGTTCGGTGGGTTCACCCAGTACAAGCTTCGCAAGCTCCCAACCAAGATAAGGTCCGACTGTCAGTCCCGATGCCCCAAGACCGTTCGCTACCCATACACCCGTCAATCCCGGCATCGCCCCGAAAACCGGGAGGAATCCCGGGGTGAAAGGGCGAAAGCCCACCCTCGTTTCCAACACAGTACTATCATGAATGCCTGGTGCTACCTCCATGGCTTTGTGAAGCACTTCATATACACCACCTGCCGTCACCCGACGGTCGAACCCCCTATCGTTCTCATGTGTGGCCCCCGCTACGACTCTCCCCTCGGGAAACGCAAGGAGGTACTGATCATTCGGCGGCATGACGACAGGCCACTCGTCCGTCCCATCTCCCTTTACTTCTAAATGGAGAATTTGGGCTTTTTGGGAAGACACAAGAAAATTGATTCCCATGGGTTCAAAAAGTTCCCCTGCCCACGCTCCGGCCGTCACGATCACTCCGTCCGCTTCCAGCTTTTCATCCCCAATTTTGACACCTGTGATCCTGTCATGTTCGTTCATGAGGACGGCATCCCCATGACGGATGACTGCACCGTTTTTCACAGCCCCGTTCATTAGAGCATCCCGCAGTGCCCTTCCATCCACCCGAGCTGCTCCACTGACATGGACGGCCTGATATCCATCGGACAAAAGGGGAAAGCGCCGTTTGGTTTCCTCAGACGTAAGGATCGTAAGTTCACCGATCTCAGGAGCCTCCTGTCGGCGTTTTTCCGCTCTCTCCACCATTTTCCGAAGTTTAATCTCATCCGTATGGAGGCTGATCGCACCAACTCGCTTATAACCGGTTTCGGTTTCCCCGTCTTCTTCAAGTTTCTGAATGATACTCGGATAATACCTCGCTCCACCTTTAGCCAGTCGATACCATACTTTATTACGCCGCTGTGATAACCACGGACAAACGATCCCTGCACCTGCTTCGGTTGCCTGTCCTGGATCTTGACGGTCCACAAGGGTCACCTCTACTCCAGCCCCGGCAAGATGATACGCAGTAGAAGCCCCAAGGATTCCCCCGCCAACAACAATATATGATTTCATTCAAAACACCTTTTCATCTCGTTTTTTCTTTATTTTACTTGAGTAGAAGGGTGAACTCAATGGCAGTCAGGGGGTGTGGTTGCTTTTTGTACCAGGTACAATCTTTGGCTTTTGTACCTGGTACAATCTCTCCCTTTTGTACCTGGTACATTCACCCTCCACCACCCACCTTTCATAACTCCATAATCCCCCAACATATCCAGACAATTCTCAACACTTTTTTCAAAATAGATTGACAAGTTGTTTTGATTCATGATAAAAATTGAATAACCTAATATTGAATAAGCTTTGAAGGAAACAAGTAGCAGACATCTCCCTGTTAAAGAGAGCCGGTGGTTGGTGGGAATCGGTACAAAGATGATCGGTGAATTTCGATTCCGGAGCTTCTTTTGACGAGATCAAAAGACGGTTAAGGCCGTTATGTGTGAAGAGTGATGAGGATTTGATTTCTCATAACTAGGGTGGTACCGCGATATTCAAATCGTCCCTACGATACGTAGGGGCGATTTTTTATTTTGTCTGGATACATCAGCCCACATATAAAAACAGAAAGGAGAATGAGAATGAGTCAACGTGAACAATGGTCATCCAAGATTGGCTTTATATTAGCGGCAGCCGGGTCTGCAATCGGATTGGGGGCAATTTGGAAATTCCCGTATATTGCCGGACAAAATGGAGGCGGAGCATTCTTCCTGATCTTTATTCTATTTACTTTACTACTCGGTCTTCCATTACTACTGGCTGAATTCTCTATCGGTCGGACGGCGGGGAGCAATGCCGTCGATTCCTATCGTAAGATTGCGCCCGGAACACGCTGGCACTGGGTAGGGATTCTTGGGATGATCACGTCCTTTATTTTACTTTCCTTTTACAGCGTAATCGGGGGATGGATCGTCGTTTATTTATTTAAAGCTGTGACCGGGCAATTGAATGGTCTTTCTTCTGATCAATATGCTGAAGTATTCGGAGCTACGATTTCGAATCCCTTAACCAGTGTATTCGTTCAATTTCTGTTCATTATCATGACAATCATCGTTGTGGCCAAAGGTGTTGAGAAAGGGATTGAACTCGCGAGTAAGATCATGATGCCTGCTTTATTTATTCTGTTCATCCTGTTAGTCATTCGGGCCGTTACACTCGATGGAGCCATGGATGGCATCACGTTCTTATTACAACCGGATTTTTCGAAAGTGACTTCGCAGACGATTTTAGAGGCGATGGGACAGTCGTTCTTTACCTTAAGTGTGGGTGTTTCGGTGATGGTGACATACAGTTCGTACCTGCCTAAGACCCAAAGCCTTCCCCGATCGGCCATTTCGATCGTGGGGATGAATATCTTTATCGTCCTGTTAGCAGGTTTGGCCATTTTCCCGGCAGTCTTTGCCTTTGATTTAGAGCCTGGAGCGGGACCGGTCCTCTTGTTTAATGTTCTGCCGACCGTGTTCAGTCAGCTTCCTTTTGGAATGCTTTTCTTCATTGCATTCCTTGTGCTATTCTTGTTTGCTGCTTTAACATCTGCGTTCTCCATGCTTGAAATCATCGTTTCGGTCATTTCGAAAGGGGAACCGGAAAAGCGCAGGAAGTGGTCTTGGATCATCGGCCTTGCCATTTTTACTTTCGGAATCCCGTCGGCTTTATCGTTCGGTGTACTGTCGGACATCACGCTTTTTGATAAAACCATTTTTGACTTAGCTGATTTTGCCGTGAGCAACGTGTTACTCCCCATCGGATCGTTGCTGATTGCACTATTTGTTCCCATGAAAATGAAGAAGACCGCACTATACGAAGAGTTGAAGCAAGGGAGCGGTTTAAAACGCGGACTGTTTGAAATCTGGTTTTTCCTGATCCGCTTTGTGGCTCCTATTCTAATCGTTGTGGTCATGTTGGATGTACTGGGACTGTTTTAACGGGAAAGGGTCGACCTCTAAGAGGTCGACCCTTTTTTATCCCCCATACCCCATAATCACTCCGCATGCAAGTCGCTTCCCTGCATCTCCTGAAGGCTGTGACTGGTAGTCATCCGGATTCTGATGAATAATGATCCCCTTGCCTATCACGTCTTTCACTGTAAATTTATTGGTGAAAAAAGACATCTTGGCGTAGCCGTCGTTTGAGAACAGGACTGGAAAATCCCCTGCATGATGGCCATGAGGCTGATTGGTCGGATTCCAATGTCCACCGGCAGAAGAGAATGGCTCCTTTGGATCCCCTATGTCGCAGACACCCTTTTCATGTATATGAAAACCATGGGGACCGATTGGTTTTTGATACCCTTCCCCTTCTTTATATGGAGGCAGTCCAGTTACTTCTGCAAAGACTTCCACACCTCTTTGGTCTTCCCGAAAGAAAACATATCCTTGTAAACCTGGCGCTAACGGACCTCCCTGTATTTGGGCGTAAGCCATGGCAGGACCATTCCGATAATAGGGATAACCGTATTGATAATAGTTCATCGCATGTTCACCGTCCTTCAAGACATTTTATGTGTCTGAACCCGGGAACATGATGAAATGTCAAGGGGGTCATTTTTAATCAAACGTTTGTTTAACACTAGAATTCCTTGTCCTCCCAATGGTTTAGCACACTAATCAAACGTTTGTTTAATTTCCCCGTTCATTTAGTTTCTCTTTTATTGTCTTTGAGGCCTTCATCCTCCTTTATGACTGGTTTTATTTTCCTATTACCATTATCACTTTTCATTTTGTCCAAAAAATGTTATATTTTCAGAAACTTCAGATTTTTGACATTATCACTCAGTACCATTTTAAAGGAGGGATTGATCATGCAATGTGAAATGAGGTTAATTCCCTATTTCATGGACGAAATGATGGTGGATGCAAATGAAATTCCTAAAGGTGTCGACTTGATTCAAACACCCAGTATGTGGAAGAACGGGTACAAAGGAAAAGGTATGACCATCGCCATCCTGGACACTGGATGTGATGTGAACCACCCGGATCTTACAGGCAGGATAAAAGGAACTCGTAACTTCACGGATGATGACAACGGGGAAGGAGACAATGTCACGGATTACAGTGGTCATGGTACCCATGTTGCCGGTACGATTGCTGCCAGTGAGAATGGGGATGGGGTGATCGGGGTTGCACCACTGGCCGATTTACTGATTATTAAAGTACTGGCCGGTAGACGTGGAAGCGGGAAGTACGATTGGATCGTGAATGGCATCCTTTATGCCATTGAGCAGAAGGTGGATATCATTTCCATGTCCTTAGGCGGTCCTGCTGACTATCAACCCCTGCACGAAGCGGTTCAGAAAGCAGTAGATGCCAATATTCTCGTAGTTTGCGCTGCAGGGAATGAAGGTGATTCGAACAGCAGCACCGATGAGTTCTCGTATCCTGCTTGTTACAATGAAGTCATTTCGGTGGGAGCCATCGACCTTCAAAGAAACTCTTCTTACTTTACGAATTCCAATAATGAAGTGGACCTAGTAGCACCAGGGGAAAAGATCTTGTCGACCATTCCCGGTGAAAAGTACGCTAAATTAAGTGGTACCTCCATGTCAGCCCCCCATGTGTCCGGAGCACTCGCCCTCATCAAAGAATTTGAGCAGGCAGCCTTTGATCGTCCATTATCGGAGAGCGAAGTATATGCCCAGCTCATCAAGCGTACGGTTCCCCTTGGATTCCCGAAAACACTGGAAGGGAACGGTTTGTTATTCTTGACCGCACCTGATTTGTTAAGGGAGCATTTAAGGAATATACCGTTGGCACAGATTGGATAATGGTCATTGATTCCCCACAGGCTAGCCAAAATCGTTCCATTAAAAAAAGAACAGTCGCCCTTGACTGTTCTTTTTTGTGTTCTACAGTTCTCACCTATTGCAGTCGGCTCTCCACCTGCTGGCAGACTTCATCAGCACTTAGTCCGCTGGCTTCGATGACAGATCCTTGAGTGGCTGCGTTTTGGATTCCCATCACATTAGAGTCCATCCCTGTCACTACGCAGCAGTCACAGCCGTTTGCATCTGTTTCCTGTTTTAATTCAACGACATCATGCCCCTTTTCACGTAAGGCTTGCACGACGTTTTGTAAGGATTGTTCAACACCAATTCTCATGCCTTTACACCTCCTGTATCTACATATAGGATTTTCTTTCATGGATAAAGATATTCGTCATTTATTTTTTATTTACTTGTTTCCCGCTTTTTTTCTGACTCTGATTTTTTGAATTCCCCACTTGGATATCAGAACCGAATTCCACATCATTTTTGGCCTTTTGCTTAGCCAATTGTTCAGATGTTTGGTCCTTGCTCATTTTACCCTGTTTAGACATTCTCATCCCTCCTCTGACTTTTATAGAATTAGAATCCCCATTTACAGCCAAAATATTTGAAGAGCATTCGTTTCATTGTAGAATGTTTATTCCTCACTATTTGAGGGTAAAAAAACGATATAACAAAAAATAAAAGGGTGGTATTTACATGGATGACACAAAGGTAAAAGAGTTAATTGATGGATTGAATGAGGATTTAGCGAATGAGTATGCTGCAGTAATCCTTTACACAAACTACGCTGCTGTTGTAAGCGGCTTATATCGTCAAATCTTAAAGCCTTTCTTCGAAGAGGAAATTCCCGATGAACAGGGACACGCTTTATACTTAGCGGAAAAGATCAAAACATTGGGCGGAGAACCAACGACCACTCCTGCTCCCGTTAAACAAACTGATAACGTAAAAGAAATGCTGGAGGAAGGCCGAAGAGCTGAAGCCGATACAATCGAACGTTATAAGAAGCGCAAGGAGCAGGCAGAAGAATTGGGTCTCGTTGAACTGAGCATCAAGCTTGATGATATGATTGCAGACGAAACCCATCACCTTGAAGAATTCGACCGCTTACTAAAAGACCCTTCTTTCAACTGATATCCACCAAAGAAGACCGCTGAATTACAGCGGTCTTCTTTGTCAGGTAAAGATCTGATAATCCTTCCATTCTTCAAGGAGTAATGACTGGTATTTCGGAGACAAATACCGGTCATCCATTAATCTGAGAACTCCCGTGTCCTCCTCTGAACGGATGAGTCTGCCTCCTGATTGAAATACTTTATTCAGGCCTGGGTATATATAGGCATAGTCGAAGCCATTCATCCCTTGTTTTGTAAAGTAGTCTTTTATTATTTCTTGTTCCCTATTCGGTTGAGGAAGTCCCACCCCTACCAGAATCACACCTTTTAAACGATCTCCTTTAAGGTCGATACCTTCTGAGAAAATCCCTCCCAAAACGGCAAACCCTATAACAGGCCGCTCTCTGTCAGTCTGATATTGAAGAAGGAATTCCTCTCTTGCTTTTTCTTTCATATTCGCCTCCTGCATGATGAACTCAGCGTCGATGGAGTCTTGTACCATCCCCTCAAACGCTTCCCTCATATAGGTGTAGGATGAGAAGAAAACAAGATAATTCCCCCTATGCTCCGTGATGGTTTCTTCAATGGAACGGGTGATGGAGGGGAGGGTTCGGTGCCTGTCTTTAAAGCGGGTCGAAATCGGATGAATACCCACCTTCCATTGCCGTCTGTCAAATGGTGAAGGAATCAGAAAGCGGTAATCCACTTCACTTCCCCCTAACTGCTGAAAATAATAAGAAAATGGATGAAGGGTGGCTGAGAAAAATACTGTAGACCGAAAAGGTTTCGTCGTTTGTTTGATGAAGGTTGAAGGATCCATGCAGAACAGTTTCACTTCTACTTCATGAGAGCTCTTTGTCACCACGAATCGATGCTCATTAGAAAACAGATGGGCAATCCTGACAAAGCTTAACGCGTCGAAGTACAATTGAAGAAAACCGTCATTCATATCCCCGTCTGTTTTCAAGCATTTTTCAGCTTCCTCCACAAACCGCTCCACTGCATCGATTAACTCAGCATCCAGTTCAATCTGTACGTCATCCACTTGTTTTTTCAAACGAAGAAATTCTTTATTAACTGCGACGATGCTTTTCTTTAAAGCTGCATGTTCTGGATACATTTTTTTGATTTCTAAAAAAGAGGATTTATTCAGGGTGGCTGAATACATTTCCCTTCCCCTTCCCACAAGGTTATGTGCTTCGTCAATGAGGAGAACCGTCTTTTTCTTACTGTCATCGCTCATCCTTTTCAACGAAACCTTCGGGTCGAAGATATAGTTATAATCACAGATGACACCGTCTACTAAATAGGAAAGGTCAATTGAAAATTCGAAGGGACATACTTGATGCTTCCTGGCATATGTTTCGACAATGGGACGTGTCATGGTGGTCTCATGGGTGATGATATCTATGATTGCGCCGTTGATCCGATCATAGTAGCCATTGGCGAATTCGCAATATTCTTTTTGACAGATCGTCTCTTCCTTAAAGCAGATTTTATCTTTTGCCGTAAGAGTGATGGTTCGTTGCTTCAATCCCCCCTTTTCTAAAAGAAGGATCGCTTCCTCTGCCACTGTACGTGTAATCGTTTTGGCTGTTACATAAAACCACTTTGTATTTTCTTCCTCCATGGCTTTGATCGTGGGAAACAAGGTTGAAATCGTCTTCCCCGTTCCCGTCGGGGCATTCGCATACAACGTTTTCGATTCCCCGATGGTTTTATAGACGGCACCAGCGAGGTTTTTCTGTCCTTTTCGATAGGATTGGTAAGGAAATGTCAAGGCCGGGATACTCTCTATCCGTTGTTGCTGGTTGGTAAGTAAGAGGGAAGCAAAGGGAGTATACGCTGACAGGGTCTCATCAACGATGTGCTCAAGCTCTTCTATTGTGTATGTCCGTATGAATGACTTTGTTATCTCAGATTCAACCTCTATGTACGTGAGCTGCACACTTATATGGGGCAGGTCCTTTGCTTTGGCTGCAAGGTAAGCATAGCATTCCCCTTGAGCCCAATGGACACGGGATCCTTCCTCGATATGATCTATGCTTCTGGCTGTAGACTTGATTTCTTCCACGATGACTTGTCCGTCTTCATAATGAATCCCGTCACATCTGCCTTCCATTTGATAGATTATGCCTTCAACACTTCTTTCCCCTTTAAGGAATACCTCTTTCTCATCGCCTTCCTTGTACTCTTTCTGAAGCTTTTGATGAAGCTTTGTTCCGGTGGACATAGAGGTACGGGCCTGAAATCTGACATCTATGCTTCCTTCTTTATACACGAACTCCACTAACTCTCTGATCGAAATCCTGACGGTTATTTCCACTACCTTTTTCACCTCGGGCTTTCTCAAACAATTTATCATTCTAACTTTTCCATACGAACATATATATTAGACAAGCTTCTTTGAACGGAGGATTCGGTGATGAAAGCAAGATTCATCTTTTACTGTATTGGATTACTGACCTTATCATTGGGTGTTTCCCTGATCATAAAGGGAGACTTGGGAGCGGCTCCCTGGGACGCCCTTGCCGTAGGGGAATCTGTCTTGCTCCAGCTCTCAATCGGCACCTGTATTTTCATCAATGGATGCATTCTCATCTTTATAAACGCATTATTATTAAAAGAGTCCATTCAATGGTTAGCGGCCCTGTCGATCTTTGTCATCGGGATGATGGTTGATTACTGGATCTCCATCGGTCTTACTTCTCTTGAACCGGAAGGATTTTTACAGCAGTTGTCTCTAGTATTGACAGGGATCCTGCTACTCGGGATCGGAATTTCGATTTATCTTCAAGCTAAACTTCCTTCAAGCCCGATGGATACTTTCATGGTGGCGATCCACCGAAGATTCGGTTTGAATTTACGCAATGCCCGTTTATTGAATGAAGCCATCGCCATCACATTAGCCATGGTGGTTCATGGTGCAGTCGGGATTGGAACGGTCATAGTTGCGTGTACCCTCGGTTTTATCATTCATATCTTCTATCCTATCATGGAACGTATGTACGGGAAATGGAGCTGAGGTATTTTATGCTCAATAAAAAAAACACTTAGTTCTCCCCTAAGCGTTCAGATTATTTATATATGTGTTATCTAGATTCGAATCAACCCTTGCCACTTTTTCACTGTTCAATGGAAGATCAATTGTAACGATTGTGCCTTTATTCACCATGCTCGAAAAATGGATATGCCCCCCCATCGCTTCTATGATGCGAAGGGAAACAGAAGTACCTAAGCCAGTACCTTGATCTTTTGTTGAAAAAAATAACGTTCCCAACCTGTTGATTTGCTCCTTGGTCATCCCTTTTCCTGTGTCTTCCACCGTAATGATCGCCTGGGACCCGGTGACTCTTAGATGCACGTCTACTTTCCCCTGGGGCGGAGTTGCTTCAATGGCATTCTTGATAATATTGACGAAAGCCTGCTTTAGTTTATTCCGGTCGGTTAACATGAATCCATCAACCTTGAGGTCCGCTTCAAGGGATACACCGTCTTTGAGTGCATATGCATTCAAAAGAATCGTAACATCCGAGAGAACTTCTTTCACATTTACTTTCTCCACCTTTTCGAACTCCGGCTTGGCAAAATTCAAGTAATCATTGATAATTTCTTCGGCCCTGCCTAATTCGCTTAACACAATCTTCAAATATTCTTCATGATCTCCTTTGACTTGTTTTTTCATCAATTGGAGGAATCCTTTGACGACGGTAAGCGGATTTCGAACTTCATGGGCAATGGATGCAGCAAGTTCTCCAAGTGTATTGAGCTTTTCTGATTTCAATATTTCTTCCCGAAGCAACTTCTTCTCAATCATCCACTCATTTAATTGAGCAGCGAGTCCTACTCCCAACACTTGAATGCCACCAAATATCAGGACGTATATGCCCATCTCCTGATTACCTGAAACAGGAATTCCTGAAATGAAGGCAAACGAAAGCAGGATTACCAACATGACCAACGCCGGCCAAAATCCAAGTAAAACGGCAAACGTCACCCGTTTACGAGGAGGAAAAGTCCAGAAGCGGTTTGAAATGAGGAATGGCAGAATCCCAGCTGAAAACACACTAAAAAACCCGAAAATAAGGGCATCCCCCCCATTAATGATACGGGCGGCAAGAATAAAGATCACCACGATGATCCCTGCTTTTCTTCCTCCATATAACATAGAAAGGACCAATGGTATGTATCGGAAATCCCAATATAACCCGAAGCTTTCATAAGCAAAAATCAAACACATAAATGCAGCTGTTCCATGCAATACACCTATTAATGTTTGAGACTTCCCTAACTTATGATTCTCAAGGAGGGATGTTTGAATAAGGACAGGAGCCAATATAATCAGCACATGCAATAATAACTTCTCGATAATCATCGATATGTCTCCCAAAAATAAGTATTACTTTACTCTTACGACATCTTTCTCGAAAATCCTCTATTATTCCGCGTAAAATCTGAAGAAATGCCAAAAAAAGGACAAACCTCGACTCTTTCATCCAGGTTTGTCCCTCAAAGTGGGTGTTAGTTCAATTTACCTTTGTAGGTTAGTTCTTTTGGTTCTAGGTGGTTGCAATTTCCCTGAAGTATGCTGTGGATGTCATGGATGGTTTGTTGAATGTGAACGGTCTGTCCTTTTGTTTTTGTAAATTCTTCAGCCACATAGAATGGCTGGCTCAAGTATGCCTCCAAGCGCTCACCTATCTGAAACAGGTCAAGATCTGCTTCAGGAATTTTATCCTTGCCGATTGTATTCATGAGGACGCGGATTTCTTTGTACCGTCTCAAGAGTCTCTTAGCCTTCTTATAGGTGTCCGTATGGTTTGCATCAAGGGCATCATCTTCAAGTAATATCGATGTGGACTGAACTGGGTGGATGGCAGGATAAATGCCCCGGGTCGCCAGATCAATATCGAAATAGCATAAGGTGTCGAGGGGACCGAACGGATCGTCTTCATCTACAGCTTCTCCACTGTGATCAAATAAGATGGTCGTCATTTCAGGGAATTGCTCGGCTTCAAACTTTTCCCTTAATTCGAACAAGTCTCCTGAAAGAATAAAAGAGCGGTCAATATATAGTAGGATATTCTCTTTGTTCTCCACAAGTGAAACCTCAGCAAAGGCTTCGTCAATCGTATGACATTCCACATCAACAAAGCCTTTAAGATCATTAATTCCCGGGTAGGTTTTATCCGGCGTTAACAGTATTGAACTGAAGCCTTTTTCTTTTAATACGTTCGTCATTTCCGCCAGTAAAACAAACTGACCGACCTGAGACCTCGCGACGAACCCATTGGTGCCGCCTTGAACGATCGGTGCAAACATGTCAAGCGATTTAATCCCCGTTTCAATCATGGTTAATTTCCCTCCTTGAATAATTAATTCGTCCAGAGTGCAGTTTGCTAAGTTTGCTAACGTGACCAGGGTCTTTACCTCGGCACGCCCTACAGAAATTTTCCCCGTACATAGATTAGATACTGTTGCGGGCCTTAATCCCACAGTTTTGGCCGCCGAGGTTAAATGAGGTACACGCCGGCGAAGCAATGAAACATTTAACCTTATATTCTCTTTCATGGTAAATATCCCCTCCTTACTTTATAGAGTAATTCATTTTACTTTAAAACGCAATATATTTTGTGCTTTAAAACGTAATTTTTTTACTCTAAAAAGTAATGATATTCCAAACTCTTTTTTGCAAATGCTGTTTATTTGCCTCTATCATGCTTACCATTAGCTGGTGCGGTCAACCGATTCCATTCACCATCCGGCATTTTTTATACAGGAGTAAGCGGATGCCTACAAATGACGGTTCAATATAGGTCCTGATTTCCATAATTTGTTGTCCTAAATAGACAAGGTCCTACCTATAATAGTAAAAAAATATCTTTCTCATAAAAGGATGACAATTCATGAAACATGCGAATCTCGAACGATCTAACCCTTCTAAAAAACGGCAGATTAAAATCCTCACCTCGGTCATCGCTTCCTTTATGTTGTTTTCTATCTTTGTTTACTGGCTGCCTGTAAGGAAAGTGGACCCTCCTCCTTTCTTACATAAAGAGGCTGACCTCCCCCTTGTGATTGCCCACCAGGGAGGAAAGCACCTTGCGCCCGGAAACACCATCGAAGCATTTCAAAATGCCGTTGATTTAGGAGTCGACGTGATTGAAACGGATATACATATTACAAAGGACGGCCATTTAGTTACCATCCATGATCCCACCGTCGATGCCACAACTGACGGCAGTGGATATGTAAAAGATTACACGCTACCGGAGCTTCAGCGGCTCGACGCCGGTTTTACATTCCAGGACCTGGATGGGGAATACTCGTACCGGGGGAAAAATGTGTATATCCCTACTCTAGAAGAAGTGTTTCAACGTTTCCCGGATATGCGGGTGAACATAGAAATCAAAGATGACAACCCAGGGAACAGGATGGATGAAATTGTACAGAAATTAATGAATCTCATTGCGGAATATGATATGGAAGAAAAAGTCCTCATCGCTTCATTTGATCAGGATATCATCGCTCGATTTGAAAGCTATTCAGATGGGAAAGTAGCGACCCAAGGAGGGAAACAAGAAGCCCAAAAATTTGTCCACCTTCATAAGCTGTTCTTAAGAAATCTATACGAAACGAAAGTCGATGCTTTTCAACTTCCCCTTCAGGAAGGAGATATCGACTTAACTGATCCCAATCTCATCAAGGAGGCTCACCGGAAAGGTCTTCATATCCACTACTGGACGATTAATGACAAAGAAACCATGGAAGAGCTCGTCAAGAAAGGGGCAGACGGCATCATCACGGATCGTCCTGATATATTATTGGAAGTCCTTCATAAAGGGAAAGGCCCCTTTTGAACACCCCATAAAGATTAAACCCTATTGTTCAACAAAAAAATTACAAATATAATGGTATTTATCATACTATTGACCTATATATGTATTTGTCAATGTCTGTTACGCTTAACGTAAGTCAAATGACGAAAGAAGAATGAATATGACAGTAAATGTATTTTTAGACGATTACCGCCACTGTCCACAAGGGTACATTCTCGCGAAAGACATCGATGAATGTATTGACCTTCTTCTCAATTTTTCTATCGCTCATCTTTCATTGGATCATGACTTAGAAAGCAAGACCCGTAATGGATTAATGCTGGTACATTATATGGTAGAGAAACAGCTGTTTGCAGAACGGATCACGATTCATTCAGCCAACTCTGTTGCAGGAAAAAAAATGTTCAATTATTTAAAAGAGGCTCAGAATGAATGCAAAATGCCTCAGTCAATCAAAATTTTATTACGGCCTTTACCTCTAAGATGAGTTATCATATAAAAAAAGAACTGTTCCTCGAGCAGTTCTTTTTTTGTCCTTTATTTTTAATTGGTTTTTTCTTACTTTATAATGATAGGAAGAGCATGTTGAAAAAGAGGGTTGAATCATGGATTTTTTCAAGAAATTTCAATTTGTAGGAGGACGGATTGCCAAGACAGGGATTGCGGTCTTTCTAACGGCACTTGTATGCGAGCTTATGGACTGGCCCGCAACCTTTGCCGTCATCACAGCCATTGTCACGATCGAGCCTACTGCTGCAAACTCAATCAAGAAAGCATTCATCCGGTTCCCTGCTTCTGCCATAGGAGCATTATTTGCGGTGATCATTGCATCTCTTTTTGGAGATCGCCCCATTACATATGCTTTGGTCGCACTGCTCACCATCATCACGTGCCATAAACTTCATTTAAGTGCAGGCATCCTGGTTGCCACATTAACAGGGATCGCCATGATTCCCACCATACAGGATCATTATGTGGCTACTTTTTTTATCCGCCTTGGGACAACGACGATAGGACTGATTGTATCAACATTGGTAAACTTGTTGATCCTCCCGCCGAAATACTCGAATACGATTACGGCCAACATTCACAATCTTTACTTTAAAACAGGAAATTTATTAGAAAAAAGAGGATCTGAGGTCCTTCAGAACCATTCCCTTCACAGGGATACCAAATTCATCTTCAATGATATCCTAAGAGAAATAGATTCGACTGACACCCTGTGTGAGTATCAAAAAGAAGAGTGGAAGCTTCACCGTTCCAGTCGCCAGGAATTGCGTTACTTTCATTATGAGTATAAAAAGCTTAATCTTTTAAGACAGATCCTGTTTCATATCGGCAACTTAATCTATCTCCCCGTTCAGTATACATTCAGTGAGGAAGAGAAAGGTCGTATCTTACACGCGACTCAATCTCTGAAAGCAATCATGCACCACCCTTCCTTTCACATACCGGAGAAACATTTCACCTTAATGAAAGACTTACTGGATGAATTCTGGGAAGATCACGAGGGCCTTCATACAAAACCCTTCCAGTCCATGAAGCATCACTTTTCGTGTGAAACGGTCATGTTGTATGAATTGCTGTCCATTCATGATCTTTTAGAGGAGCTCAGTGAAATCCATGTGTTGGAAGCTCAGCATCAGACTGTACTGGAAAAAACCTTACACCCTTAGGCATTTTAAAAAGGTATAGACCGGCATCTATACCTTTTTGCATGAAATCTTATTTTAAAGCATCCTTGGCCAGCAAACTTATGACCATATCATCCATGGGAGGGTTATGGAGACCAGCCCTCACGTCTCGATAATATCGCTGCATCGGATTGGAGCGGAATAGACTTCTTGCTCCAACAATCCTCATGGCTTCATCCACAATGTGAAAGGCACTGTTGGTAACAACATGTTTAACGGAAGCAAGCTCCGAAGCCATGTTTCTCCTTTTGGCCGGCTCCCTCCCCCATTTATCTGCCACAGAGTATAGGATTTGTCTGGCCTTGAAAAGTTCCAATTCAATTTCCCCGATTTTCCGTTGAACTTCAGGTACATCTTTGATGGGCCCTGGCAGGCTGTTTGGTGAATACTCCTTCGCAAACCGGACTGCGTAGTTGCGAGCGGCTATTGCAACACCTATATAACAAGCGGGTATGTGCAATAACCATGCCTTTGGAACATCTTTCTTCCCCCTTGGATTCACACTATCACGCTCCACTAATGCAGACAGTGGGAGCTCTACATCTAGAAGGACGAGATCATCACTGCCGGTCCCCTTCATGGAAATGGTATCCCACGTTTCTTCAACCTTCACTCCCTGCACATGATGATTCACCAGGAAGAACCCTTTCTCTTCAGAATCACCAATTGTGGCGGATACTAACGAATAGTCAAGGACCCTGGCCATGGAAGTAAAGGTTTTCCGGCCGTTCAACAGCCAACCCTTTTCGGTTTTCACTGCCTTGGTCTGGGGAAGCCCTCCCCTGGTCGGGCTTCCGGTTGCCGGCTCTGTTGCCGCCCGATTAATGAGTGCCTTGTTTGTGACAATTTCCTCACAAAGTCCCTTGAATACTTCTTCATCCCATATCCTGTTTTCCGTCATTTCCATCAGTCCGCCTAAATGCCAACCAATGGACAGTGCTGTTGCTGCATCCCCGGTTGCCAGCCTTTCTTGTATCATTACGAGTTCATATAAACTGATTTCTTCTCCCCCGTATTCCTTGGGCAGAGTTAATGTCCCATATCCCTTTTTCTTCAGATCATTGAAATTCTCATATGGAAAGACGTCTTCCCTGTCATACCCTTCCCCACGTTCCGAGAACACGTCAGCCAGCCCACCGGCCAACTCCAAAAGCTTTCTTTGTCGGTCATTCTGTATATAAGGTTCATATAAGTCCATTAAAATCAGCACCTCCTCATTGACACCTAACGCTATGACGTTCTTTTATTCATCATAAACAATTCCCATCTCTAACTCAACGATATTGTTTACTAATCTGATCGGAATACAATTTTTACTATAATCCGTATAGATTCATTTTCAACTAACCATTCTAAGGGTAGGCTACTTGTATGTTTTTTAGGAGGGAACTGCCTTGAGACGTAATAAGAATAAACTTTACATACTGATTCTTATGCTCCTTTCATGGGTATTCCTGTTTCTTGCAGGAAAAGAAAGCATAAAGAAATATTTACCCGCTTCAATCTTTATGTCCATTCTCGTTTATTGTGAAAATGTGATAGCGGAGAAAAAGAAATGGTGGATGATCACAACGAAATTAGTTCCGAAAGCAAACGGAATCCTGCCCTTTGTCATCGGGGTATTTCTATCCGGCTCCGTATGGATTTTGAAATTAACGTATTCGAACTTTTATCTCTATGTGGTAGTCAATCTTTTGGTCGATGCATTCTTTACATACCCCTTTTACTCCATTTTCAAAAAGATGGGGGTATGGAGGATGGTCCGCATGAAGCAATATCAGTTATCCATGTTGTTTTTTATTAAGTCCATACTCATGTATGCTTTTCAGAAATATATCAGTGATCGGTTCTTTTCCATTTCTCTTTCGAATACCGGCAGTGAATCACTTGACCGGAATCAATGAAAAGCCGTCTATTCGAAAGAAAAGACCTGCTGCCAGTGGAGGCAGCAGGTCTTTTCATAGATATTAAGAAGCGTTTTCTTTGTCTTCTGCTTTATAGCCTTGTTCCCAGAATTCTGCATTCTTGATGCCAAGCTTTGTAGAGTTAAAGACTGGATCAAGACCTTGCTTCTTCTGTTCTTCATAGTCCTTCAGTGCTTTCAGGGCAGGTTTGGCCAGAATGAGAATAGCGATGAGGTTCAGCCACACCATGATACCTAGACCGATATCACCCAGTGCCCATGCCAATGCAGCCTCTCTCACTGCTCCATAGAATGTTGCTACAAGAAGGACAACCTTTAAAATGGTCATCGCCACTTTTGAATTTTTCCCTCTCAGTAAGTAAGCGACATTCGTTTCTGCCATATAATAGTAGGCCATAATGGTTGTAAAGGCAAAGAAGAATAAGGCGATGGCGACGAATGATGCTCCGAATCCAGGAATGACAGATTCAATGGCTGCCTGTGTATAGCCAGGACCGGCTTCGACTCCTTCTAAATTGTTTGCAAGCATGGTTCCATCAGGTGCTTCTGTATTGAAAGAACCTGTGAACAAGATCATAAACGCTGTTGCCGAGCATACAAGAAGGGTATCGATATAAACGGAAAACGCTTGAACCAACCCTTGTTTTGCAGGATGGGAAACCTCTGCAGCAGCTGCGGCGTGAGGTCCTGTACCCTGACCTGCTTCATTGGAATAAATCCCACGTTTTACACCCCATGACACGGCCATCCCGATGATTCCACCAAAAGCCGAATCAAAACCGAATGCGCTCTTGAAGATCAAGGCAAAAACCGCAGGGACTTCAGTTATATTCATTCCCACAATGATCAGAGAAAGAAGGATATAGGCAATGGCCATAAATGGCACAACATAAGAAGCAACTCCGGCAATACGTTTTACACCACCAAAGATGATGACGCCGATGACGACGACTAGACCGATCCCTGTTACGGTAGTGCTAAGACCAAATGCATTTTCAAGACCTAATGCAATGGAGTTTGATTGAATTCCAGGCATCAGTATACTCATTGCAAGTAGCGTGGCAATTGAAAACAGTACAGCATACCATTTCCAGCCGATCCCTTTTTCAATATAATAAGCCGGCCCTCCACGGTATTCCCCATCCTGCTTCACCTTGTAAATTTGAGCAAGAGTGGATTCGATGAAGGCGCTGCTTGCCCCGATGAACGCGATTGTCCACATCCAGAAAACCGCTCCCGGTCCACCGAAAGCAATGGCCGTTGCCGTACCGGCAATATTCCCCGTCCCGACACGACCCGACAATGAAAGAGCCAGAGCCTGGAATGAAGATACCCCCGCACTGGAGCTTCCACCTTTAAACATTTGAATGACCATGTCTTTAAACAATCTTACCTGTAAAAACTTCGTTAAAATAGAAAATAGTAAGCCTACCCCAAGACAAAAATAAATCATGACCGGTGACCAAAGTATCCCTACCAGTTCGCCAATAAAAGCTTCCACGGCATTTCCCCCTTTTTTTGTATAAATGTTCTAACTATTAAGAATTATATTTTATTTGACACATTTTAGACAATCTTTTTTTGTTGATCCACCCAATAAAAAGAGGAAAAACCCTTATAAGACAAGACTTTTTTACTTATAAAAAAAGTTTGGGGCATCTTAAAAAAGGAGGTGAAAAATATGTCTAGAAGAAAACTTCTTGTCCCAGAATCCAGAAAGGCCATGGATGATCTGAAAGCAAAAGTTTCAGGTGTCCAACAACCGGATGAGGCAAAATATGAGGCGGCAAGAGAACAGGGTATTCCTCTACAAAAGGGATATAACGGGAAGCTGACATCAGAGCAGGCAGGGAAAGTAGGCGGCAGGATCGGTGGAAATATGGTGAAGGAACTTGTGAGGATGGCCCAGGAGAATATGAACAAGAAATAGAACCAACAGCGGGGTGGTAACCAAATTCTGTTTCAATATGTAAAGATGCATGCCGAAGAGATGTTTGAGCATTTAAAAAGCTGACATCCAGTACAAGATACTGCCATGTCAGCTTCGCTCCTTGGGATATCCTTTAACATGCTTCATGACTCCTCTGTTTGGGTCATGTGTTTTGCCAATCACTGAAAAACCTCCGTCTGCCTCTAAAATAACCATATTCACCTCTTGCATCGAGGCATACCCATTATCACGCACTGCCTGAAAGACATCCATCTCCGCTATTCTTTCCTTTTTCATCCTCTCTTTGATGAAATGATCACGGTAGAATAGTAAGCTTGGTGATGATTTAACTAATTGGTCCACATTGTGAAATCGGACAGATAACCAGGCCACAATGTACTGCATTCCAATTAATACAAGATATGCTGTAATCCCCTCGGCTAAAGGTACTTTTTTATTCAACAGGATAATTCCCAATACGGATCCAATTCCAACCGTTACCACTAGGTCAAAAGCATTCATCTTAGATAACGTTCGTTTCCCAGAGACTCTCAACAGGATGATCAAAGCCACATAAGCCAGTACTCCCACGATCAAAATACGATAGATTCCATACCAAGTTCCAAAAAACATCTTTTATCACCTTATACTTCGTTTTTTTTTTCGATTCCTTAGAAGCAACGTCCAAAACATTCAATCCCTGATCAGTTGGCCCGAAGAACCTCTTTTAACTTATCAAGGTCCTGATATATTTTCTTTTCTAAAGAGCGGTTGTAAAAAATCGAAGCAGGGTGATAGGTCGGAAAGATGGAGTAGCTTTCTTCGCTCATGATCCATTCATTGGAATGGAGATCCTTGAGCCTCCTCACTTTCGATTCAATTAATCGGCCGTGAACCTCAGAGATCGTGCAGCCCTTTCCCAACAGCCTCTGTAAACCGATATTGCCCAACGTCACAAGCTGTTTTGGCTTTATGTGTTGAAGCTCGTAATCAAGGATCGGCGCATGTGCCAGCTGTTCTTTCAGATTAGGGGCTCTGTTATATTTCTTCTCTTCCCCCTCTTTTGATACTACTTTATAGGGTCTGCTTCTGACCGTGGAGGTAAAGTATATGTCTTCTCTTGGAACCTTAAGATATTGAAAGAACTCATCCAGCACTTTACCCGCGCGACCGCTGAACGGTATCCCATTATGAATTTCCGTTTCACCCGGGGCTTCCCCGACGATCATGATAGTGGGGTGCTCGGGTCCTCTCCCATATACGAACCCTTCGCAGGCATAGGGCTCCATCCTTTTCTTGCAGATCTCGACTAATTCTTCCGGCAGCACGTGCATCATCCTTTGTTTATTCATTACAGTTGTTATTCCCACAGAACAAACACTGTACACATTCCCATGTTTATTTCGCCTTAAGAACAGGAATAGTATGGTTACAACAACAAACAAAGGAGATGGATCAGGTGTCACAAGCTGAACTGAAACAACAGATTTTAAACGTTCTTGAGGACAGTAAGGTAGGGACGCTGGCAACGGTGAAAAACAATAAGCCCCATTCCCGTTATATGACATTTTCACATGATGAATTTACCCTCTATACCCCAACAAATAAGGAAACCCATAAGACAGATGAAATCGAGGATAACCCCAACGTTCATATTCTTCTCGGTTATGAGGGTGAAGGGTATGGGGATACCTTCGTTGAAATCGAAGGGCTCGCTTCCATCGAAGAATCGTCTCATTATAAAGAAAAGCTGTGGAATGACCATATGGAGAAATGGTTTAAGGGACCTGATGATCCCGAATACATCGTTCTGAAAATCCAGCCCACCAGCATCCGTTTGATGAATGATGAGAGTGATTCCCCGCAGACATTTGAATTATAGTTGTTGACAACCTTATGAAAAGATGATATATTTGTTTATTGTAATCTTGTAACATACATTGAAACGATTAGAGAAGATAATTCGTAATTCTATTCTGTTTTGATTTAACAACTTATTCACACTGGATCGGCTTCGGAGCCGTTAGGATGTAAGAGAGGTAGGGCTTACGTCGTTTAGGTATATCAGACGACTCAAGGAATTGCCCGCGGCTGTTTATTATCTGCAAACGTTCAAGATATAAATATATTACTTGTGATGTTGCAAGTTACAGAGTTGTCTTTATCCGATTAAGGCAGCACAGAGGGATCGCTAACGGGATGATTAGCCCTCTGTAAGAAAAAACACCTCAAAAGTGCTGACTTTTGAGGTGTTTTTTTGTATTTGATGTAAATTATGACTAATTTATAGACTGTAGCGTATTTTCCATGTAAGAATGCACAGCGGGAATCCGTTTTATTTTCAATTTCTGGATTTTATTTTCAATTCTAGGATTTTATTTTCAATTCTAGGATTTTATTTTCAAATCCCCATTTTTATTTTCAATTCCAAGATTTTATTTTCAAATCCCCATTTTTATTTTCAATTCCAAGATTTTATTTTCAAATCCCCGTTTTTCAATACACAACTCTCTCATCACACCATCCACCCTAACCGCTCTCCTTCAACTGACTATGATACAACCCATGATAGAACCCTTTCTGCTTCAGAAGCTCATCATGAGAGCCCCGTTCAATGATTCTCCCTTGATCAAGGACCAGGATTTGATCGGCCTGTCGGATGGTGTTGAGGCGATGGGCGACCACTACGCTCGTTCTGCCTTTCATCAGACGTTTGAGGGCTTCCTGGATCTTTAGTTCGGTAATCGTATCAATGCTGCTTGTTGCTTCATCAAGGATAAGGATCGATGGGTTCGAGAGGATCGCTCTTGCGATGGATAGTAATTGTTTTTGCCCCTGACTGATCCCATTCCCTTCATGCTTTAAGTATGTGTCGTAGCCCTCAGGCATTTTATCAATAAAAGAATGGGCATTTGCCAGTTTCGCTGCCTCCTTTACCTCTTCATCAGAAGCGTCGAGTCTGCCATAACGGATATTGTCTGCAATGGTGCCCTGAAACAGGAAGCTATCCTGCAGGACAAAGCCCATCTGCCTGCGCAAACTCTTCCGCTTAATACGCTGGATATCGTGACCGTCAATTTCTATCCTGCCTTCATTCAGCTCATAAAAACGGGAGAGGAGGTTGGTGATCGTGGTCTTTCCTGCTCCAGTCGGTCCCACCAGGGCAACGGTCTCACCTGGTGTGATGGAGAAGGATACATCCTGGAGGGTGCGATCCCCTTCTTCATACGAAAAGGAAACATGCTGGAACACTACTTCCCCCTCAACAGAATCGATTTCAACAGCATCTCCTTCATCCTTGGCCTCCTCCTCTTCGTCGAGGATCTGAAACACTCGCTCAGCACCTGCAATCGCCGATAATAACGTGTTGTATTGGTTTGCAAGCTCATTCAACGGACGGGTGAATTGGCGGGCATATTCAGCAAAAATCACGATTACACCGATCGTGATCATCCCATTCAAAGCAAATATCCCTCCGACTCCTGCAATGACGGCGAAACTCAAATTGTTCAACACATTCATGAGCTTCGGGATAAATCCTGAATAGGTATCGGCCCAATAGGCAGCCGTTCTCAATCGTCGATTTTTTTCGTTAAAGTCCTTGATGGCCGTTTCTTCACGTGAAAAGGTTTTGATAATAGAGTGACCAGAAATCGTTTCTTCGATATAGCCGTTAAGCTCACCGATATTCTGCTGATATCGTTTGAATAAACGACCGGTACGCTTCGTGATCCATTTCATCCCGATGACCATGAGGGGAACGATGGTCAAGGTAATCAGGGTAAGCAACGGACTAAGCCACAACATGATCGATATGGTTCCAACCAACGTCAGGACACTGGATATGATCTGAATGAACGAGCTATTCAGCGTTGAACTCACATTATCTATATCATTTGTCACTCTGCTCATCAGTTCTCCATGTTTGCGTTTATCGAAGAAAGGGATCGATAGTTGGTGCAATTGGTGGAAAAGATCCAGCCTCAAGCGGTAGACCGTATCCTGTGCCACACCAATCATCCAATAATTTTGAAACCATATGGACAGAGAATGAAAGATGTAAACGGCTGTCAGGAAGAAAATGAGCTGCATCAAACCTGACGTCTCCTTCGTTACAATATATTCATCTATTGCTTTCCCCACAAGGAATGGACCTAATAGTGCCGCTGCTGAGCTGATAAACACCATGAGAATCACAAGGTAAAGGATCACTTTCATTCTTGAAAGATAGCCCCACAGGCGCAGCAGCGTCCCTTTTGCATCCTTCGCCTTATCTTCTTTTCCTAGTTTCTTTCGGACATGCCTAGACACGATGCATTTCCCCCTCACCGAATTGAGATTGATATATCCGCTGATAAAGGGGTGAATCTTCTATTAAGGAAGTGTGTGTCCCCTTTCCGATCAGTACTCCATCTTCAAGGAGCAGAATCATATCTGCCTCCATGGCCGTACTGATCTTCTGTGTAATGATCATGGTTGTACATTCGTATTGCTTCAAGGCACGAAGCAGCTTCGATTCTGTTTTCAGGTCCAATGCACTTGTGCTGTCATCCAGCAAAAGAATCTTTGGTTTTCGGATGAGCGCCCTCGCAATCGAAAGACGCTGCTTCTGACCACCAGAAAGATTGACTCCTTTTTGACCAAGCACCGTCTCATATCCATGGGGAAGTTTCAGGATGGTTTCATGGATTTGGGCATCTCTTGCGGATTGGATCAACTCTTCCATCGTGGCTTCTTCTTTGCCCCAGAGGAGGTTTTCTGATACTGAACCTGAAAACAGGACCACTTCCTGGGGCACGTAGCCTATATTCTTTCTGACATGCTCCAAAGGAATCGACCGGATGGATTGCCCGTCCAGCTCAATTGTTCCTTCGGTCACATCGTACAATCGTGGAATGAGCTGAAACAGTGACGTCTTACCGGATCCCGTTGCACCGAGAATGGCAACCGTCTCACCGGCATTCACGTTAAACGAGACATCTTCAAGCACCTTTCCCCTGGCAGACGGGTACTGAAAGGAAACATGGTTGAAGGCAATCTCACCTTTCTCAACTTTATTTTCCTGCTTTACTTCCTCTCCGTCCTTTAAATCCACTTCTGTTTGGAGGACATCTTCCACCCTCCCCGCTGAAGCCCTTGCTCTTGAGAAACTGGTAATGATAAAGGAGAAAATGGAAAAAACAGACGAGATTCTCGTAACATACGTCACAATGGCCACGACTTCTCCGACCTTGGCTCCACCTGAGGCAACATCTATGCCACCGAACCATAGGACGGAAAGAAGGGTCAGATTCATGACCACCATGAGCAGGGGCATGATGATTTCCATAAATTGAAGGGCCTGGATCGTCCGGTCCTTTAAATCTCCATTTGCCCCACGAAAACGTCCTTCTTCATGTTTACTTCGGGTATAGGCTTTGATGACCCTCATGCCTGACAGGTTTTCCTTCATCACATCATTCACCTTGTCCAGCCTGGTCTGAACTTTTTCAAACAGGCTCCACCCCCGTTTCAGAACCCATATCAGGAACAACCATAATACAGGAATGACAATCAACAGAATAAGGGCAAGGCGGGCATTCACGATAAGCGCCATTATCGTTGACCCCACCACAAGCAGTGGAGCTCTCAGCATGATTCGCAAGCTCATGAAAATGGTATTCTGCAGCTGCCTGACATCATTCGTCATCCGGGTAATGAGAGACGATGCGGGAAGCTCGTTAAAACTCGCAAAAGAAAAGGATTGAACCTTTTTATATAAACTTTCCCTTACGTCGTAACCGAAACCTTGACTTGTATGGGCGGCGAAAAATGAATTCGTGACCCCCGAAATAAATGCCACAAGGGACATCCCGACCATAATCGACCCCCATTTTATCACCGTGTCCAGATCCTCGTTCAATATCCCTTCGTCTATGATTCTGGCCATGAGAAGAGGATTCAGCAGTTCAACGGCAAGTTCTATAAGCATTAAGCTCCAAGCGATTCCCATGGCAACCCGATAAGGTTTCAAAAAACGTATGACTTTCAAATAAACACCCCTTATATGTAGCGCTTCCATTATGTATATATGTATCATCATATCGTTTTTTTATGCCACGTGGTAGTTGGAAGCGGCTTTCTCTTCTCCCCTGACTATAGCCCACGTTTGGATGGGTGATGTTGAAGACATCTTTCATGAAGAGATCTATTACTCAGAAATGATGAAAAAACCACATGGTCCCAAAGGATCATGTGGTTCTTCTTTATCATTGATGAAATGGAGGAGTGTCTGTCCCACCATTAGGTCTGTTTTTTTCTTCTTCAATCTTCCGGTCCAGTTTAGAAAGATATTTCTGGGCGAAATCCTTACCACCGAGTCCAAAGGCTAGACCGAAGGCAAGTGCCAGTCCACCGAGAATCAACATGAATGCCAGATTGACGATGGAATCCGCCACCTTCAATTGATCGAGTGCCATAAAGATACTTAAGGTGATGATCGCATATTTCGTGATAGTTCCGAGCACCTGGAAGTGATCACTCAATACATTGGACATGATTCCCTTCACTAAGTCCCCTAAGTATAAACCGGCACCAAGAATAACAATCGCTGCCAGTACAAGGGGCAGATAAGCCAATACACCAGTTGCGAGAACAACAAGGAATTCCAATCTCACAATTTCCAGGGCTTCCACTGCAAATAAGAAAACGATGATCAGTTGAACGACTCTGCCAACAAGTCCTGATAGATTCATATAAGTCGTACCTGATTGCTCATAGGGATTCTTGTTGACATTGATACGGCCAATTCCCATCTTACGCAGAATCGAATTGAAGCCAACGCGGTTTAATAAGCGGGCCACCATGGCTCCAACCCATCTCCCCACCCAGATTCCTGCAAGGATGAGAAGAAACGCAACCGCCATATTCGGAAGCATGACAAGGATCTGATTCAGCATACTGATCCCTGGCTCTGAAATTCCACGTATATCCAACTGATCCAATGCGGAAATCGTTACGGGTATCATAATGAGAACGAATACAATCGTGCCTATGACCGCAGAAACCGTCGTTCCCTGTAAAAGCTTGCTGATGCCGAATCTCTCAGCCGCCCTTTCCGTTCCGACAGCTTGTAAAAAGTTTGTGACGATATCCCTGACGATCTTCGCTACGAACCATCCAACGATTAATATGATGGCTGCCGCAAATAACTTGGGGATAAAGGCCAGGAAGCTTTGCAGCATTTCCGTGAAAGGCCCTGATACCCCAGTGATATTAAGGGCATCCAACACTCCCGGCAGGAAGATGAGGAGAACGAGATAGAAGACGACCCTTGCTGCCGTATAGACATAACGGTGTACATCGTTTTCATCATTGGCCAGCTTGGTTCTTACCAGCGTGCTTTTAACTGCCGTTCTCATACCCAATTTCTCTATCAGTACCTTCAGGACAGAAGCAACAATCCATGCAAATAATAGAATAAGAGCTGCTTTCAATACGTTCGGGATGGCTGCCGCCATTGTACTGAGCATACCGACTAAAGGAGAAGCAATGAAGCTCAGGTTAAGCATATTGAAGAAGGCAATGAATACGAACACCAGGAGGATGAAGTACACAATCTTGCTGATCACTTTTTCCGAGGTCCATTTCCTTTCTCCTGTACCGCTGCCGAAATAAAGCTTATCATCGATCTTCACTCGCTTTAAAATACCGTATACCGCTTTTTCAACTGCCTTCGCAATGATCCACCCGATCAATAACACGAGTAGGGCCAACAGCAGATCAGGAAGCTTTCCTAAATATCCATACCATTCTTGCGTAATATTACTGTTCATTTCATACTCTCCCTTCGATTGTAAGTTGAATAATGTATTAGTTATCTACCCAAAGATCGGTTTTCAAAACCTGACAAAATAAGTGGTCTTTATCCAGGATTCGTTTGGAATAGAAAACCCTTAAGACAAATCGTCTTAAGGGTTCTTTTCACGGCAGTTCGACAGTATTTACTTTAATGAAATCTTCCAAGGAATAAGCCGTCACTTTCTTGTTTGAAAGGGTGTAAAGCTGTTCATCGATATATAGAAGACGCTGGATCCGGTCTTCCCACTGTTCAAAATATTCTTTGTCCTGTTTATCTTCTGTCAGCTTAGATTTAAAGACGATTCCTTTTTGAGGGGTGATTTCATAAAGAAGTGCACCCTGATACTCAAAATCCAGCTCATTCGGAACATCTTCTTTCTCATGGTAAACGGAAATGGGGAAACCATACAAACCCCGCGAAGGCTCGTGGAACAAAGCTTTATGGTCTTCCAGTAAGGCTGAGTGGGTCCCCATTCCCCCTATGATTTCCGTGTCTGCTTCCCTGGGATTGTGAAAGTCGGTAATATCAAACAATGACATTTTCATTCCGCTTCGAATGATCCGGGGTTCTTCATTGGCTGCTTTTGTATCATCCATCACTTTCGTATCAAATCCAAAGCCGATGAGGTGATTCTCATCAATCGGGTGGAGATAGGTACTGAAGCCAGGGATCTTCAATTCCCCCAGTACCTTTGGGTCTTCAGGGTCCTCCGTATCAATCACGAACAAAGGATCGACTTGTTTAAATGTGACCATATACGCCTTGTCTCCCATGAATCTCACAGAATAAATCTGTTCTCCACGGGCTAAGTCCGTTACTTCCCCAACGTTATTCATGTTTTCATCAAGAATGTAGAGAGCATTGGAAGAAGGAGAATCGTTCCATGCCTCCCCGTTCGTTGTGGCAATCCGAAAATGATCCTTATGTTCATCCATGGAAAATTGATTCAAGACTCTCCCATCTACCGTGCCGGATGAAGAATAAGCTATGTTCCCTTCACGGATGGAAAATTTATAAATATCTGTATGCGAAGAATAGTCTACCATGTTATCCTCATTGTATGTTTCTACAGCAATATAGAGATTCTTCTTGGACATATATACTTTATCCCCGCTGCCAAGATAAGATTGAACATGAAGAGGAGCATCAGCGTCTTCCATGTTCAGTTCAGTCAGTAACGTATAGTTAGGGGCCTGTGATTGGGGGAAATACTGTATATCCTTTATAGGAATAGGTGTCGTCTCATCACCTTTTTCACTATCTTTCACCCGGGGTCTTAAATCAAGGTTCTTTTCCTTTTCAAGCATCCAGTAGTGCGGGTAATAATTCGAAATCAAATATACAGTAGAATCGATTTTCCTTGACGTCGAATAGTGGCCTTCAACCTCGACTTTCCTGAGAAGAGACGGTTTTGATTTGTCCGATACATCATACAGAAGCGCCACTGTCATCCCGTCCACAGGCATTGTGGAGGCAGCAAGTTTCTTACTCTCCTGGAAATGGGCAGGGGTCCAACTATTCCCGATGACGAGCAGCTTATCCTTTTGTAAAAACAGATGGTTCGGCTGTATGTTTTCTTCAAAACCGATGGAAGAGACCACCTTCAATTCCTTTACAGGGGCTGCCTTGGTAATGAAGAGACGGAGGTCGGTTAGTTGATAAATATACTTTCCATCCGTCTTCACCCTATCCCCTTCGTCAACACCTTGAACCTGATTATTGGTTTCTGAGAATGCAGCTCCCGATTGAGCTGATTCACCTGCCGCACTATCTTCCGAAGACTTAGAATTCATGCTTTCCTCTCTTTCCAAAAGAGAAAACATCCTATTTTCTTTATTCTTTTTTAAGATCTGCTTAAAGTAGTTGGTCAGTTCGTCATTGGATTGAAAATTGGGTAGTTGTGAGGTAATGGAAAACGGGATCTCTGTGTCTCCTTCATAAGAAAAACCCCATTTGGTTTTCACTTCAGGAGAAATATGAAGTGTAAAGTGGTGTGATTCAGAAGGATACCCTTCCGGTGGTGCATGGACTTGCAATGACTTTCGATCATCACTGAGTTTGAGGGTTGCATTAACCCTATCCCCGTTGGAATTCTCTACATATATGTTTCCGGGTGTCACCGTTTCCTCCTGAAGAGCTGCAGAAAACCTGAGCTTCCACGGGTTGTTCTCCATTACAAGAAGATGACCATTAAACTTCCCCTCCGCCTCCACCGTTGGTTTGTGGCTATACAGGAACGTTCCCATTGCAATCAGCAGCACAAGACCGGCAGTAATGAGCACATACGTTTTTTTCATCATGCTATGACCCTCCTAAAGAGCTATTTGTAGATTAGACGGCAGGAAGGTGAAAATGTTACATGGACTCGATCATGATTAGCTGAATTTTGGGGAAATGGGCTGAAACTACTTTTGACACCCTCTGTTTTTATCTGGTGCCAAAAAAAAAAAGACCCCGCAACAGCAAGGTCCGTCCCTCTATCTCATTCGTCTTGCACTCACATTCAGGCGTGCGTTCCGGATGACCTGGTTGATGACTTCAGAGAAAATGAGTCCAATGGCGATTGCCCCTGAGATCATAAAGGCTTTAGCAGCCAGGTTGATGGCCGCGTTGTAATCATTTTGAACGAAATTTCTCATGGCATCGTACGCAAGCCCACCAGGTACAAGGGGAATGATGCCGGCTACTGAAAAGATGATGACCGGGGTTTTATACATCTTTGCAAATACCTGGCTGATCACCGCAACGACAAATGAGGCCAGTAATGTCGCAAGTACCGCATCTGCTTTATTTAAACTCATGACTATGTAGATGATCCATCCTAACATTCCAACAATCCCGCATTTGAAAAGGGACTGCTTGGGGGCGTTGAAAATAATCCCGAATGCGGCAGCTGCGATGAAGCTGGTCACTAATTGCTCTAAAATGAGCATTCCCTCTTCACTCCAATCTTTTTGTTTAGGTCAGTGTAAATACCACAGCTATCCCTGTTCCGATGGCAAAAGCCGTTAAGAATGCTTCCGCTCCCTTGGACAAGCCCGACACCAAATGCCCTGCCATCAGGTCCCTCACCGCATTGGTAATGAGAAGCCCCGGTACAAGGGGCATGACAGATCCAATAATGATCTTGTCTAACTCCTGTCCGACACCGAACTGGACGAATCCATATGAAAGCATTCCGATAATAAAAGAAGCAAGAAATTCGGCAAAGAATTTAATCGGCACCAGGCGATGAAAATAAATCAGGCTTGTAAACCCGACTCCGCCTGCGAAAAGGGCAGGAATGAAATCATTCCACATTCCCTGGAACATAATGAGAAAGCATCCGCTGGCAATGGAGGCTGCCAATACTTGAATGATGAAGGAGTAGGAAAGATCAGATTGATCCAGTTTTTCCAAGGCATTATACGCTTCTTCCAACGTGAGATGCCCTTTACTGATCTGCCTTGAAATACTATTTACCAGGGTGACTTTCTCAAGATCCGTTGACCGCTCATTAATCCGGATCAGCTTCGTTTTCGTAGGTTCGGACGTTTCGATTGAGAAAATGATTCCTGTAGGGGTCACATAGCTATGAGATTCCGAAATCCCATAAGAAGCGGCGATGCGCATCATCGTATCCTCCACCCGATACGTCTCTGCTCCGCTCTGCAGCATAATCTTGCCTGCAAGCAGGCTGACTTCCATAATGTCATATCTTCTGATCATTTTTGCTTCCACTATAAATCTCTCCACACGTGCTATTTTTTGAATAGGTATAGTTTATAGGAAAGATGGCGTGTAATCAATGAGGGAGAGGAGGATTTAACCTGGATTTAATCTGAAGATTAGGGGTTAACGTGTAATGAAGAAGGTGTCTTCTCTATTCATAAGTTTCTTATGGGACAGAATCAATCCCGCTTGTTATTTAACCTGTACAAAACTCTCTTTCCCTTCCTTTTATAGATGATATACAGGACGGTCACCATCACGAAAACTGCAAATACAGCCACTTGATAGTCTTCAATCATTTCAAGGATGACTTCTTTCTCTCCGTCATACAACTTGCCTATACTTAAAAACAAGAAAGTAGATGGAGCAATCCCGGCGACAGTCAGGAGGGAATAAACTTTTATATCCATTCTCGCCATACCGGCCAGGAACGGGATGACGTTCCCCAAGTGAAGTGGACTTGCGATGGCAACACTCCAAATCCCATAACGATTGAACTTCCCTTGAGCTTCTTCCAGCTTCATGCGTTTCTGTTTCTTGAGCTTTCCTGCTACCTTATCCCCCAATTTCAAGCTTATATAGTAAGGGATACAGCTGCCCGCTGTATATAAAATACTCCCCACCAATGAAACCATGCCCATTTCTATCCACGTTAAATCGAGGATAAATCCCATGGTCACGATAAACATTGTACCGACAAAAGGAAATGAACTCCCCTCGATAAACAGAGAAAGTAAAATGCCCCACATCCCCCACTCTTCCGCTATATTCACGATCCAGTCTGTCATCCCCACACCCCTAATGTATATAGTGTATTCAGTATAAGAGAGATGATCGCTCTCCAACAGAATCGGAAGAAGTAAATCTATCTAAGACCTGGGGTGTATTGACACACCAAAAAGACCAGTCCCTGTACCGGACCGGCCTTGAGAATATTATGAAGCCTTTCGGGTGGTTTCTTGTTGATAAGTACGGACTTTGATCAGTTTAGGCGCAATATTCATGATAATGACCAGGATAATGGAACATAATAGGGCCGAGCCAAGCATTGTGATCCCGTTCGCTATCAAAGAGAAGAGGAGCGGAGACATATCCTTTGGGGCATACTCGGCAAAGAACACGAAACCTGCAATAAAATGCCAGAAATAGCGGGCAAGGCTTCCTATAAATGTTGCTGCCACTAACCAGCTTATCGCTGCAGATCGATTGTTTCTTCCTAATGCACCTTGAATATTCCCTGCGAATAAACCGGCAAAACCGATGAAGGCAAAGGCGATGAAATACTCAATAACCATCTGTACCGGTGTTGCAATCCATGCATCACCGAGGGCAATCTGCAGGATTCCCCATACAAACCCTGCCAGCACCCCGGCTTTCCATCCCCTTCGATAAGATAACAAAAAAATAGGAACCATAGCAATTGAAATAGAGATGCTCGGTGAAAGCTTAATGGATGGAAGCATGTCTAGAATAACGGCAAATGCCGCCATCAATGAAGCTTCCAGCAAGACAACAAGACGTGTGTTTTTCATACAAAAATCCCCCTTATGAATTGAAACGAAACCATAAGGGGGACGGATGCATCGATCTTAATAAGCAAAAAAAGCTTATCTTCCACATCCCTACGCCAGTACTAACTGACAGGTTCAAAGGGTCAGAACAGATTGTTCACTCTCAGCTTTCGCTCCCCTTGTGGTAACGTTCGTTCAGTTGTTCTATTTTATTATACATAAAAAATGAAGAATGAAAATAAGAAAGATTAGCAGGGTTCTTTTTCTATCCTTTTAAGGTGTCTCATGCAGAGGATCATGAAGGATGATGACGGGCATTGATTTAGGGGTGACCATGAATCCATAGACTTTTCCATCCTTGTCCTTATACGCTACAGAATAATCTCCAAACTGGTGTGAAAATTCAACGTCTTGATATTCCAGGTCCAACTCTTGATACTTTAAACTCACATACATTTTCGTCGCGATTCTGGCTGTCATGTGCTGCACACTTGAAATCTGATTGGCTGCTATAATGAGGATAATGGCTAAACCTAGTAAAATGACTTTATTTGCCCTGGACAATCTGATCATTCATCCAGCCCCCTTCCATATCTTCAAGACAAGTATACGTATTATTATATACCTATTCACAAAGGTCAGACAAAAGAGCTACTTTTTTCAGCAGCTCTTTCCTTCATTGGCGAATTGTTCTCAGGGTAATGGGATAATGGACATCCTTCTTCCATACCGCTAAAAAAAAGACACCTTAAACAATCGTTTAACTCTTTTATTGTTGTCAGGTCAAGTTCAAGCATCCTTAATCAAACGTTTGTTTAGTCGTCTAACATCTTCTCAAGTCGAGACATTTGGGTATGTAGTTCTTCGATTGGAACGAAGCGGGCCTTTCTGAACATTTCTTTTCCATTTACAAATACAATGATGACCGGCACAGTGAAAATGGAAAACTCACCGGCTATTTCCGGTATTTCGTCCGCATCGGCATGAATGGAGCTTACGTGTTGAAATCGTTCCAGCATCCCTTTTACTTGAGGCAGCAAAGCATGACACACTGAACAATTCTGTCTGGATATGTATAGTAACACCATCTTTTCTTGTGCAAGGGATGCATGGATGCTTTCCAATGAATGAGCTTCTTCCATCTTGTACGATCTCCTTTCTCCCATATCTGTTATTGATTATATCCCGAAACCAAACTGTATCTTAAAAAGCTTATGACGTCCTATCATAAGAACCTTCTACTTCATATAGGTTTATCCCAGGGATACATCCAGGATCATCATCACAACAAAACCGAGCATGAGTCCCATCGTGGCAAGATCTGTACTGCCAGAGGATTGAGATTCAGGAATGAGCTCCTCCACCACTACAAAGATCATGGCTCCTGCCGCAAACGCCAGTGCATAAGGAAGGATCGGCTGTACCAATATGACTGCAGCTGCCCCGATTACAGCAGCAATAGGCTCTACTATGGCTGAAAGCTGACCATAATGGAATGCTTTCAGCCTCGACATCCCTTCACCCCTCAATGGGATGGAAAGAGCTGCACCTTCCGGCATATTCTGTATACCTATTCCAATGGCAAGGCCTACGGCACCTACCAATGTTGCGTCTCCAAGTCCCATTGATGCCGCCCCGAATGCAACCCCGATCGCTAAGCCTTCGGGGATGTTATGGAGGGTGATTGCAAGGAATAATAAGGTCGATTTTTTAAATTTTGTTGGAGGTCCCTCTGCTTTTTCTGCAGTGTTCCCCAAATGCAAGTGAGGGACTACAAAATCCAGCATCCGGATAAAAAGGCCTCCCAATAAAAAACCGATGGCAGGAGCGAGCCATGGAATCTGGCCGTTTTCCTCGCTGAATTCGATGGAAGGAGCAAGAAGTGACCAAAAGGATGCCGCGATCATGACCCCTGCAGCAAACCCAAGCATCATATTCAATGTATGTTTTTCAATTTTCGTAAAGAAAAAAACCGTCGCTGCGCCGAGTCCTGTCAATCCCCATGTCAGGGTACCCCCAAACAGGGCTTGTACTGTCGGATTGAACCCGCTTAACCAATCTATAAACATCTATCTATCCGCTCCTCCATTCAACGTGCTGAGTACACCCATTTTCCATCAAGTAGACTTTCTCTGTCAAAGGAAATGCCATCATTCATTCTTGATCGTTATTGCTCACTCCTTATCCTTCCAAACCGCTGACACCTTATCCCCCCTCTATTGTTCGTAATTCCCCTTTGAGATTTTTTTCAAATCCCCCTTCCCAAGTTGGCAAAACATGTTATATACTATAACTGTATTAAGACACGTAGTACACAGTATACAGTTGGGAGGGTGGATATGTTTGAGCTTGATTTAAGAAGTCGAAAGCCCATTTATGAACAATTGGTTGAGAAGCTAAAGGAATTAATGATTAATGAAGTGCTGAAACCAGACGAACAGTTGCCTTCTGTTCGTGCTTTGGCCCAGCAGCTGACGATAAATCCAAATACGATCCAAAAGGCTTACAGGGAACTTGAAACCCAAGGTTATATTTATTCGGTGAAAGGACGGGGTAGCTTTGTTAATCCTTCAAGTCACATTCAAAACACGGAGAAAATCATGAAAGTAAAGGAAGAGTTAACTAAACTTTTGTCTGAAGCCCTTTATTTGGGAATGACTACTGAAGATTTAAAGCAGATGATTGTGGAAATTGAGGCATCGGTAGGAGGGAATGATACGGATGATTGAAATTAAGGGAATAAGCAAAGCCTTTGACGGAACTGAAATCATTCATGACATCTCCTTTTCTGTCCGAAAGGGATCGATTTATGGACTGCTTGGATCGAATGGTGCCGGAAAAACAACATTACTTAAAACCATTGCGGGTGTACTTAAACCTGGAAGCGGAGAAATTCTGTTAGGAGAACAGCCGGTCTTTGAAAACACATCGACGAAGGAAACGTTGTTCTTCATCCCTGATCAACCATTCTTCTTTGCCCATTACACATTAAGTCAAATGGCTCAATTTTATCAAACCACTTACAGCCGTTGGGATCATGACCAGTATCAATCTCTTGCCAATCTTTTCGGCATCGAGACCACCAAGAAGCTTCACAAATTCTCAAAAGGGGTCCAGCGTCAGGCAGCGTTCATCCTTGCTTTAGCCACTCAACCGGATGTCCTCATCCTGGACGAACCCATGGATGGACTGGACCCTGTTGTACGGAAGAAAGTGAAAAACATTTTGATCTCAGAGGTTGCCGAACGTGAGATGACGATTCTGATATCTTCTCACAACCTCCGGGAAGTGGAAGATATTTGTGATCATATCGGCATTCTGCATCAAGGGAAATTCTTGCTTGAGAAAGAGCTCGACGATCTAAAGTCCGGCATCCATAAAGTTCAATTGGCCTTTAAGGGCGAAACACCTAAAAAGCTTTTCAAAGAGCTTGACCTTCTTTATGAAGAGATCCGGGGGAGTGTATCCCTATGCATCGTCCGTGGAGACGAACAGCAAGTGAGAACCATAATTCAGGCCTATCATCCGGTGATACTTGATCTGCTGCCGCTAACCCTTGAAGAAATATTTATTTATGAAATGGAGGACGTAGGATATGCCATCCAAAACATCATGGATCAATAAAGAAGTCATCATCCAAAGCCTGCGTAATGTCGGGTGGGTAGGTATAGTCTATTTTATCGGACTTCTCTTTTCTTTACCGGTTGATATTATCGGAAAACTATCCAGCGAAGACCATTCTATACCTATTGCTATTTACGATAATTTATTTAAGATGCAATACCCGATCCAAATAGGTTTGATGCTGGTTGCACCCGTGATTCTTTCTCTCTTCCTGTTCCGGTATTTACATGTGAAACAAGCTGCAGACTTCATCCACAGCCTTCCGTTGACACGAAAGAAATTATTTGTTCACTTTACCGTGACAGGGTTTGGCATTTTAATTGTGCCGATTGTACTGAATACAGGAATTATGCTCTCTCTTTATTCATTTACAGATCTGCAGCAATTCATTGACGTTCAGGATATTTTCGTCTGGTGCGGCATCACAATCCTTATGACCACCCTCCTGTTCACAGCCGCTACCTTCGTAGCTATGGTAACAGGATTGACTGCTGTTCACGGAGCACTCACGTATATTCTGCTATTACTACCGGCGGGGATGTTTCTCCTAGTATGCTTCAGCTTGAAGAATCTTTTATTCGGATTTCCCGAGGATTATTTTTTCAATATACAAATTGAAGAATATTCACCGATCATCAAGGCTGTGTATCTTGAGAATGAAATCCCTGATGGAATGAACATCATCCTGTTCATTGCGGTTACGATCGTTTTCTATGTATTGTCTTATCTACTGTATAAAACAAGAAAAGTAGAATCTGCTTCACAGGCCATTGTCTATCCTGTTCTTAGACCCATTTTCAAATATGGTGTCACCTTCTGCTTCATGCTGGTTGGCGGTATGTACTTTAACGGAGTCTATCAAGAGCTTGGCTGGACACTTTTTGGATATTTCATCGGAGCTCTGATCGGTTACTATATTGCTGAAATGGTTTTACAGAAGCATTGGAGGGTATTCCGTCATTGGAAGGGGTTTGCAGGATTCACCTTGGTCATCTCTCTGATCGGGATGCTGATCCAGTTCGATTTGTTTCAATACGAAAGAAAGATCCCTGAGCTGGCAGAAGTAGAAAAGGTCCATATTAGCCCAAGCTATTATACCCTGACCGGAAATACTGAAAATCCCATTAAAGACCTCTTTATTAAAGATCCGGACACCATTCAGAAAGTGCTGGACCTTCATAAGGAAATTGTCCATAAACAGGATCGTACTTTCACAGACAGGGATCGTGAACAAGTCTTTTTCTATTACAAAATGAGAGATGGCAGCAAATTGGCGAGAAACTACCTCATCGATATGGAAGAGTTTGAATCTCACTATGCATCCCTTTATGAAATGAAAGAATTTAAAGAAACAACGAATCAAATCTTCGCTGTTGATTCCGGCAGTGTAGACAAACTATCGATCTATGCTGATATGGGTGGAAAACAACAGATTTCCATCACGGATCCGACGCAAATCAATGAAGCCATCAATCTATTAAAAGAAGAAACCTATAATGAATCGTATGAAGACCGTGACAAAGCCAGCCGCTATCATGTGGAACTGCTTTTATCAGAGAATCAATGGGTCCATGTCGGTATAAAGAATAACTATGAAACATTTCTATCATGGTTACAGGATAACGGGTACCTGAAGGACATTGAAATCACTTCAGCCGATATTGACTGGATGTATGTCATCGATCTAGTGAAATACCGTGACCGTTTTTACAACGTCATAGATGAACAGCAAGCAGCTCTGGAATTAAAAAAAGAGGGGAAAGGGGTCGAAATTTCTGATGCCACGCACATGGAAGAAATCATGAATGAACTCGTATACAACTCCATTTCAAACAATTATATGGTGATCATAAAGTATAAATCCCATGGATATGTGGAGATACGAGGTGTGGAAGCCGACGACGCGCCTCCATTCTTAAGAGATAAACTGAACAATTAGAATAGAATGACGAGGTGAAGCCATATGGACACACTTGGGTTACCCTCATCCCCTCCTTCATTGGAGGAGATGTATGAACAATTTCACAAACTGATTTATCATATTGCTTACAACATGACGAACGATCCATATTTATCCCAGGACATCGTACAGGAAACGTTTCTAAAGGCCTTTATTAAAATCGACACTTTACAGGATACGAATAAAAGTAAGTCATGGCTCACTTCTATTGCAAGATGTACGGCAATCGATTATATCCGAAAAGAGTCGAAACGAAATGAAGTATTTGTGGAAGACCATGAGGAAATCAATCAACCTCTGGAATCCGATCCATTGGAAACAGAAATCGAAGCGCGGTTCCTTAAGAACAGTATCCATGAAAATATCAGCAAACTTCCACAGTCTCAACAGGATGTCATGGCTTTAAAAGTAAAAGAGGATTTGAGCGACAGGGAGATTGCCTTAAGGCTGGGTCTCCCCCCGTCCACGGTCAAAACCCGCTTTCACCGGGCCAGAAAACACTTGTATTCGATTGTTTATACAAAAGAGACGGCATAGGAAAAGGAGCCCTTTATGGGCTCCTTTTCTTGTTAATGGATGTGGTATTACAACACTTTGCTTAAAAACGCCTGGGTCCTTTCATGCTTTGGATGACCAAAAAGCTCAGAAGGCTCATTTTCCTCTATGATATATCCACCGTCCATGAAGATGACCCTGTCACCGACTTCTTTTGCAAATCCCATTTCGTGTGTTACGACGACCATGGTCATGCCTTCCTTCGCCAATTGTTTCATGACCTCAAGCACTTCCCCCACCATTTCAGGATCAAGTGCAGAGGTCGGCTCATCAAACAGCATAATCTCAGGCTCCATGGCAAGAGCCCGTGCGATGGCCACCCTCTGCTTCTGCCCGCCGGATAAGGAGTCTGGATACACATAGGCCTTTTCTGCCAGCCCCACCTTTTCAAGAAGTTCCAATGCCTTTTGTTCGGCTCTATCCTTTTGCCACTTCCTGACCTTCATGGGTGAAAGCATAATATTTTGGATGACTGTCTTATGAGGGAACAGATTGAATTGTTGAAACACCATCCCCACATCGGTACGGACTTTATTGATGTCTGTTTGCTTCGACGTGATATCACGGTCTTTAATATACACATGCCCATCGGTGATGGATTCCAACAGATTCAAACAACGAAGGAACGTTGACTTTCCAGAACCTGACGGCCCGATCACCACGACCACTTCCTGTGGTTTGATCGTGACGTTGATATCCTTTAATACTTCCAATTCTCCAAACGATTTCTTAAGGTTCACTGCTTTAATCATTCCGTCGCCATCCTCCGCTCAATATAGTTTAGTAGATAGGTAAGTGATAGAGTAAGGATTAAATAGATAATAGCAACTGCTAAATATGGTTCCCATACGCGGTAGTACTGGCCCTGCATGGCACGTCCCCAGTACATGAGCTCGGGTGCCGCAATGACCGCCGCCAATGAAGAATCTTTCAATAACACGATGAATTCATTCCCGAGTGGAGGGATCATTCGCTTAAATGCCTGGGGAACGATGATATACCTCATTGCCTGAATATTGGTCATCCCCAATGAGCGGGCTGCTTCCATCTGACCACGGTCAATGGACTGAATCCCCCCCCGGAAGATTTCGGCGATATAGGCTGTGGCGTTCAACGACAGCGCCACTAACGCAGAAACAGCCGGATTGATTTCCGACATGATCATCGGCATCACACCAAAATGAATGAGTAAGATCTGTACAAATAACGGTGTGCCCCTAAAAAAGTTTATGTACCAAATGAACGGTGTCCTTACAAGAAGGTAAGGTGATATTCTTAAGATTCCCATCAGGAGTCCGAAGATTAATCCCAGAAAGATGGCTCCCACTGATAATCCAATCGTTAATAGTGCCCCCTTTAGAAAAAAGGGTAAATATTCCCCAATAATGTCCCATCTGAAATCCAGCATATCATGACTCCTTTTGTCCCGGTAACGGCATCATGCCGCGTCCCTTCTCAATTGTAGTATTAAGCTCATAAAAAGGGGCGCGTGAAGGGGGAAGGTTCCTCTTTACTCTATAAAGAAGATCTTCCAAACCATTCACTACGCCCCTTGTTCCCTTATTCTGCCTGCTCTAATAAAGCGTCAGTGTTCGGCTCGGCACCAAACCATTCTTTATAAATCTCAGCATATGTTCCATTTTCAATCACTTCTTTAACGGCTTTATCGAATTCTGCTTTCAACTTGCTGTCTTTAGGAAACATTAGACCATAGAATTCAGATTCGAAGTTCTCCGGATCTTCCACTGTTTTGAAATGATCACCCGGATTGTTTTTCACATATTCATTCACAACCGTATTATCCGTTACAACGGCATCCACTTGACCTTGCTTCAATGCCGTGATCGCTACTACATTGTTTTCGTATTTAGAAATATCAGGACTGTTTTGTCCGACAATTTTCTCTGCAGCTGCCTGTCCGGTCGTACCATTTTGCACCCCGATCTTCAGTCCTTTCAGATCGTTGGCACTCTTGATCTCCACACCTTCACCAAACATGATCATATGTGTGGATTCAAAGTACGGATTTGAAAAATCGAATGTTTCCTTTCGGTCATCATTGATTGTGATACCGGAAATCCCCATATCGACTTCCTTGCCGCCCTGTACGGCTGCGAACAATGGATCCCATCCGATGTTCTTCACTTCGTACTCATATCCTGCCTCTTTCATGACAGCCTCTAGGAAATCAATATCGAATCCGACAATCTCCCCTTTATCCATATACTCGAATGGAGCAAAGGCTGCATCGGTTCCGACTACAAGCTTATCCTTTTTATCCCCGCTTGCTTCGTCACTTCCACAGGCAGTCAAGAATCCTGCCATAGCAATCATTAATACTAGAAATAGTCCGCTTACTTTCTTCTTCATCGTTGGCCCCCTATAATAGTTTGTATTTTCTAATAATTATAATTATACATATATTTTACTAGAAAACCAACGAATATTAGAAAATTAATAGTTTTCTGACTTGTTTCCTTCTACCAAACTGGGAGTTTCAGCACATGCTCTGAATTCGTTTTATCCCGAGTTTCACCTTAATGATTGACAGTATCTTCAAGAGGTTTCAAAATAAGAGGATAAGCCACTTGTAAAGGGAGAGTTTATGGATACACATTCGTCTGATCTATATGAATACTTAGTTGATCATGCTTCGGATTTTACAGAAGACTGGTTGAAATTTCAGAATATCAAGACCGGATCACATTATTCACTTGATGCACCGGCCGAGGTACACAACAAGATTAAAGAACAAAACGCTCAGTACGTGAAGATCATCGCCAAGACCCTGCTGATTTCTCAGGAAGAGTCAAAGGAACTGATTTACAACTGGACAAAAGAAACAGCTGCAGATCGCAGTAAATCAAGTACGACTCTTGATGAAGTCATTCGAAACGCCGGCGTTTTCAGAAGGGTATTTTGGACATACGTAGAAAGATTTACAGAAGAAACGGATGCAACCATCGAGCTGAAAGAAGTCTTTGAATGGGAGCGAAAGCTCAATTTCGCATTGGATTACGTACTGGAAACGTTCACTTCCACTTTCCTGGACATACTCATGAACCGCCTTCAGGCACAGTCCACCTTGATTCAGGAATTAAGTACACCGGTCATTTCATTAACTTCCGAAGTGGGTCTTCTTCCGATCATAGGGGACATAGACACAACCCGTGCCCGTACGATATTAGAGTCAACACTTCAACAAAGTGCCGATGCCCATTTATCCATGCTGATCATCGACTTGTCAGGTGTCGTACTCGTCGATACCATGGTTGCACAGCAGATATTCCATCTCATCGACGCCCTAAGTCTACTGGGTGTTAAATGCATCATCACCGGTATTCGTCCCGAGGTAGCACAGACAGCCATCCATTTAGGATTGGATTTCTCCAACATCCATACTGAGAATTCCCTGGAGCGTATCATTGCCGGGGTCATTCAGGAGAATAGCCCATACTTGCATGTTTAGAAAAAGAGTGAATATAAAAAGACTGATTCTAAACGGGATAAACCCCGCTTTTAGAATCAGTCTTTTTCATTAAGAATAATGATGGGAAGCTTGATAGCTCGCTTTCACCATGTACTCATGGTGAAGGAGTTTCACTTCGAATAACGTAATTGGATCGAAATACCGTTCCGGACTTTCTTTCATTTTCTTTAACGTTTCTTTGTCGCTTGCAATATCAGCTTCGGTATCCTGGATCGTCACGTTCAGTTGTTTAAATGGCTCTGCATAGAAGGAATGAATATCCTGCTCCAATGATTTTTCGAACAAATCAAACTGCAGGAAAAACTTATTGAGAACAGATTCCGTGATATCCCGATAATCCTCGTTCTCTAAATAGCGTTTGTATTGATTGTAAAGTAGCGACTTATTCTGAGGTAATACACCTAACAGCTTCCCGGCGCTCTTCAATAGAAACTGGGCAGGTTTAAGTCGCAGGAGGATATTCTCCTTATCGATTTGAGCCCTCGTCCCCATTCTGCTGACATCCCTTCGCCAGTCGTCAATCACTTGGAAGTCACATTCTAAAACGACTTTATCTTTGCCGAATAATTCATTGAAGGTCTGGCTCATTTCATTTAGATAGTCCTGACTATCCTGAAGCTCTTGCTTTGAAAAGGCAAGCCATTCCTCCAGGGACTCCACATAACGCGGCATGAGATCTTCCTGGATGTACCTTTGAATCCGTGTGTTCATCTCATCATTCAATTCCGAGTGGATCTGCCTGAAGTCACTTTCTTCACTGATTAATTCTGAGCAGCTGCTGAGTATCGCAGGAATGTTCTCAGAAATTTCCTTCTTCATGGATTCTTTCCTTTGATGGAAGGAATCTTTAATGACTGAGACTTTATCGCTTTGCATGTCTCCCAGGTAATTCTCAAATCCATTCAGGCGCGTCAGGATATCTTCGTTCTTCCCTATTGACTCCTTCAACTCATTCTCCCGATTTTTACGCTTAGAGTAAAGATCTCTTAGTGTTTTTCTAACCAGGTAAAATAATTTGGCCCCACGTTCCTCTTTGCGGACACTTCCATGCACCCCATACTGGTCCTTCAGGAAGGTATCGACATCCTTCCTCTGGAGATGAACGGCTTCCAGTGAAGAATAAGGCAGCACCTCTGCTTCGGGGAACCACTCCCTGGCTTTCGTTCGAGTCGACTCGATGATTTCCTCCGTTCTGCCTGCATGAGACACCTTGTCCATCTTATTTAACAGGAAATGAACGTTCACAGGCTGTCCGATTTCCGTTAACTTTCTTAAGGTCTGCCTGTCCTCAGCATTAAATGGCGCATCTGCATTCAGGACATACAACAATCCGTCAGCTACAGGATAAAAGGCTGTCACATCATCCAAATGCCTGTTTCCGGTTTGAACATCGATGATGGCACTTCTGTTTTTCTTAAGGAATTCTGACGGCAATTTATATTCGACAAATGCCTCTTTTTGCATAAGGTCTTCAAAATCAGCAATGCTTTCCACTTTATGAACCCCGTTGTCGTGAATTTCCTGCACTTCAACCTGTTGATCATGATAACTGTAAATGACGGTTGAGCTTTCAGAGTCCCCTACACTTTCACCAAGGACCGATTGGACAAAGGAAGATTTCCCGCTGGAAGCACTTCCTGCAATCAATAAGTGGTGTTGTCCCAGGTCCATTAACCGCTCTGCGATCCATTGGGTTTTATACCCTGCCGGTGCATCATGACGCTCTGACCAATCGATAACTTTGTTCAAGAACAGAATGATGTCTTCAAAGCGTACTTGATAGGAGTCTCCTTCGAGGAGGATCCTTTCCGCCTCTCCCGTAACCATCGGCTCCAAACTATAGGAGAAGACATCGTTCCAGGCAAGGACCGCAGCGGCCGGATAAAGCGGTTCGTGATCCAGGCTCACTTTCAGCCAATTGCTCAGCATGCTAGGCATGAAGCCTTCCAGATCCTTCACTAAGTAATTCCCTTCCAGGAAACCGATATAGGCTTCCTGAAATTGTGAGGAGATGTCTTCCCAGGATTCATCCGGAAGTACTTCTACGTATTCAAAGATCATATTGACCGTCAGCATCCATTCAATATGGGCAGACGAATCGGTCCGGTAGCTTGTCCATAGCGAAGATACGATCTCCTTAAATTGTTTGCGATCCTTTTCATAAACCGCAATCAATACATCGTAGAAATAGGCAGGTACAAATGACGATGTGTAGCCAAGGTCCCCGTACTCCGTCAAGATCTTGAACCATGCAGGGTCGTGGGTCCGGATTGATTCCTGTACCGCCAGTTCCACTGCCTTATTCCAGTCCTCTTGTTCCTCATAAAAAGCCCTGGCAAGTTCGCTCACATTCGGATAATCAGGATTAATGGCCAAAGCTTTCTCAATTGTGCGATAGGCCGACTGGATCTTGTTTCGTTCGATGTAAAGAGAGAATAGCTGAAGGGACACTTCCAATGTTAAGACCGTGCTTTCTGTTTGTATCGCTGTATATACATCTTCCGCTGATGATAGCATCCCCAGCTCATAGTAAGAATCGGCGATATTCTTCTTTGCCCATGGCTCCAATTCATTATGGATGCTTTCCCATTTGAAAATGGCTGCCTCATAATCCTTACTATGAAAATAGACCTCTCCCTGAGCATAGCGAATGAACGTTAAATCATACGGTTCATTTTGCTGCTCTTCTACAAAGGCTTGTCCAAGCACTTCAATTGGATGATCTGAGCCATCTTCTTCTAAAAATGTTCCATAGAATGACTTTTCCATCAGTAATTTTTCTTCTGTCATAATGTCCTCCGTTATATGTGGATCCTTCAATTCGAGGACCGCACAGACTAGTCTATTTCTATCATTCTAACAGAATTTCATCAGGATAAAATTTCATTTCCTTTTCAATTTCCGATTGATACTTTTTGCTGTAATCCTTAAGGATCACTTCTATTACAGAAGAAAGGACCGTCTGTTACGAAAGGCTATTTACACCTTCTGAACAGATAGTCCTTTTTACTTACCACCATTTTTCAACCATCAAACTATGCAGATGTCTGGTGGACAAACTTTTTTTGTTTACGCCCCTCGAGCAGGGCGACTACTAAGGCAAGGAGCAGGAATAAGCTTGAGATTTGAAATAAGACACCGGTCTCAACATATTGAGCCAGTACTCCGAATACCAAACCGCTTAAGCCGATACCGAGATCGATGGAAGAGAAAAACATACCATTGGCCACTCCCCTTCTATGGTCAGGGGTCAAGGACAACGTCCAAGACTGAAGTGTCGGGATAAGGGAACCAAATCCGACTCCGAATAATACACCTGATACGACAATCAGGAGATCAGAATGGGCAAAGGATAATACCCACATGCCAATAAAAGTAATCACGATACATAAGAGAACAAGACCCTTTGGCCCCCGTTCATCAAACCATTTTCCGGCAATCGGTCTTGTTAAAGAGGCCATTACCGCATTACATAAATAGAATAAGAAAATATGCTCGATTCCACGTTCTTCCCCAAAGATGACGATAAAGGTGACGATGGAGCCATAACCAAAGGTCACCATGATCGTAATGAACGCCGGAAACCAGCTGGATTTTTCAACTAAAGAGCCGAGATAGGAAAACGTCAAGTCTTCTTTCCTCGTTTCCTGGACCGCCTGTGGTGTACGATAATGAACGATTCCCAACAGGATGACCGCAATGACTCCGAGGACACCTGAAGTAATGATCAGGTTCGAGAAGGTCGTTACCTGAAATAAATAAATCCCGAGACTCGGGGCAATGATCATTCCGATCGTAATCGATAATCCGTAATACCCCATTCCTTCACCCAAACGGGACTTCGGTACCACATCCACAGCTGCCGTCCCATTGACCGTTGTGGACCATCCCCATGCGAGTCCATGTACAAACCGGAATAAAAGAAAGATGAAGACGACGCTCGACAATGGATAAACCACCGTGATCACCAATAACGAGATCACCCCAATCAATACGAGGGGTTTCCTTTCCTTATATTCCAACATAAAACCAATGAACGGCCTGCTCAATACAGCACCAATCGAAAAGAGTGTCGTCACCAATCCGATTTCCATTCCTGAAGCCCCGATGGACTTGATGTAGGGAGGAAGCGTCGGTATCAGCATTTGAAACGACATAAATACAAACAAGTTTCCTGCCATCAGCATAATAAAAGATCTGGTCCATAAAGGTTCTTTTATTTTTGCCATAAGAAAACCTCCTTTCACCGTCTATCATGAATCCCCACATTCTATTCACGAGGATAATATTTCGAATTACTAAATAATAGCACATAAAATACATTTGGGATACGATTTAACACCGACGAAAATGTGCTAGTTTTTTACAAATTATCCGGAAGAAACTCTCACAGACCACCCGTGCAACCAAGGGATCTGTATTCTTATCTTTACAGCCTGTCAGTCTGCCATGAATAAAGGATCCTGGCTGCGAATGCGGTACCAAACGCCTATATTCCAACCTATCATTGAAAAGACTGAGAATTATACTATAATAGCAACATGGTTAAAAGTTCAGAATAATCTTATTTGCATGCCTATTTATACATAAATATTTTCTTTTACTTAGTCTCTAATCAATGTCTGGATACGAAAAAGAGAGTAAAAGCTGATCTCCGCGGGGCTGGCGGTGAGCCCCCGGGGTCTCACCTGTCCAGCTACAGGGCTTTTGGGCTCGAGATCATACAGCTGGTGAAGGTCTTGTGAATACTCCTGGGGAAGTAAGGTCTCAGGTTCCCACTCACATCTAGACCTAGCAATCTGACAGATTTTGGGTGAATCAAGAGTTTTTAAATAAAATCATACGAAAACGAATGGAGGTACTTCTGTGGATTATTCGATACGACCCCTGAGCGATCATGCTGTCGTGATCCAATTGGGAAATTCAATTCAGCAAGAAACACATGAAAGGGTAAAAGCCGTCTCTACTTTTTTTGAAGCAAGGACCATCGACTGGCTTGTGGAAATCGTCCCTGCATTTACAACCGTTACACTCTTTTACGACCCGATTAAAATCATAGATTCTTGCAGGACTTCCCATTCTGCTTCACCCTATTCGATTGTTTGTTCCCAGCTCGGAGAAATGCTCACTCAACTTGCAGTGGAGAAACAATCAGATGCGAGAATCGTCGACATCCCCCTCTGTTATGGGGGAGAGTTCGGACCTGATCTCGAAGTAGTCGCGAATCATAACCATATGACGACTGAAGAAGTCATAAAGAGACATTCCACTGGTGACTACCTTGTGTATATGATCGGATTTGCACCGGGATTCCCTTATATCGGAGGCATGTCTAAAGACATCGCAACACCAAGAAGAGACTCACCACGTCTGAGAATCCCCGCTGGCTCCGTCGGCATTGCCGGGGAACAAACAGGGGTCTACCCGATTGAAACACCTGGAGGGTGGCAGCTGATCGGCCGCACCCCCTTAAGGTTATTCGATCCAGCCGATGACGATTCACCAAGCTTACTAAAAGCCGGGGACCGCATCCGTTTCACTCCTATCTCATTAGAAGAATTTAAAGCATTGGAGGAGGTAAAATGATTGCTGTAAGGAAACCGGGCCTCCTTTCAACGATTCAAGACCTGGGAAGGAACGGCTATCAAAAATACGGGGTCATCGTGAGCGGAAGTATGGATCCCCTCGCTCATAGGATTGCTAATATGCTGGTGGGAAATGAGGAGAACGAGGCTGTTCTTGAAATCACTCTTATAGGGCCGTCTCTTGAGTTCCAGGAAACGACCCTCATCTCCATTTGCGGAGGGGATTTATCACCAAGCATTAATGGGAAGCCTGTTCCTCTCAGGAGATCCCTGTTAATTAAAGCAGGCAGTGTCCTTACATTCGGGGGATGCAGGAGTGGTTGCCGTAGTTATCTTGCCATTGCGGGTGGATTCAATGTCCCCCCTGTCATGAACAGCAAATCAACTTATGTCAGGGCGGGGATTGGAGGACTGAATGGAAGTTCCCTGAAAGAAGGGGATGTTCTTGAATCAGGAACCATCCATAAGAAATCGGAAGATATCATTGAGTATTTACTCCCTTATCTGGAAGGAAATGATTTCACTGAGATTGATTGGTCGATATCCTCTGAATTCATTTCCGCCTATCAGCAGAAGAAATCGATTCGAGTGATCCCGGGGACGGAATATGAATTATTCTCTGCAGAAAGCCGGGAACAATTTTTCAACAAATCCTTTAAAGTGTCTGCTCAGTCAGATCGAATGGGGTATCGTCTGGAAGGTCCGTCCCTCCACCTTGAATCTCCATTGGAGATGATTTCCGAGGCAGTTGCATTTGGGACGATTCAAGTTCCGTCGAATGGCAATCCGATTATCCTGTTGGCTGATCGGCAAACAACCGGAGGGTATCCGAGAATGGGTTATATCGCAACTGTGGATCTACCCCTGCTTGCACAGGCAAAACCCGGTGAGGAATTGACGTTTAACAGGGTTTCTCATGATGTAGCCCAGGAGCTCTACATAGATCGGGAACGACAATTAAGGCAATTACATCAAGGTATCACCTTGAAATTTAACTCATAGTGGATCCCATGACAGCAAAGGAGCGAACTTCTTGAAGAAAAAATCAAATTTCAGCCTACTGTTAGGTGCTGCGTTTTTAATGGCCACATCCGCCATTGGACCAGGCTTTCTGACACAAACAACCGTATTTACTGAAACGTTGATGGCAAGCTTTGGTTTTGTCATCCTTGTTTCGATTCTGATTGACATCGGGGCTCAGCTCAATATATGGCGGATCATCGCCATATCTGAAAAGAGAGCTCAGGATATCGCCAATGATGTGTTACCTGGACTGGGATACTTCCTTGCCATCCTCATCGTCTTGGGGGGACTTGCCTTTAACATTGGAAATATAGCGGGTGCAGGCTTGGGTACAAATGTCCTGTTCGGCATTTCACCTGAAATGGGTGCGTTATTCAGCGGGATTGTCGCAGTTGGCATCTTCCTGGTGAAAGAAGCGGGAAGATTGATGGACAGATTTGCCCAAGTTCTTGGCTTCCTTATGATTATCCTAACAGTGTATGTCATGTTTACAGCGAACCCACCGGTTGGAGAAGCCGTAACGAAGACCTTTGCCCCGGACACCATCGATTTCCTTGCCATCATCACCCTGGTCGGGGGAACGGTCGGCGGCTATATCACCTTCGCAGGAGGTCACAGATTATTGGAAGCGGGAATAACAGGAAAACAAGCCCTTCCAGAGATCACGAAAAGCTCCGTCTCTGCCATCGGTATCGCATCCATTATGCGTATCTTTCTATTCCTGGCTGCTTTAGGGATTGTGTCACAAGGTCTGCAGCTTGACCCTTCCAACCCCCCAGCCTCCGTATTCCAACTAGCTGCAGGAGATATCGGCTATAAAATGTTCGGGATTGTCATGTGGTCGGCCGCTGTTTCATCCGTTGTGGGTGCAGCCTACACATCAGTATCCTTTATCCGGACGTTCAGCCCGCTGCTTGAAAAGTTTCATAAGTGGTTGATTGTAGGATTCATCACCATTTCGACCTTTGTTTTCGTTGTCGTCGGTAAGCCTGTGGCGATCTTAATCCTGGTTGGTTCCCTTAATGGATTGATATTGCCCATTGCACTCGGAGTGATGCTGATCGCTGCTTATAAAACCAAAATCGTCGGTGATTACAAACACCCGGTTTGGATGACCGTTTTCGGGGCTTTGATCGTAGTGGCCATGTCATACATGGGTGTATACTCTCTGATCAAAGGGATTCCTCAATTATTTAGTTAAATAGAATGAAAGACCCCGATCCTTTAAGTAGAGATGGGGTCTTTTTCTTATCCAGTATGACACTCAGGTGTGCAATGATGACAGCCGTTTACTTGATCATACGTTTCCTTTGCTTTTTGAATCGCACTTGAGCAGCTTGAGTGACCGCCAAGTTCCAATAGATTTTTTTCGAATGGCATGAAGTCGCAGCCTTCCATATGAACCTCATGCTCCCCATTGGACTGCTGGTTTTGATTTACATAAAATTGTGCCATTTCTTTCTCCTCCTTTTATTATTATTGGCTGTATCCGCGCTTCAATGGGTATATTTCCCTTCTGACTGAGAATGAAACAAGGAAATGTGTTTTTGAGGGGGATAGCAGGGAAGAAGCCACCAAAAAAAAGAGACCGTCAAGGCCTCTCCTTCTCTTATTGTATAATGTTCTTCACCCTGCCAACCTGGCCATCCTGTAACCGGACTTTGATGCCATGGGGATGATTGGATGAATTGGTTAAGATATCTTTCACAATCCCACGAGTGAGTTTGTTTGTTCGTTGGTCTTTTTTCAAGACGATGTCCACTTCAAGACCAGGCCTTATATTGGTACGCTGTTGTCCACTCATTCTATTCTCCATTTCTTCGGGTGATTTTTACCGCATCACCCAGAACTAGTCTTCGTCCTTCACATCGATATCTTCAGGAATCGGCTCACTTAAATATTCAGCGAGCTGCCGCTTCATTTTCTCCATTTGCTCCAGGTGCTGATTAAATTGATCACGGTAAAGCAAATATTGTTGCCCGTCATGGACTGCCCGTATTTTCTTCTGTTGAACGAGGCTTTCGATATACGATTCAGGCAGGGACAGATATTCGGCTGTTTCTTTAATCGTCATATACATCGGCTATCTTCCTCGCTCATTGTATGAACTCGATCTTGGCAACGGCTTCGCAATGCATCGTTTGGGGGAACATGTCAACAGGCTGGATTTCAGTTGCTTTGTATCCCCCATCTTCAAGAATTCTTAGATCCCGGGCAAGGGTTGCAGGGTTGCAGGATACATACACTACGCGTTTGGGCTTCATGGAAAGAATGGTATTCAACAGGGCTTCATCACAGCCCTTTCGTGGAGGGTCCACGACAAGAACGTCAGCCTTGATCCCTTCTTTATACCAATCGGGAATGACCACTTCCGCAGGTCCTGCTTTGAATTCCACATTCTTCATACCATTCAGTGCAGCATTATGCTTCGCATCTTCTATCGCCTGCGGAACGATTTCCACTCCATAAACCTTCTTTGCCTTCTGTGCAAGGAATAAGGAGATCGTCCCAATCCCGCAATAGGCATCAATGACGGTTTCTTCTCCCTGCAGGTCCGCATACTCCAATGCTTTATCGTAGAGTACCTTGGTTTGTTCCGGATTCACCTGATAGAAGGATCTGGCAGAAATGGCGAACTTCACGTCTCCGATAAAATCGTGGATCACGCCTTCCCCCCACAGGACTTGGGTGGTGTCTCCCATGATGACGTTCGTCTTTTTAGGATTCACGTTATGAATGATGGACTTTAATCCTTCAATATTCTTAACGAGGGCTTCCACGATTGCATCCTTATGCGGAAGCTCAGGTGTCCGGGTCACCAACACCACCATCACCTCACCCGTCGTATACGCCGTCCGGGTCATGATATGACGGAGCACCCCTTTATGGTTCTTTTCATCATAGGGACGGACCTTCAATCCCTGGCATATATCCTTCACATGCTGAATCACTTCATCATTTTTTTCATATTGAATGATGCATTTATCCATATCGATGATTTCATGACTGCGCTTTTGATAAAATCCGGCTACGAACCGGCCATCCTTTTCCCCAACGGGCACTTGTGCTTTATTGCGGTAGCGCCATGGTTCTTCCATTCCAAGGACTGGGTGCACACGTATGTCATCAAGCTTACCGATCCGCTGCATGACATCACGGACATTCTTCTCTTTTGCTTTCAGCTGGCCTTCATAGGTCATGTGCTGAATCTGACATCCCCCACATTCCTTGTATATGGGGCATGGAGGATCCTGGCGAAACGGACTCTCTTTCGTCCGTTCTGTCAGCCTTCCGAAGCCATAGCCTTTGCTTGATTTGACGACTTTCACAATGCCCTCTTCCCCAGGAAGTGCATCGGGAACGAATAAAGGGTATCCGTCCACTTTCATCACACCATTCCCGTCATGGGTCAGGTCTTCAAATACCGCTTCATCTATATAATCATTTTTTTGAACGGGTGCTTTTTTACTCACGTATATCTTCCTTTACGAATTCCTTTTTGAGACTCTACTGATTGTACCATAAATGAAGGGGGAGAATGAAATGGTTGGAGGTCCGTCCCCAGTGTATGAAAAACCATCGAACCCAAAGGGACGATGGTTTTCTCTTTCATGGTGAGGGGATGTCTCTGTGGTCTGCCGCATGGATGGACTCGATTGCCTGCTTCAGGTATAGCTTGAAGGTTCCGCCCTTTTCAATTTCGGTCTCTTCAAGAGATTCCATGATACATTTAAAATTATCGATAAGGTGATCGGATTTCATGCCCCTGCTCACCAGTATACTGTTCAACCAAAGGGCATAATCCGAAAATATCTTTGATTCACTTATATCGGCAGCTGACTCAAGGTAGTTAAAGTGATGAATATTATCTTCATAACATTTCTTTCGGCCCGCTTCTCCGAATTTTTCATGCAGTTCCGGATAGCGGTCATACAATTTTGAAATGGATTCATCTATGACTCTTTTATACTTATTTTCCATCAGTAGGCCACCACCTTGAACCGGTGGATGGACGGGATGATGGATGCCAATTCCTGATCCGGGTATTTCTTTTCCAACTCATGAATCCGCTTATAGTCTTCACTCTGCACCCACGACATAAACTGTTCTTTCGAGTCCCATTCCATATGGACTGTCATTTCTCCCGGCTTTTTCTCGTTTTGCAACAGGAGGAACCGTTGAAACCCATCAGCCTTGTCGACTATTCCTGAACGGGAATGGTAGATTGAAATCACTTCATCCGACTTTTCATCAGGAACTACGAACGTTGAATGTACGATATACATTGAAATTCACCCTTCCAGTGGCCTATTGTCCGACATGCTTTTTATTCAATGTATCACAGGAACGGAGTTCTGGGGAATACAAAATTTTACATGATGAACGATTGACCTTCCTTTCCTCTAAAACATCTCTGCGTTATCCCATACTCTTTTTTTCAACAGGCAGAAGGCCGTATCATTCTAGGCATCCTATAAGGACCAGGTTTTTAACAGGATCATGTAATCCTCCTTTTTCTTAGATATACTGTTAAAAGTTACCGCGTTTTATCCGATGCACAAAGGGTACAATGGTATGTGCAACAATTCTAGAAAGAGAAGGTAGATAAACATGAACCCAGACTTCTTAGTAAACCTTATCCTCGTAGGAAATGTTTTTCTTGGAGTGTTATTCGCTCTCAAGTCAAGAAGATGGTGGCTACCCTACGTCTTGATTGCCGTCACTTTTTTAACCTTGACCTTTGGATTCGGGGCCTCCCTGTTGCTTAACAAAGAATCGATCCTTGCCCATTTATTTGTATTTGTCGTCGGGCAGCTTATTTGGGTGTTTGCGTTTGTCATAGTCGCCCACATTCTGTCCTGGATCGTGAGGAAAGTTCCTTTCCGCCACAAACAACAGATTGGATGGGGCTTCTTGATCGGATTTCCCCTGAGTTTCAGTGTATTTCTGTTCGTGAACTGAGGGTATTGTTAAATACACGCCGGTACGGAATACAAAACTTCACAAGCATATAAAAAAGGAATGCCATAACCCCTGTGGCATTCCTTTTTCATCACTATTCAGCTATATCTTCCGGACGGATTTTATCTAGTGGGACAAATACCTGCAGATGGCGGTACAGATTTTCAAATTCTGCAGGAAGGACTCCTCCAAGCTCTCCATCTACATTCAGCTGTACCTTATCTTTCGCTTTGATCTTGATTCGGTTGGCCTTAGTGTAAATGACATTCGGATCATTTACGTGCTCACCGCGGACAGCCAAAGTCGCAATCCGGATAAACTCAGCCAGATTCGTCTTCTTTAAAATGAGAAGAGAAAACAGACCGTCATTAATCGAAGCATCGGGAGCCAATTTTTCGAAGCCTCCAACCGAGTTCGTCAATCCAATGAGGAATAGCATCGCTTCTCCTTCGAACAGCTTTCCATCATACTCGATGGAAACATCAGTCGGCTTGATGGATGGAAGCATTTCAATCCCTTTAAGATAGTAGGCCAGCTGTCCTATCATCGTCTTAAGCTTACTTGGAACTTCATAGGTTAACTCGGTGATTCTTCCCCCACCGGCTATATTGATGAAGTAGCGCTCGTTCATCCGCCCGATATCGACAGGAATCGTATCACCTTTTGTGATGATATCAATGGCAGAGCCGATGTCCCTCGGAATGTGCAGAGCACGGGCAAAGTCATTGGTCGTACCCATTGGCACAATTCCAAGCTTCGGCCGGTAGTCCTGCTCAGCCAGTCCGTTGACTACTTCATTCAGAGTCCCATCTCCACCTGCAGCCACTACGACATCATACTTGCGTTCTACTGCAATGCGGGCCGCTTCCGTTGCATCGCCTTCACAAATGGTTGCGTGTACGGACGTTTCATATCCTGCCTGTTCCAATTTAATTAATACTTCTGCAAGGTGCTTTTTGAATAGCTCACGTCCAGAAGTAGGATTATAAATAATTCTTGCTCGTTTCATACCCCATCATCCTAATCTGTATTAATTCCGAAACTCGTCCTTCTATATACCATCTTATAACATCATATACCAATCATTTTTTTTTCATGCAATATTCGTCCCGGCAGGCTGTTTTATAAGAAAGCATCTACCGGTCAATATCATAACTCTTTTCACGGAAAAAATCTAATGAAAATTAAAAATCAGCCTGCTCTATCCAATGGATATTGTTACAAAAAATACATAAATCCAGATTTTCCCTCGTACTGTTTATAGATTACTAATCATGGGGGTGCTCGAATGGATTGGTTGATTCTTTCACATGTGCTGTCGGCCATTATTGGAGTTGGTCCTACATTCTTTGCTCATGTTTTGACACGTCCTGACCAAACCGTTGAACAATTAAAGGTGACGACGGAATTGAATAGACGATTGGAGTACTTCCCTAAAATCGGAGGAAGTATCGCCGTATTAACTGGGTTCATCCTTTTTTTCACAGGGGACTATGGCCATTTTACACAGTTGTGGATCCTTGGGTCCGTCATCCTTTATATTCTCATTCAGCTCATTGTCATCGCCTTAATCACACCTGCCTCTAAAAAAATCAACAAATGGGTATCTTTACCGGAGCATGAACATCTTACAGGTGCGCCTCCAGAAGAAATCCAGCGTTATATAGTGATCATCCAGCGCTACTTTTATCTTGCTTCCTCTCTTGGTGTGCTCTTATTTATATTGATGATCTTGAAGCCTTGATGAGGGGGGAACTGAGGGAAGTCTCTGCCTCACAGAGGTATATTTCCTTATGAATGGATGGTTATGTTTTGATCTGCTTCAAACGGTTTATTGTGCCTTTACGCAGTTATTTGGGCCACATGAACTCCGCCGCGTATTAAACAGGTACACGCCCTCTGCCCATCCGGAAATACAACAATAAAAAACCACCCAGAATATCAACCCGATATTCTGGATGGCTTATGGGAACAGCTTGATATTCCGCTGTTGTAAAAACTGGATGGACTCCTGAAGGGACGAAGAATCAAAGTGATAGACTTCTCTTACGATATCTTTCCATTTCTCAAGATCTTTCATCTGATACTCCCGGATGTTTCGATAGGTCATCACTTTCAAGGTCTCATTGCGCAGGAAGTAGCACTGATTGCCCTGGAAACGGACTGCGGTGATTCTTCTCATCGTAATGTTCTCATCAGAATCCAAATAGGATGCTTCTATATCCGCTTCCAGTTCTTCTTCCTCCAATGGATTCCACTCAATGGTTTTCTTCACGAAGGATTTACCATTTGAGCGTCGATCCACTTCAAATTCACGGATGTCTTTCTGGGTGAAGATGATTTCTTCCCCGAAACCATGAAGAAGATGCCTCTGTCTCGCCTCGAGCTCCACGGGCTTCATGATCGGTGACCCGTATCCAACGTCTACATATAGTTTCCGATCATCGATGGTGACCATCAAACCTAGATGCCCCGGCTGTACTCTGACAAATTGACACTTGAATCCCAATGTCTTCAGCAGTCTGCCAAAGTTAATATTCAAGGTGAAACAGGTGCCTCCCCATCCCTTGGAGTGGAGGTTCTCTGCAAAGGTATCCAACGAAGGCACAAACGAGTCTCCTTGTGAGAAGTAATAAAATTTACTGAAGGTCTCATAGGGAATTCTGATCAAGTGCTGCTGGATAAGCCTTTGCAAATAGTTCAATGTAGGGGGCTCTATTTCCATATTAAAATAGTTCACATATTTTATTGCTGCTTCCAATTCCGATCACTCTTTCTAGTTTTTCATCACACAGACTGTAAATTGGTGCTGAAGAGTAAACTCTTGAAGAGCAGGATAACGCCCGGACAGGAACGTATGTATAGATTGCAGTATTGTCTCCTTCTCACTATCCGCTACATGAGAGAGCCAGGACAGGGAGCCTACATTCTCGCACCATGACTGTATCGTAAAGTCGACTGGGTAATGAAATGTATAAAAATCCTTCAAGTTAAAGCCGGTTTCCTGCCATTCTACCAGCCACTCCACTGGAAATCCATTCAATTGATTCCCTTCGGCCTTTGATCCGGGAGGGAACATATCAATATATTCTTCTAAGAAAGCGATTGTGTCCTTTACCACTTCATGATGTGAAAGGAAATGGGAGTCACTCACAATGAATGTTCCGTTTTCCTTTAAGATCCGCTTCATTTCAACTACCGCCCTTGGACGGTCGAATAAATGCCAGCTTCTATGAACCATGGTGATATCATAGGATTGATCTGGCAAATTGGTCGATTCAGCTGTTCCTGAAAGATATGGGATATCCAGGTAGAGCTTACTCTCAATATTTTGTGCCGTTTTTATAAGCTCAATCGATGGTTCAACCCCGATAACCTCGGCTCTGCGCTTGTGAAGCTTCCGCGTCATGGCACCCGTTCCGGATCCGATTTCAGCCACTCTCTTGCCTTCCCACACAATTCCCCTTACTCTTAACGTATCAAAAAACTGATGTGGTATATCATCACAAGACGCAGCACGACGGGAGGCCACATTCCCCAAATTAACTTCCATTTACACTCTTCCCCTATCATAATTGATTTTCCCACACATACACGTTACGATTTCATGTCAACTCCATCACAATCCATAGGCAACAACATACCTACTACATTCTGTATCCACCCCTCAAACTCCTGCTCATTCACGGATAGAGGGACGGACCTTGTAAATTTTTATATTGTTATAGTTAAATAGTTGGTGAATCCTTCCTTACTCTAAGGAATTATCCTGTTTTGCTGGGTTGTAAACCTTTAGATAAATTATATTTCTATCATTTGATAAGGGAAATGGGAAAGAGGAAGAGAGCCATAAGGTACAGAGGTCCGTCCCCAATAAAAACTCCAATAAAAAAACGGTCATTAGACATGACCGTTTGAGATGTAATGATCGTTAGTTGCTTGTTCCAGCTGCGATCCGCTTTACGTTTTCTTCGGCGGTTCTGGTCAGGTCTGGAGTGAATCCGTTTTTCATTCGATTGTTTTCTTCTTTGAAGTAGGCTAGAACTTCTTCGTCAAATTCTACTTCAATGAGATCACGAATGTCTGTAATTCTAAGGGCGATCATAATGGAAACAAGATGAGCCACGGTTAAGGATTTCTTCTTGAAATTCACTAGCTCATTAATCGTCGCCACTCTTAACCCTGTCAAGCGATGAAGATCGCCTTGTGTCAATCCTCGTTCACGCAAGATTTCTCCCAATTTAATGTGAATTTTATGGGGAAATTTATTCAGTGCTTCAATTACAATGGTGTTTGTCTTTTGGTGAATCATGATGCTTCAACTCCTCATCATATACAATAGTAACGCGAATTCCGTCATTCGTGAACCGGGAAAACCTTCCATGGTAACGGGTAGTTTTTACCATTCTATTTTGAGTGAGGGTGAAGACATGTCCGACTCTTGCACAAGACTGTTTTGTTGCAGTCATTGCCGCTTTTATACTATCGACATAACTAGAGTATGCAAATCCATCCGATGCTCTCCGCTATTCTACATGAGTACATTTTGTACCAGGCTTGTTTTCAAGCTTTCATAAACTTCCTGCCATATTTCCTCGTCTTTCGTATACTGAGACGTTAACCTTTGAATCATTTCCTTTTGCTTTTCAGGGAAAAGTTCATGGTCCTTCGGTGGAAGCTTCGCCCGTTCATCATCGACGATCTTTTTCACCATAGGAGCTCTTGGTCCCCATACCAGCTTTTCATTCCCTTCACGGTCAATGAAAATAAAAATGGGGATCGCTCTTGATATGCCATTTGTTAAGTATTGATCCATCAATTCAAGGTTTTCATCACGCAAAATCATGCGCACATCCATATTAGCTGACTCCGCCACTTTCAACAGAACCGGGATATTCAGCATGGCATCCCCACACCAGTCTTCCGTGATGGCAATGACCCTGAGAGAATGCTCCCCTAATTGATTCAAGACGTCCAAGTCTTCTTCAGGAATCGTAAAGGCCTTTCTGATCGATGCTGTGTTTTCTTTATGAACCTTCATGCTTTCTATGTAATGTTCAGATGTCATTCCTTTATCGAACCATTGTTCCAATTTCATGTTTATTCCTCCCATAAAGCGCGGCACTCGAATTTAGTACCCTACACTTTTCATGAATTCTCACTATAGCATATTCATGTTTCTCTTATTCTACAAGTCATATCTATTTACGGGTCGGTTCAAATTTTCAATTGTACGATTATGCCTGTAGGAATATAATATAAGAAAAGCATTGCATTGGACATGAACCTTTTGTATGAAACTGTTCATAACGATGATTCAACAAGCAGCCTCCGAATCATAACGCCCCCTAAAGAAACCCATCATCTTGCAGAACGGAAGCTATCTTTAAAACAATGCAATAAAAAAAGGAATAGCATGATGCTACTCCTCGACTATATTTTCCAGAGGGGATGGATATAACTAGTCATGGGAGAGAAGTATTCTACATACATGTTTCCTTAACAGAAAAAAAGCTGACTCAATTGTCAGTTTCATCCTCACCTTTTATGGTTAAAGTAGATTGATAAAGGACTACTCTTCAATTGACCCATCTTAGACATCTTGTGATTTTTCAATTATTTTTGCCACTTTATTGTAGTAGTAGTTCAGCTCGATCAGATTATCTGCCTCCTTCAGCCTCTTTAGATAATGGTTCGCCTTTTCGTAGTCTTCTGGCGGCAGTTCAACCTTGATTCTTTTTTTCTTCCACTTCGCCAACAGGTTTCACCTCATTATGGTTTGAAGATCCTCCCTTAGAGGTCAGTTCGAGCTGATAATGAGATAGCTCTTGAATATAGGATGCTTTGGTGTTTGCTAAGTTTTGTTCGATTTTCCGTGTGATGACGGAACTTCCCCCGATCCCCGATAATAAACTAATGTAGATGACATACCACAAGGGGACCGTTTCAACTACAGGTAATACTGACAGATACCCTGCTAGAACTCCTATGATAATATCCTTGGTTGAGCCAAATAGATAGTGTTTCTCACCCTGGTCATCGATAAATTTTCGCGGAAAAGTGAAATGACCATTTTTGAAAACCAGAATATGTCCTAAGCCCCCAATACCACCCATCAACATTGGCAACAAGATCACTTCAAATAAGGACATTCTATCCACCCTCTGGAATCATTTACTATTATTATATATTATTTACAGAAAATTCAGAATAGATAATTGGACGCAATTTTGTCCACTAAAGGAGTGCCATTATGAGAAAAATTGTGATGAAAGTCTCGTCGGTCGACAAGCTTCGATTCCAAAATTACATGATGCAGCTTAAAAAAGCTGATTCAAAAATAGAAGCGGACACGTATTACCGCTTAGCTAAACAGATCTTGGAGAAAGCAAAAAAGAAACAAATGTAGTGCAGACGGCTCTCGTCAAACTCTTACAGGGCAATCGAGTAGGAGGGGGTGACTAACCCCCGACCTCTCACACCACCGTACGTACGGACCCGTATACGGCGGTTTCTTTAAGATTGACGTATGGTTGAATACCTTTCATACAAGCTTAGGAGCCCTAA
>NZ_JAAXCV010000017.1 GCF_012911895.1 Bacillus sp. RO3
TTAGGGCTCCTAAGCTTGTATGAAAGGTATTCAACCATACGTCAATCTTAAAGAAACCGCCGTATACGGGTCCGTACGTACGGTGGTGTGAGAGGTCGGGGGTTAGTCACCCCCTCCTACTCGATTGAGAGGATAGGTGGGGGATATTTTTTCTTACCAGCGACATTCGGTTTAGTGCAGAGTCCCGGTTTTGTCGGTGAGTGGTTGTTTTAACGGTGAAGCTGCGATTTATCAGCGAACTGGGGGTTTTATCAGCGAACTGGGGGTTTTATCAGCGAACTGCAGGGTTTTATCAGCGAACTCAGGGTTTTATCAGCGAACTCAGGGATTTATCAGCGAACTCAGGGATTTATCAGCGAACTCCAGGTTTTATCAGCGAACTCCCGGTTTTATCAGCGAAATCTAGATTTTATCATCGAACTCAGGGATTTATCATCGAACTGCAGGGTTTTATCAGCGAACTCAGGGATTTATCAGCGAACTCAGGGTTTTATCAGCGAACTCCCGGTTTTATCAGCGAACTCAGGGATTTATCAGCGAACTCAGGGATTTATCAGCGAACTCAGGGTTTATCAGCGAACTCAGGGTTTTATCAGCGAACTCAGGGTTTTATCAGCGAACTCCCGGTTTTATCAGCGAACTCCCGGTTTTATCAGCGAACTGCAGGCTTTATCAGCGATCACCACATTTTATCAGCGAACCCCACTCAATCTACACCCCCCCAATCACCTCCCCGCCATCCTCAGGTTTTCCATGCTATCCCGAACTTTTCACAAAGTTAAGGCTCAGTCATTGCAGGAATATGGAGACTGTCGTATGATTATCTAGGTAATTGCAGATAAATAACCTATAGACATTGAAAACACTAAGTTGAATATAAATATGTGCATTTTTTAACAAACTATTGTAATCGCTTTTTTCTTTAGGTTTATTTAGTGTAAAATAAGATAAATGAGCAGAAGTAAAGGAGAGATAGCTATGAACGTTACAATATATGATGTAGCAAGAGAAGCGAATGTATCCATGGCAACCGTATCACGTGTCGTCAATGGAAACCCGAATGTAAAGCCGGCAACACGAAAGAAAGTATTAGAGGTCATCGATCGTCTAGGGTATCGTCCGAATGCCGTAGCGAGGGGACTTGCAAGTAAGAAAACCACAACGGTGGGTGTCATCATCCCGGATATCTCAAACATTTTCTACGCTGAACTGGCGCGGGGGATTGAAGATATCGCCACCATGTATAAATACAATATCATCCTGAGTAACTCCGATCAAAATGCAGAAAAGGAATTGCATCTTCTGAATACGATGCTTGGGAAGCAAGTGGACGGGATTCTATTCCTGGGCGGCCATATTTCAGAGGAGCATGTTCAGGAATTCGAACGTTCCCCGGTACCGATCGTATTAGCCGGTGCAGTGGAAGAAACGAATAAGGTTCCTTCAGTTAATATCGACTACAAAGCGGCTTCCTATGATGCTGTCACGGATTTATTGGAAAAAGGCCACAAGCGCATCGGATTTGTAAGCGGGCCATTCCACGATACAATCAATATGAAGTTCAAATTAGAAGGGTATCGTGAGGCACTTGCAAAAGCGGGAGTGGAATATAGTGACGATCTCGTTGTCGAGGGAGATTACACGTATGATTCAGGACTTGAGGCGTGGCAGAAGTTCGCAGAGCTTAAGGACAGGCCTACAGCTGTGTTCGTTGGAAATGATGAAACGGCTCTTGGGGTTGTTCACGGTGCCCAGGATCAAAACGTATCCATTCCTGATGAAGTGGAAATCATCAGCTTTGATAATACAAGACTTGCCCTCATGGTTAGACCGCAGTTAACGTCTGTTGTACAGCCACTGTATGATATCGGGGCTGTAGCCATGAGATTACTGACGAAATACATGAACAAAGAAACAGTGGCAGAATCCACCGTTGTCCTGCCTCACCGACTTGAACACCGGAACTCAACAAAATAAGAAGTTTGTCGATATAAAGAGAAAGACAAACAGAACTTATTTTTGTAGGGAGAGTCAAAATGAAAAAGCTTGATGTTCTTACACCAATCGGGGTTGTAGTGGGATTTCTATTTGTGGCGTTCGCCATTATCACGAATGCCGGTATTTCAGGCTTCGGTTCCTTTGTGGATGTGCCGTCCATGTTTGTGGTAATAGGCGGTTTGATTGGGGCCATGCTGGTCAGCTTCTCCATTAAGGAATTGAAGCAATTAGGAAAAGTGATGAGAGAGTCTTTTCGTGATGAGGAGTATGATCTTCAAGGCCTCATTGGCACGTTCGTGAATCTGTCAGAAAAAGCCAGGCGGGAAGGCCTCCTTGCATTGGAGGCGGAGCTTGAGGAAGTGGAGGACCCCTTTATCCAAAAAGGAGTCCTTTTAGCGGTAGATGGTATCGAACAGGACGTGATCGTGGATATCATGAATGCCGAAATCATCGCTTTGGAAGAACGGCACCGTAAAAATAAAAGTCTGCTCGACAAAGCAGGGGAGTATGCACCGGCGTGGGGAATGATCGGTACCTTGATCGGTTTAGTGCTCATGTTAAAGAATCTGAATGATCCTTCAACATTAGGACCCAATATGGCCATTGCCCTATTGACGACTTTATATGGATCGCTTCTTGCCAATCTTGTTTTCCTGCCTATGGCATCTAAATTAGCCATGAAAACGGAAAAAGAAGTGTTCATGAAACAAATCGTGATCGAAGGTGTCGTCGGGGTGCAATCCGGCCAAAATCCTAAAATCCTGGAAGAAAAACTACGGGTCTTCTTATCCAACGAGGAGCTGGAGATGTACACAAGCAGGAAGCAGGAGGAGGCATCCTTCGATGAAGCGTAGGAGAAGACCGACACCTGAGTCTTCGGGTGCACCGAAATGGATGGTCACTTTTTCTGATCTCATCACCCTTATTCTAGTATTCTTTATCCTATTATTCTCCATGTCTCAAATCGATATCGTGAAGTTCAAGGCGATCGCTGATTCGTTTCAGCAGCGCCAAATCCTTGAATTTTATCCTTCTGTTATCCCATTCGAGAACCCTTCCGGGGAGCCTGAAATGGAGAAGGAGGACACACAGTCCGATGCCAGCGATGATTCCGATGAAGACCTGAATCAGCTGTTATCGGATATTCAAAAATACTTAGACGAAAATAAACTAAGTGAAGTTGTGGTGGCGACAAGGACCGAGCGTGGAGTCGTACTGGTTCTGGAGGAGCAGGCATTATTTGACTCGGGTGAAGCCACCGTCCTGGAGGAGGCCTATCCGTTCTTGAATAAAGTAGGGGATCTTCTCTCGAGGATCCCGAACTTCGTGAAGGTGGAAGGACATACGGACAATCGTCCGATTGATACGTATCGGTTTCCTTCGAACTGGGAGCTTTCCTCAGCACGGGCAAGCAGTGTGATCAGATATCTGGTTCGATCGGAAGACCTTGATCCGAAGCGCTTCATTGCCGTGGGATACGGGGACACACGACCGGTTGTACCGAATGACACTCAAGAAAATCTTCAAAAGAACAGACGCGTTGAAGTGATCATTATGGATCCAGCATTTGAAGAACAGTGAAGGATGCTGGACCAATAAAAAAACATCGCATCGATACGAACTAATCTAAATGTTGGTAAACCACTGGAATGACCTAATATAAATCTGCATGACTTGAATTCAAAACCCGGACTATTACACCTTCTTGGAGGTATTATAGTTCGGGTTTTGTTTTGACTTTAACCATTTTGTTCCAACCTTAATTTTGTATCTATTTGTATGAAAATGGCTATCGGATGATCGGGCCATCTCTTCAATTGTCCAGCTCCGGCGGCTAGAGGCTCGAGGTCATATAACAAGAACCCCAAAAAGGCAAAAGGCGCCTTTCCGGGGTTCTTGTCTTATGCATGTCGTGCCTGAACAAGCCGCCTGCGCTTTTCTTGTTAACTGCCAGGTTTTTGTTTCAGTTGCTGCCGGATGGAGTAGAGGGCTTTGTCTACGGTTTGTTTATTCTTCTCTGTGATTTCGGGTTTTCTTGGGATGGGTTTGTACATGTCCGGTTTATCCCACCATTCCGTCGGCAGGGGCATTCCGGCTTTATTTTCCCAGCGCTCCGTCCATTTTATCGGGAAGGAAGAGGCAAGGTCCATTCGATTGGTCATTTGCATCCAAATCAGCGCCCAGGCACGTGGGACCACCCTCCAAATGTCGTAACCCCCGCCTCCAACGGCAATCCATTTTCCTCCGCAGTATTCATGGGCAAGGTCGTGGGCGATACGGGGGATTTCCCGGTAAATATTCATCGTACCTGAAAGGTGGGTAAGGGGGTCATAGTAATGGGCATCTGCCCCGTTTTGAGTTAAGATGACATCGGGCTTGAAGAACTCGATCACTTCACGGAAGGACGTTTCATAAGCTTCAAGCCAGGACTCATCTTCAGTAAAGGCATCCAGTGGAATATTGAATGAATACCCATAGCCTTTCCCATGTCCACGTTCATTGATATTACCCGTACCGGGGAAGAGATAGCGTCCCGTCTCATGGATGGATAGGGTGCAGACGGTCGGGTCATCATAGAACGACCACTGCACCCCGTCCCCATGATGGGCATCCGTATCGACATATAAGACCCTCGCTCCATATTTCTCCTGAAGATAGCGAATCGCAACGGAGCTGTCGTTATAGATACAGAAGCCTGATGCTTTCCCTTTGAAGCCATGATGCAATCCACCCCCAAGATGGAGGGCGTGCTTCGCCTTTCCCGTCATGACGTAGTCAACAGCCGTCAACGTACCGCCAACTAAATAAGCGCTTGCTTCATGCATGCCTTTAAACATCGGAGTATCCTCTGTACCGATTCCGAATCCTTCTGCCTGATCCTGAGGGAGTTGGCAGACACTTGCCCTCTTGACAGCGTTTACATAGTTGGGATCATGATTCAGGAATAACTCTTCGTCGGTAGCCATCCGCGGAGGGACAATTTCATCCCCATGAAGAGCTTTCGTCTCCTGGAGTAAATCCATCGTCAGGGTCAACCGGGTTTGATTGAAAGGATGCTCATCGGAGAACCGATACCCGAGGAGCTCGTCAGAATAAATGAATACTGCATCCTTCATCATGATGAAATTCCTGGCATGTTTGGCCATAACACGTCATATCCTTCTTTCTTAAGATCAGCGATCACGTTCATGGGATTCATGGTTCTTACGCGGAATACAAGGATTTTGTATTGCTCGTCCTTCTTATCCGGATAAACGAGAACACTTTGAATATTGGAGTTGTTCCTTCTGATGATACCGGCAACCTCATAGAGGATGCCGGCTTTATGCGGGACTTTCACTTCAATCTGAGAACCGGGCTGGTGGGCTCCGGTTAATTGAATGAGAGTGTACAGGAGGTCTGTTTCTGTGATGATCCCGACGAGTTTTTTTTCCTTTAAGATCGGAAGGCAGCTGATCCGGTGTTCATAGAAAAGGGCTGCAACCTCTTCGACAAAATCCAGTGGATGACCCGTGATCACATCCTTTTTCATAATCAGCTCAATGGGATTCTGCAACACCCTGGCAGAGGACTCATCATGTAAAATCGATGGGGTACCATCCTTTACATCACGGTCACTTATGATTCCGATCACTTCCATCCCTTCATTCGTGATCGGGATATGCTTGATCTTCTTTTCCCGCATTAATGTAATGGCCGTTTCTATCGTATCGTCTGCTTTCAATGTTTCGACCTTTGTTTTCATGATTTCTTCTACAATCACGTTCTCCACCCCTTTAGAAAACTTGTCTATATCAATACATGAAACGATTCATAAATCTCAATTGGTCAAACCGCTGGATGGATTCAGCATCCACTCTCTTGCCGATTCTCGCCATAAGGCAGTTGGCAGGGTGAGAGCTGATTTCAGGGTCATCGGTTGCGTAATATTCCAAGCCGCCGGCATTCATCATCTTTTCCATCACTTTACGATATTCCCACACGTTCAAGCCGGTTCCTTTCAGGTCCCAATGCCAATAATATTCAGTCGTAATGACAATGAAATCTTCCATATAATCATCCATCATGGATACTCTTAAAAGGTTTTTTCCCACTGAAGCCCCACGGAACTTAGGAATGACTTCGATTGCCCCAAGCTCGATAAGATTCTTCATCTTCCCCTGGGACCAACGTTCAAGGGGATCAGGATATAAATATGTAACATATCCGACGATCGTATGATTGTCTCTTGCAATCAGAATTCGTCCTTCTGGTAAACTGGCAATCTCAACAAGGGCTTTATGCTGCTGAGCAGGAGGTCTGAAAGCGACTAAATCTTCATGGAAATCAAGCCGGGACAATTCCTCGGGGGAAACAGGTCCTTCGATGACAATGTTCCCTTTCACTGTCTTTAATTCAGTTGCGTTATACGTTTTTTTCAATTTCATCTGCACACCACCTAAAGATATTCCTCTCATTCATTATACATGAAATGAGCAAATGTAGAGCGCTTTCACAAAATTTTCAGACCTTTCTACGAATATACTATTCCGCTATACCTAGACACAGCAGGGGGTTTCAGCCGAACTTGTTCAATAAGAAACGTATTCAACCGGTATGGCAGATTTTTTAAAAAATTGAGAAAATATAAAATGTATACTATAATAAGATTGTAATTTCTTACATAAGGGGGATGCTGTATATGAAAGTGGAAGCGTTACCAGTAACGAAGGGAAACTATAATCTTGAGAACTATGAAAAAACCTACGAATCATTTGATTGGAAAGAGGTTGAAAAGGAATTTTCATGGGCGGAGACGGGGCGTGTCAATCTGGCACATGAAGCCATCGACCGGCACGCAGAATCTTTCAGGAAAAACAAAGTCGCTCTTTATTACCGAGATGCAGAACGTGATGAAAAATATACGTATTCTGATATGAAGAAGATGTCGAACAAAGCAGGTAATGTATTGAAGCGTTTTGGTGACGTGGAAAAAGGTGACCGTGTCTTTATCTTTATGCCAAGATCACCAGAATTGTATTTTTCCCTACTGGGAGCGGTGAAGTTAGGAGCCATCGTCGGTCCTCTTTTTGAGGCATTCATGGAGGGAGCCGTCCGTGACCGCCTGGAGGACAGCGAAGCGAAAGTATTGATCACGACTCCTGAGCTGTTGAAGAGGGTTCCCGTGAGCGAACTTCCAAACTTGAAGCATGTTTTCTTAGTGGGAGAGGAGATTGAGGAAGACGATGTCCACATCGATTTCCTTACGAAATTTACAGAAGCGAGCGATAAGCTTGCAGTGGAATGGGTAGACCGTCAGGACGGATTGATCCTTCATTATACATCAGGTTCCACTGGAAAGCCTAAAGGGGTCCTGCATGTCCATAACGCCATGATGCAGCACTATCAGACCTCCAAGTGGGTCCTTGATCTTCAGGAAGAAGATGTGTATTGGTGCACAGCGGATCCAGGCTGGGTTACAGGGACTTCGTATGGAATCTTCGGTCCGTGGCTGACGGGTGCTTCCAATGTCATTGTAGGGGGACGCTTCAAGCCGGAGAATTGGTACAAAACCATTGAAGATTATGGAGTATCGGTCTGGTACAGTGCACCAACCGCCTTCAGGATGCTCATGGGGGCAGGGGATGAAGTGGTAAAACAATTCGACTTAAGCTCCCTCCGCCATATCCTCAGTGTAGGGGAGCCTTTGAACCCGGAAGTTGTCCGCTGGGGGATGAAAGTATTCAATATGCGCATCCATGATACATGGTGGATGACTGAAACAGGGGGACAATTGATCTGTAACTATCCATGCATGGAAATTAAACCAGGCTCAATGGGGAAACCGTTCCCTGGTGTAAAGGCCGCGATTGTAGATGATCAGGGGAATGAAGTGCCTCCTTATCGAATGGGGAACCTGGCCATCAAAAAGGGCTGGCCGTCCATGATGAATCAGATCTGGAATAACCCACAGAAATATGAATCTTACTTTATGCCAGGTGATTGGTATGTATCGGGGGATTCAGCGTATATGGACGAAGACGGATATTTCTGGTTCCAGGGCCGGATCGATGATGTCATCATGACGTCAGGAGAGCGTGTCGGACCATTCGAGGTGGAAAGCAAGCTTGTGGAACATCCGGCTGTGGCTGAAGCAGGTGTCATCGGTAAGCCTGATCCGGTACGGGGAGAAATCATCAAGGCATTCATCGCCCTCCGCGACGGATATGAAGTGACAGACGAGCTAAAAGAAGAAATTCGTCAATTCGTGAAAAAAGGCCTGGCTGCCCATGCAGCACCAAGGGAAATCGAATTCCGAGACAAGCTTCCAAAAACACGGAGTGGTAAAATCATGAGACGTGTGTTGAAAGCCTGGGAGCTGGATCTTCCTACAGGTGATTTAAGTACAATGGAAGATTAATAGACGAAAGAAGCCCCACTCATAGTGAGTGGGGCTTCTTTGTTGTTCCTCAACAAAAAGTCGGGCAAAAAGGTCACCCCTTTTTGCCCGTCTATCTGGTCATAATCTAGTTTTGTTCAGAAGGTGGTTCAGGATCGGCAGGTGGTTCTGTGCCTCCGTCACCGCCTCCGTCACCACCACCGTCGCCACCGCCGTCATCATCTGGTGGCGGCGGTTCAGGCTTATCCGGTTCAGGTGGAGGATCCACCGGTTTATCCCCAGGTGGTTTTGGTTCCGGTTTTTCAGGCTTTGGCTCTGGTTCCGGCTTACCGATTTGTACAGTGTTCGAATGTGCGGATTGTTTTCCGGCTACATCAACCGCAACTACATAGTATTCGCCATTTCCGACGGAAACTGAATAGTTTGCACCGGATTTGACACTGCCGACCTTACTGCCGGATTTAGAGTAGACACGGTATCCGACTACATCACCGCTTGCGGACGGTGTCCACGTGATGGTGTTTCCTTTCGCACTCGCTTTAACGGTTCCAGGAGCCGCACCATCATCTGCAATTTTATTCTCTGCGATGAGCACATTTTTAAATCGTTTATCATCTTCCGGAATGAGTTTAGCTGGATTTCCTGGGACGGAACCAAAAACATTTTTCACAAAGTCGGGATTTAAGATCACTCCCGGTTCTGAAAATTCTTCCGGTGTATTCGGCAATGCTAAATATTTTTTCCCGTTTACCATGACATAGCGGCTCATGAGCAGGCTGTCATCGGTTTTGGTCGGAACATATTTAGCGTTGAATAAATCGCTTTTTACCAAGCCTGCTTGACTGCAAGCCTCTGAAGGAAGTAAGCCTGAGATCGAGCAGAAGGATCTTCTTACGATTCCTGCCGGCTGCTGGAACCGTGCATCGGGATCGATCAATTCAGGAGCGAATTCTCTTGTATCATTTAACAGGTAGGACCATAAGCGTATATTTCGCAATCCATAATGTCCATACTGTGCTCTCGATCCAGGAGTGTTTAAGGATGAAGGTGTGTCATATCCGAACCAGGTCCCGAAGGTGATGCTCGGATTAGAAGCGACAAACCAGTGATCCTTATAGTCCTGACTCGTCCCGGATTTCCCGGCCCAGTCGGAACCGAAGTTCAGGTAAGTCTTGGCATAGCGCCCTGTACCAAGGGAATGGTCAAGCGTGTCCCTCATCATATCGATGGCAAGGTATGCCGTTTGTGGACTGAATACATCCACCGGATCTACTTTATGCTCATACACGATCTTTCCATCCTGATCGACGATTTTATCGATCATGTAGGCATCGATGAATTTTCCGCCATTGGCGAATGTCGTATAGGCATTCACATTCTCTTCGACGGTAACCCCGCTTGTAGTTGCACCGAGTGCGAGAGACAGGTTATTGTCATATCGGCTGTTTAGAGTCGTAAAGCCCATTTTAAGGAGGAACTCTTTAAAGGGATTACGGTTATAGATATTCGCATATGTCCGTACAACAGGGAGGTTCAAGGATTCTGCCAGTGCATAACGTGCAGGGAAAAGTCCCCGCTCATTCAGCGAATAGTTCTCAGGCTGCCAGCCATTGATATTTACGCCGACATCAGGAAGTGGGGATCCCGGAGAAATGTACCCGTATTCCAGTGCCGGTGCATACGCAAGCAGGGGCTTCATGGTGGATCCGTTTGACCTTAGTGCCTGTGTGGCATGGTTGATCTGTTCCAGTTTGAAATCACGGCCCCCGATGAAGCTGATGATGCGGCCTGTTTTGTTCTCGATCATCATGGCACCTACTTGAACCGGCTTCTGTACTTCGACTTCTTCACCAGTTTCCGGATCCGTCACCGTTTCATATTTATTTGGTCCATACATTTCGTAGGCATCTTTCGTCTTTTGCATTTGATCATAGATCTTTTTATTTATGGTTGAGTGGATGTCATATCCGCTTTGACGGACATTCCGGTCCGCGAGTGTTCGGTATTTCTCTTCCAGCTCATCATTGTTTTCAAGATCTTCTTTCGAATAGCCATCTTTTTCAGCCAGGACATTTGTCATGATGTCCACTGCTCTTCTTTCGAGTTCAGCAGTCAGCCATGGGTATTGTTCGTTGGGTGATGGTGTCGGCTTGACAAAGTCTTTCGTCAAGTCATATGCGACGGCATCTTCGTATTCTTTATCCGTAATATATCCTTCACGGTGCATCCTGTAGAGTACCGTGTTTTTCCGGCTCATGCCGGGCTCCAGATTCTCTTTCAATTCCCCATTGTTCATAAATGGAGTGTAAGAAAATGGGGCTTGTGGAAGTCCTGCGATGAATGCGGATTGAGGCAATGTCAAGTCCTTGGCGTCCACCCCGAAAATCCCTTTGGCAGCGGATTGAACCCCGGCGATATTCCGGCCGGATGAATTACGGCCAAGAGTCGCCACATTCAGATAAGCTTCCAGTATTTCATCTTTTTCAAAGAAACGTTCCAAACGAAGGGCAAGAAGGATTTCCTTCGCTTTTCGTTCGAATGACACTTCATTCGTCAGAATCTGGTTCTTGATCAGCTGTTGTGTGAGTGTACTACCACCTGATTGTGTGGAGGAATTGGTGAATTCCTGAAGTACGGCCCGCATGATCGCTTTCGGTACAACACCGTTATGCTCTTTGAAGTATTCATCTTCCGTGGCAATGACGGCATTCCGAAGATCTTCTGATACATCTTTAAGCTCTACTTCCTCGCGTTCCAGGTCTGTCCGGAGTTTACCGAGATAAACGTTATCGGCGAAGTAAAGCTGTGAGGTTTCCTCGTAGTTGTATATGTCCTTTTTCATCTGGTCATAAGGACGGATCGGTTCTTCCTTGACGAGAGAAGCGAAATAACCCGCTCCCACTCCACCTGCAAAAACAAATCCCAGTACAAATATCACTGCCAGGAGCAATGACAGGTTCCAGAATACCCCGTATGTAATTCGTGCCCGTTTGTGTAATCCAGTATTTGATAAAAACCTGATAGCAGGGTCTAATTTTTCGAGTAATGTTTTCCATTTTTCCTTCATCTATTCATTCCCCCCAGAACATTCCCATTATAGCATATTTCCAGAAAGCCTGTCGTAAAAAGTCAAATAAAATAGACTTTTATGGGGAGTTTAGTTGACTATTTTTTTAGAGTATGATAAAAACCATATATAGCTAAATGAATGTTGGTCCGGCTAACCGCTGGATATTTACTTAAAAAATGAATGTGTGATCGCAATGAGAGGAACAAGTAGTCTGCCTTCCCTGTTATAAAGAGAGTCAGTGGTTGCTGTAAACTGACACAAATGGCGGATGAATTACATCCTGGAGCTTTTGCTGTGAACCTTGAGTAGCAGCAAACGGTTAAAGCCGTTATCTTGATTGAGTGAAGGATGAATTCCTTAAATTGGGTGGTACCGCGCGACAGCGTCCCTGCATAGATGCAGGGACTTTTTTGTTGCCTTTTTATCGCCCAGAGCGTGTTACACAATAAGGAGGAAGAAACATGGATTTACTAAAGGATTTGGAATGGCGTGGAATTACTTACCAACAGACGGACGCTGAGGGGCTTAAGGCCTTGTTGGATAAAGAAAGCATCTCCATTTACTGCGGAATTGACCCGACGGCGGACAGTATGCACATCGGGCATCTTTTACCATTTTTAACATTGCGCCGCTTCCAGAACCAGGGGCATCGTCCTCTTGTATTGGTAGGAGGGGCAACCGGATTGATCGGTGACCCGAGCGGAAAAAATGAAGAGCGGAAACTGCAGACGATTGAAGCGATTCAGGGGAATGTAGCGAGCATTAAAGGGCAGTTGGAAAGCATCTTTGATTTCGATGGGGAAAACGGTGCCGTGATGGTAAATAACTATGACTGGATCGGGGCGATGGATGTTGTGACGTTCCTTCGAGATTACGGTAAGCATGTGGGTGTCAATTACATGCTGGCGAAGGATACCATCTCGTCACGCCTGGAATCAGGGATTTCATTCACTGAATTCACGTACACGATCCTGCAGGCACTGGACTTCAATCACCTCTATGACAACTACAATTGTAAGCTTCAAATCGGGGGCAGCGATCAGTGGGGGAATATCACCACCGGCCTTGAACTGATCAGACGTACCCATGAAGAAGAAACGAAGGCGTTTGGATTCACGATCCCACTTGTGACAAAAGCCGATGGAAGTAAATTCGGTAAGACGGAAAGTGGAGCGGTTTGGTTAGATCCGAAGAAGACATCTCCATATGAGTTCTACCAGTTCTGGATCAACGCAGCGGATGCGGATGTAGTGAAATACCTGAAATACTTTACATTCCTTTCCCACGAAGAGATCGATGCCCTGGCAGAGTCCGTTCAAAGCGAGCCGCATCTGCGTAAGGCGCAAAAGGCACTGGCGGAAGAAATGACAAAGCTGATCCATGGGGAAGAAGCACTCGACCAGGCTGTCCGCATCACACAGGCTTTATTCAGCGGTGACATCCAATCTTTATCCGCTTCTGAAATTCTGGAAGGATTTAAAGATGTCCCTTCATTCGAACAGCCTAAAGGGGATGCCATCGGATTGATCGACCTGATCGTCAATGCGAAAATCTCACCGTCTAAACGACAAGCCCGTGAAGATGTAGGGAATGGAGCGATTTACATCAATGGTGAACGTGTAACAGACCTTCAGCATGTAATCGATGAGAAAGATATGATAGAAGGACAATTCACGATCATTCGCCGTGGAAAGAAGAAATATTTTAGAATTCAGTACGTATAATTTGATTAGCAGGTCAGTGCGGTATCCGTTTCTCTTAATGGGAGCGGGTACCGTGCTTTTTTTGTATGTGGGAAGGGGAATTGCAAAGGTGTTTTGTGGATTGGAAATGAGAGAACGGTTTTTGAAAAGATATTTTGAAAATTGAAAATAACGGGTCCGTTTTTGAAAATAAATCTCTAAAATTGAAAACAAGAGTGCTGTTTTTGAAAAGATATCTCTAAAATTGAAAATAAACATTCCATTCTGAAAATATATTTCAAAATTTAAAAACAACTTCATAAGAGAATGACAGCACATATTGAAAACAAACGTCAATTCCTTCAGATCATGACTTATTTTACTAAAGAAGTCAAAAAAAACACTGCCCATAGAATGGACAGTGTCATTTTCACAAAGATTAACGAGAGTAGAACTCAACGATAAGAGCTTCATTGATTTCAGCTGGTAATTCAGAACGCTCAGGAACGCGTGTGAATGTACCTTCTAATTTGTCAGCATCGAAAGTTAGGAATTCAGGAACAAAGCTGTTCACTTCCATCGCTTCTTTGATGATGTCAAGGTTACGTGATTTTTCACGAACTGAGATTGTTTGACCAGGAAGTACGCGGAATGAAGGGATGTCTACGCGAGATCCGTTCACTGTTACGTGACCGTGGTTAACAAGTTGACGTGCTTGACGACGAGTACGAGCAAGACCTAAACGATAAACAACGTTATCCAGGCGGCACTCAAGTAGCGCCATGAAGTTTTCACCGTGTTTACCTTGTAATTTGCCAGCTTGGTCAAATAGGTTACGGAATTGACGCTCAGTTACTCCGTACATGTGACGAAGTTTTTGCTTCTCTTGAAGTTGTAAACCGTACTCAGAGATTTTTTTACGTTGGTTAGGACCATGTTGTCCAGGAGCGTAAGGACGCTTTTCTAATTCTTTACCCGTACCGCTTAGAGAGATTCCAAGACGACGAGATAATTTCCAGCTTGGGCCAGTATATCGAGCCATGAAAGACTCCTCCTTTATTGTTTTTATTTTGTTGTAAAATAAAAACACCTGTGAATAAACAATTATGTGCATTTTGTTTTCATGTACCTTCGCCCTAGCAGCAGAGGGTTACAAGATACACCTCACGGATAGAGGAACAAAATACGGTCATAAAGGACTTCACTGAAGCTGCATTATTTTACACAAAGAATATTATATGATGTGGGAGAATAGAAGTCAAGGGAGTTTTTTTAGGTGAGAGGATTTAGTAGATTACCCGGGAGGATGTTCTCTAAACAATATAGTCCTAAAGTCATTCTATATGGTATAATAAATAATGACAAATTTGTTAAATAGGTGAATGTCGTTGATAGAATCAACTAGAGAAAAGACCCTTCGAATGGGGCTGATCGGCCTTTGTGTTCTTATAGTTTTAGGAGGGTTATTTTATTCTTCCAGCCAGGTGACAGTGCCTGAAAGATCGGTTCATGCCGAGGTCTTATCTGCAGGGGGGGAAGATCGCAATCCCGTCATTGCAGTAGCAAAGATGGTTCAAGACCAGCCTGTCCTTGTCATTTATGAAATAGATAAAAGAAATCAATACTACTTTAAGGTATTACATAGCGTGTCGTTAAAGAAGTCAGTGAAAGAACTGGGCGTTACAAAAGACAAAAGTGGAATCTGGGCTCAGGTGGATCAGGGTCAGTGGATATTATTTTCACCGTCCTTAGACGTGTTAGAGGAGAGGAAAAAGTCCCCTTCTTCCATGATTTCCAGTCAGCAGTCATTTGAATATGATGAGCACGATCAGTTACTGGACATATCCCTGCGGGAGAGGAAAGATCCGATCCGTGTGAAAGTATCAGATGGGGAAGGGGTGCCGGCTGAAGTTCATTCCTTATCGGAAGACCGGTCCTTATGGCTTGTGGTATTGCCTGAAGATATGTTGCTGGCCCAGGGTAGATGATAAACGTTTCACAAACCTTTTAGGTGTGGGTGAGAAAAATGTACGTTGTTTATAATTCTTTGAATGAATACAAGTCAAAGCTGTTTGATTTAATCTATGAAGAGAAGCTGGCGGGGGATGGGCAGTCGGAACATCTGCAAAAGTGGCTGGCCATTATTAAAGAGAGTCTTGATATTGAACAGGCATTTCTGTATTTCTACAGCGGGTCAACCTATATCCTGCACCATCCAAGGCATAATCCGGATGCACCCCTTGTTTTGGCAGAAACGAAGGGAGAGTACATTCTTGCCCCCGTTATGGTCGAGCAAGAGGATCAAATGGCCGTTCGTTTTCATTTTACGAATAGAGATGGCAGTCCTTCAGCCATTCTTTTATTAAAAATGAATGATGGTGATATAAAGTCGGATGACCGTCAAATCCATGCGTTTTGGGAAGCGAGCAATCAGTTTCTGCAGCATACGGGCTGGATTCAGACTGTCCTTGAAGATGAAAGGCGTTACAGGGAATTATTCAAAGTAACGGAAATCTTTCATTCAACAAGAGATGTCTACACGCTTCTCGTGCAGATCATTGAAACGTTGAAACAAGTGTTTCCCATTGATGAATTTCACCTGTTATTGTCTAATGACCGGTATGAGTTTGGTGAACTTCCCATCAAGAACTTTGACTTTGACCTTGCCACAGAGCATGCCATGCAGTCATTTGTGAGTGGAAGCATCGAAGTCAGCAGGAAGAATGTCCTGTTTGCCCCTTTGAAAGGGAAACAAGGGATTTATGGCGTACTTGAAGTGAAGTCGAAGTCACATGCAACATTTACGGATCAAAAGATCGAATTCATTCGTTTACTTGCCTATACGGCAGGGAGTGCCCTTGAGAATGCCAAACTTTATGAGCAGTCCAAGAGGCTCATCACCGATTTGCAGCTCATCAATGAAACGTCCCATCAATTGAACCTGAATCTGAGATTGACGGATACGGTCATGTTATTGAAGAAACAGATCGAACGGTCGTTTCAGGCATCAGCGATCGGTTTCGTGCTCCATCACAATGGAGACTATCGAATGTTGGAAGAAAGCTCTTCTGTGTTCTTTCATAAAAAGGGTGAAAAGTATATCTCTTATGTAAAAGGGAGATTGGAGAAGGAACGGGATGCCATCTTTTTAGGAGATGTGAGTGAACGATTCAATGAAAAGGTCGACTATCCTTCCGTCATGGCGGTGCCCATGATGCAGGATGATGCCCTGTTGGGTTTTTGCGTGGTGCTCCATGAAGATCCGTACAAATTTTCATTTGATATGTACAAGCTGCTTCAATCGTTCATCCATCATTCCACCCTTGCGATTACCAATGCCATCCTTCGTGAAAAACTCGAGCATATGGTCATCACCGATCATATGACCAAACTGTTTGCCCGAAATTACCTCGATGATAAAATGAATGCAGCCATGAAAAGAGATTCAGAGGGCACCTTATTGTTAATCGACATAGATGATTTTAAACAGGTGAATGATAATTATGGCCATCAGATCGGTGATGAGGTCATTATCAACGTGTCGAATCTGATTAAAGAAATCGTGGGTCATCATGGGTTTGTCGCAAGATGGGGAGGAGAAGAATTAGCCGTCTACCTGCCTTTCCTCGACCATGAGGATGGCGGGAAGTTTGCCCAACGCATGATTGCGGAGATCCCCCTCAAAACAGATCCATCCGTGACTCTTTCATGCGGTGTATCCACATGGAGGACAGGGGACGAACAGTGCCCTAAGTCTGTGAAGGAACTGGTGAAAAAAGCAGATGAAGCCCTCTATTATGCCAAAAATAACGGAAAGAACCAGGTTGTGAAAGATTGTGACGGTGTCATCCTGGAATGATGAAACCCGGGAAGAGGTCCTAGTGCTCTCCCGGGTTTATCTTTACACAGATGGATGTTTTCCTTTATCACTTTAGTGTAACCGCTTTCTTTTTTGGCAGTGTTATCATATTCTAGAATAGTAGTTACTTAGACTTAAAGGGATTACTGGGAGGAATACTTTATGAAAGAAGAGAAGCGTTTTGAAACAAGGGTGATTCATGAGGGGTATACATCATCACAGCACTTTGATAGTTTAGCGCCACCTTTATATCAAACTTCCACTTATACCTTTGCAAATGCGAAACAAGGGGAGAATCGCTTTGCCGGTGAAGAAGAAGGATATATATATTCAAGACTTGGAAACCCGACGGTATCGATCCTTGAGGACAGAATGGCATCGCTGGAGGGAGGGGAAGCGGCACTGGCCTTTGGTTCAGGGATGGCGGCTGTCTCGGCGGTACTATTCTCCCTGGTCAAATCGGGTGATCACATTCTCTGCTCACAGGGGGTGTACGGCTGTACGTTCGGTTTACTTCAATTACTTCAAGAGAAATTCTCCATCCAACATGACTTTTCTTCCATGAGTACAGAAGACGAGATCCGGAATAAAATCACAGATCAAACGAGCTGTATCTACGTAGAAACACCGATCAATCCGACGATGCAGCTGATCGATCTTGAGCTTGTCGTCAAGGTTGCCAGGGAAAAAGGGATCCCTGTCGTGGTGGATAACACATTCTGTTCTCCTTATTTACAACGTCCGTTGGAACTGGGGTGCGATATTGTCATCCACAGTGCGACAAAGTATATCGGAGGTCATGGAGATGTCGTAGCAGGACTCATCGTGGGATCTAGGGAAAAGATAGCAGAGATTCGGATGACCACTCAAAAGGATATCGGGGGAATCATTTCTCCATTTGATGCATGGCTATTACTGCGGGGGTTAAAAACACTGGCCGTCCGGATGGATCGTCACTGTGATAGCGCTGAAAAGATTGCGGTCCTACTGGCTGAGCATCCAGCAGTTGAAACCGTCATTTACCCGGGCCACTCCGATCATCCTCAACATGAGGTAATGAAGAAACAAATGAAAAAGGCCGGAGGGATGATCTCCTTTACGATAAAAGGATCGAAGGAAGAGGCCCAACAGCTGATGGACGACCTTGAGATGATCAAGATTGCCGTGAGTCTGGGAGATGCAGAAACCTTGATTCAGCATCCGGCAACCATGACTCATTCTGTCGTACCTGAAGAATCAAGAAAAAGCATGGGAATCGGAGACACACTCCTGAGACTGTCGGTTGGATTGGAAGCACCTGATGACATTTGGGATGATTTAGCCCAAGCCTTGAATAAAGCGTTTGTAAAGAGTGCTCTTTAGGAAGAGAACCTGTTCGCAAAGATACGTAAATAAGTCAACGACCAGACGGATGTCTGGTCGTTTTCTTGATTTATGAAGCGTGCATACTTGAATGAAGGTCACTTGGGAGGATCAAAAAACTCCATATGTGTTTTCTCCTGTTTATAGTAATCCAATCGGTCTTGTAATGTACCAGTATGAAACTCAAATTTATGCCCGTCCGGGTCCGTGAAATAGATGGACTTCTGATCTTTCTTGTCTCTTGGACGACCCGTTAAGATGTTTACATCCAGATGTTTAAGTTTTTCGTACTGTTTTTCAACGTCATCTTCATCGATTGAAAAAGCAATATGTGTATAGGACTGGGCTATTTCGTTGCGCTGAATATCTTTCTCTTCATTGAGAGCAAGCCATATTCCATTCAAGTCAAGGTAAGCGGTGCTTCTGCCTTTAACCAATAATGTAGCATCAAATACGTTTGTGTAGAACTCGATGGAATGATGTAAATCAGAAACTGAAAACAATAAATGATTAAGTCCTTTTATTGACATTTCGTCACCTCCATAAGTGATGGAATTGAAGGAAGTCAGCTGCTATGTGTATTTCCACAGGTGATACCTTATATCTTCCATGACAATCACCAATAATCCTTTCATGAAAAAGAACCCGGCACTATCGACTGCCGGGTCCTGAGGGTCTTATTCACATTTTACAGATGCTTGACCAGCTCATCTGCGAAGATTTCCAGGTATTTCTGATCCTCTTCGTCGAATCTGGCTTTTTCAGGGCTGTCAATGTCGAGGACACCAATCAGTAATCCTTCTTTCACAAGGGGAATGACGATTTCCGATTGAGAGGCGGCATCGCATGCGATATGGCCTGGGAATTGGTGGACATCATCGACTAACAGTGTTTTTTGTTCACTTGCCGAAGTTCCGCAAACGCCCTTTCCCAACGGGATCCTTACACATGCAGGCAGTCCCTGGAATGGCCCCAGCACCAGTTGGTTGCTTTCTTCTTCATATAAATAGAACCCTACCCAGTTAATCCGATCCAAAAATTGGTTTAATAGGGCAGAAGCATTGCTGAGATTGGCTATTTGGTTTGGTTCACCTTCCAATAGAGCTTTCAACTGCTTCGTGACAAGACCAAAGCCCTGTTCCTTTGTACCTTGGTATTTTTCTGCTTTAAACACCAACATCTCCCCCGATTCTACATAATGTGCGTTATTTCATGTCCGTTCGTTGCTTCAAGCCTTTAGAATAACAAATCCTGTCGAGAAATACTTAAAGGAAATACACACGGAAACACGAATTCTTTTAGTAATCAAACTATACTAGAAACATCCATTGAACCATTTTTAGCATATTTCATCTTAACCTTCAATGATTAAGGTTGTTTCCTTAAAGATTTCTATATATAGAATCCTCGTCACTGTTTTTTTCATTCGCCTATTATATTTGAAAGAGGGGGAAATATGAAAAAACTAGATAGCTCCATTCCGACGAAAGAAGCCATATTTCAAGCAGCGGTATATTTGTTTTATGATCATGGTTTTGATGGGACCTCTGTCCGGGATATAGCCAAAAAGGCAAATGTGAACCCCGCTACCATCTCCTATTACTTTAAAGGGAAGCAGGGGTTATTGGAAGCATGCTTCACACATTTCTTTGAACAGTATTTACGCTTCCTCCAGGAAGAAGTGGAAGCCTTAAACTATGTAGGTGCGGATATATGCCTGAAGCGGGCCGTGTACAAAATCTTAAAGTTCCAAAGCGAACATCATCAATTATCCAGGTTCATCTGGAGAGAAGTGTCGATTGATTCACAGGTGGTGCGAGAGATCATTTCCTCGTATTTAATGAAAGAACGGCACTTTATGAAGAGATTATTTGAGCAGGGGATGAAGGATCATGCCCTGAAGAAGCAGCCGGTGAACTTCCTGGTGATCCAGCTCAAGTCCATGCTGACAATGCCTTTCCTCAATAGCCAGCAGCTGAGGGAAGTGTGGCAGATGTTCCCCCAGGAATATTATTTCATTGATCAATATTATAAAAATATTGATCAATGGATTGATTTACTTCTTGTTTCAGAAGCGAAGGAAGTCATGAAGACAGAGCTCATTATCTAAAAAATGAGAAGGAACTCTCCAGGAATTGGGAGAGTTCTTTTTACTAGTCTGCAAGTGTGGTTTTTTGCTAATAAAAGGAGAGTGGTGGCTGATTTCCGCAGGAGTCGAGCACCTGCAGGGAAATCAGCTGTCTAAGCATAAATCCTAGAATCGAAAAAGAAAAAACTTACACACTTTTATAAAGAGTGCTTTTATAACATCATCAACAGTCTGTTTTAGTCGTAAAGGAAAGACAAGAATGATGATCTGTCATTTCCTTTTACTTTGATATTGTGTGGTAGCCAGGCTGATTCCTGAAAGAACGTTAGTTTCAGAAGGAGCAGTTCCCTCACCATGAACCTGTGGAACCAAAGCTTTTTCCTTACATCTCCATCTCTCCCCTGCCCTGATCCATTCCGGCAGCGGAGTGGGCGTCGGAACCGTAGACGGGTTGGATTCCCAGGGATAGGGCTTTTTGAAGGATGTCTGCAGGGGGATAGGATTCACCGCAGTAGGGTTTCACCAGGCCTGCCCCGTTATAGTCCAATTCGAGTTGTCGATAGGCCATCTCCTTCAATATCAAAGAGGTCTTATCAGAAAAGGAATGAGTGGCAGGGTATAGCTTTTGAAATTTCTTTACGAGGGTCATATGGCCGATGCGCTTCGGCTTATGAGGGCCGAGATCCGCTCTGATCGATTTCAGCACGGTATCATAATAGTGTTCGTAAATGGCATCGACGGATCCATAATGCTCCATCATGGATTTGAACACCTCAGGGCTGAAGTCGAGGCATTCCCATTTTCCCTTGTGCTGTAAAAAATGAACGGAAAGAATGCCATCATCCATCCGTCCTCCGAAGCGGTTCAGGAATTCGGTTGTTTCTTTTTCAAAGCCTTCAATGTAATCCACTTCCAGACCGGCACGGATGATGATCTTATCTTTATATTTCTCTTTAAGGGTATCAAGGGTTTGAAAATATTCCGTAAGGTGTTCGGAAGACATCCCGCTGTCCCTGTCTGGAGTCGTGTCTTCAAATCCATTGGGAAGAGGGGCATGCTCCGTGAATGTGAGAGCAGTGTAGCCCAGGGAAAGGGCCCTTTCAATATACATCTGGAACGGGTCGGTGCTTCCGTGTGGACAAAAGGGGGTGTGGATATGACCGTCAATCTTCACCAAAGTATTCACTTCCTTGTAAATGATGATAAATATTTGTTAAAAAAGTCTATTTTCCCTTGAAATAGCTGAAAATGTCTTTTTATCACTGAAAAATTAGAAATTAATAGTCAAAAATTGTCGTTAACATGGTATCATTATAGCAACGAGAATTTATTAATGAAACATTCAAATTGATATAGATGTCTACTGAATAGTTGAACAGGGGGCTTAAGATGCAATACGTCATCGCTGGAATAATACTTATCTTAATCATATTCCTAATCGGATTTATTTCTAGAAAAAAATATTATGCTGAAGTCGATCGCTATGAAGCTTGGAAAATCGATATTATGAACAAGCCGGTATCGGATGAACTCTCCAAAGTGAAGCAGTTGAATATGACGGGGCAGACTGAGGAATTGTTTGACGGTTGGAGACAGGGATGGGATGAGATTGTTGCTGTACAGCTTCCTGATGTTGAAGAACTGCTGTTCGATGCAGAGGAGTACACCGATAAATTTCGTTTCAACAAAGCAAAAGAAGTTCTGGCGAGAATCGAGGAGGTCCTTTCTGGTATCGAAGAAAAGATCGAACAGATCCTCAACGAGTTACATGATTTAGTAGGCAGTGAAGAGAAGAATCGTGAAGAAATCCAGGCCCTGCAGGATGAATATCGAAACAGTAAGAAGCAGTTGCTCGCATATCGACATACATACGGTCAATCCGCTAAGTACATAGAAGACATCCTGGATAAGCTTTCCGAGCAGATCAATCAGTTCAATGAACTGACCGAGCAGGGGAACTACCTGGATGCAAGGGAAATCGTGCTGAGCCTTGCACAGGAGATGAAGGATATCGCCTACAAAATGGAGACGATTCCGAAGCTGATCACGGAGTGCGAGCATCTTTTGCCATCGCAATTATCGGAATTGGAAGCCGGGTTCACAGAGATGAACGATCAGGGTTACACGCTTGATCATATTCAAGTGGAGAAAGAGGTTGCCTCCCTTAAGGAAGCTCTCACAGCCTTCCATAAAAACCTTGAAGAACTGAAGGTGGAAGAGGTCGAGGAAGGGATTCAGGACATGAAAGTCAAGGTGGAAACCCTTTATGATCTGTTAGAAAAAGAAGTCCATTCCAGACATTTTGTCCAACAGTATATGGAACAGACAACCGAAGGCCTCATTAAGGCGAAGGAAGATAATGAGGATATCCAGTCAGAAGTTTCCATGGTCAAACAGGCCTATCACCTTCAAGATACAGATCTCAGTACACCGAGTGAGATCGAAAAGAAAATCATCCAGCTTTCAAAGCGTCACGAACTCCTGATGACGAAAGAAGAGTCTAATGCGACGGCCTACTCGATTTTAAGTGATGAACTGAAAGGGATCAGGGACGGCCTGGAAGAATTGAACCGGGATCAGAGCGAGTTCTCCATCCATTTACAGAACCTGCGCAAAGACGAACTGGCCACCCGTGAGAAGATTCAGGAGCTGAAGAAGAAGGTTGCAGAAGCGAGCCGCATGATTTCGAAGAGTAATGTTCCGGGCTTACCAGTTGATTACAAAGAGCTTCTCGAGGAAGTGCACCGCAAGATCGAGCAGGTAAATGCCGGTCTAACCGAGAAGCCTTTAAATATGAAGTTTGTACAGGAAACATTGATGGGGGCAGAGGACACCGTCGACCACTTCTATACAAAGACGCAAAGTTTAATCGAGAACGTCATCCTGTCCGAGAAGATCATCCAATATGGAAATCGCTATCGCAGTAAGTATAGCTCGGTCAGGGAAGGTCTTCAGTCAGCTGAAGAAGCGTTCAGGCAATATGATTACCGTGCAGCTTTGGAAGAGGCTGCCACAACGATTGAAAAAGTAGAGCCTGGTGCTCTGAAGAAAATCGAGAAAATGATGGGACTCGAGGAAAGGTAATGGAGAAAGGGGCTATTTGGATAACCGCAGTGGTGTGCCTGATTGTTTGGATGTCTGTCATAGCCTTATTCCTCTTTCCACCAGAACCGTCCCCAGCCCGCCCTCTCCAAATGGAGACAGCGGAGAAGGAGCCCTCCCCCACGTCTTCATCCCCTTCCGAAATGCCGGTGAAGAGGGAAGATGACTCTGAGGGGTTAACGAGGGCGGAGATAGAGGAATTGTTAATAGAAGACAAAGTAAGTATTGACGTTCTCCTCGATTGGCTCAGTAATAAAAAGGACTGATTTAGACATTTCATCTAAATCAGTCCTTTTTTATATGGTATTAATTCGCTTCGATACTGCGTTTAGTCTGTCCCGCGAGAGAGGCGATGATGAATCCGATGATTGCCCCGATCATGGCCGGTACAAGCCACCCGATTCCTTGTGTGTAGAATGGAAGGAATTCAAGTGACTGGCTGACGGCTGTCACGTCGACTCCCGCCGTTTTGATGCCGTCCAGCAGGCTGATCAAGCCAGTAGGCAATAACGCTCCGGCATAAACGAGGGAATACCCGTTGAACCCGTTATGCATAAACGATAATAAGATGAGTACGATGGCCAATGGATAGATAAAGATCAGGACCGGAAGTGATACTGCAATGAGCTGTGTCAGTCCGATATTGGCGATGATCATACTGAAAAAGGATAGGATGATGACGAGCTTCGCGTAAGAAACCGGAAGGATCTTGGCGAAAAATTGCGAGCATGCCGAAACAAGTCCAACCGATGTGGTGATACATGCGAACGTAATCGCAAGACCCAGGATCGTGGTTCCCAGTGAACCGAATAAATAACTTGCCGCTGCAGACAGGATCGCTCCGCCATTCGCCTGAATGCCGATGGAATCTGTACTTGAGGCTCCGATGTAACTTAAGGATAAATAGACAAGTGCCAAGCCGATGGCCGCGATGACCCCTGCGATGACGGTGATGCGGGTCATGGCAGCTTTACTCGTGACCCCACGGTCTTTAATGGCATTGATGACGACAATCCCAAACACTAAAGCAGCGATGGTATCCATCGTTAAGTACCCTTCAATGAAGCCTTTGAATAACGCTCCATCCTGATAAGCCTCATTCGGCTCACCGAACCCTCCCATTGGTGTCGCGATGCTTTTCACAACAAGAATTGTCAGAATCACAATAAGGGACGGTGTCAGGATCTTTCCGATTCTGTCTACGAGCTTGGTTGGATTCATGGCAAGCCATGCTGTCAGACCAAAGAAGATGATCGTATAAACCAGTAAAGGAAGTCCGTATTTAGAAACGTCTTCCGGTAAGAATGGAATCACCCCGATTTCGTAAGCAACCGTACCTGTACGCGGAATCCCGAAAAACGGTCCAATCGCCAGATACATCACGATCGTAAAGACCAAACCGTATAATGGATGAACCCGGTTCGCCAGTGTTTGGAGGTCTCCTCCGGATCTTGCGATGGCAATGACTCCTAAAAGAGGAAGACCTACCCCGGTGATCAGGAAGCCGATGATGCCCGTCCATACGTGTTCTCCGGCCTGCTGTCCTAAAAATGGTGGAAAAATCATATTACCTGCTCCAAGGAATAAAGCAAAGAGCATTAATCCTATCGTAAAGGTCTGGCCGAATGATAGCGCTTTCCCTTTCATACATACCCCTCCGTTTGTAATCGTTATCATAAGCAGAAATATCTTATCATAAGATTGTTGAAAAATGTCGAAATACTAAATAATCTTACAATTTAGTATATTTAAATAACTTTCTCGATAATTTCCTTTATGATTCTCGCAAAAATTCAGTCATATTTCAATGATTATTTTTGGAAAATGCAAAAAATTGTCCGCTTTCCTTGTGGAATTAGTATTGGGTTAATAATAACTTCCCATGTACCGGGAATATCATTTGGGTTTGGAATGATTTATGGTAAGATTAGTGATTGAAAACATCTGCTGCATGCTTCGGGGCGGCAAAGAAGGTGAAATCTTGATTTATTTAGATAATAGTGCAACAACCAAACCATATAAAGAAGTACTGGATACATTCCTGAAAGTCAATGAGAGCTACTTTGCGAATCCTTCCTCCATTCATTCCTTCGGAGGGAAAATCGAGAAATTGATTCAGCAGTCAAGGGAACAAATCGCTTCATTGCTGGATATAAAAAAGAAGGAAGTGTTCTTCACGTCCGGAGGGACTGAATCGAATAATTTAGCCCTTAAAGGAGCGGCTTTACAATATGGGCAAAGAGGGAAACATATTATCACGACCAAAATAGAACATCCCTCGGTCCTTAATACGATCAAGCAACTGGAAACACTCGGATACTCTGCGACCTATCTCGATGTGGATCAACAGGGCAGGGTGCAACCTGAAGATGTGAAGGCGGCCATTCAGGATGACACCATACTGATATCCGTCATGGCAGTAAACAATGAGATCGGGTCTGTACAGCCTATCAGGGAAATAGGGGAGATTCTGTCTGATTACCCGAAGATCCTCTTTCATGTCGATGCGGTACAGGCATGCGGGAAAGTCGAACTCATCCTGGAAGACAGTCATATTGATTTATGCAGCCTATCAGCCCATAAGATTCATGGAATTAAAGGGACGGGAATGCTCTATGTAAGGGACGGTCTTGTCCTGTCTCCCATTATGACGGGAGGGGAACAAGAAGGGAATGTCAGAAGCGGCACAGAGAATACGGGCGGAATCGTGTCGTTTGCGAAAGCTTTAAGGATGCACCTGACAGAAAGCGAACAGAAGCTTTCTATCATGAAGGAGAACCAACGGTATGTCAGGGGAGAACTGGAGAAGATGGAGGGTGTGACGGTCCATACACCTGTGGAGCATCACGCACCCCATATCCTGAACTTCTCGGTTGAGCATTTTAAAGGTGAAGTGCTCGTCCATGCGTTAGACCGTCATGACGTATTTGTGTCCACAACGAGTGCCTGTTCATCCAAACAAAACAAGCCAAGCCCTACGCTCCTATCCATGGGGGTATCAAAGAGCATGGCGAACAGCTCGATTCGAGTGAGTTTTTCTTTTCACAATACGATGGAAGAATGCCGGCAATTCATACAGTTACTTCAACAGGAAATAAGCCAATTACAAAAGACAATGAGGAGATCAAGATGAATTATAATCGCATACTGGTCCGATACGGAGAAATATCGACTAAAGGAAGAAACAGAAAACAATTCACGGCTAAATTAAGAGAGAACATTTTACAAGCATTAAAGGATTTCCCGACGATTTCCGTCACGGCAAGCCGGGATCGACTTCATATCCTTCTCGGTGACGAAAACGGGGAAGCTATCTTTCCGCGGCTGGAGAAGATATTCGGCATTCAGTCATTCAGTCCTGTCGTGAAGGTGGCACAGGATATAGAAGCGATTAAAGAAGCAGGATTAAGTCTTGTTCAGAAAAGCTTCGAACCGGGGAAAACATTCAAGGTCTCTGCCCGCCGCGCCGACAAACATTTTGCCCTTGATACGAATGAACTGAATTACGAAGTTGGATCCTATATTCTTCAGAATGTGGACGGGTTAAAAGTCGATGTGAAAAAGCCCGACATTAATTTGAACGTGGAAGTAAGAAAAGAAGGGGTTTACCTCTCTTCCGAAACGTATAAAGGTTCAACGGGAATGCCGGTTGGAGCTAGCGGGAAAGCCATGCTCATGCTGTCAGGTGGGATCGACAGTCCCGTCGCCGGATATTTAACGATGAAAAGGGGTGTAGAGGTAGAGGCTGTTCATTTTCACAGTCCGCCATTTACGAGTGAACGGGCCAAGCAGAAGGTGATTGATCTCTCGAAGAAGCTGTCTGCTTTCAGCGGGAAGGTGAAATTGCATATCGTCCCATTCACGAACATTCAGCAAACCATCCATGATCAAGTGCCTGAAAATTACACCATGACGTCAACGAGACGCATGATGCTCAGGATCGCCGATCAGATCCGTCAGAAGAATGAAGGATTGGCCCTTGTAACAGGTGAGAGCCTTGGACAGGTGGCGAGCCAGACATTGGAAAGCATGCAGGCAATAAATGACGTGACAAATACGCCGGTGCTGCGTCCCCTCATCGCCATGGATAAGCTTGAAATCATTGATATCGCCCAGAAGATCGATACCCATGATATCTCTATTCTTCCATATGAAGATTGCTGTACCATCTTCACACCACCCGCACCAAAAACACGACCTAAAACGGACAAAGTGACCTATTATGAAAGCTTTGTCGATTTTGACACGTTGATCAAAGAAGCCGTCGACAAAACGGAAACCATGACCATTGATGGTTCGACAGGTTCTGAAACAGAAAAAACATTTGACGGACTACTCTAAAATTTAGGATAATTTACCAACGTTTTTTTCTGCATGAAGCCATGTGTTTTCGCACAATCTATACTCACAAGGAGGTGAAAACACATGGCAAACAGAAGTTCAAACCAATTAGTAGCTCCAGGAGCTCAACAAGCAATCGACCAAATGAAATACGAAATCGCTTCTGAATTCGGAGTTCAACTTGGTCCAGATGCAACAGCACGCGCTAACGGTTCTGTAGGTGGTGAAATCACTAAACGTTTAGTTCAAATGGCTGAACAACAAATCGGTGGCGGATACGCAAAATAATTAAATACAATGGCTACAAGGAGCGGGATATCTCGCTCCTTTTTATGTTGTTTGGGGATTATCTTAAATCATTGCCACAGAGTGATAGAAATAATACCTATCAAACAGATATCCCATGAGCTCTTTTCCCAAAAATGGTTGCGTTTTAACTTAAGCTTCGGAAGGTTTTATGAATAAATATCCTTCTTTATGGCTGAAATGCAACCTCTAATCACCTTCTACTTTCTTCATGATAGCAACAAAGTTTACAAAAAGAGCCAATAGAAAAGTACACCACTTGTTTAATAATCCCATATAATTGAAGAGATATTCGTTAAACAATTTAAAAAATTTAAATAATTTTGTATAATAGAGAAGAATTAACAAACAAGGGGGAGTCATAATGAAGAGGGAAGAACTTATTGCACCTGAAGAGTACAATCTGGTAGAGGAAGTCGAGAAGTTCACAAATGATGAGCAGAAGCTCGCTATCAAATGGGAAAATGAAGAGGGAGAAAAAGAAGACATCACCTACAAGGAATTATTAAAAAATGTGAATAAGATTGGAAACGTTTTCTTGAATTCCGACCTGCAAAAGGGCGATGTCCTTCTTGTCATGGTTCCTCGTCTCATTGAGGCTTACGCTGTGTATCTTGCTGCTCTGAAATCCGGACTCGTTGTGATTCCTAGCTCAGAAATGCTGAGGACGAAAGATCTTGAATACCGAATTGATCATGGGGATGTAAAGGGAATCGTTGCCTATACCCCATTCATCGAGCAATTCAAAGACGTAAAGGGCATGGATAATCTTCAGAAATTCGTTGTGGGAGATCAGCAGGATGGGTGGATCTGTCTGGAGGAAGAAATGAAGTCCGCATCAGAAGATTTAGCATTCGCGGATACGAATCGTGACGATATGGCGTTCCTTTCCTATACATCGGGAACGACAGGGAACCCTAAAGGGGTTGTACATACTCATGGATGGGCATACGCCCACCTAAGAACAGCAGCCAGGGAATGGCTGTGCATTGAAGAAGGAGATACGGTTTGGGCCACTGCAGGTCCTGGTTGGCAGAAGTGGATTTGGAGCCCGTTCTTGTCTGTTCTGGGGTCTGGGGCTACAGGGCTTGTGTATCAAGGGAAATTTGACCCTAACAAATACCTCCAGATGCTTCAGGATCATCAGGTGAATGTTCTTTGCTGTACGCCGACAGAATACCGTCTGATGGCCAAGGTGGATGATCTCGGTTCCTATAAGCTGGATCAGCTGCATAGTGCCGTGTCGGCAGGGGAGCCGTTAAACCGGGAAGTCATTGATGCGTTCAAGAGGCACTTTGAAATCGAAGTCCGTGATGGATATGGGCAGACGGAAAATACCCTTCTGGTCGGCATCATGAAAGGTATGGAACTGAAACCGGGATCCATGGGGAAGCCGACTCCAGGAAACAGAGTCGAAATCATCAACGAGGAAGGCTTTCCATGTGAAGCAGAGGAAGTGGGGGATATCGCGGTCCACGTAGAAACACCGGCCCTGTTCAAAAATTATTATAAAGACCCTGAACGCACGGCCATGCAATTCAGGGGGGATTACTATATTACCGGTGATAAAGCCAAGAAGGATGAAGACGGCTACTTCTGGTTTGAAGGCCGGGGGGATGACATCATCATCAGCTCCGGGTATACGATCGGACCATTCGAGGTGGAGGATGCCCTTGTGAAGCACGCGTCGGTTCAGGAATGTGCCGTTGTCGGTAGTCCCGATGAAGTGAGGGGACTCATCGTGAAAGCCTTCGTGGTGCTAAGGGAAGGCGTGGATCCACAGGATCCTGAACTGATCCCGGCCCTTCAGCAGCATGTGAAGGACTTGACGGCTCCATACAAGTATCCACGCAAGATTGAATTCGTGAAGGAACTGCCGAAAACGACTTCAGGTAAGATCAGAAGAATTGAGCTGAGACAAAAAGAAATGAGTTCAGTGAAAAGCTGACAGAGGAGAGGGAGCCTTTTAGGGCTCTCTCTTTTTTTCGGTGGAACATCCCTCTATCATTTCAGAATCTTCGTATAATATGGTACATTTGAGAAATAGACTTTTTATCAAGAAAGGAAACACATCATGGGTACTTTATGGAAAAACGGAATCATCTACACAATGGAAAAGGAAGGACATTATGTGGAAGCGGTCTTTACGGAAAATGGAGTGATCCAGGGACTCGGTTCCTCAGAAGAAATGGAGAAGGATGAACGATTCACCATTGAAACCGTCATCGATCTTCAGAAAAACGTGATGTTCCCCGGCTTTGTCGACAGTCATATGCATCTGATCGGTCATGGAGAAACGCTGATGAGGCTGGACCTTTCAGGCATGAACAGTAAGCAGGAAGTGCTGGATGCCATCAGGGAAAAGGCAAAGGGTCTTAAAAGAGGAGAATGGGTCATCGGTGAAGGCTGGAACGAAAACCTTTGGAGCGATGCAGCCGTTCTCACAAAACAGGAAATCGATGAAGTCGTCCCGGATCATCCGGTTCTTCTTAAGCGCATTTGCCGTCATGCCATGGTCGTGAACTCCCCCGCATTACGAAATGCCGGTATCTCTGAAGCGTCTCCGAACCCTTCAGGAGGATTGATCGAGAGGGATGAAAGGGGAGAATTAAACGGCTTACTGAAGGATAAGGCACAGGATCTTATGATAGACGCCCTTCCCCCGATTTCTTCCGAATATCTTCAAGGGGCCCTTGCGAAAGGGATTGAAAGCTGCTGGGAGCAAGGGCTAACCGGTGGTCATACAGAGGATTTAAGCTACTATGGAAACTTCAAGAAAACGTATGACGCCTTTGTTCACACCATTACGGAAGGAAAGAAGAAATTCAGGGCACACCTTCTCGTCCATCATGAAGTGATCGACGATTGGAAGGAAGACGGGCATGAATTTCTGGGCGGCAATGAATTCATCGAATTTGGAGCGATGAAAATCTTTGCTGACGGAGCATTGGGGGGAAGGACCGCTCTCTTGAGCTATCCTTATGCCGATGACCCGAGCACAACGGGCGTCAGCATCCACACAAACAAAAGACTGTTGGAACTGGTGAAAAAGGCAAGGAACTATGATCTACCCATTGCCGTCCATACGATCGGTGATCAGGCTTTCGAAAATGTGATCAATGCCATCACGGAAGAGCCTTCTCATTTTGAAAGACGGGACCGGCTGATCCATGCCCAGATCCTCCGGAAGGAGCTGATCGAGAGGATCAAGGATCTTCCGTTGATCCTTGATATTCAGCCAAGGTTTGTCGCTTCCGATTTCCCCTGGGTCATCGATCGCCTTGGGGAAGAAAACATGAAGTATAACTATGCATGGAAAACGCTTTTGGATGAAGGCATCCTGTGCGCCGGGGGATCGGATGCTCCCATCGAGCCGGTCAATCCCCTTTGGGGAATCCATGCGGCGGTCACGAGAACGAATCCATTAGATCCCGCCAAAACAACCTATCGTCCAGAAGAAAAACTCACTATGTATGAAGCGATCTCCCTGTTTACGAAAGGGAGTGCCTATGCCTGTCATCATGAACATGACAGAGGCGTGATCCGGGAGGGCTTCGCTGCGGACTTTACCGTTTTGGACATCGATCCGTTCAAAGCGGATCCCGACCAGCTGTTAGAGAAAGTGGTGGATATGACCATCGTAGACGAGACCATCGTGTATAAAAAAAGTAAATAAAGATTGCCCCCTAAACTATTCATGGATATAATGGAGATATTTCGGAAATAGAAATAGTTTTGGGGGTGTTTTTTTATGAAGCAGAACGATCAAGCCGGAATCATCTATACCGCTTTTTCCTATTTTCTCTGGGGGATTCTCCCGATCTATTGGAAATGGTTGAATCATGTCGCGGCAGATGAAATTCTGGCGAACCGTATATTCTGGTCCTTTTGGTTTATGCTGTTATTTCTATTCATCAGTAAACGGTGGAAGGACTTTCACACATATTTACGAGCATCCCTAACCAAAAAGAAGCAGCTGCTTGCCCTGCTCCTTGCTTCTTTACTAATCAGCACAAACTGGTTTGTGTATATCTGGGCGGTGAATACGAATCAAATGGTGGAAGCGAGCCTCGGGTATTATATCAATCCCCTTGTGAGCGTATTGTTAGGGGTCTTCATCCTGAAGGAAAGCTTGTCGAAGGCCCAGATCGTCTCCTTCGCCCTGGCGGCGGTCGGTGTCCTGATCCTGACGATTTCCTACGGTGAATTCCCGTGGATCGCCATCCTCCTTGCCTTTTCATTCGGCCTATACGGATTAGCCAAAAAGCTCATCCAAGTCGAATCATCCATCGGCCTGACCCTGGAAACCATGACCATCGCGCCCGTCGCACTCCTCTATCTCGGCTTCATGTATCAAGAAGGATCCCTGTCCCTCTTTCACGTATCCTTAGGGACGGACCTCTTATTGATGGGTGCCGGAGCGGTGACGGCCATCCCCCTGCTGTTCTTTTCAAAGGGGGCACAGCGGATCCCCCTCTATATGGTAGGATTCCTCCAATACATTGCGCCGACGATTACACTGATCCTCGGCATCTGGGTGTATGACGAGACCTTCTCCATCACTCATCTCGTCTCATTCCTGTTCATCTGGCTGGCACTGACCATCTTTACCGCTTCAAGAGTCCAGTACGCCAGAAAACGGAGACGCGAAGCGAGATTGTCAGCTTGAATACGGACGAAAAAACGCTCCAGCGTGTGCTGGAGCGTTTCGTTTTTGGTTAGGGACGGAACTTGGGTTTGTTCACCATCTGGCACAATTTTGGCGGGATGCGGTGCAATATTCCAAAGCAGCCCAATAAACACTCAATGAATCCTATCATGCCACGACAAACCTGCCAAACGGAACACTACCCATCCAAAATCTCATTCTAAGATCCTTACAAGAACGACCGCTTCACCTTTTCCCAGAAGGAATTATCTTTTAATTTCACAGTTTTAATGATTTTATCGCTTAATTTCGCTTCGACCTTTTCCACGTGCTGAATGCTGAGGGCCTCGTTGTCCATTCCCATTGCCGGGTAGTCGTTGCCGTCCTGGACGATCTTCAGCACCAGGCTGCGTTTATCACTCAGGATGAACGAAGAACCAAGGGTACGGTAGCGGTTATTATTCAGTGACGCCATTTCACTGACCTGGATGCACGGAAGCATCGGGTCGACCACGGCTCCGCTGACGGATTTATTATAAGCTGTACTTCCTGTCGGCGTGGCGATGATCATCCCGTCTCCACGGAACGTTTCAAAATGCTTATCATCGATGAATACATCCATGACGAAGGTTTTGATGATCCCGGAGCGGATGCTGAATTCATTCAGGCATTGGAAGGAGGTCTGGTTATCGACGGTGACCTCGATAGTAGGATATTTCCGTACTTCGATTTGCTCCGTGGTCATCGCTTCGATCATCTTGGAAGTGTCGTCGATATGGAAATCACAATACATACTTAACGTACCACCTGTAGAAACTCCTGCATACAAGCAGTCCTGTCTGAACCCGGTTTGACGGACGGCTTGAAGAAATGTGCCATCACCGCCGATACTGACGATGATGTTGGCCGTTTTGGGGGAATCGACTATGTTGAAATGATAACGCTTGGCCAGTTCGTATAATGAATCGAGCTTCGCCTGCATCCCTTCCTCGTGTAAGGCATAGAAATAAATGTTTCGACGGTTGTTCATCGTATGTACCTCCCTGATATAAAAATAAGATAATTTTTCCCATTTGCATAAAATTTTGCTAGAATCTAACTTAGTGAATATTCTATCATGTTTGTCCATGAGAATGATATTCATATCCTTACATAAGATAGGGTAAACAAGGGAGGAATATACAATATGAATGCAAAAAGGTGGACAGCATTAGGGATAGCTGTCGGGTTATTCTTCGTTTCAGTCGTAGTCAATTTTGCTACATCCACAATGACCAGTAACTTTGATCAGGCATTTGAAGGGGTGCTTGGAGGTTCGGACAATCCTTTTTCAGAAGTTGTGATCGATGAAGGGAATCTACAGAAACGAATCGCTGTACTTGAAGTGGAAGGGGTCATCCAGGATACGGGAGGGGCCACCTCTCTATTTGAAAGTCCGGGATATAATCATGAGCTGTTCATGGATAAACTGGATGCCGTTCAAAAAGATAAGTCCGTCAAAGGGATCATTTTAAAAGTGAACTCTCCAGGCGGTGGGGTAGTGGAGAGTGCAGAGATCCACTCGAAGCTTGTGGAGATCATAGAGAAAACGAAGAAGCCGGTTTACGTTTCCATGGGTGGGACGGCAGCTTCGGGCGGTTATTACATATCTGCTCCGGCCACAAAGATCTTTGCCAGCAAAGAAACGTTGACAGGCTCTCTTGGTGTCATCATGCAGAGCATCAATTACTCTGAACTCGCTGAAAAATACGGCGTCGACTTTGTGACCATCAAGAGCGGTCCGTATAAGGACATCATGAGTCCGACACGTGAAATGACGGAAGAAGAGAGAAAGATCCTTCAATCCATGATCGACAATTCCTATGAAGGTTTCGTGGATGTCATTGCGAAGGGCCGTGATTTGTCTGAAGCAGAGGTCAGGAAGATTGCAGATGGAAGAGTCTATGACGGAATCCAGGCGAAAGAAGTCAACTTGATTGATGAATTCGGCTATGTGGAAGATACCATTGAAGCCATGAAAAAAGAGTATAAATTAAAAGATGCACAAGTTTTTGAATACACAGCGGGCGATCCTTTCTCTGAATTATTCAGTATGGGTGCTAAGAAAATGATTGGTCAAGATATGGAAGCAGCAGCTTTAATGAAACTGCTATCTAAACCAAATTCTCCTCGATTGATGTATCTATACTCTGAATAAGGAAGGTGAATGAAGTGAGTGACACACAAGATCGTTCTGTACAACATGATGAGGAGCGGGAGAGAATCGAAATCGATCCTCCTGCTCACCCGTCCTACACGCCCCTGAGTGAGGACGGGTACTACCTGGCAGGATTCTGGATCCGATTCTGGGCCTATTTACTGGACCTGATCGTCATCGGAAGCATCACACGGCTGATCGTGAATCCAATCTTTAATCTGCTGGATATTTCTCTTTCGGATGGCTCGATGTTCGCCCCGATTTCCATCATCACGAGCATCCTTTTCTACGGGTACTTCGTCTTGATGACCAAATTCTTCAGCCAAACGATCGGAAAGATGGTGTTCGGTATTCAGGTCATCGATTTAAAAGGGAAGAAACCTTCGTGGGGGACGATTCTATTCAGGGAATTGATCGGGCGCTTCATCTCCACGACCGTCTTTATTCTGTACGTGGTGGTGGCCTTTACGAATAAAAAGCAAGGCATTCACGACCTGTTTGCCGATACGACGGTGGTTCAGGAAAAGAAAAAGCTGGAATTCAAGCCGGCGCTTTAAATGATTGTGTAGAAACCAAACCTATATGGGTTTGGTTTTTTTATGTGCGTGGATGGTTCCGTTAAATGGAATTTAATACAGATTGGAAACGACGCCATTAATAACCACCCTGTAATGATCTATATCGAGAACCCCCAGGTCTCTCCACAAAATTTCTCCCCCACCGTTTATTTTTCCAGGCAAAGGTCATAATAGGAGGTTGAAGGGTGTGAAAATATGAGTTGGTGGATGTGGGCTTTAGTAATCTTAATGGCACTTATGATCGTTCTATTCTTTATTCTTATGATCACGAAGCTGACCATTACTCTCTCTTTATATCATGGGAATGACAATGATCATTTCAAGGTGAAGCTGAGGGCATGGTTCGGCTTGTTGAAGTATACAATCGATGTTCCACTGGTGAAGCTTGATGACGACGGCCCGAATGTCGTGTTCGAGGAAGAACAGAAAAGGGGCGATGAAAGCAATCCATCAAATAAGAAAGAAACGAAGAAAATCACTCCTTCTGAATTCATCGACAGTTTGAGTGACACCAAGGCCATTGTCAGCCATGTTCAATCCCTTCACCGAATCATCCGGACCTTTCTTAAGAAGGTGAAGCTGGATCAAGTGCAGTGGAAGACACTCTTCGGGACGGGGGATGCAGCCTCGACGGGGACGATGACCGGTACGATCTGGGGGTTGAAGGGTAGTATTATCGGCCTGTTAAGCGGCTATATAAGACTGCAGTCCATGCCGGTCATAGAGGTGACTCCGACGTTTCAGCATGCTGTGATCCAAACGCAATTTTCATGTATTATCCAGTTTCGCATAGGGAATGCTATCCTAGTAGGTTTCAAGATACTTCGGTACTGGAGAGGCGGCAGGGTCAGGTTCAAAACGAAGCCCCTTTCCTCATTTTCTGGAGAAAAACATTCAGTTTAATTAGGAGGTCTTTACATGTCAGAACATCCTATTGAAGGTCTAATGACCACCGCGATGGAAAATTTAAAAGAAATGATCGATGTGAATACGATTATCGGTGATCCCGTTGAAACACCCGATGGAAGCGTCATCCTGACCGTGTCAAAGGTGGGCTTTGGATTTGCTGCAGGTGGAAGCGAGTTCATCCTTGACAGCAAAGGGAAAGAAGGAGACGGCGGAAAAGACGGGGACAGCAGCGGAGATCAATCAGCACCCAAGCAGCAGCCATTCGGTGGAGGGAGCGGGGGCGGTGTTTCCATTACACCGATCGCATTTTTGATCGTCGGTTCAAATGGAATCAAGATGCTTCACCTGGATGAAAGCACCCATCTCATCGACCGCCTGCTGGATCTTGCTCCGTCAGCCATCGATAAGATTCAGGGTATGATGAAAAAGAATGATAGCAAGCAGGGGAATCAAAACCAGGGAAATCAAAATCAGAAACTCGATCTATAACAGGAAAGGGGCTTGCTCAATCAGAGCGGGCCTTTCTTTTTTTGCTGAAAAGATCCGTAAGATTTGCTTTCACCCGTCGTTTTTCTGTACTATGAAAGAGGTACATAACATTTATAGAGGAGGAACAAATAATGGCAAACATTACATTTAAGAAGAACCCTGTCACTCTATTGGGCAATGAAGTGAAAGTAGGGGACAAAGCTCCCGGCTTCACCGTATTGGCTAATGATTTATCGGAAGTCACACTGAATGATTCCAAAGGCAAGGTGCGTTTGATCAGTGTCGTTCCTTCCATCGATACAGGTGTGTGTGATGCACAAACAAGAAAATTCAACGAAGAAGCAGCCAAGTTTGATAATGTAGAAGTATTGACGATTTCCGTGGATCTTCCATTTGCTCAAAAACGCTGGTGCGGGGCGAACGGAATCGAAAATGTCCAAACCCTGTCGGACCACCGCGATCTTTCATTTGGTGAAGCATTCGGTGTACACATCCAGGAACTCCGTCTTCTTGCTCGAGCTGTTTTCGTCATCGACAGCAACGATGAAGTGACATATGTGGAATATGTAAGCGAAGCAACTGATCACCCGGATTATGACGCTGCCGTAGAAGCAGTGAAGCACGCTAAGTAATTCTGCCTTAACTGAACATTTCATGAGACATGCTGACCTGGTGATTCGGAAGGTCAGCATTGTTTTTTACAAACGGAATGGACAAAGGTAAAATAGATGAATGAAATTGTGATAAAGGAATGAATGCCGATGATTAATTCGCCTGTCGAATCATTATTTGGAATAATCGATGAAACGGCTGTATTGCTTCAGGAAGAGTTAGCATGCAGTTATTTAGAAGCCGTTGCCGAAACGGGGGAGAACCTGTTTCAGGGGGATGTTCTCCAAGAGGAAGTAAGTGAACTGACGAAGAAACGCCTGAATAAAAAGTATGATGAAGCGGGGCTTTCCCAGCTTGACAATGAACATATCCGCAAAGCCTTTCAATTTGCGATCTTAAAAGGGATGAAAGAAAATGTACAGCCGAATCATCAGATGACACCGGACTCACTGGGGTTATTTATCAGCTACCTGGTCAATAAATTCACTGCTGACATGGACAAGCTCACTGTTCTCGATCCTGCCATCGGAACAGGGAATCTCCTGACAACCGTGTTAAATCAAATGCCGGGGAAAGAAACTCAGTCCATCGGGGTGGAAATCGATGAAGTGTTAATCAAGCTTGCGTATGTGGGAGCGGACCTTCAGAAGCATCCATTACAGCTCTTTAACCAGGATTCACTGGAGCCGCTGTTCATCGATCCCGTAGATCTTGTCCTTTGCGACCTGCCCATCGGTTATTATCCGAATGACCTGCGCGCAGGAGATTATGAGCTGAAAGCAGAAGAAGGACATTCGTATGCCCATCACCTGTTCATCGAACAGAGCCTGAAGCATACAAAGGACGGAGGGTACCTTTTCTTCGTCGTGCCGAACGGACTTTTCGAATCTCCGCAAAGCGCCCAGCTCCAAGGATACTTGAAGGAAAAGGCTGACATCCAGGGCTTCCTGCAGCTGCCCCTTTCACTATTCAAGAACAAGAACTCAGCGAAGAGCATCCTGATCCTTCAAAAGAAAAAAGAAGGAATCAAGCCTCCAAGGGAAGTACTCCTTGCCCAACTGCCGAGCCTGTCCAACCAGAGAGCCCTTCAGGACATCTTGTCGAAGATTGATCAGTGGCTTCTTCAGAATAAAAAATGATCGTAACAGGACTGCCTTATGGCGGTCTTTTTTACTGTTGAACATTTCATACTTTGAAAAAGTTAGTAGAAGTTGATGAGTTTATTATTGAAAGGTACCATTCTCCATTTAATGAGTCCGTCTTTATATGTTTTAAGGCTGCTTTGGTCAGGGTATGTAGAAAAAAGGTATGTATCGACCCTTTTTGTGATGTTTTTGGTCAAATGTGCAATGACTCCATTTTTCAGAATTTCCGATTTCCCCATGTCCAGCTCCAGGGATTAGAGGCTCGTGGTCATAAGTTAAATAGGCCAAAAAGGCAGAGGACGCCTTTTTAGCCTATTCATCGTATGCTTGTCGGGTCTGACCATGCCGTTTTCGTTTTTAAATTCTAATTTTTGCGAAAATATTTAATTTAACATGAAAACGATATCATTTCAAGCTTTTTCTTGAAATAGATGGGAGACAGTGATTAAATGGGGAATTGAGAGATAAAATGCGGTTCAATGAACAGAATAGATAGTATGTTGAGATAGAAAACAAAAGGAGCGATACATCGTGGCAAAAAAAGTGATTGCAATTAATGCTGGAAGCTCTTCTTTAAAGTTTCAGCTTTTTGATATGCCTGAAGAAACAGTCATTACCAAAGGTCTTATTGAACGGATCGGTTTGAACGATGCGGTATTTAATATAACAGTGAACGGTGAAAAACGTGAAGAAGTAACGGACATCCCGAATCATGAAGTGGCGGTAAAAATGCTGCTTGATAAGCTGACAGGCTATGGCATCATCGATTCACTTGATGAAATCGACGGTATCGGTCATCGTGTCGTGCATGGCGGAGAGGTGTTCAATGATTCGATCCTGATCACGGATGAAGTGGTGACTAAAATCGAAGAACTTTCTGACCTGGCTCCCCTTCATAATCCCGCCAACCTGACGGGCATCAAGGCGTTCCATCACGTGCTTCCCAATGTACCTGCAGTGGCTGTGTTCGATACGGCATTCCACCAATCCATGCCGGAAAGCTCATTCTTATACAGCCTTCCTTATGATTATTATAAGGACTACGGAATCCGTAAATATGGTTTCCACGGTACATCCCATAAGTATGTATCTGAGCGTGCGGCGGAAATGCTTGGCCGTCCGAAAGAGCAGGTGCGCCTGATTTCTTGTCACTTAGGAAACGGTGCCAGCATCGCCGCCATCGAAGGCGGTAAATCAATCGATACATCCATGGGCTTCACACCACTTGCCGGGGTTGCCATGGGAACACGTTCAGGAAATATCGACCCGGCCCTTATTCCGTTCATTATGGAGAAAACGGGATCAACGGCTGATGAAGTATTGAACATCCTGAATAAGAAATCCGGTATGCTTGGCGTTTCCGGTTTCTCAAGCGATCTGCGCGATATCGAGGATCAGGCAGCTGAAGGAAACGAACGTGCGGAGCTTGCTCTTGAAGTATTTGCCAACCGTATCCATAAATACATCGGATCTTATGCGTCACGCATGTACGGTGTTGATGCGATCGTGTTCACGGCAGGTATCGGTGAGAACAGTACCCTCATCCGTGAAAAAGTCCTTCAAGGTCTTGAGTTCATGGGCGTTTACTGGGATCCGGCACGTAACAAAGTGCGCGGTAAAGAAGCATTCGTCAACTACCCTCATTCACCTGTCAAAGTCATGATCATTCCAACGAATGAAGAAGTCATGATCGCCCGTGATGTAGTGGAAAAAGGAAATATCTAATACCGGCAGGGTCACCGACTAGGGTGATCCTGTTTTTTTAGTGGAAGAAATGACAGACTATTCAAAATACCTCTCCCGTAAGGCAGGTATTGTGGACCGGGGATATGATATACTATACGTAAAATAAAGGAATGTAAGGAGTTGGAGACAAGTGAACTGGTCAGAACGAGATAAGGAAGTATGGCAATCCATCAAAGCCTGGAGAGAAGAATTATATGAGTACGAAGCCAATGATTTGGAACATACATATGTCAAATGGCTGGACTACGCATTTGAAACGATCCCTGAAGATGTGCAGGAACAATTTTTTCAGAAGCTTGACGGCTGGTTGTTTCACATGCATTCTCTTATTCAAGGGTCCCAGATGCAGAATGACGCACGGGAGCGCATCCTTGTCACGGCAAGAGCCTTTAATCAGGACATTCAGACCGTGGAAGATCTTCACTATTTAACGATTGACCAGCTTCATTACATAGCGGAACAGCATGCCGGGCGCCATCGGATTTACTCCTTGTTTCAAGGTGGGGTGACGGGAACGGGAGGCCTGGTGGCACTGGGGTCTGATCTGCCTGCCATGGCCGTCATCAACCTCCGTTCGGTGCAGCTGATTGCCATCACGTACGGATTCGATGTGCAAACCCCCTTCGAGATGATGACGTCCCTGAAGGTGTTTCATGCTTCCACCCTTCCATCCAGGCTCCGTGCACTTGCCTGGGAAGATCTGATGGAAGACCTGGATAAGAAGGATTCCGACTACTTTTTTGACGGATCAGAAAAGCTGACGGACTACACCTGGCTGGAAGGACCGATGAAACAGGCTCTCAAGGGACTTGCCATCACCATGTTCAAAGGGAAGAAGTGGTCGGGTCTTCCGCTTGTCAGCATCGCCATCGGTGCAGGAGTGAACTACCAGCTTTCAAGGAAAATCACTGATTTTGCAGAAAAATATTATCAATACCGGTACTTGCGCCAAAAGAAGAGCTAATACAAAAGGGGAATGATGTCCACACATCATTCCCCTTGCGTTTTCTCGGGACTGGTTCGATACCAGATCCATAAGTCATTGATCTCAGAAGCTTTCTCTGAAATCTCCCCATTGATCCTGCACGATTCCTCGAAATTTTCTTCCTGGGCAAGCTTTCCCTGCAGCCCCTCAATGTCTTCTTCGATCTCCTGTATCCGGTCCGGGATCATCCCTCTCACCCGTTCCCAGTGGAGGAGGATCTGTTCCTGCTCCTGTGGTGAATAGTCGTGCCATTCTTTAGAGGGACGGGGAAGATCGATGTTCAGTCTTGAGTCATATACGAAAAAAGTGGTCATCGCTTACTCCTTATGATTCATTCTCCTTCCATCCTACAATATTTCCCTTCTGAAGCCCAGTATAAAAGGGATCCTGAAATCCCTTGATAAAATATTTATACAAATTAGTGAATAAGTATTGAAGAATATCAAGTAAACTGCTAATATAAATTCATCTTATAGAATAAATATTCATTTTATAGCATTCAACAGGAGGAGATACGGATGAATCAAAAAGTGGTATTGGCCTACTCAGGCGGTTTAGATACGTCGGTTGCCGTTCAATGGTTAAAGGAAAAAGGATATGAAGTGATAGCATGTTGTCTCGATGTAGGGGAAGGGAAGGATCTGGATTTTGTTCAGGAAAAAGCGTTGAAGGTTGGAGCGTCAAAGAGCTTTGTCATCGATGCCAAGGAGGAATTTGCGAAGGAATATGCCCTCCTTGCCTTACAGAGTCATGCACTATATGAAGGTAAGTATCCACTGGTTTCCGCCCTGTCCAGACCTTTGATTGCCAGTAAGCTTGTTGAAATCGCCGAACAGGAAAATGCCACGGCTGTTGCCCATGGCTGTACGGGAAAAGGAAATGACCAGGTGAGATTTGAAGTGTCCATTGCTGCCCTGAATCCTTCGTTGGAAGTGATCGCCCCGGTCCGTGAATGGAAATGGTCACGTGAAGAGGAAATACAGTATGCGAAAGAGAAAGGGATCCCGATTCCCATCAATCTGGATTCCCCGTACAGCATCGATCAGAATCTGTGGGGTAGAAGCAATGAGTGCGGAATCCTGGAAGATCCTTGGGCGGCTCCACCTGAGGATGCCTATGATTTAACGTCAAGCCTGGAGCAATCACCGGATGAGGCGGATGTCGTCGAGATCACGTTCCAACAAGGGGTTCCTGTTGAGCTGGATCATGTCGCCTACCCGCTCCATGAGATCATTTCAAAGCTGAACGTGCTGGCTGGTAAGCACGGAGTCGGGCGTATCGACCACGTGGAGAACCGCCTTGTGGGCATCAAGTCCCGTGAAGTGTATGAATGCCCGGGAGCAGTGACGCTGTTAAAAGCCCACAAAGAACTCGAAGATCTCACACTTGTAAAGGAGCTTGCTCACTACAAGCCCGTCATCGAGAAGAAAATGACGGAATTGATCTATGAGGGATTATGGTTCTCTCCATTGAATAAAGCACTAAAAGCATTCCTTGATCAAACCCAGGTGTATGTAAACGGGGTCGTGCGTGTGAAATTATTCAAGGGTCATGCCATCGTGGAAGGAAGAAAATCACCGAACTCCTTATATGACGAGAATCTCGCAACCTATACGAAAGCTGATGAATTCGATCATGATGCAGCCGTTGGATTCATTCAATTATGGGGTCTGCCGACAAAGGTGTCAGCCATGGTCAACGCTGAAAAGAAGGAGAAAGTGACGCTATGAGCAAACTGTGGGGAGGACGTTTCACAAAGAAGCCCCAGGAATGGGTAGATGAATTCAATGCCTCCATCTCCTTCGATCAGGAATTGGTCCTTGAGGATATCGAAGGGAGCATCGCCCATGTGAAGATGCTGAAAAAATGCGGCATCCTGACAGTCAGTGAATCAGATCAAATCCTTGAAGGACTTCATGTGCTGTACGGGAAGGCGGAGAAGAACGAGCTTCAGTTTTCCGTGGAGTATGAAGACATTCATTTGAATCTCGAGAAGCAGCTGATCGATCTGATCGGTGAAGTCGGCGGTAAGCTTCATACAGGGCGGAGCCGAAATGACCAGGTTGCCACAGACATGCATCTGTTCCTGAAAAGACGGGTGGAGGACATCGTGAAGCTGGTTGAAGATCTCCAGGAAAGCATCCTCCTTCAGGCAGAGGAGAATGTGGAGACTATCATTCCCGGATACACCCATCTTCAGCGTGCCCAGCCGATCTCTTTCGCCCATCATCTGATGTGTTATTTCTGGATGCTGAACCGGGATAAAGAGCGTCTCGTGGATTCTCTTAAGCGAATCGATATTTCCCCGCTGGGAGCAGGGGCCCTGGCTGGGACGACCTTTCCCATCGATCGTGAGTACACAGCCGAACTGCTTGGATTCAGCGCCTGTTATGAAAACAGTCTCGATGCCGTAAGTGATCGTGATTTCATCCTGGAATTCCTGAGCAACAGCTCGATCCTCATGATCCACCTGTCCCGTCTCGCCGAAGAGATGATCCTGTGGTCAACGGAAGAATTCCGATTCATCGAGCTTGATGACAGCTTCACGACAGGAAGCAGCATCATGCCGCAAAAGAAGAACCCGGATATGGCGGAGCTGGTCAGAGGCAAGACCGGAAGGGTGAACGGAAATCTCATCTCTCTCCTTACGGTGCTGAAAGGCCTGCCCCTTGCCTACAACAAGGATATGCAGGAAGACAAGGAAGGAATGTTCGATACGGTGAAAACCGTGGTGGGATCGCTGAAAATTTTCACCGGTATGGTTTCAACGATGAAGGTGAAGACGGAAGTGATGAACGAAGCAGTAGGGAATGACTTCTCCAATGCGACTGAGCTTGCCGACTACCTGGCGACGAAAGGGATCCCGTTCAGACAAGCCCATGAAATCGTCGGGAAGCTTGTGCTTCACTGCATTGAGAAGGGTTGCTACTTGAAGGATGTTTCCTTGGAGGAGTATGGTGAGTATTCTTCCCTGATCGAGGAGGATATTTATTCGATCCTGACTCCATATTCAGCTGTTGAGAGAAGGAAGTCTTATGGTGGTACGGGGTTTGAGCAGGTGAAGGTGCAAATCGAGAAAGGGAAGGCTCATTTGGAGGCCTTTGCTGCTCAATCCGTGTAATAGGAGTGTGCTCTTCACCTCCCGCTGAAATGGTCCTATCCATGCAAAAAAAAGAGCCGTTGAATGAAGCAGATACAGCTTCCGTTCAACGGCTCTTTCGATTATGGATTACTCTTCCACTTCTTCGGTTCTGACAACAAGGACGTCACAGTGGGCAGCCCTGGTGATATGTTCGGATACGCTTCCGATGAGGAAGCGCTCGACGGCGTTGAGTCCGGTTGCGCCGCATATGACGAGGTCTGCTTTGACGCTTTTGGTTGCTTCACGCGGGATGATGACTTTCGGGGAACCATACTCCACATAGGTTTTCACTTTGGTCAACCCGGCTTCTGCCGCTTCTGCTTTGTACTCGTTTAACAATTCTTCAGCATACTTGATCGCTCTTTCTCCTACTGTGCGGTCATAGGATTCGATTGCCGCGAAGGAACGGGTATCGATCACATGTATCAATGAAAGAATGGCATCATTCCGTTTCGCAATGGCAATCCCTTTTTTGAATGCCCATTCTGCTTCTTTGGATCCGTCAACAGCTACTAATATGTTCTGATATTTTAAACTCATTGTCTTCCCCTCCTTACTTTTATCATACTATATTTTTCCACTCATATCTGTAGCCAATTTTCGAACAATAGTAGGGAATTGATTACTAATTTTAGGGGGGATCGTCGTGAAAAAGGATCCGAAAGAGCAGTTCTCATATGATGAGAATGCGAACCAGCAGGTGAGCCAGCAGATCATGGACTCGTATACGAGCGGAGTCATCGATACGGAGAATGGTCAGTATGGAACAGGGACGTATGAAAACGAAGAGTATGATAAATAGGTAGGGTGAAGAGCCTGCAGGAACGTGGATGTTCCTGCAGGCTTTTTTTATATAGACATAAGAAAACCGCCATCGCCGGGTTCCTTCGCTACGAGAGAATGCGTTTCCGTATCCGGGATGTTTGAATCCGTCCTTACCAAATGGCCGTTTTATGATTATAATGGGTATATATTCCACGGTTGGAACTTACTGAATAGAGGTGATGACGTGAAGCTGACTTATTTGACGGGTCTGCGCCTGGTCATGTTCATGATGGTCAGTTATATCTATTATACTTCTGTTGAAACGCTTAGTACCCTTCAACTCACCTTTGTGTTGATAGCGGGAACCGGTTTTATCTTGAACCACTTCCTGTTATGGACAACGATGGGGAATCGTTATTATCCCATACCTCTGGCGTTGGATTTTGTCCTGATCACAGGGTTTGTGTTTTTTTATCCGGATTCATCTCTTTATCTGATTCTGTTCGGCGTGAGTGCTGTCACCCTTTTCCTCATTGCCGAAAATAAAAAGGTGCTGTGGGGGTTTTCTCTTGCCTTTTTCCTCATTTGGGGTGGATGTCTCTATTATATCTATCAGGAGACAGGGACCATTTCGGTCCTGGAGAATATCATCAATTTCACCCTTATTGTCTTTGAAGCCATTGTGGGCCGACTCATTCATAAGCTCCTCCATGCCCAGAGGAAAATTCAAACCCAATTCGGCGAGCTGCAAGACACCCATGGGGCCTTAACCTCGGCTCATGAGCAGTTGCATCATTATTCAAGACAGGTGGAGGAATTGACCGTGGTGCGTGAGCGAAACCGGATCTCAGGTGAAATCCATGATACGGTGGGTCATAAGATGACAGCCCTTCTCATACAGCTTCAGGCAGCAAGGGAGCTCCTTGACATCCGGCCGGAAACGAGCAGGGAGAAGCTGCAGCTTTGTGAGGACCTGGTGAGAAACACCCTTCAGGAAATCCGCCTGTCTGTCAGGACCCTGAAAGACGGAGAGGAGCCGCAGCCCTTCATCACGACGATCCGGAAACTGTTGGAGGATTATCAGGTCATGACGGGACTCTCCTCCAGCTTCACGGTGAAAGGGGATGTTACCCATATACCGGTATCGGTTCAACTGGACTTGACCCGTCTCATTCAGGAATCCATCACCAATGCGGTCAGGCACGGTCAGGCAACAGGCTGCAGCGTCAGGCTTGTCGTAACCGGGTCACTGGTAGAGATCACAATCCAGGATGACGGGACAGGAGCCATGAAGATAGACCCTGGTTTTGGACTCAAAAATATGAGAGAACGAGTGGGTGCCCATGGAGGGACGATCCTGTTTGAAAGTAATGATTCAGAAGGTTTTCTTGTGAAAGCAAGGGTTCCGCTGGAAGAAATGAATTGGCAATGGGGGGGAGCGTAGATGGTTAAGATTGTAATAGTCGATGATCAGGAATTGATGAGGGACGGACTGGCGACGATTTTGGATCTCAGAGAGGAAATCGAGGTGGCAGGGGTTGCCTCCAATGGAAAGGAAGCTTTTGAGAAAGCCGGAGAGCTCAGTCCGGACATCGTTCTGATGGATATCCGCATGCCGGTGGCCAATGGAGTGGAGGGAACAAAGCGCATTACGTCTGCTTATCCCCATATCAAGGTGCTGATGCTGACAACCTTTCATGATAGTGCCTTGATCTTTGAAGCATTGGAAGAAGGGGCCAGCGGGTATTTGTTGAAGGATATGCCGACGGATGCCATCGTCCAGGCAATCATGACGGTTCAGTCGGGAGGCATGGTCCTGCCGAAGGAGCTGACGGCGGATATCGTCAGGGAAATGAGAAGAAGTCAAACCTCAGATCCACTGGCTTCAGTGCCGGACATCGTGAAGGAGCTGACGGAGCGGGAACTGGAGGTCCTGAATCAGCTCGGGTTCGGATTGAACAATAAAGAGATTGCCAGGGAGCTGTACATATCCGAAGGCACGGTGAAGAATCATGTTTCCAATCTTATCAGCAAGCTCCAATTGAGGGATCGGACCCAGGCGGCGATCTTTGCCGTCAGATATCATATTACGGAATTCTAACACATGACTTTTGGCATACAGCCCTTATGCAATACAGCTATCACAGCTGTATTTTTTTTGTGGGAATTTCTATCCCTAGAGGGATTTGGAAAAACGGGATTCCTTCTATACTTTAGGTATACCAATGATTGAAGAAGGGTGTGGAGAGAGATGCTGGAAGTGAAAGAGTTGAAGAAATCCTATGGAAAGAAAGAGGTTGTGAAGAATGTTTCGTTTACGATCGGAAAGGGCGAGTCATTCGGACTGCTTGGACCGAATGGAGCAGGGAAATCCACGACGATATCGATGATTTGCGGGCTTGTCCCGTATGACCAAGGGGAAGTCTTTGTCGCCAGTCAATCAGTGAAAACATCTCCCATGCTCATCAAACAGAAAATAGGGGTCGTTCCTCAGGAAATCGCCCTGTATCCAACCATGTCAGCCAGGGACAATCTCCTGTTCTGGGGGAAGATGTACGGATTGACGAGAGCTCAAGCTAAACAAAGAGTGGAGGAAGTGCTGGAAATCGTCGGGCTGAATGACCGGGGGAAAGACCGCATTGAAACCTTTTCAGGGGGAATGAAGCGAAGAATCAACATCGGTGCCGCCTTGATGCATGAACCGGACCTGCTGATCATGGATGAACCGACGGTGGGAATCGATCCCCAGTCACGGAATCATATCCTGGAAACCGTGAAAGCCTTAAATGAAAAAGGCATGACCATCATCTATACCAGTCACTATATAGAGGAAGTCGAGTTCCTTTGTAACCGCGTAGGCATCATCGACCACGGAGAAGTGATTGCACTGGGGACGAAGGCGGAGCTATGCAGCCGCATCGCCGGGAGCAGCTTCATCGAGATGAAAGTCGAGAATGGGTCGGAAGAGGCGATAAATGAGTTGAAGAAAGCAGCGGTAAACACTCAAATCGCGTTCCAAAAGGACGACGGCATCGTGAAATTATTCGCTAAGAATCCCCAGGAACGGATGGGCTCTGTCATCACCGCCGCTGTTCATACGGGCTTAAAGATCGAATCCGTTGAAATCAAAGAATCGAATCTGGAGACGGTCTTTCTGCAGCTGACAGGAAGAACGTTACGGGACTAGGAGGGAAACAGATGAGCATGTTCACCATTGCATGGAAAGATGTAAAAATTAGACTCAAGGATCGAAAGGCGTTTATCACGCTTCTGCTCATGCCGATTGTCCTGACGGCTATCCTGGGAACGGCCTTAAGCGGAGTGTTCGGTACAAGTGGCTCCCTTCCTGAACTGACAGCGGGGATTGTGGTGACGTCAGAAGATGAACTGACAAGCCAGTTCCTTACTGACGCTCTCCAGGGAGGGGAATTGAAGGAAAGCATTACCTTAAAGGAGCTGGGTACAGAAGCCGATTTACGAACAGCACTGGAGGAGGGGAAGGTAGATGCCGGCCTCGTGTTCCCTGACGGCTGGGGAGAGGGGATGTTGAAGGGAGAAAGGAAGCAAGTCACGCTCTTGAAAGATCCTGGCAAAGAGATTCAGGCATCGATTCTGTCCTCTATCACGGAATCCTTTGCCAACCGGGTGACTACCGTATCGGCAGCATCCAGGGCGGTCGCAGAAGATTTGACGACGGCTGTACCGGTTTCCAACCAGAATATCGATGTTTCCATTACGATGAAGGAACTTTCAGAAGAACTTTCATCGATCGCACAATCCGAGACGAGTGGAGTCGACTCAGAAAAGGATGGGAAAGAGCCCCTTTCAGGCATGCAATACTACGCAGCCGGCATGGGCGTCATGTTCATTCTATTCAACACCACAATCGGTGCCAAAACCATCATCCAGGAACGGAACACCGATACACTTGCCAGGCTGATGATCAGTCCGATCCGCTATTCCTCCATCATCGGAGGGAAGTTCCTCGGCACACTTTCGTTTACGATCCTTCAGTTTACGTTGTTCGTCATCGCCACCCACTATCTATTTGGAGTGGGGTGGGGAAGCAACGGGTGGCAGCTCCTCCTGATCGGCACAGCATACTCCATCTCCGTATCGGGCCTTGCGATGATGATTGCCGGCTTGATCACTGAGGAAAAAACGGCAGATTCCATTGGGGGGATCGGCGTGCAAGTTCTCGCACTCCTTGGCGGTTCCATGATTCCATTGGCTTCGTTTCCCGAGGGGCTGCAGAAATTTGCCAACATTGCCCCAAATAAATGGGCCTTAAACAGCTTACTGGACATCATGAATGGAACGTCCTGGAACACCCTGACCCTGCCCGTCGCGGTTCTCGTCGGGAGCGGACTCGCTGCGTTATGGATTGGATCAATGACATTAAAGCATAGATAAGGAGAGAACAGGATGAGGAAAATCATAGCCATCGCCGGCTTTGAAATCAAACGAATGTTTCAAAAGCCCCAGTCATTCCTGCTGCTGTTTGGGATGCCCCTGCTATTCACCTTTCTATTCGGTGGGGCGTTTTCAGGAGATGGGGAGTATAAACCGGAACTATACGCAGTCGATGTGGACCAAACGGACCTTTCCCAGGCATTGATCCAAGACGTGCAGGCAACGGATGCCGTGACCTTTAAAACGGCAGATGAAAGCACCGTTACGGAGAAGTTCGATAATCAGGAAATAACGGGATATTTTCTAGTGGAAAAAGGGTTTGAAGAAAAACTTCAAAACGAGGAAGCACCTCAAGTCGTATTTGTTTCTTCGCCTTCCTTTGAAGGTGCAGCTCTTGTTGAGCATCTTATCAATGAAAGTCTAGTGAAACTGAAAATGATTACAGCGGCTGGAGGGTTTTATGGAGACACAACAGGGGAGGATCCCGCTGCCATCCAGGAGACCATTTCAGACGAGCTGAAATCTGTTCCGGCGGCAGTTGAAACCATCTCTGTGACCAAAAGCGAGGAACAGCAAATGATGAATAATATGACTGCCCGTTCTGCAGGATTCACAATCATGTTTGTCATGATTGCCATGCTCACAAGTACCGGCACCCTTCTCGAAGCCCGTCAAAACGGAGTCTGGTACCGGATGATGTCCACCCCCGCCTCCAAGGTAGAATTATTAGGCGGGTACATGCTGGCATTCTTTTTGATCGGCTGGATTCAGTTCGGGATCTTGATGACGGTGTCACAGTGGCTCTTCCAAATTGAGTGGGGAGACACGTTGGCAAACATCCTCCTGGTTTCCAGCTTGCTCCTGTGCACCATGGGCCTCGGACTCTTCATCGCAGGCTTCGTGAAAACGTCAGAACAGCAATCCGTTTACGGGAATCTGATCATCATCTCTACCTGCATGCTTGCCGGTGTCTACTGGCCGGTGGAAATCATGCCCGACTTTATTCAGGGTGTGGCGAAATTTTTGCCGCAGTACTGGGGGATGGCAGGGTTTACGGAGTTGACGGTCCGGGGTGGGGGGATGACGGATATCCTTGCACCGGCTGGGATCCTGGTTGGCTTTGCGGTTGTGTTTTTGATAGTGGGGTTGAGGAGGGTTCGGTTTGAGTAGTGATAGGGAATTTGATGGATTAAGAGAGAGGAATGGGTTTGGTGTGTGTTATATTTTGCTAGTATAAGAGGGAATGTATGATAGATCATTTCAATATGTATGATTGAAATAATCTATTGATTGGTGTATGATTAAAAAAATATTCCAGGGATGAAGAGTTTTTGAAAGAGTAGAAGAGGTCACCTATGAAGCGAACAGTCTGATTCTTTCACCATAGGTGGAGAAGGCAGACATTCGTTTCGTGGAGAGATCTCTTTTTCATTTAAGGAGGATGGCAGCATGACGGAAATCATGAACGGAGTATCCGGTTTCTTCTGGCAGTATGATATCTACTTCCGGATTGTGATCAGTGCAGTATTGGGATTCATCATCGGATGGGACCGGACATCGAAGAATAAGCCCGCCGGTTTAAAAACGTATACGTATGTATCGGTGGCCTGTACCTTGATCACCATCGTCTCAATCGAAGGCGCCCAAATGCTCAGTGAACCCGATAGCGGGAAAATGATGGATCCCCTCCGTCTCGCTGCCCAGATCGTATCAGGGCTTGGATTCTTAGGTGCAGGGGTGATCCTGAAAGACGGCCTGCGGGTGAAAGGACTCACTTCCGCCGCCATGATTTTCTACGTGGGCGGCATCGGAATCGGCATCGGAGCCGGGTTTTATTCCATCGTCATCTTCGCCACCATCGTGACCACCATCATGACGAAGATCGGAAACATCTTTGAAGGGCGGGAGATCACCACCGTGCGCCTGCCGAAGCTGGGAAAGAAAAAGGATGAAGAAGACGAGGACAATGTCGGGACGTAATATGGTTTATAGTGATGGGGACGGACCTCGATATTCAAGGTTCAATCAGGGACAGAGGGACAGGGTGGCTGTCCCTCTGTTCTAGCAGAATCAGTGATTCAACAACAAGAAGGGACGGACCTCCTGCTTGAAGCAGGAGGTCCGTCCCTGTTTTGTTAAGCACAAATCTCCTCCAGTTGAGTGGGGCAAACCCCGTATTTTATGATGAAATTAACGGAATTGGGACAGGGTGCCTGTCCCTTTGTCCCATTTTGAAACTTTTCTTGGTGATAGATACCACTAATGAGTAAAGGGGGGTAAGAAGGTGGAAGTAGAAAACGTACGACTAGTTAAAAAAGCGATTATAGGCAGTAAGGGAGCCTTTGAAAAGTTAGTTCAGCAGCATTGTGAAAGAATCTACAGGACAGCTTATCTTTATGTGCATAATGAAGAGGATGCATTGGATGTGGTTCAAGAAGCGACCTATCAAGCTTATAAATCGATCCATTCCTTAAAGCATCCTGAGTATTTTATGACATGGCTTACTAGGATTGTAATCCGATGTGCTGGGCAGTTCATAAAGAAAAGGAATAATGTCATTCCAATGAGCGATGAATATTTGTCTAACCTGCCAGAGGAATCCAACTCAGACATTGAAGAATCTTCACAGCTTTTGCATGCTATTCAACAACTTAGGGTGAGTTACCGTACCGCCATAATTCTATTTTATTATAATGATTATTCGATCAAAATGATTAGCCAAGAAATGGATATCCCAGAGAATACAGTCAAAACGTATTTAAGAAGAGGAAAAGCCGAGTTGAAAAAGTTTTTAAAAAGTGAGGAGGATACGTGCCATGGATAATAAGGAAATTCTTGATTCGATTGAAAAAATACCCGTTCCTAAGGAAAAAGTATTCGATGCCATTTCCAAAGGGATCAATAGGGATATGAAAAAGGAAAATAGAAAGAGAAAGAATGTTTTGGCTGGTGTGATAACTACTGCGGCAATACTTGGAATTACCTTTGCCTCTGGGCTTGTTCATCCTACAGTGAATAACGTACTCGCTAAAGCCCCCATCATCGGGGGGATCTTTCAAAAATTTAACGATCAAACGGGAGTGGATCTGTCTTATCAGAACGCTGTTACTGAACTAAATCATTCCGTTACACAAAATGGAGTAACCGTAAAAATGACTAGCGCCTACTTTGATGGCAGTGTGGTGTCCATTACCGGGTTTGTGGATGACGGAGTTGAAAATGGGAGCAATGAAAAAGGCGAAGTAAGTTTTGATGTTAACTTTGAATCCAATAAAGGAGATGACGATCCTTGGCTGAACGGGAAGTCAACAGACCTAAACAAAGTGGAAAATGGTTATTATTTCCAATGGAAAATGAACTACCCATATATATCATTCAAGGAAGAGTTTACGCTTCCAATAACCATTCACCATATCAATGGTATTAAAGGTCCATGGGAATTTGATATTCCTATTCAGCAGGAACAAAATAGGACTCTTGCCCTGAATGTTGAGAAGGAATACCCTGATGATATTAAAATTCAGGTTAAAGAAATTCTGACGGCAAAAGCTTCGTCATCACTTGTATATGAGACTGTGCAAACATACAAGCACGATGATACTATTTTTTCAAAAGTAGTTGATGATAAAGGAAACGTATATAGATTAGGAAATCAAACGGTTCTCGACGAATCTGAACAAGCAGATGGTTATCATCGTACCATACGGTCAGAGATGACTGAACTAAATGCCAATGCTGTTTCGCTCACCTTTTATCCCCATCTTTCATTAGCCGTTCCAAAAGCAGAGCAGCTCTTGGATAAGAAGTCATTCACTTTGCAAGGCGAGCGCATCAATGTAGGCCTGCAGGTAAATGATGTAACACAAAAAGGTGAGAAGTTAGTGCTGGATTATCAGTTTACAGGGCTCCCTGAAATCTTGAGTCGACATAAGCTAGATATCATGAATCATAACTTGAAGTATGCTTTTTGGTTAGTGGATGAAAAATATAGGGATAAAATTGACCCGGAAAACCCATTTCCCCCTAAAAACCATGGTATTTCATTAAACTCAGTAAAAGTGATTGATGAAGCCAGCTTACACTACCAATCAACGTTTGACTTAAACGGAGATGAAAAAATAGAGAAGTTTACCCTGGAAAATACGATCTTATTCTTCGACTTCTCAAGCTTTGTCTCTTCTGAGGAGTTAGAACCCTTTACAGTTGATCTTCAGAATGAGGACGAATAAATACTGAGATTAACTCATTTGGGGAATCGAGGGTTGGTGAGAGGGCTTCTTAAAGTTCTTTGAATCATACGTGCAAAGAGCTTATCCAATGAAGGGTAAGCTCTTTTGGTTTTGGACGTTAGTCTTGTAAGAATTTCTTCAACAATACATCATGAACCAAGGGTCACCCCCTTGGTTTTTTGATGTATAGTATATTAAATTACTGAAGCCAAATCCTTCACACGTCCGTCTAATACATAGTCATTAACAAATGAAAAGAAGGTGAGTTCAATTATTGAATTAGTTCACAAAGCTCAGGAAGGCGACGAAGAGGCTTTCTTGACAATGTTTCAAGAATACGAAAAAGATATCTATCGAATGGCATATGTATACGTGAAAAATCAGGAGGATGCCCTTGATGTCGTACAAGAAACGGCGTATCGCTCATTCAAAAAGATACGTACACTAAGGAATCCTGCCTTTTTTAAAACGTGGTTAATTAAGATTTCTATTACCTGTGCAACGGATATGCTGAGGAATAGAAAGAAGATCATTCATCTGAACCCTAAATATGCTCATCCTATTGATTCAGAAGAAAATGATCTTCCCCTTTCATTATCCTTGCAGGATTTGATTGACACATTAAATGAAAGTGAAAAAAACATCATACTCTGGAAATTTTACCATGGATATACCCTTAAGGAGATCTCAGAAATCGAGGATTTACCATTGGGCACAATAAAGTCTGTTTTATATCGAGCATTGGCAAAACTCCGAAAACAGGTTAGGAGGGTTGATATGTATGAATAACCATATTAGACGCGAATTAGAAAAAATTGAAATTCCTGATGACTTAAATCGTAGAGCCAGATTAGGCGTTGAGAAAGCAAAAGCGGAATTCAATGAACAGAGTCATACCACTGCAAAGGAGAACAAATTCAGTCGTGGACGCTTTCCAAACCGGAAAAAGCAACACTATAAAAGACTTTCCATGGTTGCAGCGGCACTTATACTCATTGCTTCAACGTTGACATTCACACCTGTGATAGGGGCCATTCAAGAAGTTTATGACAAGATATTCTCAAGTAACCATATTGATGATTCAGGTGTGAGAAATGCCGTCATATCAGGGGATGGACAGGTGCTTGATCAAACCTATATTGATGAGAGATATGATATCACCGTGCATTTTGATCGGGTGTTGATGGATGATAAAGAAACAAAGCTCCTCCTTACCTATCAAAGTGAAAAAACCGAATTAAAGGACTATTATATTGATCTATTTGAAGGGGTAAGCTCGATCAACTTAATGGTTGGAAATGAAAAAAGAAAATTGAAAAATGTAGGCTGGGGAAGTAGATATTATGATAGGAAGGAAAACAAAGTAGTATCAGCCCTTTCGTTTGAATCATTAAAGGATTATAAGGGAAAAGACATACGGTTGGAAATTGATCAATTAACGATTTATAAAGATAGCGGTCGGGATAGCGTGGAGACAACCTGGCCATTAGAATTCACCATCAAGCCGGTTGCAGTATCAGAAAGAAAAACAATAGAGCTCCATAAAACATTTACTTATAAAAGGGAGACATACACCGTTACCCGGGTCGAGTTCTCAAAGCTTGAAACAAGGGTAGTGGTGAAGGGGTCCGATATAGGGATCCTGACAGATGATAATGGTACGGAATACGACGTGATGAGTAAACTGGAACGTCAATTCCTCAATGCAAGGAAAAACAGTAAAGAATACGGGTATAGTGTCGATGAAAAGAAATCAGGCGTGTTTATAAAATCAGAAGGCAAAAAAGTGGAACCGATTTTTAGTAAAGGCGAAGTTGAAGGAGAAAAAGACGAATACATTATGACGTTTGCCCCGGTTAAAAATCAAAAGGACTGTATTCTAGAAATAGGGGACGCTGTCCACATACCTCTAACTAAATCCGGAAAGGTCATTCAAAAAAAGGCAGGGGATGAAAAATCAGAAATGGAAGCGTTGCTAGCTGAAAATGGATTTACACTAGTTCCACTGTCCAAGGAAGAAGAGGAAGAAATAAATCAATATTTAGAGACATTCCCAAAAGAAGTTTCAAATAATAGAAAAACGATAGGAAAGCTAAAACGTCTTGGGAACTCAAAGATCCTAGACGTTAACATATCAGAGAGATCTGGAGTCGTCAGTCATGTTGAGGCTAGTACTCCAGAAGAAGCTAAAAAAATTCGGGAAGATAGTGGTTTGTCATTTATTCCAGTTTATTTAAATCAACATTAACTAAAGGGGCATGGACAAAAGTATAAAGTCGAACAAAATTCAAACGAATTCAATTTTCTAATGATAATTGAATTCGTTTTATGGGTTTTTATAAATGGAATGTACTCAAACAAGGGTTGGAAGCTTCATTTGAAAAAGCCGTATGAAAGAACCAGTAGTCTTCTGGAATGAATGGTTTAACAGGCAAAAAAGGAGGTGAAATGGTCTTTCAGGTTCACTAGGTCGCAGAGTTCTTAGAGGTAGTAAAGAAGAACAACTTCAGGAACTTGAAAGAATTAAGTCTAACAGTAATGGACCTTGGGGGTAATTTAAGAGAGGGAACTATTTCATAAAGCTCTTTTCTCATAGATTGTTGCTATTTTGATTATCCATATAAGAGGTGTGATAAAATACTCTTTCAGGAGGCGGTTTCTCAATGTTAAAGACATCTATGCTTTTTCTGACTTAACTAAAGAGGATCGAATTAAACTATTTCACCTTTTAAAAGAAGACTTCATCGATAATGACGATGCTAATATGAAAGATGCATCCACAACCATAAGAGCTATTCCTATGCTGGAACGACTGTATTTCTTATTCCGTTAAAGCCCCCCTTTTTGAATGGAAGAGGGTCGCTTTACTGTTTTAATTATTCATAATAAAGCAACTCAATAGCTTTACTTGAACAAAGGCAACAGGTTGTTAGGCAAACTATTAATTAACTGAATGTTATACTTTACTATTGTCCTTTTCTGATATAATCTTATCTAATTTTTCTTCAACTCGTTTTAACCTGCTAGTTCTTCTTCTAAGAACAACTACAAATATTATAATACCCACTGGAATGGCTAAAAGAAATAAAAAAGACATTAACTGAAAAATAATATCACCAGTATTCACTGCTGTTGTTGACTGTGCCGATGCTTGTAAGAACAAGGATATCTCCCCTTTTAAACACTATTTTACCAAAGTAACGTTATGTATTATATAGTAGCTCTTTATTTAGATGAAAGGTACTTTATAAGAAAAAACAAAGTAGTTCAATCAAAGAATTATTCCGTTAACCTCCCTTTAGCTGAACAAGCCTTTATTTTTATTTACTTCATAAAAAGTAAATCATCCCTCTTCCAAAAGCAACAACCTTTACAATAGAGCCTTCATTAAAAACTTGAAAAATATTATCTTCTTTATAATTGCAACACCTTTTCTTCTAATAGGCTGCAGCAACTGTGCTAACGGAGGCATACAACCAACTTGCAATTGATTTAGAAGAGGAAGGAATCCAACCTAATTTAGGTCCCTGTTGTTCGGGATAGAAAGGCCCATTAAGCTGATTGAGCCTGGGGCTGATTCATTTGGAGACACGTGGCCGAACTGGTCGGCCATGTGTCTTCAGTTATCTTTTATCATTTTTTTCACAGAAAACAGCAAGAATTCCTGGGGATTCAGCTGTATGCCATAGGCTGTTCGACTGCATTGCGCCTTCTGTAAATGCTCAATACTAAACCGACAGCTATCATTTCAATTAGTATGTGGGAGCCTCCGAAGCTCACAAAAGGCATGGCTGCGCCGGGCAATCCTGATAAACCGAGGTTCATAAGAATGCTGAGGAAAAACTGAACGGAGAATGTCGCTGCCAGACCAATGGTGAGAAGTTTACCATAGGAATAAACCATTTTCCTGCCTGTACTAATGATTCTCCAAATGAAATATGCAATCAACGTGAATAAGATGATGGCGGACAACCAACCGAATGTGTAGATGGTGTACGAAAAGATGAAATCTGTATGGACTTCAGACATGAGTCCGGGAGTGGACTCTAAGGCACTACCTATGAAGTCCGCATCCCCAAAAGTCAAGCCAGCATAGGTGTTAGGTAATGTAGATGTATCTGCTTGGACGAATAGACGCACAATGGGCCAGATGGATAAAGGTACAGTAAGCGATATAACCTGCTTGATGTTGGCGCTAGACACGGACATAATGGAAATGGATACCATTAGGCTAATAAATGTTGCAGCTACTGCCCCTGTCGTTGACAGGAAAATGATTGGTACGGCAAGAAGACCCGCTCCAAGCCAGGACTTTCGGAGGTCTTTCCAATTCCATGTGTGGAAGATTCCCGCAAAGGATACGGCTAATAGGTATGGGGTGATTTCCGTGAAGTTGATAAAGGCAAAGCCAATATTTAAAAACGGTATGCCATCGACCCGTTCACCGAGAAGGAGGGTCAATGAAAGAACAAGTAATGTCCCTGCATAAGTGTGGACCGAGTACTTGGCCAGTTTTCTATAATCAAAGCTGAACAAGACAAGGATGAGCAGAAGGCCGGCTAAGTAGAACACAATGCTTTTATGGAATACGTTCATCTGATGAAGAGCTGTGATGGTCGAATGAAATTGCAGGTAGTACATAACCAGAAGTCCGAACAGAGAAACCGCGAGAACGGGAAGGAAGGTATGTACATCCAACGGGGCTTTATGCGTCTTGCTCAACTGCTTCCCTAATACCTTCTCATCACCTATTTGAGCCAATGCCTGATCTACAGCTTCTTCCTCAGAAAGCCCCCTGCGCATGGCATCCTCTTTGAGCTCCTGAAGATGATCGCCTATCTCAAGCCTGATGGTATCATGTACATCCTTATTCCTGATCCTCTTACACAGTCTATCCATATATACATCGAATTTCTTATCTATTCCCATACGCTTTTCTCTCCATTGAGGACTTGGTCCACTGCATCTTTAAAAACCGACCATTCCTTTTTTTTCTCTTGAATGAGTTCTCTGCCCGAATCATTCAATTTGTAATATTTCCTCTTTCGCTTTCCAGTCCCTTCCCCCCAGAATGAGACAATCAGTCCTTTGTTCTCAAGAGTGTGAAGGATAGGATAAATTGTCCCTTCCTTAAAACTGAATATACCGTCAGACTTCAATTCCAGTTCCTTGATGATTTCATAACCATACCTTGGTTTAGTGTCCAGCAAGCTTAAAATCAGCGTGGTGGTACTCCCTTTAAGCATCTCTTTACTAATTTTCATAGATCCCTTGCCTCCTTATACATAGTATTACAATGCATAGTAATTATAGGTGTATTGTATCCTGTCTAACTATCCCTGTCAATGTATGGTTAGTAGGAAAGGTTTTCTCGTAGGGGAATCGATAAAAGAGTGTTGTGGAGGTTTTGAACGGGGAACGAAGTATGGGTAACATTATGATATGTGAATAGTCGGCATGTGGATAAGTACAGGCGCACCACTGGAAGTGATCGAAAGCCTTTTGGGACTGAGACTACAAAGATCTGTCAACTTAGCAGGGAGCTGCGCAAGGACTTCTATTGCAAATATTTTTGAAATGTCAGAGCTTCGCCCCTCATTGGGTGAGGCTCTTTCTTCTTGTATTGGGCCATTTAATGGAACGATGAGATGACCCTAGTAAACCTTTTTATAATAAACCTCTGTCACTTATGCTTTTATTGAATCCACTTTAACATTAATCACTTTTATGCTTTTAAGTAGTGATCTCAAAATAAAAAAACCAATTGTACCAATAGACGAGAAAACAAACCAGGGGATAACAGAGTTTGGAAAACTTTGCAGCAAAAGGACTCCTGAATAATTCCCTATTGTGGCTCCTATTGCAAATGATAAATCAAAGAACCCGTAGAAAGTTCCATGGTATCTTTTCTCAATAAAGTCCCCTACAGCAATATCGGATGAGGGCAGGACGAAAGTTTCTCCAATGGTAAAAAGGATGACACAGAAGAAAACCCAATAGGAATTTGAGTATATGCCCATTAAGAACAATGAAGTGATCATGATGAGCTTTCCGGTAGCCAACAAAGAATAATGTGAAGTTCGAATAAAATGATTTTTAAGAAAGTACATCAAAATTAATCCGGTTAATGTATTGATTGTTATGACAAGAGAAACGAAGCCCTCGTTATTTGTCAGATTATAAATATGGAGTGGAATCCCCACGGTTAACTGAGCAAACATAAACCAAAAGAAGGTCATTGATAAACAGAATACGAGGAAACTCTTGTTTCGAGCAACTTGCCTAATCCCTTTAAGTAATGAAGCGGTGTCTTGTGGCTCCCCCGTATTGACGTTGCTAAGGGTTATGAATTGAACAATATATAACATGTAGAAAATGAATGCGCTGATCAGAAACGGGATTCTCGGATCCAATAACAAAAGAACGCCGCCCAATAACGGACCAATTATTGTGCCTCCATTAAGAGCTAAGTTTAAATAAATAAAATTCCTTTTACGCAGATCTGAATTTTTTTCATTGGAGAAGTAGGCTAAAGCAGAGGGTTCATAAAATGCAGCGCCAATTCCAATAAAAAAAGCGGATAAAGAAACACTGAGAAAATTGGAGGAAAAAGCAAGTGCGGTAAACCCAAGTCCCCTTAATAAGAGCCCTATTCCCATTGCTCGGTTGAAACCATATTTATCACCAACACTACCGGTGATAAAAGGCAGCAATCGTGATGATAATGTCAATATTGATAGGACAGTACCGGACTCTACAGCAGACAAATGTAAAGTATTGGACAGGTAAACAGCAAGGAATGAAAAAACGGCAAATCCGGCAAAGTTTAATAAAAATGCAGAAGATAGTGTCACTTTAATATCCTTGGTCATTATTTTTCCCTCCACCCTTCATTTAGTAACCTTCTATATGTTTTGGTGGTTACAAATAGTAAATGGTATAATTTTACTGATGGCAACTTAATGTAAGGGGGAATTCCATGAATAAACATATTGAAACAGTTCTCTCCTTTTTAAACACTTGGGAGATTTCAAACAGGGATAGAGTCCCATTGGAGAATTTATCTACTCCCCAAGAACTTCAAGAGTATATTCAAACCCATCTAGGGTTAACCAATAGCATGGATGCTTTAGACGAGGTTCGAGAGTTTAGAAGTGATCTAAGAAGCAGTATACAAACAGGTTTGGAAGAGAGGATTAAAGAATGGTTGATAGTGAGAAAAATAGTTCCAAGAGTCTCACACTCTATGGGAAAGTTCAAGTTGGTTTTTTCTGCTCCATCTAAAGAAAGTGTTATAGATCACGTTTTAATCTCAACATTAGAAACAATCCAGGATGGGAAAATCCACAGAATGAAAAGCTGTCCTGATTGCAAATATTTCTTCTTTGACAAATCGAAGAGCAATACTAAAAAATGGTGTAGCATGAATAAAAACAGTCCGACGGGTAGAGCTTGTGGGACAATCGCGAAAGTAAGAAGGTATCGGGAGAAAAACAAGAATTAGATATTTGGAGAGAAAAAGCAGAATTCATTCAAAGAGGAAGAAGCTGCAGTAAAAGTGTGGTTTAAATTAACATACTTCATGTTTCACTCAACCTTCAATGGAATAGAAGAAGATCTGTTTAACCATCTTTAGATTTTTTTTAGTTGGGTTATTGGCCAGGTTAATGGAATAATATTTAAAGCAGACAAATGTAAATAACTTTTTACATTTGTCTGCTTTTATTTTACACTCTGATGTAAAGAGTTGTTTACATTTTGGAGGTAATTAAAGAATGTCAGTTGAAAATCGAATAAAAGAAATTCGGAAAAATCATAAAGTTACTCAGTTGAAGCTGGCGGAAGATTTACAGATAACACGTCAAACAATTATTGCAATCGAAAACAATAAATATAATCCAAGTTTAGAATTAGCTTTAAAAATAAGTGCCTACTTCAAGATGTCAGTTGAGGAACTTTTTACACTGAAGGAGGAGAAACAATGAGTAAGCGAATTATTTTTGCAGCCATTGGTGGATTGTTTGGAGTTTTAATACCCTTGTTAATCTCAGGAGATACCAATTATCTGCCTGCTATTTTAGGCGGAGTATTTGGGATAGGTGTGGTAGTTTTGTTATTTAAGTTGTTCCACAAGCCTAAAGATAACAAAATACCAGATCGCGATGAGCGTATAGATTTAATGGTAAGAAAATTCTTGAGTTATGTGGCAATTGTAACCATTGGAGTTATGTATTTATGTGTGTTTACTTTTGACTATTTAGGATTTAAAAGCATTGATTTAATCTATCTGTATGAATTTCTGCTAATTTTAACATTTATAGTTTTAGTAGGTATAACAATCATTAGGAAAAGATAGTCACTTTGTTCGACCATCTTCCCCTAAAGGAGGCTTTAATGGAAGTAAGCCCAATAAAAAGGCCAAGAGCACTTTAAGATGCTCTTGGCCTTTTTATATCCTCTATCATCAAGTCACAGGTAAGTTGTTTGAGTCACACTTAAGGTGTCACGGAACCAAAAGATAGTGTCTAAACGTTTGTATCACTCATCAAAACCGGGACAGGGTGCCTATCCCCCAGTCCCACAAGGGAAAAAAGAACGATAATTGTAGTTATGTGAAAATCTTAACAATGGCAACGGGATCTTTACGATGTTATACAAAGGGTTCATATTGGCTTAACGTTCGGGCTTTATGATGACAGTAGAGAAAGGCAAGTGAATAGTGACCCGGTTGTGAGAAGGAGAAACCATAAAAGAATTAGGCGTACTGCTAGTAGAGTAACCCCTATGTTTTTTTATGGTTTTTTGTTTTAGCAGCCTTGAGAAAGATCAATTTGCCCTCTCTGGTATAAATCCGATGCAAGGAAGTGAATGAGATGGACCTTCAGGAAGAATTCATTCGAAGATTAGAGCATGACCGGCTGATTGCCTCCATTAAAGATCCCAAAAGCCTGGATCAATTCTTGGAGACGGACATCCAATGTGCATTCCTGTTGGCGGGTAATATTAGTGTCATCAAACTCTATGTAGATTTGCTCAAAAAAAACAATCGTTTTGTCTTTTTGCATATAGAGAAAATCCCCGGGATCAGCTATGACCGGGAAGGATTGAAGTTTATCGCAAAGTACGTCCAGCCTACAGGCATCGTGACAACGAAAAGCAGCTTGATCCAGCTTGCGAAGAAGGAAGGATTGTTGACGATCCAGCGTCTTTTCCTGGTGGACACGGATGCGGTGAAGAATGGATTGAAATCAGTCAATGAGATCCAGCCCCATGCACTTGAATTAATGCCGGCTCTCATGCCTGAAATGATCGTCAAGCTGAAACGGAAAAGTAGTCTCCCGATTATTACGGGTGGATTGATTCATCATCAGACACATATCGATGCTGCTCTTCAAAGCGGCGCAGTGGCGGTCTCTACGGGCAAACCAAAATTCTGGAGGGTTCAACCCCAGGAGACCATGCTGTGAAAACAAATGGAATAAAAGGAGGGCGAAAGAAATGAAGCGCGTTGAATTGAAAAATGTATCGAAAACGTACGACGGAAAGGCCAACGTCATAGAAGGAATTGATGTGGACATCAAGCCTGGTGAATTTTTCGTCCTGGTTGGGCCATCAGGCTGCGGGAAAAGCACCATGCTTCGAATGATTGCCGGTCTTGAAGGAATTTCACAGGGAGACCTCTTCATAGGGGAAGAAAAGGTGACGCACCACATTCCGAGTAAACGGAATTTATCGATGGTGTTCCAAAACTATGCCTTATATCCCCATCTCACTGTGGAGCAGAACATAGTCTTTGGGCTTCATACGAAGAAAATACCGAAAAAAGAACAAAAGGCACGCTGCCTGGAAACGGCAGACATGCTGGGGTTGTCGGATTATTTAGGGAGGAAGCCAAGGGAATTATCAGGCGGACAACGTCAGCGGGTGGCACTGGCCAGAGCCATTGTGACGCAGGCACCTATCTGCTTGATGGATGAGCCCCTGTCGAATCTGGATGCGAAACTAAGAGCGAAGATGAGATCAGAGATACGACAGATTCAACGGAAATTAGGAATTACGATGATTTATGTGACCCATGATCAGACAGAAGCCATGACCATGGCGGATCGCATGATGATTTTGCATAACGGTCAGGTGCAGCAAATCGGGCATCCACTGGAGATTTACAACCATCCGGCCAATACCTTTGTTGCCTCCTTCATCGGTTCGCCGCCCATGAATTTAGTCGATGTACAAGTAAACGATGGGTCCCTGCTACTGGCGGACAATCGTTCCATTCCGATAAGTGAGGCGATGGCAAAGTCACTTTCATCCCATACACACGTAACGGCCGGCATTCGTCCAGAGCACATTCAACTCGCCAAAGAAGGCCAGATGAGCTTCTTTGCCCATGTGGTGAATGTAGAGGTACTTGGCACAGAAACCCTTATTACGTGCGAAGTCGGAGGAAAGCAATGGATTGCGAAGTGGAACGGACAATGGAAGATTGACATCGGTGAGAAGGTGCCTATCCATATTCATGAAGATCATCTGTTCCTTTTCAACCAAGAAAATGGAGAGTGCCTCTACCATACATCAACAGATGAGGAGAAACCATCATGGAAGGAGGCTGTTTTATGAGTAGCCTGCCAAACAGGACCATGCAGGTACAGGTGGCGAACCAGCCGGCTCCCACTAAACGAGGGGTCCCGAATGCCGTCATAGGGTTACTCTATCTGTTACCGTCGCTTATCTTATTTGGGGTTTTCCTGTTTTATCCCATGCTGCGTACACTGTATTTAAGTTTTTTCCTGACAGATGGACAAGGAACACCGGTGACGTTTGTAGGCCTTGAGAATTTCACCTATCTCCTGCAGTCCACAACCTTTCAAAAAAGTATGAAGGCGACGATTCTCTTCGTCCTGTACACGGTTCCCGTCGGTGTCATCCTGGCGCTGTTCCTGGCAGTGATATCAAATGAAAAATTGAAGGGAATCGGTGTGTTCCGGACCTTGTTTTCGTCCACGATGGGCATGAGTGTGGCGGCTTCCTCCGTCATCTGGATGTTTATGTACAACCCATCCATCGGGATTCTGAGTAAGCTCGTCAGTTCATTGGGAGGACCCGAAATCAAGTGGCTGCTCGATCCGGAATATGCCCTGATATCCGTTGCCGTCACAACGATCTGGATGAACACAGGCTTTGCCTTCCTGATCCTGTTGGGAGGCTTGCAGAACATTGATGAACATCTGTATGAAAATGCCGATATCGCAGGGGTCAGCTATTGGTACAAGCTTAAAAACATCACGATTCCCATGCTGTCGCCAACGCTATTTTTTATCATTACCGTGTCCTTGATTAATAGTTTTCAAACCTTTGGACAGATTGACATTTTGACCAAGGGGGGACCGGTGGAATCAACGAACGTCATCGTCTATTCCATCTATAAAGATGCGTTCATCAATTACAGTATTGGCTCGGCTAGTGCCCAGGCGACCATTCTCTTTTTCTGTATTTTGTTTGTGACCATTCTTCAATTCAAGCTCGGGGAACGGAAGGTGCATTATCAATGACCGTTATGAAAAAAATCATTCTATACACGTTATTAACCGTATCGGCGGCGTTCATGATGTTCCCCATTTTTTATGCCCTCATGATCAGTTTCATGCAAGGGGGGGAAGTGCTGAGAGGGGGGCTGATCCCAGACTCCTTCACTCTGGCAAACTATCTGAAGGCCTTCGATAAGATGCCGCTCCTACAGTATTTATGGAACAGCTTTTACGTGTCCGTTGTGGTGATGATCGGACAATTGGTCATTTCTAGTCTGGCCGCATTTGCCTTTGTCTTCATCCCATTCAAAGGGAGGGAAGTAATCTTCTTCCTCTTTATTTCAACCATGATGATCCCGTGGGAAGCGACGATGGTTCCTAACTTTTTAATCATTCAAAAGCTGGGCTGGTTAAATACGTACTCGGGATTAACCATCCCGTTTTTCGCCCTGGCCTTCGGGACCTTTCTGCTGAGACAGCAATTCAAGGTCATCCCTAAAGAGCTGTATGAAGCGTCCCAGGTGGCCGGGATAAGTCGATTCCGCTTCTTTTGGAACGTCGTCTTGCCTGTTTCCAAATCGAGCCTGGTGACCCTTGGGATCTACAGCTTTTTAACCATTTGGAATATGTACCTGTGGCCACTGCTTGTCACGAACAATGAAAGTGTCCGGACTGTCCAGATCGGATTGAAGCAACTTCAATCCCAGGAAATTTCCACTGACTGGGGGGTGGTGATGTCAGCGGTTGTAGTCGTCATTCTTCCAACCCTTATACTCTTATTCCTTGGTCAGAAGCAGCTGCAAAAAGGATTGACGCAAGGGGCGTTAAAGTAGATTTCTAAAGTCAGATTCTATTAAAAAGGAAACATAAGGAGGAAATATTCATGCAAAGAAAAAGTGTAATCCTATTATCCGCTCTATTTCTACTGTTACTCGGTGCATGCTCCAATTCAAATTCAAGCTCTTCAGGGGCAGAAGCATCTGAAGACGGTAAACAAGAGGTCGTGTTCTGGCATGCCATGAGCGGGGATCTTGAAACGGTGTTAAAGGACGTCGTGGCAGATTTTAATGAATCACAAGAAGACATTAAGGTCACTCCTGTTTTCCAAGGGACGTATGAAGAAGCTTTAACGAAGTTTAACACGGTTGCGGGTACGGAGGATGCACCAACGATCATGCAGACCTTCGAAGTCGGAACGAAATATATGGTGGACAGCGGACATGTTCAGCCTGTGCAGAAGTTCATCGACAATGAGAACTATGATACATCTCAATGGGATCAAAATATCTCAAACTACTATTCTGTAGATGGTGAACAATATTCCATGCCGTTCAACTCATCCACACCTGTTCTGATTTATAACAAAGATGCCTTTAAAGAAGCGGGATTAAATCCTGATGAAGCACCGATGACCTACAGTGAATTAATGACTGCAGCCAAGAAACTGACTAAATCAAACGGTGGACAAACAAGTCAATATGGCTTCTCGATCCTGAATTATGGATGGTTTTTTGAAGAGATGGTGGCGGCACAAGGCGGTCACTATGTAAACAACGAGAACGGCCGCAGTGGAAATGCAACTAAAGCCACGTTCAATGGTAAAGAAGGAATGAACGTCTTTACATTAATACGTGATATGCATAAAGAAGGCACGTTCTATAATGTAGGACAAAACTGGGATGACATCCGTGCTGCGTTCCAATCTGAGAAGGTTGCTATGTACTTAGACAGCTCAGCTGGTGTAAAAACGATCATCGACAACGCTGATTTTGAAGTAGGCGTATCGTATCTGCCGATTCCAGATGATGCCGAACGGGAAGGGGTCATTATCGGAGGCGCTTCTGTCTGGATGTCAAGCGGCATTGATAAAGCAAAACAAGAAGCGGCTTGGGAATTCATGAAGTATCTGACCACACCTGAAGTCCAAGCAGAATGGCATGTGGAAACAGGCTACTTCGCCATCAATCCTGCAGCCTATGATCAGGATATCGTTAAAGAAGAGTGGGAAAAGTACCCTCAACTAAAAGTAACCGTTGATCAATTACGTGAAACGAAATCAGGTACGGCCACACAGGGAGCTCTCATTTCCGTCTTCCCTGAATCGAGACAAAAGGTCGTAACGGCCATGGAGAGCCTGTATCAAGGAATGGATCCGAAAGAAGCACTTGACCAGGCAGCCAAGGAAACAGACCGTGCATTAGAGATCGAAAACAAAAAGCAAGGCAACTAATATACTACTATTACCGCCGTACATGAATAGAAGCCCTTGAAGGAATTGCTTCAGGGGCTTTTATTATCCAAACTCCCATGTATGTCGAGATCATCAGGAAAAGAGGAAAAGACCATGAAACTTTATGCTCATCGCGGAGTGAGTGGAGAAGCTCCTGAGAACACCATGGCGGCATTCAAAGCAGCAGTGTCCATGGGAGCTCACGGGATTGAATTAGAAGTCCAGCTCTCAAAAGACGGTCAGATCGTCGTCATCCATGACGAAACGATCAATCGCACAACCAATGGGATCGGCTATGTGAAAGATATTGAATGGAAGCATCTGTGTAAATATGACGCAGGGAGCTGGTTTCATCCATCATTCTCCGGAGAAACCATCCCCCTCCTCGAAGAAGTTCTTGATCTGGTGAAAGCGCATCATGACCACATGATCATCAACATCGAGCTGAAGAATGATTTAATCGAATACCCACAGCTTGAAGACAAGGTGCTGGAATTACTGGACAGGAAAGGGATGAAAGACCAGGTGATTCTTTCATCCTTCAATGGTGAGAGTCTCAAAAAAATCAGGAAGCTTGACCCTGCCATTGAAACCGCGTTTCTTTTTGAAGGGGTGCCGGCAAACATTTTAACGCTTATTGAACCATTGAACGTCAACGCCCTCCATTGTGATGCAGCCTTTGCACAATCTTCAATGGGGAGGAAAGTGCAGGAACTGGGGATGCCTTTACGGGTGTTTACCATAAATACAGTGGAGGAATTTCAATTGCTGAAAGAAGCAGGGGTTTCGGTTGTGATAACGGATTTTCCTGCTTTGTTTGTGGATGAAAGATAGGAACCACCATGGGGGAGTTGCCCCCATGGTGGTTTTGTTTGAATGGTATAAATGTAGACCTAGATTTTGTCATACTGCCAATGCGAACATGGAGATTGGGACAAGGGACCTGTCCCTCCGTCCCTTTCAACTGGGACAAGGAACCTGTCCCTTAACTTAAGTCAATGCACCCCTTCCATATCTAACCTACAATGGTAATGACCATCATTTCAGGAGGTAATGATATGAATTTTATTTATGACGAATATTCGATTCAAAGGAAGTCGGCGACGATTGCAGGGGTTGCTCTATTGATTATGACGATTGCGGCATTTTTTTCTTATGGGTTTGTGCACAGTTCTCTCGTTGTGGGGGGAGAGGCGGACATTACGTTGAGAAACATTCAGTCTAATCCTGTATGGTTTGGGATGGGATTGTTGGGGTGGATGATTATTATCATTACCGACTTGGTTGTGGCGTGGTGTTTTTATCTTTTTTTAAGGCCTTTCCATCAAGTGTATGCCTTCGTAGGCGGAGGTCTTCGGTTGCTTTACACGGTGATCCTGACCATTGCCGTTTCACATCTTGTCACGGCGGGCCGGGTGGCAGAGGAACGAAATGGGACGGCAATGGATGTGATGTCGTCTGTCACGGCTTTTGAAGCAGTCTGGTCATTTGGTTTGATCATATTTGGTCTCCATCTCATCGTGGTCGGATGTGTGGAGATGAAGACCAGGCATATTCCAAAGCCCATCAGCATCCTCGTCATCGTGGCCGGCATGAGTTATGCACTCATTCACGGCATGTATACGTTTCTGCCGACACTGGATAACGTAACCCACTTGCTGGAGCTCATCCTGATGACGCCGATGTTTGTTGGTGAAATCGGATTTGGCATCTGGCTGCTGGCAAAGGGGAGGAAGTTGAAAATCGATTAGTCGACCCTTCGTACGTTGCTTTTGGCACGCCTTTTGATACGGCTGAGAGACTCAGGGGTAATGCCTAAATAGCTTGCCAACTGGTATTGAGGCACTCTTTCAAGTAGATGAGGTCTTCTTTCTAGTAACAAACGGTACCGTTGTTCCGGTGAGGAAGACATAAAGGATGCAAATTCATCCCGCATCGCGCCAATGTCTGCTTCCATCATCTTGCGCGTCATCGTTTCAAGGTCAGGATGAAGGTCGTAGCTCTCCTGCTCTGTCGCCAAATCCCCGACCACGAGGATGCAGTCTTCCAAACAGGACAGTGAGTACTTAGAGGCCTTATCACATTCATGCATGTTGAAAATGGTGACACTCTGTTCCTCGGTGAAAAAATGGAAGGTGTTCTCATTTCCATCCTGGTCAAAGGCATACTGGCGAATGCAGCCTTTCAAAACAAAAAAACATCGATCAGGAACCTCCCCTTGATGCAAAAGGATGGTTCCTTTTTTATACGAGGCTACAGGAATATCCACGACCAGTTGTTCCAGCTCTTCTTCACAGAGATCGGAAAAGCGCTTCATGTATTGAAGGAGGACGTCTTTCATGGGTACACCTTCTTTCTTTGGATTTGTTCTTATTAGAAGTATATCAAGGAAGGTGGGGGTGGAGAACATTCAGTTGGGAATCTGCACCGTTTTGAATAAAAAAGGAGATGGAAGCAAAGGAAGTAGAGATACATGATCGAGATCCTCTTGGGTTCAACTTATGAAGAAAATCTGAATGGAGGTGCTGATAACCCAAACCTTAACACTTTTGCTAAAAAAAGAAGCAGTGATACTCGGCACTGCTTCTTTTCATATCATTTTAACAGGCTCGTCCGATACCATGCCACCAATGATTTTTTAACAATTGAAAGGAAGTGGATGATCTTAGGGAGTATTCGTGCTTGATGATTTTTTTCTTATCAGTACACCTTGCAAAAACCGGCTGTTTTTTTATAAACATTCACCCAAGGGTGTCCATGTGGGCCTGACCCCGATTTTGTGCTTTATTATGTGTGTCATTGCTGCCTCCCCACAATCTAAAAACCTATATATATGACAGGGAAAATTTGATAAAATAAACTTAAAGAACCTTTAGCACAAGGAGTTAGTGCAAAGTTAACTAAATACTAGGATGACTTTAAGGGGTTCTTATGAGATTAACCGAAAGCGTTTTCTGTGGTTTGTTAAGCTGTATGATTAATAATACTTTTCTGGAGGAGTGATTTTTATGTTACAAAGGATTTTAGTGCCGATTGATGGTTCGGATTTTTCGCTAAAAGCGTTAAAACATGCAATGGAAATAGCAAAAGCAATGGATGCTGAGATTCTTCTTTTAAATGTTCAATATAGTTACAATACTCATAATATTAACCGCTTTGTAAGCAAGGAACAAGTACTTAGATACCAGCAAGAAAATGCGAAAGAAGTACTTGATGATGCACTAAAAGTCATTGAAAATCAAGGGGTAACTGTACACACAAAATTTAGAATTGGTTCACCAGACTATGAAATTGTTAAAGAAGCAAAAGAATCGAATGTATCTAGCATTATAATGGGTTCACGAGGTTTAGGTGCTATAAAGAGCAAGATTATGGGGAGTGTTAGTTTTAATGTCCTTCATGTAGCGTCATGTCCAGTGACTTTGGTTAAATGAGTGGAAAATCATCATCCAAATTAAGCTTCTATAACTACGATACGAATGATTTCCGTTACCGATACAGAATTCATCCATAAGATAACAAACTTGCTCTTCATTTCCTCCCCCAATGGTAATACATGAATAGAACATGCTCTCTGTGAATATTTTCTACCACTTCTAGCATTTAGCCTTCCTCTAATTTATTTTAAAAAGAAATTTCACCTAAGTGTATCCTTTCCCAATGTATCAGGGTAGAGTGGGGACGATTTCGTCTCTACCTTGATCCCCATGAATTTACCCAAAAAGTAGAGTGAGAACCGTCCCCGGTTTGCACAGGAATTTCCACGATCAGTTGTTTCAGCTCTTCTTCACAGAGGTCGGAAAAGCGCTTCATGTATGGAAGGAGGACATCTTTCATGGGATTACCTTCTTTCCTTGTTCTTACTAGTAGTCTATCAAGGGAGGTCAGGGCGGAGAACAGTGAGTAGGGAATGCCATATGAGAAAAAGCAGTGCCGTATCCTCGGCACTGCTTCTTTTCATATTGACTTAACCGGCTCGTTCGACACCATTTTTGATGAGATTTTTCTAAAGATGCGAGGCCTCGACTTACATAAAGAAAACAACACACACCCTGAGAGCACAATCATACTCCCCGCAGTCTGCAGCACGGTCATCGTTTCCCCCAGGAAGACGAAGGCCAATAAGGCGGTGAAGACAGGATTAAAGTTCAAGAACAATCCCGACGTGCTCGGCCCGAGCTTATTCACCCCGACATTCCACAGGACCATGCAGACAACCGTGGAGATCACACCGGTATATAAGATGGACTGTATGAAGGACGCATCCACATCGGTCACCCGGAAATCATGAAGATTAAAGGGAAGAAGGATGAGAAGTCCGAATATCCCTGAGTACAATATGGACATCATCGGTGTGACGAATTTCATGGCCCATTTGCTGCAGACGGAATAGAAACCCCACATGATGACTGCTGTCAGCATATAGAGATCCCCTTCATTGAATTGCAGGGAATAGACCATCTCCAGGCTTCCTTTGGACAGGACGAGGATCACGCCAAAGAGGGAGAGGAGCATGGATAGAAATTGATAGATGTTCATCTTTTCTTTAAGAAAAAGAAAAGAGATCCCGGCGATGGAAAACATATTCAGGGTCGAAATCAAACCGACATTTGTGGCAGAGGTCTTTTCCAGTGCCATGAATTGGAGTGCCTGAAAGAGGGCCACCCCGGTCAGCCCCATGAACATGAGGGGCAGGATGGAGCGGACGGGTGGAACCAGCTTCTTTTCTTTCCACCACACAATCGGAAACAGGCATAGAATCGCGATCGCCCATCTTAATATTGTTAACGTTCCCGGGGACGCATGCTCCACAAGCGTTTTCCCCACAATGAAATTGCCTCCCCACAGAAGGCTCGTCAGTAACAGCAGGTAATAATATTTCACGTCATTTTAGCCCCTTTTCCAAGAGCCACTGTGCACAATGACAATATCTATATGAATAATTCTAACATTTTCCTGTGGATACAAAAGAAGATATTGTTAGATGGATATTATTCGAAATAATTGAAAGTGAATTTTAGAAAGAGATGAAAGAAGTTCATTTATTGATAAATATAACAGCGGTTTTTGGAAGAATTGAAATCATATGCCACTCAAAAATTTCCCTGGGGTGTCCTTTTCGTTTCCATTCCCCTATATAACCATTCCCCTATATAAAAGATGAATGAAAATGGAAACGGGAGTGGTTCAAATGAGTGGATGGAGAAAATTAGAGCAGGAGATGGTGGAAATGGAGACGTTTTATCTTCCGGAAGATCTCCGCCTCTATGTGTGGATTCTGTTGAATGCGACGTACCAGGGCGGGGTTCAGATTGGGGGTGTGGTGCTTGGGGAGCGGCAGTATGTCAGGGATCAGCCTGGTGGAGTTGTCAACGGACGAGCAGTTCGACAAACAGAAAAGCACCCGAAGCTGACGATCAACAGTCCGAAATATTTGGAGAAGGTGCTTGAGGTGTACATCTCTCCCCGGGAATCGATGCAGCGATTGGACGACATGCTGGACTGTCTGGAGGAGAGTATAGAGGGAGCATGACCTTCAGGGAGTGCACGAGATGGGGAAGGTCATCCTGGTGGCATCCTCTCACGGAATGCTTTGTTGTGAAAAGGTATGGGTCTGGTTTCTGCAGCATGATACGTTGGGTGTGGTGGAGAATGAGGAATGTATTGGGAGGGACAGGTTGTTTCTGATTGAGGAACAATGAACTATAACATTTTCATCTCTTCTTCTCTTAAAAAAGTTACGCGCAACCATGCGTTTTTTTTATGCCCAAATCAAAAATTTATCTAATTTTTTAAAAACATATTGTAAAGCGCTTTCAACTATCATATAATTTCAATAAATCGATTTAGTAAACCGGTTTAGTAAACCGGTTTAGCGAATGAAAGTTGGAGTGTATGGAATGAAAAAAGTAACGATTGCTGATGTTGCTCAGCATGCGAATGTATCAAAGAGTACCGTTTCCCAGTATTTAAATAATCGTTTTGATTATATGAGGGAAGAAACGAAGAACCGAATAGAGGAATCCATCCAGGAGCTCGGCTACAGACCGAATATTGTCGCGAGAAGTCTTAAGCAGAAGTCTACGACGACCATCGGGGTGATCGTGGCGAATATTCTTCATACTTTCTCGACCCAGGTGATCCGGGCAATCGAGGACACATGTCAAGAAGCTGAGTTTCACACGATTGTCTGTAATGCTGATGATGATCCCGAGAAGGAGCGGAAGTATATTGAAATGCTCCGAGCCAAGCAGGTGGATGGCATCATCCTGCTGCCAACGGGGGATAATGCCCCCTTATACAATGAGATGGTGAAGGAAGGGTACCCGATCGTATTTGTCGACCGGACAGTGCCCAACGTACCGATTCCATCCATGCTGCTTGATAACGAGAAAGCGGCGGGGCTCGGCGTCCAGCATTTTATCGACAGGGGGTACACGAAGATCGGCATCATCACGAATGTGATCAGAAATGTTACCCCGAGGCTAGAGAGGATCAACGGCTATAAGAATACGATGACTAGCAATGGTCTGGAGATCCGAAATGATTACATTAAAAGCCTGGAAGTAAGCAGAATCAAAGAAGGGGTTCATGAGCTCCTATCTCTTGAAGATCCCCCGGAAGCCATTCTTGCGGGAAATGATCTAACGCTCATTGAAATATTGAAATATGTCAAAGAAAACCAGGTGAAGATTCCCGAGGACTTAGCCATTATCGGAATTGATGATGTGTCCTTTGCCGGTTTTTATGAGCCGGGTTTAACGATCATTGCCCAGCCCACATTTGAAATCGGGAAGAAAGCAGCGGAATTTTTATTAAACAAAATCCAGAAAAAAGAGGATCAGGATGAGGGCCTTGTATTCCGTTTTGATCCAAACCTCATGATACGTGAATCTTGTTAAACAGAAAGGGTGTTACCCATGAATGATGTAGTGACGATTGGCGATGCGATGATTACTCTTGATCCTTCATCGACGGGGCCCATGCGCTTTGTCTCTTCTTTTGATCGGAAGATTGGGGGAGCAGAGCTGAACTTCGCAATTGGCTGTGCAAGGCTTGGTTTGAAGACCGGATGGATCAGCCGCCTTGGGAATGATGAATTCGGAAGGCACATCTTCAACACCGTCCGCGGTGAAGGGGTAGATGTTTCCCAAGTGGAACTTGCGGATGGATATCCGACTTCCCTGAACTTCAAGGAAATCATGGGGGATGGAAGCGTGCGGACCTTCTACTACAGAGATCGCTCTCCTACAACGGTGTTGACGAAGGAAACACTGAATGAAGAATTTTTGAAAAACACAAAGATTCTCCATATCACAGGGGTATTCCCTGCAGTAGATAAAACGAAAAATATCGAGTTGATCAGGTATGCGATCATGGAAGCGAAAAAGCAGGGAGTGATGATTTCATGCGATCCGAATATTCGCCTGAAATTATGGACTGAGGATGAAGCAAGGGATGTATTGAGAAGCTTCCTTCCCTATGTCGATATTCTAATGACGGGAGTCGAAGAAGCGGAGCTGCTGTTCGGGACTTCAAACACAGCTGAAATCATCGAGCATTCCAAGCAATTCGGCATCACACATCTCGCCATCAAGAAGGGTGAGGAAGGTTCAGTTGGATATGTGGACGGTGAATATGCAGAAGCCCCGGCTGTAAAGGCAAAGAAAGTGGTTGATACAGTAGGCGCCGGCGACGGATTCGATGCAGGTTTCATTTACGGGCTCCTGCAGAAGTGGCCTCTTGAGAAGGTTCTTCACTTCGCGAATATCATCGGATCGATGGTCGTCAGTGTGACGGGTGATAATGAAGGGCTGCCGTATCTGGAAGATGTCCTTGTCCATATGGGGGAAAAAGAACGTGTGGAAAGATAGGAGGATGGCATGAATATACAAGTGGCCCTTGACCGTCTGACTAGGGAAGAATGCGTTCAGATTTTGGAGAAGACCAGTGTGTACGTAGATTGGATCGAGATCGGTACCGGTGTGATTAAGGAATACGGGATGACGATCATTCGGGAAATCCGCGAAATGTATCCGGATAAAATCATCGTCGCCGACATGAAGACTTGCGATGTAGGTAAACACGAGGCTGTCCAGGCATTCGATGCCGGGGCGGACATCACGACTGTCATGGCGTTCGCTGCTGACAAAACCATTATAGATACCCTGGAGGTGGCTCAGTCACGGGGGAAGAGAGTGATGATCGACTTATTGGGAGTTTCAGAGAAAAAGAGAGTCCAAGAGTTAAAGGAACTTGGTGTGTCCCTTGTCGGCCTGCATATGGGTAAGGACATGCAGGAAACAGGTGAAAATACAGGCGGCCTGTTCGATTTGATAGAAGGAATCAGCGGAATCGAGACGTCCGTTGCAGGGGGAATCACCTTAAAGACACTGCCAGACATTGTGGAAAAAGGGCCTGATACTATCATTATTGGCAGCGCTATCACACATGCAGCCGACCCGGCAGAGGCTGCCAGGGCGATGAAGGGACTGATCAGTACATGAAATCAATCATTACGACGGTAGCTGAAGAAATATCACAGGTTTTATCTAAGGTGAAAGAAGAAGAGGCGATCCAACTTTCCCAGCAGTTGAAAACAGCGAAACGAATCTTTGTTTACGGTGAAGGGCGTTCCGGATTGATGGGTAAAGCATTTGCCATGCGTTTAATGCACGGTGGCTTTCCGGTCTACGTCATCGGGGAAACCATCACACCAAGCATGGACGAAGGGGATGTGTTCATCGGGATTTCAGGTTCAGGCTCAACAGGTTCGATTGTGTCATTTGCAACGAAGGCGAAAGAAGTTGGAGCAAGGGTGTTCCTTGTAACGACGAATCGGGAATCAAATCTTGTATCGATGTGTGATGGAATCCTTTGTATTCCTGCAGCGACGAAATACCGGAGAGCGGGGGAGCCTGATACGATCCAGCCCCTTGGGAACCAGTTCGATCAGTCGGTCCATCTTGTGCTTGACGCGGTGATCATCGGAACCCTGGAAGATGGGGACACGAATGAAACCATGGCAAAGCGGCATGCGAATATAGAGTGAAGGGGAGGGTGATAAGAGTGAACCCAGTAAAGTTTATAAAAGAAGAAATCCTTGTAGCTGTTATTCGGGAAGCCACTCCTCAAACGATTCTGCCGATTGCAGAAGCTTTGTATGAGGGGGGAGTAAAGGTTCTCGAGATTACAGCCGAGACACCAAAGTTTACAAGATTGATTGAAATCGTAAGAGAAGAGATGGACGGCCGTGTCCTGACTGGTGCAGGAACCGTCCTGGATCCGGAAACGGCGCGGGCCGCCATCATGGCAGGAAGTGAATTCATCGTTTCACCTTCCTTCAACCCGGACACAGTGAAGATGACAAAGCGTTATGGCATACCAAGTATACCGGGAGCTCTGACACCGACAGAAATCCTGACTGCCTTTGAGCACGGGGCGGACATGATTAAAGTATTTCCGGCAAATACGTTTGGACCGGGCTTTGTGAAAAGTATTTACGGTCCTTTCCCATCTATCCCATTGATGGTGACAGGGGGGATTACAATGGATAATCTTGCTGACTATCTAGAGGCAGGAGCGCTGGCAGTGGGTCTCGGGGGGAATCTGGTCAATTCGAAGCAATTGCAGCATGCGGAAGATTATCAGCGCTTGACCCAGAAAGCACGTGAATATTCGCGAATCGTTCAAAAGGTAAAAGCTGTTCAAACATCTTAATTAAACAAGGGGGAACTCGGGATGAAGAAATTTTTCTCTATTTCATTTGTATTATTGTTGGCTCTATCAGGTATTTTGGCAGGATGTGGAAGTGACGAAGCAGCAGGAGGAGAAGCTGGTAAGAAAATCAAGATCGTAGCGGCACACAATCAAACATCTCCGGATAATCCATACCAAACGGGTCTTTTGAAATTTAAGGAAGTGGCTGAAAGTAAGTCTGACGGTGATATTGAAGTCGAAGTACACGCAGGGACGATCGGGACGGAAGAATCTGAACTTGTTGAAAAGCTGAAGCTTGGTGCGGCAGATGTGGTTCTCGTTTCACCAGGATTCATGACTCAAACGGGAATCAAGGAAATTGACCTTCTGGCGCTGCCTTACCTTTTTGACAGTTATGATCACTGGGAAAAGACGGTGGACGGAGAAGTCGGGGAAGAAATGGCGAAATTGATCAACGAAAAATCGAATAATGATTTTAAATTGATCGGTTACTGGTCAGCAGGTGTCAGACATTATTACGGGAAAAAGCCGATTGAAAACATGGAAGACCTAAAGGGTATGACGTTTAGAACACAGACTTCAGGTGTCCTGGCGGATTATTGGAAGAAAGTCGGAGCCATCCCAACATCGATTGCATGGGGAGAGCTATATCAGGCACTTCAGCAAAATGTCGTTGACTCAGCTGAAAACTCGTATCCGTACTTCGTTCAGCAAAACCACCATAAAACGAAAAACGGTAAATACATCACCGAGACAGGGCATGATTACACAACACGTTTCCTATTGGTAAACGGGAAGAAATTTGATTCGTATTCTAAAGAACAACAGGATATCATCATCGAAGCAGCCAAGGCTTCTGTTGAAGCAGAAAGAGAAGCTGTGTATGCACAGGAAGAAGAGTATAAACAAAAAGCAATGGATGAGGGAGCGGAAGTAAACGAAATCGACCGTGAACCATTTATTGATTTGGCTGAACCTCTTCAAGAGAATGCAGCGAAGGACATGGGAGCAGAAGATTTGCTTGAAAAGGTAAGAGAGCTTAAGTAAAAAAGGATGGTTAAAGGGAAGAGTGGATCTGTTCTTCCCTTTAATGATGAAAGGGGGAAGACGATCATGATTAAGACTCTTGAAAAAATTCAGATGACCATCGGTGCTATTTTCTTAGTGATCTTTTTTATCGCCATCATGGTTCAAATTGTCACCAGACATCTTGGCATATCTGTTATTTGGACAGAGGAGGTGGCCAACTATTCGTTCATTTGGTCGGTCTTTATGGGGGCTTCCGTCATGGTGAGCAAAAGGGAACACTTCAGCTTCGATTTCCTTATAGGAAAGCTAGAAGGGAAGTCGAAACAGTCATTGCTGATCGTCATTGATGCGGTCATCTTCTTATTTTCATTTGCCCTGTTCTACTACGGAATCGAGGCAGTGCTGAATTTCTGGAATTACAACTGGACGTCCATTCCGGAATTGAAAATGGGTTACGTATGGATCGCAATCCCGATCATGGGGGCGACTATGATGATTTATTCGGCTAGTCAATTATTGACTACTATTAAAGCAATAAAAGGAAGGGGGGCACAGGCATGATTGGTATAGGCTTGGTTGTATTATTCCTTATTCTGATGCTGATCGGTGTACCGATTGCCTTTGTCATCGGCATCATTGCCCTCCTTGGTATTTTTACCGTTCCATATATTCCAGAGGTAACCGTTCCCATGAAGATGCTAAATGGAATCGACTCATTCGTCCTGCTTGCCGTGCCGTTATTCATCCTGGCTGCAAACCTGATGAACCACGGGAAGATTTCACAGAAGCTCATCGACCTTTCTCTCACCATGGTCGGTCATATCAGAGGGGGACTCGCGCACGCAAACATCCTGGTTTCCATGATTTTTGCAGGGGTGTCGGGAGCCGCACAGGCAGATACGGCCGGTGTCGGGAAAATCCTGATCCCGAATATGAAGAAGCAGGGGTATGATACGGAAACCGCTGTCGGTGTGACGGCAGCTTCTTCCACCATCGGCGTCATCATCCCGCCGAGTATCCCCATGATCATCTTCGCCGGTTTGACGAATGCATCTGTTGGTGCGCTATTCCTTGGCGGGATCGTCCCAGGCGTCCTGATCGGGCTTGGCATGATGCTTTTCATCTATATAATGGCTTTGAAAAGGGGCTATCCGAGGTCGAAAAGAGCGACATTTGGCCAGTTTTTTAAGCTGGTGTACGAAACGGTTCCTGCCCTGATCACGCCCATCATCATTATCGGTGGAATCATCTCAGGGTTCTTCACACCGACTGAAGCAGCAGCGGTTGCTTGCCTGTACACCTTATTGATCTGTATGTTTTTCTATAAAACATTGAAGCTATCTGATCTTCCAAAGATCATCAAAGATACATTGGCACTCAGTTCCCTGTCCCTATTTGCCCTTGCCGCTGCAAGCGCACTGGGTGAACTCATGAGCTACTATCAATTATCGGTCAAGGCACAAGAATTCTTCGTGAACAATGTCGGGGCAGAGTGGGTATTCATCCTGATCATCATCGCATTCTTCCTGTTCGTCGGAACGTTCATGGACGCGATCCCGGCCATGATTTTATTCGTTCCGGTCATCCTGCCGACAGCCAATCTATTCGGAATGGAACCAGTGCATCTTGGACTGATTGTGGTGATGACTCTCGCAATCGGACTCGTCACACCTCCTTATGGGTTATGTCTCCTGCTGGCAGCGAAAATAGGAAATCTGAGCATCGAGAAGTCGTTCTCTGCTGTCATGCCGTTTATATTGATTGTTCTCATCGTTCTAGTATTCGTCGCATTTTTACCGGAAGTGGCATTCTATCTTCCTAAATTAATAAACCCAAGCTTATTCTGACAACCTTGCCAGGATAACTGAACAGATGTGAAAAAGGAGAGTGGACAGCAATGGTGAAAAGAGAAGTATTAAGCAGCGAAGGCTCCATGATGCTCGTAAAGGTGGAATTGGAAGAAGGATTCATCGGTGACATCGATCAGCATCCGGAAGAACAAATAAGTTTCATTGAAAAAGGTCAGGTGGAATTCGAAGTCAATGGAATGAAAAGAATTCTGAAGCAAGGGGATACACAATATATCCCATCGAGCATTCAGCATCGGGTTAAAGTGCTCGAGGAGTGTGTCATTCTGGATATGTTTTCACCGATACGAAAGGATTTACTCAAGGGATAAAGTAGAGTTTGAGCTTCACACCATTATTGGGTGTGAGGCTTTTTTTATTATATTTGACAATATATCTTGGAAGGATGCGGGACCTCCCAAAGTTATAAGAATAAGTTGAAAAACTCCCCAAATATACAAAAGAACTTCTTGTATAATAAGAAGTAATCAAAATAAATGAAAGTATCTTAGAAAAGAAGATTACAATCATTCATCATAAAGAGTCATCAACAATCAATTCGTAAAGGAGACTAACTCATGGAATCAGTCGTAAGCAGGGTCCTCGATCAAATGGATCTGCAGTTATTGGATTTACTTCAAAAAGATGGACAACTCAGTAATCTTGAATTATCAAAGCGGGTCAACCTATCCGCTCCGGCCGTTCATGCAAGGATCAAACGGTTGGAAACGGAAGGATATGTCAAAAAGCAGGTAGCCATCCTGAATCATGAAAAGCTGGGATTTGATCTGTTGTGCTTCGTGTTCATGAGTACGAATGAACATCGCACCGAGAAGCTGGAAGCGTTGGAGGAAACATTGGAAGCAATGAAAGAGGTGCTGGAATGTCACTGTCTGACAGGGGAATACGATTATCTCCTGAAGGTCGCCTGCAAGGATCGCAAGGGACTTGAGCTCTTTATCAGACGGCTGAATGAGATGGGGATCACGAAGATTCAAACGAGCTTGGCATTGAGGGAGATTAAGGATTCTACGGTGCTGCCCATACAGGAATGAGGATGGGAAAGAGGCGCTGTAAAATATGTTGCAGCGCCTTTTTATATTATGAGTTATTCCATTTAAGCTTCCGTTAATTGAATAATCTCTGGTTATAATCTCTCAATTCATCGAAAAGATGGAACTTTGGATACACTCATATATGTTTATTTTAGATGATCTGGATTGATATATTTCTTTAATATACTTGGGTTTACGAACCGTATTGAAACTACCTCCCCACAATCTAAACAGGCAGTTAGTTCTTTTTCAAACTCTGGTACTTTTACAAATGAATTTCCACCACAGCTTTTGCATTTCTGCATCTTATATCTCCCCACCTTTTTTAGATTTATTGCTTTCATTATTTAATAAATTCCACATAAATGAGCTTATACCTTCTTGAAGCACACTTCGGAATAACGGAAGAAAGGATACCTGAGATCATCATCTGATCTTCAGCTATTGCCTCCGACTGTTAAAGATCAGCTATGTTTTATGATTGAAGAAATTCATCCCTATAGTGAAAGAAAGTTACTTTCATCTAATCCCATATAAACAACTTGGAATTATTTACTTAGTTAATGGAAATTAAATGCTGCTTTATAATGATAAATGGAAAGGTGTGAAGGCATATTAACATATTGATTGTTGGTCTTATTATAATCCTTTTAGTTTTAGTTGCCATCTATATGTTTAATAAAAAGGAATATATAAACAAGAATGAAGCACCCTTAGCAGCTGGAATGAATTTTGATCTTGAAGAGGTACAACCTTTTTTAAACAGGTTATCATTTTCAGTATTGGATTCAGGTTTTACTACTGAGGAAATTACTACTATTGAAGCGCAAATAGAAAAAATGAATAAGGATCACGAAATAAAAGAAATTGGCACCTATCATGTTATTTATAAAGGCGAAAAAGCTGAGATACGTATTGAAGCTGAACTACATTTGAAGACGACTCGAGAGAAGTTGTTTTACTTATGTATACGAGTCCAGAATTAATTGAACTCATAGATGATGAAATGATGAAGCACGCAGAGGAGATAGGTGTGTAATCAAAAAGAGATGTTGTAATGAACATCTCTTTCTTTCACTTCCTGCTTCGTTAGTGTATAAGTAATCAGGAAATTGACATTTTACATCTCTTATTAGAATGCATACTGATAGAGACCAACATACAATGGACCGAGTAAAACGACAAATATTACAGCAATCATGATGTATTTGACTGGAGGTGAAACATCCTCAAACTCTTCCCCGAAGTCAGCTAGGAAGAAGCTGTAGAGTAAGTCCCAAAATAACGCCCCAAAAAACACAATCTGCCAAAAAGATGTATGGATGATTTGGATATTTAGTACGTAACCAAAAAGTCCTATCCAAGTAATAATTGAGATTACAAAATCTAGTTTTGCAGGAAAAGTCTTATATTTTCCTTTAATCAGATATCCAATTGCAACTGTACCAAGTATTCCTAAATAAATGGTCCAAAAGATATTAACAAACATATTCCATTTCCTCGTTCCTCTGTTTGCCCTGAATGAATTCAAGGCAACCCCAATATATGAAGATTATAATTGCTTTTGAATACAGGGGTTTTCTACCAATCATAAATACTAGTTACTTCACTTTGCTGCCCATCAGAATATCATTTAACTGATCAACATGGTCGACAATAAAAGTTGGGTTAGAATGACTTATTTCTTCGAATGAACCATACCCATAAGTAACTCCAATAGAGTCAATTCCAGTATGAATGGCCCCAATTATATCGTGCCATTGATAAGGATGGGCATACACTTGATATTCACCTTCGGAAAACACGAGATCATCAGGCGGCGTATGCCTTTATGAAACGATTAGTCAATGCATTTGGAGAACGAACGGTTCTCACCACGGATAAAGCCCCAGCTTTCCTTTGTGCGTTCAAAAAGCTCAAACGTAACGGATTTTATACACGTACGACCCATTGTACCGTTAAACACCTAAACAATCTGATTGAACAAGACCATCGACAGATCAAGCGTCAATTCGTCAAATCGTCAGGATTCCAAACTCTACGCCAGGCATCCCGTACCCTCAAAGGGATTGAAACCGTCCATGCCCTCTACAAACAAAAACGAAGTCGTCAACCTGACTCCGTTTTTTCCGTATGCCACGAGTTGTAAGAATTGCTGTTAGCTGCATGAGAATACCTGCTTTCGATAGGAACCTCTTTTATTTTTGAAAACTTTGCAACAGAACCCAAAAATCATGAAAAGAAGATCATGCTTACATGAAAAAGGGTCCAGCCTACAAAATGCGAAGTATTAATTTCTCACTGGAGGTGGACTGTCTTTTCCCTTCACCTCTTATAAAAGAAGGAAATTCAAAGAACAAAATAAACACTGCCAGCATTCATCCGGACAATTGAAGGTAAAAGCAATTGAGAGAACATGGGCCACTTTACAGGTTAATCTTATGGGGTAATTGAAAATCCATGTTTAACTAACCCAATGAAGCTAATGAAAGAGTGAAATGAAATTCAACCCCAGAATCCGTATTTTTAACACCATACTTACTGCCGTGATTATCTAAGATGGCTTTAACAATAACAAGACCTAATCCTGTTCCACCCGAACCTCTGTTTCTCGACTTTTCAATTCGGTAAAAACGATCCCATACTTTATCAATTTCTTCCTCTGGGATATTGGCACCAACATTTTCAATGGATACTTTTACATCTACCATATTTTTTTCTATGAGAATTACTAGCTTTCCTCCTTTAGGTGAGTAGCGGATACCATTGTCAATTAGATTACGTAAAACTTGTTTGACCATTCGCTTATCTCCGTAAACATTAACGGCCTCTAGTAGAAGCTTAACGGTCATTTCTTTTTCGCGGAGCTGGTGACTGAACAGCTCATGTACATTTTCTATAAGCTCCTTTAAATTAAAGACTTCCTTATTAAAATATTGACCGCCTGACTCTAGCTTTGAGAGCTCTAGCATATCTAAAACAAGTCTATTCATACTATCTATCTCTTCTAATATGACATCCAAATAGTAATCCTTTTTTTGCTCATATATTCCATCCTTAATGCCCTCCGCAAACCCTTTCATAATGCCTAAAGGGGTTTTTAACTCATGAGAAATGTTGGCTACAAATTCTCTTCGTATTCTTTCTTGCTGTCTTTCTTTTTCGATATCATCAACTAGCTGATTATTTGCTTTTTGAAGTTCATTTAAACTCAGGACTAAATTTTTTGAAAGGGTATTTAAACTTTCGGATAAACTCTCTAGCTCATCATTCGTCTTAATAGAAGATTCCTCAGTGAAGTCCAAGTTAGCCATTCGCTTTGCAGTTTCATTCATTTTAAGAAGGGGGGTAGAAATTTTTCTTGAGAACAAATAGGAAGACAAAACAATAAGTAAAAGAACGAAAATCGTCAAATACAAATTGAATTGATTCATGGTCTCGATCGTTTCATTAATAGGTTGAAGAGAGGTCATGACAAACAAATACTCTTGTTCGCCCTGACTATTTCGAATTGGATGAACAAAAATGATATTGTCAAGATTCGCTGCTTCATCGTTGTAACTGTAGTGAAAGACCTCTCCATCCTTTAAGTCCCTGAGCCCCTCGAAATCTTCGTAAAACCAATGATCAATCTCTGTCAGAAGAATTTCGTTTTTATAAATAAGTGCTTCCTCATGGATCAGTTCATTAAAAAATTCTATCTCACCCTCCAGCTTGATTACGTCCAAACCATCTGTGCTATACTCTTTGAAGAGTTGTTCATTATAATAATCGATTTCATCCGTTTCAACCAAAAAAGGTTCAATCGGTCCCCCCTCTTTCTCAGTAAAAAAACCTTCCAAGTAAATGTTAGACCCAATGAGTTCCTCAAAATCCTCATACGAGGAATAATCAAAAAAGGCCTCCGAAATCACCTCATAGAAATCCCCTTCTTCGTCACTTATCACTATCGTGTAATTATTCAAGGTTTCTGCTAATCCACGGTCCGATGTCATAATGAGGGGTGAATTATTTTGTTCGATAAACCGATTGATCTCTTGTTTTTTCTCCGTCAATCCCCAGTCCGAATCTTTGTATCGATCACTGAAAATATAAAGCCTTTCTTCTATTTGCTTAATCTTCTTATTTAGGTAAAAGTCACCAAGAAAGAGGATTTGAAATCCGATTTGTAATCCAAGAATGATTGAAAATAATCCAAACGAGAGGAAAAAGAGCTTCCTGGCCAGTCCTTTTTTCCTCATTCATCCACCTCAAACCGATAACCAACTCCTATGACGGTTTGGATTTTAGTGGCCTGCGCTTTTAGTTTTCTTCTGATTTTTTTAATATGGGTATCCACCACGCGCTCATCACCAAAATAATCAAAGCCCCAAATGCGATTTAAAATCATTTCTCTTGATAGTACAGTCCCCTTATTCTCGATTAAATATAGAAGCAAGTCATATTCTTTCTGGGAAAACGCCAATTTTTCATCATCTATCTTAACGATCCGGGCATTTTTCAGTATTTCCATTCTTCCTATCTTTACAGTAGAACTGGCTTTCCCAAGAGTACCATTTGCCCGCTTCAATAAATTCACTGCTCTAGCCACTAATACTTTGGGGCTAATTGGTTTTGTCACATATTCATCTGCCCCAAGCTCCAGCCCCATCAATTCGTCCTCTTCATCCGATCGTGCTGTTAAAATGATGATTGGTACATCTGAGTCTTTTCGTATCTTTTTGCATACAGACCACCCATCCATGTTAGGCATCATAATATCCAATACAATAAGGTCAACATTCTCTTGTTCGAAAATCGTCAAGGCTTGCTGGCCATCCGAAGCCTCTATTACTGAAAAATGATTGGATTTCAAGTAATCAGAGATGATTTCCCGCATTCGGTCCTCATCTTCAACGACTAATATTGTCTTGTTCATTGCAAGCCTCCTGAATTCATTATTTTACTTTAGTATATGTAAAATGCAAAAAGATAGAGCATATCCTCTATCTTTAGCCTTAGCCTATAAAGTTGTACTTGGTACCGTATCGTGTTTTGGTGTCTTCTTCTTTCCGTAAAAACGAGTAAGTTTTCCTTGTATAATACGATCTACAGGTTTTTCAATCCAATAATGTATACCAATACTCAAAAGTGTAATGACACTTACACTAATGGTACACGCAACGGAATTTGAAAATACATCATATAACTCTAACTCTTCATATAGTTGCATTGAGAGAATAAGCAGTGGGAAATGTGCTAAGTATAGGGCATAAGAAGACTGCTCAAGCACCTTTATGACACGTGGAATACGAATCTCTCTTGCTTGGTCTAAACCTGCACCTCCAATAATAAGGAAAAAGGCGGAGAAACCGAACAACACCTCCAAAGCGATGGACTCATTTCCTGACATCATTACATACCACGTGTATCCATACCCACCTATACCTAAGGTCAGGAACCCGAAACCCCATCTAATTCGATATTTCCGTACAAGTACCGCCGCAAAACAACCTAGTAAAAACTCAAAATTATACAGATTGAAGATTAGCTTAAAGACCATATTTTCTTCCGGCCAGAAATCAAAAAACAAAAGAAGAATCATAATGTTTATAACCGTTGTAAGGAAAGGAAGCTTAAACTCGGGCTTCCATAATAAAAGCGCAATGGCAAAGTAGAAAAAGACAATATGGCTTAATGACCATGTTGTGTCTAAAATATGATTATCTGTTGGCAGGACGAAAAGAGATGGCAGCAGTCTTTCCATATCATATGGTTCCCACATCGCAAATTGCGATAAACAGAAGTAGAAGATACTTAAAATCCAAACGAGTGGAAAAATCCTAGAAATTCGTCGAACTAAAAAACGACTTGCTTCACCTGACTGGCCGAATTTATGGCTATATATGTAATAAAGAAGAAAACCACTCATTACAAAAAACAAATCCACCCCACCTGTTTTTTCAATATGGTGCATATTGAGTAGGTTTACTTCAAAAATTTGAGTAGCATGTAATAACAAAATTAGTATGGGGGCAATGGCTCGAAACGATTGAAGTAATCTTAACTTTTTCATAGAAGTATCTCTCCCTTATGTAACTATAATTCATTTTTTCTAATGTAATATAGGGATGTGTACTCTATGTGTAAAAAAGTGGACAATTAGATAATTATATTAGATTTATTAGTCACCAGATGAAAAAACACCCATATTTTTGAACCCTCTTTTAATAAGCCACTTCACTCAATACTTTCCGCCCGATTTTAACCCTTGGCCCTTAAATGCCATTATGAAAGTATTTTTCTAAATAATTTTCCACTCATAGGCGAAGAAAGGTTCATTGTTATACACGTTTTTTCCGTACTACTCCGGAGCAAGTTTTGTTTTGGTGGATCGAGAAGAAGATCAAGGGCTACGATTGGATTTTCATTTTTCAAATCAAGGACACCCCATTGTCCCAAGAGTCCGCTTAGTAAGAAAATCGGCTAACTCTTTTAGCTGCTATCTTTATAGAATAATGGGTTATACCTATATAAAAGTTGTTACACTTCTCTTTGAGATGCCATACAATCTACCTGTTGCACCATTTTATGTACACAATCAATCACCAAATCCGGTCGATCGAGGTACACGGAATGTCCTGACGCCGCTGCAAAGAGTAATTCACCCTGTGAGGACAATTTCCTCTGGTTGATGATGAGCTCTCTCCATTTCCCTTCAAATTCTCTTAACTCCCATTCAGGTATTCCATTCATCGATTCAGATTCAATCGTATATTCCTTATCCCGTCCGATGACGATTAACGGAACATCAGGAAAATCACCTAAACTCATAATAACTTCTGCATCCTTCGTCCATTCCTTAATTTCTGATGCCATCGCTTTATATAATAAAGGATTCACCTGGAAGTCCAGCAGTTTTTGCTGAATGGCTTTAGGGAATCGGCGGTGTTTTGCATTATGTGTAGGTTGAATGATTTCCAATAATTCTTGTTTATCCTTCGTGGAATAATTCAAGCATTTTTCAATCCACATTTCATCTGTGTCTTGATGTAATACAGGTAAATCAAGCTTCTCTAATTCTTTTAATTCAACAGATGTCGAGTCTACCAGAATTACTCCAGCCACTTTTTCAGGATGAATTTTAGCAAAGTGTTGAACACAAAGGCCCCCATAAGAATGTCCCATCAAATAAAAGGGCTCGTCGATTCCGAAGTGATGGAGTATTTCAGCTAAATCACTAACGGTTGATGCAGTGTTTTGGATCCCGTTTCCAAGCTCACTTTCCCCCAGTCCCTGCCGATGAAACGTTAGGACTCTACAGGTTTTATGTAACGTTTGTATGACCTCATACCACTCCTCAAAAGAACAGCCCATCCCTGTAAGTACAATGAACAGAGGACCTTTATCCCCCTTGAATTGCACTTCAATCTGGTGGTCATTGATCTTGATCAGTTGATTCATCCTTTTCAATCCTTTCCCTAACCATCACGTAATACCAATTATTTCAAAAAATGTGGATTTGAGCAATGCTCTTGTGGCATGAACTGGCCGGGGATGTTTCTGCTACTGAATGGAGAGATAAAATGGTTAAGTTAAGCAAACTCGCTTCTAAGCTTGTGTGCCCGAATTTGAACAGAAGAAGGATTTTTCCTTCCCATTTCAGAATACATAATGATATAGGAATGGAAGGAGAATGGGTATGAATGGTGAAAAACAGATTTTAGAGTGGTTCACTCATTTTCATGCTCACCCGGAAGTGAGCTGGAAGGAGTATGAAACGACGAATAAGATTGCAGGGATCTTGGATGGGCTAAATGTAAGCTACAGAAGGTTTTCAGATGTGACAGGCTTGATCGCTGAGATTGGTGAAGGGGAAGAGGTGACGGCTGTACGCGCGGATATCGATGCCCTGTGGCAAGAGGTGAACGGAGTTATGCAGGCGAATCATTCCTGTGGCCATGATGCCAATATTGCCATCGTTCTCGGAGCACTTCTTTATTGCCTTGAGGACCCTCCAAAGAACAAGCGGATCCGGTTCATTTTTCAGCCTGCAGAGGAGAAGGGGAATGGGTCGCTTACTATGATTGAGAATGGGGCACTTGAGAATGTCCGTTATTTATTCGGGGTCCATTTGAGACCGAAAGAAGAATTGAATCATGGAACGTTTTCGCCTTCCATTTATCATGGAGCAGGCATATACATGGAAGGGAAAATAAAAGGGGTGGATGCACACGGTGCGCGACCCCATCAGGGGAAGAATAGTATTGATGTCTTGACGGCCATTCATTCATTTTTAAAAACGATCTATTTGTCTCCATTTGAATCGTATTCTGCAAAACTGACAAAGATCGCTGCAGGAGGGGAGAATTTAAATATCATTCCAGGAAATGCGGAGTTTGCAATTGATGTACGTGCCCAGAAGAATGAGGTGATGGAAGAAATACAGCACCGTCTCCAGGAGGGGGTCGATGGCATTGCCAAGCTGTATGGAGTCACGATTGAGTATGAATGGACAGACTATACACCTGGCGCACAAGTATCGGACGATGCTGAGGCCATCACGAGGGAAGCGATTCGATCCATCGCGGGTGAAGAAGCATTGGCTCCGCCGGTCATTACATCGGGCAGTGATGATTTTCATTTTTACACGATCAAACATCCGAATTTGAAGGCGGCGATGATAGGGGTCGGTGCGGATTTGACTCCCGGGCTACATCACCCTGAAATGAAGTTTAATGTTTCAGCGCTGAATCAAGCTGCAAAAATAGTAGCTGAGACGTTAAAAAAGGCATCACTCTAGTTGTAAACGGTACCAAAAATGGATTGACTACTCCAACTTCTGCCCTTATGATACTCATATAGCGACTATTTAACGACAATTAGGAATAGTCAAAAAAAGGGGTCTCAAGGGGGAAGTTGGATGAAAAAAGAAATGTCTTTTTTGCTGGCAATCATACCATTGCTTGTCATGATTACGGTAATGGCGATTACAATTGTAGCTTTGGAGCAGGGGCCACACATTCCCCTGATCATCGGTACGGTCACGGCTGCACTTGTCGCCTGGTTTTCAGGGTTCAAGTGGAAGGATATAGAGGAGGCGATGTATAAGGGGATTCGTCTTGCTTTACCTGCCGTAGTCATCATCATGCTTGTAGGATTGACGATCGGTGCTTGGATTGGCGGTGGAATCGTGGCGACGATGATCTATTATGGTCTGAAGATGATCACTCCTTCGCTTTTCCTTTTGACGATTGCCGTCATCTGTGCGGTTGTGTCCCTGGCTATCGGAAGTTCCTGGTCAACAATGGGGACAATCGGTGTTGCAGGCATGGGAATCGGCATAAGTATGGGAATACCGGCTCCAATGATTGCGGGTGCCATTATCTCCGGGGCTTATTTCGGTGATAAGATGTCGCCGCTGTCAGATACAACGAACCTGGCTTCGGGACTGACCAACACGGATCTTTTTGTACATATCCGTCATATGCTTTACACAACGATCCCGGGCTTTGTGATTGCCCTGGCTGTGTATGCTTATTTAGGAAGGAACTTTGGAGCAAACGGAGTTAATACAACGGACATTGAAAAAACAATCGGGGTATTGCAGGACAGCTTTGTCGTTTCACCATTTTTACTCATAGTACCACTGCTTGTCATTGTGCTCGTTGCGCGAAAAGTTCCTGCCATCCCGGCTCTGATAGTGGGAATCATTTTTGGGTTCGGAGCTCAGGTATTCATCCAGCATGATTCGTTTGCGGATGCTGTTTCGGCTCTTCAAAGCGGGTACGTGATTGAGACGGGAAATACGATGGTCGATGATCTGTTTTCACGCGGAGGCCTTGATTCAATGATGTACACGGTCTCGATGACGATTGTAGCGATGACCTTTGGAGGGATCTTGGAGCACACCGGTATGCTTCGTGCCATCGTCAACCAGATTCTTAAGGTGACAAAAACAGCGAAAGGCTTGGTGGCTTCTACTGTGGTTTCTTGTTTTGCCACGAATGCATCCTGCTCTGAACAGTATATTTCTGTCGTGGTGCCTTCAAGGATGTATGCGAATGCCTATAAGGAAAAAGGGCTGCATTCGAAGAATCTGTCGCGTGCCCTTGAGGATGGGGGGACGTTGACATCCGTCTTCATCCCATGGAATACATGCGGGGTCTTCATCTTGGGAACCCTCGGGGTCCATGCATTTGATTATGCTCCATATGCGGTGTTGAATTTAGCTGTGCCGATCATTTCCATCATCTATGCCTTCACGGGCTTCAGCATCACCAAGCTGAGTGAAACCGAAATGAAAGCAGCGGAGCAGGAGGATGCAACTCTTTCCTCCTGACCCGATCAATAGATGGGGAAGGTGAGTTCATAAACGGCCCGCGGCCTTCCTTGTGCATACGTCATTTCTTCTCCAATGATCTTGGCCGAATTGTTGTCGACCAGTTTCTTTAAGATCCGTTCCGTAGAGCGCCGTGTAATTTGCATGTAGTCAGAAAGCTCTGCCGCAGTGAAATCACGGGACGAACGGGATTTGTAGAATTGAATGATTTTGGATAAGTTGGCCGGACTTAATTTTAATTGTTTGGCAAGAGACAGCATTTCGGGGTGATCATTTTTCAGATGCTGTTTCTTGTTTTTATCAGGGTAAGGTCCTGACATCTCTTTTTCCTCATTTAGAATAAAGGCGCAGCCATCAGAATCAACCTTTCCTGCAAATGACAACGCGATTTGTGCGTTTGCCTCTGCCTGCGCAGCCGTATGACCGTATCCGAACCCTGCAAGCACGGGGTGTTCAAGTTGGAACAGGGAAGGAAAGTCGGTGCTTTCCATGAAATGTTCAATGCTTCCCCTATTGCTGTAAATCGTGTAGGAAGTATCATCCTCACTTTTTTGGAGGGTTCCCTTCATCAAGCGGGCGAGCTTATGAAGATGTTCATGTTCACCATCCCATTCTTGGACTGAAAGACGGGCAGCAGCGATTGTGGCCGCCTTTCTTTTAGAAAGAAGGGATTGGGAATGAGCTTCATCGATAGCCCGTATCAGCGACTTGGCAGGGTCGATCATTCTCATGCAAGGGATTTGTAAATCGACAAGCCGGTCATAAACAGCATGAATGCTCGTTAAGGCCAGCTCCGTTTTACCAGCCTGAAATAACTGCCGGTGAAAGTCTGTATATTCCGTGATGTTAAAGTTGTGGGGAAGGCGCTCTTTATAATCCATCACATATGGGGGCGGGTTCTTGAGATGTAAGTCTGACGCAACGTGATCGATGAAAGAAAAATCCATTAAATCGATGGAAACACGGTCTGGTTCAATCTGATGATGGTGCAGGATATAAAGCAGTGATGTCACAAGGGCCGTTTCATCCTGTTCTAGGTAAAGGACCGGGACCGATAATGTGCGGCAGGCTTGTTTTGAAAAAAAGTAAGGCAGTGCCCCGGAAAACAAAACGGCATCACAGGGTGTGATTTCTTTAATATGCTTGCTTGCTTCCTGGGGTTCACGGTATATATAGGGAACCAGTTCAATGTGGTTCAAGTTCGGGGCAATGGACGCCTGGACACGTTCTATGAACTCTTTGGACCCGATCAGGGCGATTTTCGTTTTCATAACAATCTCCTTTCTAAATTAACGACTATATAACGACATTATACCAACTGGAAATGAAATTTGTTAGATTATAAGGAGTGCTTATCATATGATCATAAAAAAAATGAAGCTGTATGCTATTCGATTACCACTGAAACAGCCTTTTATCATAAGTTACCATACCTATCACGATATGCCTTCTATCATTTTGGAAATGGAGACGGATGAAGGAATCATTGGATATGGTGAAGCAGTGGCTGATGAACATGTGACGGGTGAAACGTGGGAAAGCACATTTCAGGTGCTTCAGCATACGCTCGCCCCGAAACTGATCGGGGAGAATCCTTTTCATATTGAAAGAATTCATGAGCTGATGGATAAAGCCATCTACAATGCCCCGACAGCAAAGGCGGCCATCGATATCGCTTGCTATGATGCCATTGGGAAAAAAGTGAATCAGCCTGTTTATCAGCTGCTTGGCGGCCGGTATCATGGAGAATTCCAGCTTACCCACGTCCTGAGCATTACAGAGCCGGGTACGATGGCAGACGAAGCGGCCAGTATGATTGAAAAAGGATTTCAATCTTTTAAAATGAAGGTTGGAACTGATGTCGACCTGGATATTGAAAGAATACGGAAGGTCAGGGAACGTGTCGGTATGGAAGTGCCGATCCGGGTGGATGTGAATCAGGGCTGGAAGAACAGCGGTCAGACCCTGAAGGCACTGCGGCATCTTCAAGACTTAAACATTGATTGGCTTGAGCAGCCCGTTTTGGCAGATGATGTAGATGGGATGGTTCGGATCAAATCCAAGACAGATATCCCTCTTATGATTGATGAAGGGCTGAAAGGCGTACGTGAAATGGGAGAGATCATCCGGAAGCAGGCAGCGGATAAAGTGAATATCAAATTGATGAAAAGTGGAGGGATCTACCCGGCAGTCAAACTTGCCCACATGGCTGAGATGGCAGGGATTGAATGCCAGGTCGGTTCGATGGTCGAGTCATCGATCGCGTCTGCAGCGGGATTCCATGTTGCTTTTTCCAAAAAGGTCATCACTAGTGTAGAATTGACGGGACCAATTAAATTTTCACAGGACATCGGAGACCTGCATTATGAAGTCCCATTTATCCGACTGTCGGAAAAAGCGGGCCTCGGTGTTAAAGTAGATAAAGATATTCTGGAAGAGTTGACTGAGTTCAAGAGTATCGTAGAGTAAGGAGCATGGAATGATGGATCATCTATTCGAGGGATTTCTTGACAAAAACAATGAATCATACATCGTTCGTTTGTTAAGTAAAGAGCATATGAGTCAATTACAGCAGCTGCAGGAGCTTGTGGTGGATACATTGGCTGAAAAAAAGAATTTACAGCCTCTGACGTATGAGGAATTGGACTATATTTTAACCGGAAACGGACTGATGATCGGAGCATTTACAGGGCAGGGATTAATCGCATTTCGCGCATTGTTGATCCCCCCTATTGATGAAGAGCATCTGGGCCTGGATGTTGGATTGGAAGCAGGGGAACTACCAAGGGTAATCTATCAGGAAATTTCAAATGTACACCCCGATTACAGAGGGAACGGGCTCCAGCAAACACTGGCTCATCTGATCATGCAAGAACAGGGGAAGCTGGATCAAAGCTTCACCTATGTGGCGTGCACGGTTGCTCCCTTTAATATTCCCAGTTTAAAAGATAAGTTCAAGCAGGGAATGGAGATTGCTGCCCTTAAGATCAAGTACGTCGATCAATTACGCTATATTTTCATTAAGCGCCTAGATGGAGAGGGCAGAGGGGGAGAGATTTCTGAGATTGCCAGCGTTCCCATGGGGGATGTCGAGGGCCAGCAAGCTTTATTACAGGAAGGCTGGCGGGGGATTTCCCTGGAGAAAGAGGATGATGGGTTCAGAGTGTTGTATGTAAAAAGAAGATAGAGCAGTAAAGAACTGAAACGAATTTGGCGTCCAAAAGGGCGCCTATTTTTGTTTTTCTTCCGGGGCATTAAAACAACATTTAGTTCTTGTCGGTCATACTCACGTCACATTTCCCATCTATCATAAAAAACAATAGAAACTTCCATTGTAACCAGGATGAATCAGATATTGAATGAATTACGCCATACAGCAAATGAAAATAGACAGTGATATTATTTTTATTTCATCGCCTATACTATAATAGTGACAATCAATATGAAAACAATCAATATGAAAATTCCAACTCAGGGTTATACATAAAGAAATCTTTTCAGAATGAGGTGTTATCTTGGCCACCATTTTAGTAGCAGATGATGATCATTTCATCAGGGAACTGATCGGGATCTATTTGAAAAAAGAGGGCTATACCGTTGTGGAAGCAAATGATGGGGTGGAAGCTGCACATCTTTTATCTGAGCGCGCCATCCATTTATGTATCATTGATGTGATGATGCCAAACAAAAACGGGTGGGAGCTTTGTAAGGAGATAAGGGAGTTATATGACCTGCCGATTTTAATGGTTACAGCGAAGGGTGAGAGCGAGGATAAAGTAAAGGGCTTTCAGCAAGGGACGGATGATTATATTGTCAAGCCGTTTGATGCGCATGAACTAATCATGCGGGTCAAGGCGCTGTTGAGGAGATACAAAATCAATACGGCAGATAGAGTGGCCATTGGAAATGTCATCATGGATGCGAACAGTATGGAAGTGACCGTTGATCATGAGCCTGTCCTTTTTCCGTTAAAAGAGTTTCAACTCCTGTACAAGCTTGCCAGTCATCCTGGACAGGTGTTTTCAAGAGACCAGTTAATAGAAGAAATTTGGGGCAGTGATTTTGACGGCTTTGATCGAACCGTCGATTCCCATATTAAAAAAATAAGGAAGAAACTAAACCAGCAAAGAGCTTTTGATATCGTGACAATCAGGGGACTCGGCTATCGTTTAGAGGTATCGAGGGATGTTTAACACGTTATATGTTCGCGTTGTGGTCACCTTCATCTTGGTTGTCGGAATCAGTTTGACAGCCGCTTTCTATATTACCTTCAGCTATTATCAAGAACGTGTGTTAAATGAGTTGGAGGAAGAAATGATCCAGGCGGGCAAGGTCATCATTCAGCTACAGAAAACGGTGGGACAAGAAAACCTTGAAGGCTATTTAGCGGGGATTCCGGTATTGACGATCGCCCTCTATTCAGAAGAGGGAGAAGTGAAGGTATATGGAAAGCAGACGGATGAACCTTTGGCAGCTCCTTCTGACGTTCAGAAAGTGCTGAATGGAGGCGTGTATCGAGTACAATCCACCGAAAAACGAATGGTAAAAAAAGTCACAATCGGTTTGCCGTTTCAAGTGGAGGAAAAAAGATACGCGCTCTTTCTCAAACCAAGAATCATGGAGCGCATGGACTTTGTCGAAGAGGCTCTGCTGACCGTGTTAATGTATGTGTTGATCATCGGCAGCCTGCTTTATTTACTGGCCGCTTACCTCTTAGTCAATCCAATCAAAAAGCTGACCGCCTTGACGACCAAAATCGCAAAAGGTGACTTCCGGCAAATCAACTCCATTAAGCAAAAGGATGAAATCGGTGAATTGGTCAGAAGCTTTAACAAAATGACAACGGAACTGATGAAACTGGAAACGATGAGAAAAGAATTTATATCCAATGTTTCACATGATCTGCAGTCACCTTTAACATCGATCAGGGGCTTTGCTGTTGCCTTAAAGGAAAATGAATTTTCAAAAGAACAGCAGGATCATTACTTAACCATTATTCAAAAAGAAAGTGAACGACTGGCAAAACTGAGTGAGAACTTACTGAAACTGTCCGTGTTGGAAAATAAAGACTCATTGTTAGAGAAAGAAACCTATCGCCTCGATCAACAGATCAAGCACGTTTTTTTAAGCCATCAGCCCCAGTGGCTTGAAAAAAAACTGGAGTTGGATTTAGAAAAAGTAGAAAAAGCAGAGATCACAGCCGACCGATTGCAATTAGAGCAGGTATGGCATAACTTACTCACCAACAGTATCAAATACTCCAATCCCTATGGGGAAATTAGAGTAGAGGTAAAGGAGGTGGAAAACCAAATCCACGTTGTTTTTTCTGACACGGGGATGGGGATACCCGAAAAAGATCTTCCGTATCTTTTTGACCGCTTTTACAAAGTCGACAAAGCTAGGGTCCGTTCAGGCCAGGGCAGTGGACTAGGACTCGCCATCGTCAAAAAAATCATTGACCTCCATGAAGGGGACATCTCCATTAAAAGTGAGGTTGGAGAAGGCACTACGATTCATATTGTACTTCCGAAATAACGGCAAACTCTTCTGTTGAGTTTGCCGTTTTTTTATATTTGTCTCTCTTCACAAAGATTTTGGCTTATAAAACCATGGTTCGGTCCATCTGTATACGCTGGGAAAAGCAATTCCAATCTGAGATTGTTAATTAATATCTTGGTTTGAAATTGTATAAAGAATACGCTCAGAAAGTTGATTGGAGCGGAAGGGTGCTCGACTCCTGCGGGAATAGCTGGACAGGTGAGACCCCACAGGGCTTTAGCCCGAGGAGGCTCACCGCCAGCCCCGCGGAAAGCGAGCATCCTGCAGCGGAAATCAACTTCTACACTCTTCTTTATAGCAACAATTTCTACAAGAAGAGTTGGTTGGTCATATTCAGAACACATTTCTCTTTTATAGTCTAATCATAGACGAAAGGAGACATGCGGAAGATGAAAAAATGGATTGATTTCAGCTTAAAAAACAGTGTTGCCATCCTTGTGTTAACCGTCCTGGTGGTGGCAGCAGGTTTACTATCGACGAATACGATTAAGTTGGAAACCTACCCCGACGTGGAGGTTCCAACCCTTCTGATACAAGCGAGTTATCCGAACCATTCCTCCGAAGAAGTGGAGAAGGATATCACGCTGCCAATCGAGGAAGCAGTTGAACAACTGGCCCCTTATGAAGAATTAACGAGTACAACAGGGGCAAACAGCACCATGATTCAAGTAAGCTATGACTTTGGTGAAGACATGGATGAACGGGAACGTGACATTCAATCCGCCATCAGTAAGCTTTCTCTGCCGGAAGATGCGACTCTTACGTATAAACGGTTATCAGCCAGTGCAAAGCCTATTTATCAAATTGCCTTTGCAGATGATGAATTATCAGCGTTACAAGGTGATGTAACGGATAGCCTTGCACCGCAGCTTCAAACGATTGCAGGTGTGAGTGACGTAACAGTCTCAGGAACGTCCACTACCAAGCTGGTCATCGAAGTGGACGAAGAAAAAGCAGCGGAGAACGGGGTCACCGTGACAAGCATCATCAATGCGTTAAACGAGAAAAACCACGTGCTGCCGCTTGGAAGTCTGGAAGATGAAGGGAAGATCCCCGTTAGTATAGAAGGGGACATTTCCAGCGTTGAAGAGATGAAGAAGATGCAAATCCCTGTCCCTCAGCAAGGGAACCAGCCCCAGCCTCAGCAATCAACGTTCATTTCTTTAAGTGATGTGGCTGAAATCAAAGAGGTGGGCGAACAGAACAGCATCACCCGGTATAATGGAAAACCGGCCCTTTTGTTAAATGTAACGAAAACACAGGATGCCAATACGGCTGAGGTGGTTGAGCTTGTAAAAGAAGAGGTGGAAGACTTCAATGATTCGTATGACTATGAAGTATACACCATCACTGACCAAGGGAAAGAGGTAGAGAAATCCGTCAACTCCCTCTTAAAGGAAGGAGGATTCGGTGCCCTATTTACGATCATGATCATTCTGTTGTTTTTAAGGAATTTCCGGGCCACGTTCATTGCCATACTATCGTTGCCGATTTCAATCTTAGGGACCATTGCCGTTCTTGACTATTTGGGATACTCCTTAAACATCATGACGCTCGGCGGGATGGCAGTGGCCATCGGCCGGATTGTCGACGATAGTATTGTCGTCATCGAGAACATGTTCCAGTGGATGCAAAAGAAAAAAGAGCTGTCAAAACGGGAGCTCATTCTGAACGCTACCAAAGAAGTGATCGGAGCGGTCACGTCGTCTACGGTGGCCACCGTTGTAGTGTTTCTTCCGCTGGCGTTTGTAGGAGGAATTGTAGGAGAGTTCTTTAAACCGTTCTCCATTGCCGTGGTGACATCCATTGTTCTCTCCCTCCTTGTCGCATTCACCCTCATCCCGGTATTGGCACTCACTTTCTTAAAAGAAGGACGCCATGAAGAGAAGCAGGGCTGGATGCAAAAAGCATATCACCGGTTATTAAAAGGGTCACTGAACCATAAAAAGACCGTCATGGTAAGTGCTGCTGTACTACTGGCCGGAGCCCTCTTCCTGGTTCCATTCATCGGCAAGTCCTTTCTGCCAAGCGGTCCGGCAAGTGCAGTAGAGGCAGACATTGAACTTCCAGTGTCCACAACCCTTGAAGAAACCAATAGTCTTGCCAAAGAAGTAGAAGACATGCTCATGAAAGAAGCGTCTGTAGAGTACGTTCAAGGCTCTGTCGGATCCGTTAATAACACGAATCAATTAAAGCAAAAAGCATCGGCTGATTATAAAGCCACCATATTTATTCAACTTAAAGATGGGTACACCGTGACAACGGAACGAAAAGCCCTGGAAGAAGAAATAACCGAACTGGTCTCAGCATCATACCAAGACAGCACCGTTCGCATGCAGGAAGTACAGCAGGAAGGACCTCCGTCTGGAAAAACCATCGATATCACCCTCTACGGGGAAAATGTTGAAGCACTTCTCGATGCAGCCGACCAGGTGGAAGGTGCACTGAGTGAACATGACCAACTAACGGATGTGTCCAGCTCTGCACAAAAACTTCAAACGAAATACAAATTGGAACTAACAGACGAAGCCGTTGAACTAGGCGTCAATCAATACAGCATTCACCAGCAGCTAAAGGAAAAAATGAATGAACTGTCAGCAGGGACCATGGAGGTTGACAGCAAAGAGCTAGAGGTAGTGGTAACCTATAACGAGCTCATCTCTGACAAAGAAGAACTGGAAAATACGGAGATCCTCACACCCAAGGGACCAAAACCATTAATCGAACTCGCAACCATCGAGGAACAGTTCATTCCAGCAAGTATTCAGCATCAAGACGGCAAACTTGCCTACACATTATCAGCCGAAAGTGTCAGTGAGGAAGTTGGCGCCGTCACAGAACAAGTAGAAAAAGATGTGGCCTCCCTTCCCATCTCAGAAGAAGTCGAATGGGTTGTAGGTGGCGGACAAGACATGATGACAGAAGGCTTCCGTGACCTTGGTCAGGCCATGATGATCGCCGTAGGACTCGTGTTCTTAACCCTAACCATCACATACGGAGGAGTCATTACCCCATTTGTGATCCTGTCATCATTGATCTTTGTCCCAATCGGCTCCCTGGGTGCCCTCCTGATCACAGGTGAAACCCTATCTATGAGCGGCATGATCGGGATGCTGATGCTAATCGGGATCGTCGTCACCAATGCGGTAGTCATGCTGGACCGCGTAGAAGCCAATCGCATCAGCGGAATGGCCTTAGAGCATGCAGTGATGGAAGCCTGTACCACACGCTTCCGCCCCATTCTCATGACGGCACTTGCTACGATCCTGGCACTCGTCCCACTGGCTTTATCCACATCTACTTCAGGTGTGATATCAAAAGGGCTCGCCATCACCGTCATTGGCGGACTGACTACCAGTACACTGCTCACCCTTGTCTTCATACCTGTGTTGTACAGTGCAGTAGGGAAGTGGAGAAGGTTGTCATAAACATGAGGTAGATAAAGAGCAAAATGTAAGAGGGGGATGTTGGCAAGATTCAATACATCTCCCGGCTTCTTTCATCATATATGTATTAACGAACAGGCAGGATGAGCATTCTGCCTGTTTCTATAGGGGAGGAATTATGTTGAAAAAGTGGATCGTCAGCGCTGCCGTCATGGTGGCTTTATTGAGTAGCATGTATATGACAAAGCCTACAGAGGATATGTATGCAGAGTGGCTGTTAGAGGTTGTCAGTGAAAAAGCCGGAGTCCACCAGCCTTTAGAGAATAGAATGTTGAAGGGGTTAGGGGAGAGGATGATCAAAAGTCATTCAGAGTATCGGGATTATGTGTTTTTCAGTGTTCATAGGACGGAGTTTATGGGGAGGGATGTGAGGTTTGTGGGGGTGTTAGGGGTTTTTGTGCCGGTCGCTACACTAGTTAGCTCGGACAACTAAAAGGCGGCGATTTGGCCGGAGAATCCCTGGTGGAGAAACTAGGTGAAGGAGCCAAAGTTGCAGAACAGGAAGGTATCCCAGGAGCATTCGCCACCCGTGAGTGTGGAGCCGGATACCACAACATCGCGGATGAAAAGCTCGATGTCGTTGCCAGACAGACGGCAAACTTCGATCGTACTGAAGGATTGAATACGATGGAAAACCTGATTCAGGGGAATCCAGATATCAAAGCAGTATGCAGTATTCGCTCATAACGATGAAATGGCATTGGGTGCATTGAAGGCGATTCAGAGCTCGGGTCGGGAAGTGTTAGTCGTAGGATTTGACGGAAATGAAGAGGCAATGACCTGCATCCGAAATGGTAATCTGTCTGCGACTGTTCGCAACAGCCTGAGAAGATTGGTTCGTTGGCCGTGCAGGCTGGGACTGATGTGTTGTTGGGCAAGAAGGTGGAGGAGAATATTCCGGTGCCGTTGAGGTTGGTGACGGAGGGGAATGTTGAAGACTCTTCAGATTAAATTGTGGAGGGATACCTCATTTGTGCTTTTGGGCGAATGAGGTTTTTTCCCTTGTGATAAAAGTAGTGGAGAAACGAATTTAGCTTTTCAGGTTGCGTTTAAACCAAATGAGTTGGGGTCTGAACCTGATTAAGCCAATTGCGATATTCATCTTTAAGTTAACAAACCTGCTCTTCATTTTCTCCTCCAATGGTATTTACCTTTCTCAGATTTAATAACAACATATTTTTTAAAAAATTTATTCAAGGGGTTTCCTTCCCCAGCCCATTTCCCTATAAATGTTGAATACAGATTGAATCAAATGAGTAGATGGAGATATTTAAGTCAAAGGATGTTCGATTTTGATCCATTTATCACCTATCTGTGTGGATTCTGTTGAATGCTATATATGAGGGCGAAGTTCAGTTAGGGTGTGTGGGCTTGGTGAAAGGCAGAATATTAGGTCGATTGGGAATTTTTTTAAGTGAGAATAAGGCCTTTTCGTAATAGATTGGAGTCGGAGAAGTATGAGTGTGGGGGTGTCTATACGTTTAAGTCGATGAATGATCTGGCTTGTGGGGATGATGTCTATTGGATGGAGAAGTCTGCAAAAAAGGGATGTGAGGATTCTGGGATTGACCGGCTTGATGAAAAAGCTGATTTCGGAAGGTCTTCGTGCGACGACAAGCATGTGAATCAGGTACGGACATAACCTGCAAACAGACTTTAGAACTTAGAGAAAGAATAAATATTAGATAATACCAACAACATAGCGACGCTAAGGATGTAGATAGGGTGGAGATGGTGAGTGGACATTTTGTTGGCAGTGAATCCTGGAGTCTTACTCTTGAAACGGTGAGGCGATAAGAATTGTGAACTAGGGACCTGACCCCGTTCTCAGTGACTCTTAAGAAATGCACTACTCAAGCGAACTTATCTTTGGTGTATGTGCGCAATTGAATTGCATAAATGGACAGTAAAATGAAAACTGATAAGAATCCCTTATCCTTAGTTTGAAAGTTCGTTTTCTAGATTATTGGAAAAGTCAAACTAGTACCGTCCCATTTAACCTTGGAAGGAGGGGACGTGGCTTTTTCCACTGATGGAGTGTGTCAGATTGAGCGAGTTGTCGAGAGACGAGCTATTTGTGGTTATCGATAAAAAGTTTGATAAGCAAGAAAGCATGATTCAGATTTTGCAATCAACAGCCAAAATTATCTGAAGCAGGCACTGAAATCAATATATCGCTCCGGGGATCGATGTAGGATCAGAACTATATGCTATGGGTTTGAGGCCAAACTGACTTTAAATGAGTACTTTTTATTCTTTTAAGTAGCATGTAGTAATTTTAATTGAAGAAAGGTAAAATATAATTAATAATATGATTATAGGTGCCCTTATACCTACAATTAGGAGGTTGTACTATGGAATTGAGATGCTCGAGGGACGAACTTAAGGGGCATACATTAAGATTAATCGTAACCAGAATTGATTTTCATGATATCTTTGAGATAGATGAGTTGACTTTAAAGCAAATCAATACTTTATTAAAAAGTTATGGATTAAAAAGTAATGAACCAGTCCAATTGAGTGAAGAGGACTTCTTTTTTAATGATCCTTTAAACTTCACACATCTTCCTATTGATTATATAACTGATGTAAAGAGCCAAATATTCTATATTGATGATGATTTAACTTTGGAAGTCAACCAATTGTTCCTCAGATTAGTTCAAACAGTAGAGAATAGGAATTATAGAAATTATTCTTCTATAGAAGAAATTGTCAGCAATACTTTTAATATTTTAAAGGAGCGTGAAGGTGTAAGGATTAGAAGAACTTCTATAAAAAAAGTAAATGAAGTTTTCTTTATAGACCTCGATGACTTAAGGAGCTACTTTAAAGAGGACGTAATAAATTTAAATCAATACTCTGGACATATTAACTGGTCGTTGCCCAAAAGTAAGAGTAGATTGATTCAAAATTTTAGACTTAATGATTGCCTTGTAAACTTTGTAAGGGTATTTGATAATGGAATGATGAATAATGAACCGGTTTTTAGACTATATACAGAGTTTGAAACATATTTTTATTTCCAAAATTCAGTCGATGAAGAAATGGAGAATTTGCTAACAATTTTAAATGATAATATTTTTATTTTATTTGAAGGGTCTTTAAATGATAAAGCAATTGAAAAATTAAAATCCTCTGATGAAGGGATAGGTGATTATTAATGCCGGATAAAATGGTTTTTGAGGAACTCTTTGAGTATGATGATTTCTCTCCAAAAAAGAAGCCGCAAAGTAATTCCTTTACTCCTGCTGCTGAGATTGCATTAAGCGGCATAAATAAAAACAGCGTGTATAGTAACAAGAATAATCGAAATATGAGGGTTAGTAATCGTGTTCCAAGAATCCAAAACACCAATCCTCGATAAAAATGATCAATTGGAAGTTTATGTTGTCGGTTATGAGAACGCTGGAGAAAGTATAATTATTTCAATTAAGAATAAATTTGTAGGTGTAATTGATTGTTATAAAACTGACCGATTTTTTCAAACAGTGGAAATATTGAATTCTTTAGAAGTTACTCATTTTGATTTTATATGCTGGTCTCATACAGATGAAGATCATACTAAAGGTCTCTCAGAACTCTTGGGGAATGTAAAGTCCTCTACTCATTTTATTCAACCTAGTGGTATCACTTTTAAAGAAATAAAGGGAGAAACTAAAACAGCAAAAGAACATAAAAGCGAATGTGAGCACATATTTACTTTCTTAGAGGAAAACAAGGTGAAATGCCAACAAGTACATGCTAATGAATTCACCTCACTTTCATATTCTTTTAATGTGTCTGGAAGTTCTGAACCACTAACAATTACAATTGAATCTTTTGCCCCAATAGGAGAAATATCTAAGAGGTTCTCAAAGCGCTCAATAATGGATATTTTGTCTAGAAAAGAAAAAACAAGGGACAAGCCGAATTACCATTCAGTTGGCTTGAAAATCATAGTTAAACACACCGCTATTCCCATAACTATTTGTTTAACTAGTGATCTTGATAATTACACAATTAGGCGTATGCACCCTATGGCATTAAAAAAGAATTTTACAGATAATGTTATTTTTAAAATACCACATCACGGTTCACTAAATTCTAACCTTCTTTTAGAAAACAATTTAATTCATACTTTTGAACATGCTGTTTCCACATCTTATAAGATTTCTAATCTGCCAAATAGAAAGTTATTGTCTGACTATAAAAATATATATCAAAATGGCACTTTATCTACTACATGTGAGAAAAATAATCAAGAGGAATTCGGCATAGTAAAATACAATATGCCCTTAATAAATTTTGATAGAAATTCAATAACAGTAGATTACTTTGGTGACGCAGGAGAATTTAATTATTGATATTTAAATCCCTATTGGAAAATCTACTAATCTAATATACCGGGGGCTGCCCCCCTAATTTGAAAGTGGGTTCATATTCGATCGAAAAGGTTCTAAGTAGTCCAAAATTATAAAAAAGTTATTATTTAGATTCGATCACTCAGACCTATTATTAATGCTGGGTCAATAAAAGAAATGAGTTCATATACTAGTCCGTTGTTTGAGATAAAATAATTTGCCCTTTGATTATTTCTGGAAAATGTTTTGAGTAAATTTCAAGTTGATTGAATCCACATATGCATTGAAAACTAGAATTGTTGGAAATAATACATTAGTGTTTTGTTTTAAATACGACTGCTTAAAACAAATCACGTCAAAATTATTATCCTGAAAATATTCATAGCAAAATAGAGATTCAATAGTATTTTTATAAGTTTTTTTCTCAGCTTCAATATTCTCCCTATATGTTGGTCTACTTATACTGGAAGGGATTTCTATAGCAGGAATTGAGGTCGGATAATCTTCATATTCAATTGCAGAAAGCGACTTATTGGGTTTAAATAATATGTCGATTAGTTCAATCGTATTTACATCCTCCAAAATATCTTCTCCGGGGAAAGGTAGCTGTTCTCTCTTACACAGGACACCAGACTTAATGTATATCTTTATGTCGATATCTTCATCAAAACTTTTGCCGGAATTACAAAGAGCCAGTTTAAGATAGTACTTTGAGCTAAGGCCCTTGAAGAACATCTCCCATTGTGCATATTTTATTATTTCATCATGTAATTCAAGTATTTGGTCGTATTTTTCTTTCTCTTCCTCTGCCCCTTCTATAGAATATGATGGTTCAGTACCAAACGGACCTCCCCCAAATGGTTGATTTTTTTCATGTAAATTCCCTACATAGAAGAATTCTTTATCATTGATGTTAATATTATTCTTTTGAGCATATTTTTTAATGCTAGTGATGATACTCTCATTTAACTCCACCTTTGAAGAGCTAAATATTGAAATTATTTTTTTCATTCTCTCTTGGGATTCCAAAGATACCTTGCCAACATTACTTAAACTATTTAATTTATTTGACGAATCATTATTGCTAGTTTCACTAATGACTTTTTTTACATCAGGTTCTTTTTGTAATTTGACTTTTTTGATGTGTTCAAATTTGCCGGAAATTGAATCTGTTTTCTCGGTCATGAATTTGGAAGCTAATAAATTTATATTGTACATTATTGAGTTTTCCGATATTTTCCCTTCCACTACGCCATTTATTGAAAGTTTACTCTTTTCACGTACCTTATTGGTACCCTCATTGGAAAGTAATTTTAAAAAATGTAAAGAAAGGTGATTTAAAAAATTCTTTTTGAAATCCGATAATTCAGAGTATGGAGAGTATATACCTTTGTCTTTATATTTTTCCTTAAATTCAGTAACTTTAGCATACTGTTCAGCATCGAGCCTAGATGGATTAATAGGACGATCACAAAAATACAAGAATACTTGTTTCCCAGATTTTAAAAGTTCTTCAATTTCTTCTTCGGTTCCTGATCCATATTTATCAGTTGGAGTCCCAAATCTTGTCCAAAATACGGCTACTGCTGCATCACAGCCCAGTACAAACTGTTCATTTAATAATTGTTGGGGCTTACCTCCTGACTGTGGGTAAGAGTCTTTGGACCAATGTTTTGTCACAATTGAACAATTGTTTGCTACTCCAAAAATTCGATTGAATTCTTCGACAGTCTCTTTAATTATTTCTAACTCACCCTCAACATCAGAAGGACATGATATTAATAAATCAAACTGTGTTATATTCCTAGGCATTATAGGACTCCTTCTTACTAATAATTTTTTATTTTCTCTATAATAACACAACTAATAAGTATGTGATTAAGTATGAATTATCACAATTAATACTTGACTTTGAGACCCGTCGATTTTAAAAAAACGTAACTAGATCGAGTAGTTTATCATTATTACTGATTCAACAAAGTATTTAATATTTGGTTGATAAAGGATTATTGAGGTCTGACCCTCGGCATGTTGAGGTGTTAATGCCATAAGACATATAAACGAATATGTATTTATGTTTCATATATATTATAAATGGTATAATTGTAATATTATAGAATTGATCTATTAGTAATAGTTATATATCGTCCTAATTACAGCCTATATAAAAGGAGATTCAAAAATGTGTAGTCAAAATGTTAAGAAAGATGGAAAAGTTGTATCATTCATTAATATGAAGGGCGGAGTAGGTAAAACAACTTTATGTTTAGGTATCGGCGAGTATTTAGCAAATTTCAGGGGGAAAAGGATCCTTTTTATTGACCTTGATCCACAATTTAATACAACACAATCTTTAATGGATTTAACTGACAACGAAGATAATTATATGGATGATTACCGACACAGAATAACAGTGAGAAAAATTTTTGAAGATACTAAAACAATATCTGAAAGACCAAAGGTACCTGAAATAGAGGATGTAATAATAAAGTTTGATAAAGAGCCAAATATTGATTTGATTTGTGGAACAATCGATATTATTAAAGATGATACCTCCAATAAATCGTTATTTAAAAGATTAAATAAATTTTTAACAGAACATAAACTTAAAGAAATATATGACTTTATATTTATTGATTGTCCACCAACAATATCATTCTATACAGATGCTGCTTTATTTGCTTCTGATTATTATATTGTCCCTGCAAAGGTGGATAGGTATTCAATTTTAGGAGTGAAAATGTTAAAGACAGTAATTGATAACCTGATGTATGATGAAGATATACATATTAACCCTTTAGGTATCGTTTATACGATGAGAAGATCCGAAGAAACCAAGAAGTCATCAGAAATCAGGAAGCGGTTTGAAACTGATACAGATGTAACGGAGTTGGGTATATTTGATAATTCCTCAAATATTGTAAACGATTTAATGGTGGGATATCAAGGTAATATTTCTTCGAAATATACAAGATCTCGAGATGATATAGAAAAAATTTCTGACGAATTCTTATTAAAAATAACAAAAGTGGAGAATGTAGAGGCTGATACAAGTGAACAAACTATTAGTTGAGTTGAGTAACTCTAATAACCAAGCAAATAAAAACTATTTAATTGGTACTGTAACTCTCTTGATTTTTTCAACCGAAGTATTTAAAAATAATAAAGATATAGTTCCCTTTCTGGAAGAGGTTTTCAATGTCTCATATTTACCCTATGTAATGAAAAGTAGAACATTAATATCTGCTAAACTAGGAAGGGAATTATTCCACAAAAATGAAAACGAGTTAGAAGTTATTAATAAAAAATTATTTTCCTACTTCGGTCTAAATAATGATAGTACAGGTAGTAAAAAGAAAACAAAGAAAAATGCAAATGACAAATTAGACTCATGGTTGAAAGGATTGTAACATGGATTCTATTGAAAGTGATGTTGAAAAGTTCCTATTAATTATTAACGCTAGTGATAAAGATTGGGACGAGGAAATACTTAAAAATATTGCATTTGGTGCAATGTTTTTTAAACATATTGAAGACGGAACACCAAACACTCATTATTTAAAATCTTTGGTTCAGGATACATTGTCAATTATTGACTCTCTTTGTCAAAAATCCCAAAGATACTATTATTTTATTTTACGATCATATATAGAAAACTTTTTGAGGTTACTTCTTAAGCTAGAAGATGATGATGCAATGGGAGTTATGAAACTTTTTAGAAATAGTAAAAAATTATTCGAGTCTTCTGAAAGTGCAATCGTTATCTTTGAAGAGATAGAAAAACAGTATGATGAGTGTAGTTTGTTCGTTCATAGTAACATTAGAGCGGGTGATGAGATAAGTGAATATTTGAAAAATATTATCGAGAGAAATGATTTTGAAGATACGAGAATTGTAAATACCTCTTTATTAAAGTTTGAAACTATTTTAAATAGCTCAATAAAATTATTTGTAATATCCCATTCGCAAATGGTAGATAATAGTTTCTATAGAAAAAAGGATACCTTAAGGAAACTGATTAGAGAGGATAATTATATGTTGTTTACTAGCTCATTATATTGATAATATAGAATCACATTTTTCCTTTTTCTTGAGTGAATTTTCATCTCCCCTTTCCTTCATTATTAATCTCTTGCGTATGCATAACCTACTGATCATATTGAATGTAAATATTAATAAGAAAGAGTTTAAAACATAATTAATATATCTAATTAATATTTTGGAAAAGGGATTGAGGCTGAATTATTAGTGAACCTTACTTAAAAGGTTCACTAATTTTTTCTTAATTGAGTTTACTAATGTATTCCTGTTCTTCCACTCCTTCTCGTTTCTTACTAACCACATAAACAACACAAGTAACAATAAAACAACTAAACCCCGGCGAAAACCAATCCGGAATCCCCAAATAAACCACCATCCCAATCACTAAAACAACCAACGCCTCCCGATTAAAATTCAACTCCCCACTCCCCAACCTCACCAGCGCACTCTCAGAAATCCTCCCTCTCCTAATAACCAAATAATCCGCCACCACAATCGCCGATATCGGTATAATCAAGATCCCCAAATATGAAACATACGCCTGCGCATTATAAACCAACTGCGGAAACGAACTTAAAACAATCCCAGCAACACTAAACAACAGCGCACTCTGAATCCGAGAAAGAGAAGGCAGTGCATTCAACAAACTATATCCCCCAGTATACGCATTACTAAGATTAATCGAAATCATCGACACCATCGCACAAGCTGTAATCACTAATAGAAGAAGACTAGAGTCGGTCAGTTGCCCCGCTGCAACGAATGGATTTAAATCCTTGAACAGACTGGCACTCAATCCTCCAAGCAGCGCAGTCATCATGAATCCAACAACGTTTCCTGCATATAACCCCCAGAATCCATGACGGTCGCTCTTACTGTACCGTGTGATGTCAGAGGAAGCACTCACCCCTGAAATATATTGAACGAAGACAAGGCTCGAGTAGAATAGGAACGTTCCGATCGAGAATGGTTCCTGCCCTTGGTTTAACGTCAAAAGCGCACAGGTTCCTTCTGAAAGAAACAGGTACAGGATGATTCCCTGGCCGATCACGAGGATCGGTATGAATAGTTTAGTAGCTTTCTTGACGGCTTCGAAGCCGATGAGAGCTAGAAGGGTCATGATGATGGCGAGTCCGATGGCAACAGGTACAAACGGAATTGTGTACGGTGTTACTTTTTCCACCATGGAGATGATGACGAAGGTTCCTCCGATGGTTTGGACGCTGAACCAGTAGAGGGACGTCAGGGACCGGATGGGGGATGCGATGAGCATCGACAGCCGGGTTCCGATGATGGACCGGAGGACGTATTGGGCTGGAAGGCCGTAGCGGGAGCCCGGTAATGAGAGGAATGAGACGAAGAGGAAGGCGACGCTTGCTCCGAGTACGGTGGCAAGAAATGCTGCCTGGAAGGATAGTCCGCCTTCTAAGACGGCGAGTGCCGGGATGAGAAAGTTTCCTGCGTTGACGGAGAAGGCGAGCTGGATGATGAAGTATTCGATCCAGGTGGTTGATTTTAGTTCGGTTGGGACTTTTTCGAGTCCGAGTCGTTCGATCATGGGTTGTTTCATGGGAAGATTCTCCTTTGTGCCTAGTAAAATGCGTATCTTTTATTTTAAAGAATTTTTGCAAAAAAGCGAAGAAATAATCATTTTATTTTTTTGAGAAAAGTAGAGATATTTCCTTATTTATTTGTTAGAATGTAAGTGCTTACAGGGTGAGTAATGGCCCTTCGCTATTATATAGGAATAATGGTATATTTATGAAGTAACTGCTCAAGTTGGAGCAATAGTGGAAATAGGAGGTTGGCTTAGTATGCGTATTGGTGTACCAATGGAGATTAAGAATAACGAAAATCGGGTGGCAATGACCCCGGCTGGTGTTGTGAATCTGGTTCTGTATGGACATGAGGTTTACATTGAAGCGGGAGCTGGTTTAGGCTCAGGTTTCACGGACGAAGATTATAAAGCAGCAGGTGGACACATTGTTGATTCGGCAGCTGAAGCATGGTCGATGGATATGGTCATGAAGGTAAAAGAGCCTCTTCCAAGTGAATACTCTTATTTCCGTGAGGGATTGATCTTATTTACATATTTACATCTTGCTCCAGAGCCTGAGTTAACGAAGGCATTAATTGATAATAAAGTGATCGGGATCGCGTACGAGACGGTTGAATTGAATCGTGCCCTTCCTCTTCTGACTCCAATGAGTGAAGTGGCTGGACGTATGGCGACACAGATCGGTGCCCAGTTCCTAGAGAAGATCCACGGCGGGAAAGGTGTACTCCTTTCAGGTGTCCCTGGGGTTCGCCGCAGTAAAGTGACGATCATTGGTGGAGGAGTGGCCGGTACGAACGCAGCGAAGATGGCTGTCGGACTTGGTGCCAACGTAACGATCCTTGACCTGAACCCGGATCGCCTTCGTCAGCTGGATGATATCTTCGGAAGCGACGTAACGACGCTTATGTCCAACCCGCTTAATATCGAACAAGCGGTAAGAGAAGCGGATCTTGTTATCGGAGCTGTTCTGATTCCAGGAGCGAAAGCACCTAAATTGGTAACGGAAGACATGATCAAAGCGATGACACCTGGTTCAGTCGTTGTCGATATCGCCATCGACCAAGGTGGAATCTTCGAAACAACGGACCGCATCACGACCCATGACGATCCAACTTACGTGAAGCATGGCGTTGTACACTATGCCGTAGCGAACATGCCTGGTGCCGTACCGCGTACGTCTACCATTGCCCTGACGAACGTGACCGTACCTTATGCCGTGCAGATCGCCAACAAAGGCTACAAGCAGGCGTGCCTGGACAACGAAGCGCTCTTAAAAGGAATCAACACCTTGAACGGATATGTGACGTACCAAGCCGTAGCCGAAGCACACAATGTGGACTACTCTGACACACGAACACAATTACAACAGCAATAACACCAAGAAGCCGACTGGATAGAATGTTCAGCCGGCTTTTTTTATATGAAAAGCAAATGATTTTCTTTCGTTTATAAATGAGGACTGAAGAAATTGGTGGTACCGATGATCAGTTGATTGGAGCGGAAGGTGCTCGACTCCTGCGGGAATAGCTGGACAGTAAGAAAAGCGGAAGGGCTTTGCCAGGGGCGACAAGCATAAGTTAAGTCTGCCAGAAAGGCGTTTTTTGCCTTTTTGGCAGACTTGGCTTATGACCTCGAGCCCCTAAGCCCTGTAGCTGGACAGGTGAGACCCCGGAAGCGCAGCTGAGGAGGCTCACCGCCAGCCCCGCGGAAAGCGAGCACCTGCAGCGGAAATCAACCAGCACTCGCTTAATTTCTTGAAATCCGGGTATAACAGTAAAGTAGATACGAGAGTACCAATCGATAAGTTGTAGATGGAGGAGATACCAAATGAAGATATCATATCATGGACATTCAGTAGTGAAGATTGAAACAAATGGAAAGACGATCCTGATCGACCCGTTCATCAACGGAAATGAACTGACAGATCTGAAAGTCGAGGACGAGAGACCCGATGTCATTATCCTTACTCACGGTCACAACGATCATGTTGGTGATACGGTGGAGCTTGCCAAGAAAAATGACTCTCTTGTCATCGCCAACCACGAACTGGCCACGTACCTTAGCTGGCAGCTCGTGAAAACCCATCCTATGCATATCGGAGGCGCCTATGAATTCGATTTCGGGAAAGTGAAATTCACTCAGGCGTTCCACGGGTCCGGCCTGATCACAGATGGAAATGAAATCATCTATATGGGGATGCCTGCAGGAATCCTCCTTATGATTGAAGGGAAGACGATCTTCCATGCAGGGGATACGGGCTTATTCTCTGATATGAAGTTGATCGGGGAGCGTCACCCCATTGACCTCGCCTTCCTGCCGATTGGGGATAATTTCACCATGGGACCTGAAGATGCAGCGACGGCGGCAAGCTTCCTGAAAGCAAAGAAAGTCGTGCCGATCCACTATGATACCTTCCCGCCAATCAAGCAGGATCCAAATAAATTCATCGATATGCTGGAAGACTCTGAAGGACAGGTCATGAAGGCCGGAGATGTCATCGATTTTTGATTGAATATACGTATTAGTAGTCCAGATAACGTGGAGGAAGCTTAATCTCTCACCCCCATTTTTCGTAATGGAGAAAACAGGGGTATTACTAATAAAATGAACACACCAAAAAATCTTGGGATATCCCAAGATTTTTGTTATTGATGGAATGGATCTTCATTTATTAGAGGCCATAAAGATGTGCAGTTGATATTTATGAATTTAGGTACAAAATACCAATTTCTTTTATTTTTTACTTAGGTAAACTTTTTTGGTTGACTACAAAATCAATTTGGTTGATAATGTACTTAAGAAATTCACTAAATTTCTCCCTAAGTGATATATCAAAAGCCATGATATATCATACATGTAGTCACCCTCTAGTAGTAGAGCGGTGACTTTTTTTTATGTTAAACAACTCTCTTGATGGTTGAGCCATGCGAAATTTGCTTCTGTAAACATGTAAAAATGTTCGAGCGTGAGTTGGTAAGTGGGTGGTTGAAAGCTGTCTGTTCTCAACGGAATCGACCTATGATATTCTTAGGTTATAGGAATTTCCTTATATTGTAACAGCTGCAATATAAGTTGAGTGAAGTTGTCTTTCGAAGGGGGAGGAGTTCGTGCAAGAGAACATTATGACTTTATCTGATGGTAGAAAAGTAGGTTTTTCTGTCTATGGTGATAAAAACGGGATTCCGCTTTTTTTATTTCACGGTACTCCTGGTTCAAGAGTATGGTTTTTAGAAGATGATCGTATCGCACAAAGACTGGGTATCTACTTAATAGCTACCGACCGACCTGGTTATGGTTTATCAGATAAAAAAGATAATCGTAACCTTCTAGATTATTCATCTGATATCGAGGAACTTGCTAACTATTTACATATTGATGAATTTTCAGTTTTGGGGGTTTCAGGGGGTGGAGCATACGCAGCTTCAGTATCGTATCGACTGCCAAACAGAGTGAAGGTATGTATTCTTGTTTCGACAGCCACTCCTTTTGTTGATGGTAAGCCTTCAAAAATGATGTCAAAGGAAAATCGTTTAGCCTTTTTCCTCACTGATTACTTCCCCTGGTTATTGAAAATGGCTAACAAAGCACAAAAGAAGTTAATTGATAAAAATCCTGAAAAGTATAAAGATACATTAAAAAAAGGTGGTAGTCATCTATCACAATGGGATAACACGATTTTATTAGATGATGACGTTTTAGAAAATGGCATCCTACACTCCAAAGAAGCATACCGCCAAGGCGGGGATGAAATTATAAACGAATCTAGACTACTCGCAAGAGACTGGGGATTCAGCCTCGATAAAATCATAACGCCTATCAAAATATGGCACGGAGAAGAAGACACTTTATCTCCTATAAGTGACGTGAGGGATATGGAAAACCTCTTACAGAATGTTGAACCGCATTACATTAAAGAGGCTGGACACTTCCTAACTGAAAAAGATGAGGTTTGGGAATCTATACTGACAAATATGAAAGAGTGTCACGATGCTCAACTTTCACAGTCGTTCTTCAAAGGGAACTCCTAAATAAGACTGAGTTCCCTATCTGAAGAAAATATCATGACGGTGTATCTCAACTGGCAAAAGCTTGGTCATTACGATACATTTTATGATTGCCACTAATTTCAGCACTGGTTTCTTTACACTAAATGAACTGTTTCAATACAAAAGGTCTGCCGGATCAGATAATCAATTCAATGTATCTCCACAAAAACCGCACTACTTACCTTACACATCACGCTTTTTTCATTGTTTTATACAATATCCTCCCACCGCATGCATATATATGTTACAAGCCTAGAGAGGAGGAAGAACGTGTGAAACAACGATACCAACGATACATTCTCTGTTTACTCATAACCGGGGCCCTCATTTATTATGGCGCTCCCCGTATGTCCATATTTGCAGAAGGCCTGCCCGGCATTTTCGCCATAAGCTGGCTCGTCCTCGCCACCTTCGTCGTGGCAGGCAACCTGGCCGCCCTTCTATACACCCCTAAAGGGACAAGCAAAGGCAAGACATCGAAGTCAAAACCTGTCCGCAGAGTAAAATCACGCTCATTTGGATAAGAATTATGGATGCAATAGAGGTGAAAGAGGGAGTACAAGTGCTCAACTTACGCCCCGCGAAAAGCGGGCACCTGCAGCGAAAATCAACCAGCACCCTCTTCATACAAAAGCATGAGAGTACGACCAATCACCGGGGCTTACACCAATGTAAGCCCCGATTAAATTGAAACACCACGCTTTTCACATTATAATAAACATATAAAGCAGGACGTTACAAAGAAGGGTGAAAAGCATGGCAACTAAACATGAACAAATACTCGAATACATAGATACCTTGCCAGTCGGTGAAAAAATTTCCGTCCGTCAAATCGCGAAAGCCTTGAACGTCAGTGAAGGAACGGCCTACAGGGCGATTAAGGACGCGGAAACGAAAGGATACGTCAGCACCATTGAGCGAGTCGGCACGATTCGTATCGAACAGAAGAAAAAGGACAACATCGAAAAGCTCACCTATGCGGAAGTGGTCAATATTATTGACGGACAAGTATTGGGTGGACGATCTGGCCTACATAAAATGCTCAATAAGTTCGTCATTGGGGCCATGAAGCTTGAAGCGATGATGAGATACACCGAAGCGGGGAACCTGTTGATCATCGGGAACCGGACGCAGGCCCACGAGCATGCGTTAAGGGCCGGGGCTGCCGTTCTCATCACCGGTGGATTCGACGCGGACGAGCATGTGAAGAAGCTCGCCGATGAACTGGAGCTCCCGATCATCTCTACTTCCTATGACACGTTCACCGTCGCCACCATGATCAACCGAGCGATCTATGATCAGCTCATCAAGAAGGAGATCGTGCTGGTGGAAGATATTTTAACAAAGGCAGATGACACGGCCTATCTTCATATCGATGATACGCTGGAGGAATGGTACGAGAAGAATCAATACACCTTCCACAGCCGTTTCCCCGTTGTGGATCATAACCTGAAGGTACACGGGATGGTCACCTCCAAGGACGTCATGGGTCAGGAGAAGTATACGGGTATCGACAAAATCATGACGAAACAGCCCATCACCGTCAGTCCGAATACGAGTGTCGCCTCAGCCGCCCACATCATGATCTGGGAAGGGATCGAATTGCTTCCCGTCGTCAATGAGCAAAACAGGCTCCAGGGGATCATCAGCCGTCAGGACGTCTTGAAGGCCCTGCAAATGATTCAGCGTCAGCCCCAGGTAGGGGAAACCATTGATGACCTCATCAGTAACGGAGTGGAAGTGAGCGGTGAGAAGAAGGGGGATAAAGAAGTCTACCTGTTCGCCGTGACTCCCCAGATGACCACGGGCATCGGGACGATTTCGTACGGGGTCTTCACAACCCTCATGACAGAAGCGGCCAACCGGGCATTGAAGCCCTATAAAAAAGGCGATCTCGTCATCGAAAACATGACGATCTATTTCATCAAGCCGGTCCAGATGGAAAGCATGCTGGAAATTCACCCGAAAGTCCTCGACGTGGGACGTAAATTTGGTAAAGTGGATGTAGAAGTATACAGCGAAGGGGTATTGGTAGGGAAATCCCTGATGATCTGTCAGCTGATTGACCGTCACTGATGGGATAAGGCAAAAAAAAGACCGGATTTTGTGTCCAGTCTTTTGTCTCTCTTACTCGTTATCCAGTTCTTTCGCTTCTCGTTGGGCATACGGAAGTACGTGCTTGTACAGCTTATAGCCTGCCCAGCAGCTTCCCAGTCCAATCAGTATGAACAGACCGCCGATCACATACGTCAGCGTACCTGGAAATAGAAATAGCTGATTGATCCCGAACAGGGCAACGAAGATTCCAAGGGCCATGCTAGCTTTCGCCGATAACCATTTCTTCTCCATGGGCCGGTTCGTTCGTACCTGCCTGATTTTATAAAAGACGTAGAAAGTAAATGTTAATACAATCAGTAATGCGAGAAAATACATATAGCTGTCCTCCAATGTCGACATCTCTCGCTACTATTTTACAGATATCTGCCCGGAATGCCAACTGAAAAATCCACTTAAAGGAGATTACCATGAAAGAACAAATTCTGAACCTTATCAAACAATATGAAACCATCATTGTCCATAGACATGTCCGCCCCGATCCCGACGCCTACGGTTCCCAGGGGGGACTCGTTGAAATGCTGAAGGCCTCCTTCCCAGACAAGAAGGTATACGCTGTCGGAAAAGAAGAAGAATCCCTTCATTATTTAAAGAGGCTCGATGTGATTGAAGATCACGTCTTTGAAGGAGCCTTGATCATCGTCTGTGACACTGCGAATGAAGAACGGATCTGCGACACCCGCTACAAGCTCGGTGATACCCTTGTGAAAATCGACCACCATCCGAATGAAGACGCCTACGGGGATTACTTATGGATCGATACGTCTGCAAGCTCAGTGAGCGAAATGATTTACGAATTCTATCTGTTCGGCAAGGATAAAGGACTCGTCATGCCTGATGAAGGAGCAAGACTGTTATTCGGTGGAATCGTCGGGGACACAGGACGTTTCCTTTACCCAAGCACCACCCAGAAGACCTTTGACATTGCCGGCGAATTGATCCGCTTTGACTTTGACCGCAATGACTTATTCAACAAAATGTATGAAGTGGACACGAACGTATTGAAACTTCATGGATATGTGCTGCAGAATTTCGAAATGGATCAGGACGGCTGTGCCATGATGATCATGACGAAGGACATCCTTGAAGAGCATGGGGTCGTTCCTTCAGAAGCATCGTTACTCGTCAGTACCCTCGGAAACGTAAAGGGCATCAAAGCATGGGTGTTCTTCATTGAAGAAGACGATCAAGTCAGGGTCCGCCTCCGCTCAAAAGGCCCCGTCATCAACACCATCGCCAAGAAATACAACGGCGGGGGACACCCGTTGGCCGCCGGGGCATCCATCTATTCATGGGAAGAAAAAGAAGCAGTGATGAACGATTTAAGAGAAGTGTGCAGAAATCATCAATAAGCCGGCGAATGCCGGCTTTTTATTATGGAAATCAGAAACGTGGTAAAGAGCATCAGCAGTGGTTGCAAAGGGCTCTCTTTTCGAGTGGATTTTGTATAAACGACAAGAAAACTGACCTGTGGATTGGCATAGGTCAGTTTCTTGTTATATCAAGGTTTAAAAGGCATGAACCGTGTAAAAGGCAGACCAAATTTTTATTCGGGACAACAGTTATTGTCCTCGTAAAAAAGTTGCTAAAATGAATGTCAATCGCCTGGATATTTTGTGTGCCAAAAAGGTCATAAACTGTTAAATAGGCAACCTAGCGTGTGGTAATATAAGGATAGACAAAGTAAGCTTATATTCCAATATAGGGAATAATATATTAATAAGAATGAAGGATTTATATTGGGAAATTTCAGCTAGGGGAAATGAGAAAATGAGAAAAATCATCGTGTTTTCTATTATTAACATTGTCGTAATATTAGTTGGGATGTTTTCTTTTATTAAATTCAATCCACCATTAGTTAGTGGAGCTGTTGGTGCAACAAACGATTATCATGCCGTTGTCCTGGCAATTGGAAATAAAGGTTTTAGTGAAGTGAAGGTTGATGATGTGTTGGTGAATGGTAATGAAGAACCATCACATATAAAAATGCAGGTTAGTAATCCATTAAAGGGTTATATTATAACTGACACTTTCGATGAAGAGGCAAAAGCATACGGAATACAGAATATTGAAAATGTAACAATCCAGCCTGACACAGCCCCTTCTGCACAGTTAGAAAAAGTAAATAATGGTACAGCTACAACTGATGATAAAAGTTATGGAATTAGTGTGGTCCATAACAAGGTGATAGAAAAAGTAAATATAAAATACACTTATTTGGGAATATCTTTCGATAAAACTGTAACAATCAAATAAGCAATTCTACTAACGGGGCATTGATTGAATATTGTTATGCCGGTACCAATTTATATTACAAGTCAAAAAGACTCGTCAATCGACGAGTTTTTATACTTTTTATAGTTGCCAGTTTGAGTGTCCATATGAGTGCCATTAGTCCATATTTATTGGGTACGAGCATCTCAAAACGGAACCCTGCTGACGCTCCATACCTTTTCATATCAATGTACTTTCAAACAAACGAAAGGGCTAATTCCCCATCAACTTATTTTTATCCTCCATTTGCGGCGGCTGTTCAAGCCAGCCATTCTTCACCATCAGCTTAATGCCTTCTCTTCCATACTGAAAGATATCTTTCGTGATCAACGTTGTTTTCACGGAGATATCATTCCGCAAACTGAAGATGGCCCCGAAACTGTTTCCCACAATCCCAAAGCCGTTCAGGAGATACACGCAATACATCATGAGTTTATCGCTGAACGGTGCGACTTTGGAATTAGTAACCGTGCTTCCAGAGGTAGCAGAAAACTGGATATCACTATCGAGGAGAATCTCTTCAAAAAGTTTAATCTGCTTCTTAGCAAGCTCCTGTCCTTTTGCAAAGTATTTCTGGACTTCCTTATCCTGTGCACATTGAGCAAATCCGGTAACCAATTGAAAGCCGATATTATTTACCTCAATGCCATGATGCAGATAACCTAATTCAATATCATTCAATGCTCTCTTCTCACTAAAAAGATGAAATCCCTTCAAATAACTTTCCTCTTTGATGTATTCATTTGTTATGGGTCTTGTCACGTTTGGCGGCAGTGTCAAAATACCCCTCTCCAATAAATAAAGGGTGGCCACTTTATAAATTCGTTGCGTAACCGACGTAAGGCCTTCATACAAGGTCATGATATCAGAGCGGTAGGCCATATTGATACACATCGTGTACATGCCCATACTGACCTCTTTTAACACTCGTACGAACATGATGTCAAACCCATTATCATACAGCTTTGGTGCCTCCAGATGGACATCTTCATTGTGGAATCCAATAGGGACCGGAACTCCTTCTCTCTCAAAGATCTTCTTCATGTCCATGACATAGTTATTCAACTCCTGCCATAGTCCTCCCAGGATATTTCGCGCTTCACGGTCATCCGCCTTCTCGATGAAATATTCCAATATTCTCAGAATGAGTGTTTTCTCTTGATAAGTGAGCCACAGGGATCCAATTTCAGATGAACTGAGGGGGTTTTTATCCTGCATTTCCGTTCCTTCCTTTCCTTACTGAATTCTGTATAATTATCATTTTCTTTTCCAGAATAAATATGCGGAGAACAGGTAACGGGGAGGATTTATTCATTAAGTCGTGCAGAATTTCAACTTAGATATTCAAGAGGAAGGATCATAAAAATTGTCATCTTTCATGGCCACATGGGAACATTAAATGAAAAGTGTGAAGAGAGGTAGTGGATATGAATCATTCTTTATATCTATTGATGGTATTTCTCTTCCTTTCACTTTACCCAATGGCAGTGCAAGCGAAAGAGATCAACTATAATCACAACAGCATGAAGGTTTCAGAGCTAAAAAATAAAATTGACTTTGACGTTTTCTTACCTGAATTATTAGCGGATGACTGTACATTAGAGATCAAAACATACCCGGATTGGGCAAATGATGACTTTACTCAGATCAGATTACACTATATGGACAAGAGTGATAAGGTTCTGTTCGTTGCCATTGAGCAACGAAAATTTTCAAGTATGCCAACCGATTTATTTAATAAAGAAGGAGATCCGGTCGATATAAACGGGGTCAAAGGTTATTATAAGACTTTCTCCAATGCTCCAGGCGGTATTCTCACCTGGATTCAGGGAGGAACGTATATCGAAATGAGCAGCAGTGAGAAGAATAAGGTTGAAATGATTGAAATAGCAGGATCTATGAAAGGGTATAAGTGAAGGACACAGGAGTACATTGAATCGCATACTCATATCTAGGCTCGATCCAGAAAAGGAGAGGGTCTTTATTTCGTGAAAAAACGTATTGAGTTGGTTCTTTGGATTTGTAATAATTGGAATTGAGTGAAATGAATCATAAAGGATAAAGGGGGCTGCAGCATGCTGGATTTAATCAAATTAGTCTTGGCTTTAGTACTCTTACTTTTTACTTTAAGAAAAATGTCTTCTATTGGAAAAACCCATCCTCAATCCTCCCTAAAGGAAATCAAACGAAATAGTAAACTGCTTTTTTGGGGAGTGTGGTATTGTTTCTTCTTCTTGCTCATCCCTTATCAGATTTGGGTTATAACAGGCAGTTCTAGTGGCTGGGACGGCGCATACATCATAGGTGGAGCAGCTGTGTTTACCGTGATCATGAGTTTTGCCTATTATTCTATCAATTCAATAATCCCATTCCATAAATGAAGAAACGTTAATTGCTAAGAAAAAATGAGGGGGATTTGTATGAAAAAACGGATTTTGTTTATACTTTGCGTTCTTATACTTACGACTGTAGGATGCAGCAATGGGCAGGAATTAATCAGTTATGATCATAATGAACTATCAAAAGAACTGAAAAAAGAAGGAATCGAGGTGAAGGTACCTACTCAATTTCCAATGGTGGTAGAGAATTATGAGATTCAGCTTCCACCTCATGAATCAATTTGGGGCTGATACAAAAATCAGCATATTGCAGAAAAATGAATTGTTTGAAATAATTGGTAATGGTGCATAGGTTAAAGGAAACATCTTGTCATAATGAGTGTAGGGGGATTTGCATGACAATAAACAGGTTGACTGAAGCTCTGTTAGCTTAATATAAAAATCAATTCTCCAAAACCAGGCCATTTCTTATCGGAATCGACGGACTAGGTGGATCAGGGAAGACCACGCTTTCTAAACAAATGTGTCATAAGTTAAAGGCAGCCAATTTCGAAAGCTTCATTTTACATATTGATGATTACATTGTTCATAAAGAAAACCGTTATCAAACGGGTTGGGAAGAATGGTACGAATATTACTTTCTACAGTGGGATCTTGAAAGGTTGCAAAAAGAATTATTCGAAAAGATACATCATAACGTTCGTCTTTTAACTTTACCTTATTATGATCATTTAGCTAACACACTGTTGGACGAAAAAGTGAACGTACCGCCAAATGCGATTGTGATCATTGAGGGGGTATTTTTACAAAGAAAAGAATGGCGCCGATACTTTGATTTCATGATCTATCTTTCTTGTTCCCATAAGCTGAGATCTAAAAGAGTTCTCAATCGGGATACCTATCTTGGTGATTATGGAGCAAGGCTGGAGAAGTATGAAAAAAGATACTGGTCAGCAGAAAATTACTATCTTCAAAATGAAGATCCAATGGGAAAAGCAGATTACATATATGAAGACATAGACTCAATTGATCACAACAAGAGATAAAGACAGATGCATACGTCTAATTTTCTAAATAGATATTGGGAGGTATTACCTGTTAATAGAATAACAATTGGATTAATGATGGGTGTCTTATTCTTTGGATTAATCTCTTGCTCTACCAAAATAGAAGAGAATGCTGCTCCTCATGAAAATGAGAAGTACCAATCTGAAATAAGAGTTGCTTGGGTGTTCGTTAAGAAAAAAGGCTGGGATGAATGGGCTAAAGGGGATTGGGGAAATGCTTCAATAGAGGTGACGGATACGAGGGGTGGACATTTGCTCAACGGTGAACCTCATAGAGATAAGGTGGTCAAGGTTTCTTTTGAACCTCAAGAAAACAGTATCAACGGGGTGCCTCAAATATTTGTTGATCTTCACGAACAAGAAGTTATAGGATATGTTCCGGCTGAATAGGGCCTTCTTATTCTTTAGAAAAGATTGCTTAAAGCAGGAAGAGAAAGAATGCAATAGAGGGGGAGAAGGAAGTGAGAAATAAAATTGTCCTAACGATCATGTTCATCAGTCTGGGCGTAAATGTGTTTTTACTGGGAAAGTGGTTTCTGTTTGAACGAGGGTATCATCCAAACCAGGAAGAAACGATTATTTTAAGCGAAATGGTACATAAAACGATTCAAAGTGAAGAGTATGAAGAACTATCGAAAAAAGAAAAGGTGATGGCGATTGATGCAAACATGGATAAAAACAAAGGCGGGGTATTCCCTTATTATTTCGGAGTAAGTGTACGTACTGATCAACAAACCTATCTATTTTCCTGCAGCGATGAAGAGTGTTTAACGATGGAAATGGGAGGAACAACCTATTCCCTTTATGAAGACGAAGAACCCCGACTTCCATTTGCTGTAGAGCAGAAGAATTAGAAAAGTGAGATGAGGAGACAAGAAATGAAGACATTCGACTGTCCCAAAGTCCAATTAAGAGAATTAACTCTTGATGACGTGGAGGACCGGTATCAATGGTGCCTGGATCAAGACGTGATAAAGCACTTGAATATGCCGGAGAAGTATCCTCCCTTCAGCCGGGAAGAAACGGAGCGTTGGATTGAAATGTGCATGAAGAAAACGAATGGATATGAGCAAAGAGCCATCATGACGGAGGTCACCCATATTGGCTGGGTGGATCTGAAGAACATCGATCAGCTGAATAAACATGCCGAGTTGGGGATTGCCATAGGGGATAAAACGTATTGGGGAAAAGGCTATGGACTGGCTGCCATGAAAGAAATGCTCATGTGGGGCTTTCATGAATTGGGGCTGAACAAGATTTGGTTAAGAGTGGAAGTGGATAATGAAAAAGCGATCAAGTCTTATTTACGGATGGGCTATGTGGAAGAAGGGATTTTAAGACAGGATCGGTTGAGAAACGGAGAGTTTGTTGACCGCTTAAGAATGAGTATTCTGAAGCAGGAGTTTATTAAGTAAGTGTATATAAAAAAAGTGAAAGGGAGTTTTGAAAAATGGTTGGTTTACTGAATGTTGGAAGTCTGGTGCTTGGACTGATGGCCTTGTTTCTTCCTATTGTGAATCTGATGAAAGAAAATAAATACTGGGTGGTTCTATCCATGATCAGCATAAGCGCCTGCGGGTTGTCCCTTTGCTTCCAAATCTTTTATACCTATCACAAGGTAACGGTGGAAGACTGGGGAGCCCTGATGGACACCATGTATGCCGTGGCATCGGTTTCAGCGATTCTGCTTATTGTCACGATGATCCTAAATGCCGTGACACTGAAGGTGTATCGGCACAGAACAGCGAAATAGGTTACTAGAAAAGGGAAAGAGGGCACCCTCACCGATGCAGGGTGCCCTCTCTACTTTCATAAATATAGGAGGAGAGAGATGTCCTACGATATGCAGTGTCCATTATGTAACCCCGAGAAAGACCGGGAGCAAACCATTGTGTTGGAAAATAGAACATGCTATTTTCTGCAGCACCCTAAACATCAGGGTGTCTTGGTAGGCAGCGGTTTAATTGTCCCTAAAAACCATCACAGGGATGTGTTTGATCTCACTCCAGAAGAGTGGAAGGATACGTACGAATTGCTTCAGGAGGCCAAAAAAATAGTAGATGCTGAGCATGCTCCTGACGGCTATACACTTGGCTGGAATGTCGGAACAGTATCCAACCAGGAAATTCCCCACAGCCATCTTCACGTCATCCCGAGGTACAAAGATGAACCGTTGGCGGGGAAAGGGCTTAGATACTGGTTAAAGCAGGAGGGAAATAGGAGAGTCAAATAAAGATCATCATCACTTATCATCAATGATTGAAGATAAGTGTATTTTTTTATACAGAAAGATGAAACCAACTCCTGACTCATTCGTCTTAGCATTAAAGAGAATCGGGGTGAGACACGTGTGAGGAAGATCAAGAATGAGAGCTGGTTGGATGACCGGGATGCCTGGCTTGAATCGATTATGGATGAGTACGGGGAACGGTTGACAAAGCTTGTGTATAACTATGTGAAGGACTGGAGCCTCGCTGAGGATATTGTTCAAGATGTATTTATCACGTGCTACAAACATTATGAGAAAACAAATGAAATCATTTCGTTCAAGGCGTGGATTTACCGGTTGGCCATCAATAAATCAAAGGATGTCTTGAAGAGCTCGGCTTTTCGTAACGTGGTGATGAATGCAGGTCTTTTTGCTTTTTTCACCTCAAAGGATCTGGTGCCTGAGAAGGATGTAGTGAAGCGGAGCGAGGAAGAGTTTCTTTCCAGGTGCGTACTCTCCCTCCCTGTCAAGTATCGTGAAGTGATCACGCTTTATTATTATGAGGAATGTTCCATTGAAGAGATGAAAGGGATGCTGGGCCTTAATCCGAATACCATCAAAACGAGGTTGAACAGAGGGCGGAATAAGCTGAAAAACATGATGGAAAGGTGGGGATATGATGGAGAATAAGCTGAATCAGTTAAGAAAAGCGATGGATTCTACAACTCACAAAGGCCTTCACTTTACGGAAGCTCAAAAACACAACATTCGATATGCGGTTCAGGCAGATGACTCTATCAAGCACAAAAAACCGAATGCATTCGTGCTGTTCGCCGTTGCCACTTTCACCATATGCTTGCTGGCCTTCTTCGTCTCGACTGAGTGGTTGACCAGGGAATCGAATGAACCGATCCAAGGCGGTTCCATTTCGCCAAACAAGTGGGAGGTAACTCACGACTATAAGGAAGATGGAGAAGTCGTGTTCAGCATCTTTCCTGATCCTGAGCTGCAGGCAGAAAAGCCGTATGGATATATCTTTCATTTTAATGAACCCTTCGCCACCTTTAAAGGAAAAGAGCTTTCCATCTCTGCCGTTCATAAGGAAACCGGAGAACGGATGCAGGTGCTGCCTCCCCAACCCATCACCGAGCCTTCAACAGGATACTCGAGCTTACAGCGCTTCACCGCAAGCTTCCAGGTTCCATACAGCGGCCTATGGAGGTATGAAGTATCCCTCGACGGCGATGCCTACGGAAATGTGGTGGTGAATGTGGCTGAAAAACAAGCAGATGAGATGGTTTTCCCTGAGGGTCTCCCTGAATATGTCCAGGAACGTGATGTTGAACAGATCGATTGGAATCGAAAAGCCGTCACATTCGGAGGCAACCTCATCGGAAACGAAAATCAATCGGGCATCATAGGTGCCGATATGCCAAGCTTAACAGGACAAAAATGGATGTGGCATTTATGGGACACGAAGGCTGCAGAACTAACGGTGGTTGGATTTCACAGAGACACCCAAACCGTCCACCCTGTCCTCAACCATGGGAATGGATGGACCATTGCCCTCGGGGGAGAGAATAACGGTGCCGATGTCCATACCCCATCATCTGTCACCATCCCTGAACGAGGTGAATGGGCATTCCTGCTTTATGCAGACAGGGAATTTTTCGATGTCATTGTGTTGGAGATAAATGAATGATGGGACCGTTGTAGAAAAATGGGGCTTGCCTGTAGAGGTAGGCTTCTTTTTTATGAAAATATATATTGAGATTGACTTGGTGATTTGAAATAATTGGTAGTGTGAAAAATTATATTAATTAACATAAATAGAAAAATCGAGAGGTAACTGAAACACATGGATGTGGAGTGATAGGGCTGTATTATTTACTGCTGCTCTTGATTGGAGTCATCGTTGCTGTAGCTGGTTTGTTGATGCCGGGAAATCTGGACGGTTATATCGTAGAAACCTATCACCCCGTGGAAAATGGTGAGGAAGAAGTGGAGATTTATTTACCGATCAAAGCGTAAGAAGAGATATCTTCAGAATCTGAACGGGGGAATACGATGTTTGTGAAAGTGTATCAGTATCATATTCAACCAGATAAAGTGGACGAATATTTAGCCATTCAAGACAAAGTATCAGACATCTACGGGAGATATTCAACGGTTCAAACTCTGTATCTAAACAGCAGAGACGATGCCACGAAGTGGATGGAGATTCTGAAATATGAGGATGAAGAACAGTTTGAAAAGAGTATGGATAAGATAAACGAACAGGAAGAGATACAGGAACTTTTCAAAGCCTTCCAATCTCTGTTGGTCAGGGATCAGAAGGAGATAAGAGAAGAAGTTTTTCACATATCCGGTCCTTCCATAAAAGACTAAGAGACAGATTATATGTACTGATAGTGGAGGAAAAAAATTGAACAAGTACGGAAACGATTTATTTAAGGGATCAGCTGGCTATTATTCGAAATACAGACCGATGTATCCTTCTTCCCTGGTACGATTCCTGGTTGATGCTTTCTCTTTGAATGGGGAACAGAATCTCCTCGATATAGGCTGTGGAACAGGTCAACTGACCATCAGGTTTTCAGATTGGTGCCATAAACTGGTCGGGATCGACACGGAACAGGAAATGATCGAAGAAGCAAAGCGTCTTCATCAAGAGATCAGAATGGGCCAGATTCAGTGGTTCAATGGGACCTTGGAGGAATTTAAGATAAACCATCATGAGCCTTTTCATCTCGTCACCATCGCTAAGGCCTTTCATTGGATGGACCGAGAGAAGGTACTGGAGGAATTATACGATATGATCCCTCCAGGGGGCGGTGTCGCCATCATTGATGAGTATCACCCAACTAAAACGCTTCAGCCATGGCAGGCAAGGTTTCATGAAGTGGTGAAAAAATGGTATGGCCCGGACAGAAGAGCCGGCAACTCCACGTACACCCATCCTGTCATCACCCATGAAGAAGTTCTGTCACAGTCATCCTTCCACCTTGAAGTTCATACATTGCCTCCCCACGACATAACGTGGACCATCGAGTCCTTACTGGGGAACCTCTACTCGACCTCTTACGGATCGAAGCGGTTTCTCGGGGAGCACGTCCCTCTGTTTGAACAGGAAGTCAAAGAGGCGATGCTTGAGGTTTGTGAGTCTGGGGAGTACAGGGAAGAATCCATTGTATCCGTGAAGATCGGAAGGAAGAAGCAGGTTTCTGGATAGAATGATTGAGATTAGTGTAGAAACAAAGAGAGGCTTACCCTGTTCCTGGTGAGCCTCTTTTTAAGTATGTGGATGATCTGCTTTATGATATCAAGCGATTACTCATGATATAGATCAGATCGATACAAAATTACCTTTACAGATGAGAATGATAATTGTTATCATTTATATAAGGATTACTAATGTGAGGGGATTGTACAATGGAAAAGACAAAATCAAATGTAGCCACCATCATTCGTGAACGCCGTTCGATTAAAAGCGGATATACCAATCAAGAAGTGACAGAGGAAACCGTATCTGAAATCCTGGACGATGCCATTTGGGCACCGAACCACGGATTACGGGAGCCATGGCGGTTTATTTTTGTGTCAACGAAAGAGAAGGAAGGCTTTGTAGAGAAATTAGTGAAAACCTTTTCTCCCGATATGCAGGAGAACAGAAGGAATTACTTCAGCCAGCCGGCTGCATTCCTGATTGTGATCATGGAGGAAGATCCAAGACAAAAACAATGGGAAGAGAATTTTGGTGCCGTCAGCTCCCTCATTCAAAACTTTCAGCTCCTCGCGTGGGAGCAAAAGCTCGGGGTAGTTTGGAAAACCAATCCACATATTTATGACCCAAAGGTGCGTGACTTATTAGACGTGAAGCCTGGTGAGAAGATTGTGGGATTCTTGCATCTGGGATACTTTGATCAAGTCCCGCAGGTGAGACAGCGTACATCCGTGGAAGAGAAGTGGACGGTGTTTAAGAACTAGGCAGTTTCCGTAGTGTCAATCTGATAGAAAAACGTTGAAGAAGACCCCGTCCATACACTGGATGGGGTCTTTTTGACGATTCTATAAGTTATTTATCTAAAAAACGTCTTACACCCTTCACTGCGTAGTCGTGATCAAGCTCGGGTGTGAGTCCTGCTACCGTCACACTTCCAATGACTCCTGCTCCTTCCAGGCGGATAGGCAGGGAGCCGCCGATGGCTTGATAATCGTGTGGTGAAAGCAGGGAATGCGTATCATGATGGAGACCATTTTCCTCAAAGCGTGCAGCAATGAATTGCGTACTATGATTATAGTGATCTACTACTCTTTTTTTGCGGTGAAGCCAGTGAACATTCTCTTCTGAAGTCCCATCCATTAAATGTGTGAATAGAGGGACACGGTTTCGTTCCACATGGACGGCGATGTTGACCCCGTTTTCTTTAGCGAGATGGACAAGCTCCATGCCTAGATGCAGGGCATCATCGTTTGAAAAAGACGTAAATGTTAAGGAATCCTCTAATTGTTGTAACTGTTCTGTGTTCATCATACATTCTCCTTTAAAATAGATTTTGTTTTTGATCCAGGCGGTAGTTGATCACTGCCAGTATCAGGGCAACGAGTACCATGAGGGCACCGATCCAGGCGGTATCCAGGTAGTTCATATAGTCGATGGCGAGACCTCCCAGGGCTGAGCCTGCTGCAATCCCGATATTGAATCCCGAGATATTCAGTGCCGAGGCAAGATCTTTTGCACTTGGGACGAGCTTCTCGGCAAGTGAGACGATATAGGACTGGACTCCCGGCGACATCATGAAGGCAAACAGGCCAAACAGGATGATGGAAACATAGCTCAGCATTGTATGTGGAAGCAGGACCATCTGCAGCAGCAGGGCGATGAACTGGAACAGGAAGACCCATCTAAGTGCGCGAACGGGATGCTGGTTGGTAATCTTCCCTCCAATGATATTTCCAACTGCTGTCGCTGCCCCGTAGAGAAGCAGCATCCAAAAGATGTGTTGGGACGAGATGCTGCTCACCTTTTCCAGAATCGGTGTCAAATAGGTGAAAAGAGCGAATGTTCCGCCAAACCCGAATGACGTCATCAGAAGGGCCAGTATGATTCTCGGGTTGCTGATCAGTCTGACGATCTCCCTTACAGTCAGTTTCTCTGATTTGCCGGCTGGTTTGTCCAGTGTCATCCCATTGGCGAGAAGGCCGAACACACCAAGGACGGCTACGGCAAGGAAGGTCGCTCTCCATCCGAGGTTTTGTCCGATCAGGGTTCCGAACGGTACACCAAGAATGGTTGCCACCGTCAAGCCCGTGAACATAATGGATATCGCCTGGGCCTGCTTGCCCTTGGGTACGATTTCTGTTGCAACCGTGGAGGCGATGGCAAAGAAGACTCCGTGGGCTACGGCTGTAATGATGCGAGATATGAGCAACAGGCTGTACGTATCGGCAAAGGCGGATAACGCATTCCCGGCGATGAAGATGGCCAGTAAACCAAGGAGCAATCCTTTCTTCGGCAGTCTGCTGGTCATGGCTGTGACGATCGGTGTTCCGATTGCGATGGCGGCTGCATAACCCGATACGAGGGTTCCGGCTTTCGTGACTGAGATGGAAAGATCAGACGCCACTGTTTGAAGTAAGCCGACAATGACAAATTCAGTCGTCCCGATGGCAAATGCACTGATGGCCAATGAAATCAGGGCAATCAGGCTCTTTGTTGTGAATGATGTCAAGATGGTGACCTCCTTATTTCCTTTCTAACTGTTCTGTGATGCGTCCGCTGCATTCTTTCAGTTCTTTACTGATGGTTCTGTCCAGTTTCCTTGTTAACCTGGAAACCGGCCCTGAGATTGCGACACTTGCTATGACACGGCCATTGACATAAACAGGGCAAGCGATACAGCGGACGCCGATTTCCGTTTCTTCATCGTCAATGGCATAGCCCTGTTCTTTAATGGCTTTCAGGTGATAAAGGAACAGCTGCTTATCGTCAAAAGTATGAATCGTCGTTTTGGCATAAGGAAGATGCCTCAGGAATGCTTCCTGGATATCAGGCTCCATAAAGGCAAGTATCGCCTTTCCGAGGGCACTCCCGTGTGCGGGATCCCGGTCCCCGATTGTAGAGTGGATCCGCATCGTATGGGTTCCATCCACGATTTGCGTTGTGACCACGTCGGGTCCATCCAAGATCCCAATGTACATCGTTTCACCCAGCTTTCTACTCAGTTCATGGAGGGCAGGGACGGAAACCCAATCGACCACAGGATCATGGGGCTGTTTAGGTGCGGACAATTTTCCCGTAAGAGTATAGCCATTCGTCCCCTTTTGAATGTAATCCATCTTTTCCAATGTGTACAGTAGACGGAATGTCGTGGTTTTATTCCATTGAAAATGATCCATGACGTCCGTGAGCGTCATTTCTCCCTTCGTCGTCAGCACATCGAGAATGTGTAAACCCTTCTTTAACGTTGACACTTCGTATTGACTCATATGCATGTCTCCTTTGCACATTTCCTATCGTATTAGTGTGACAAGCTTACTTCAAATTATGAAAGAAAGTTTCTATATTTGAAACTGAGGAGGGAAGACTGCTTTCAGAAAGACTATGAATCCCGAAATGTTGGCATAAAAAAAGAGCAGCCTCTGCTGCCCTACTTTTATGGTATCAATAGTATCTTCCCTGTACTCTTTCTGCTTTCCAGGTATTCATGAGCCTTGGCGCCATCCCTTAACGAGAAGACCGTTGGTTCAGCGACCTTTAATGTTCCTTCCTGGATCCACCCGAATAACTCATGGGAGCGTTTGACTCGTTCCTCGTGAGACGTCAGGACATTCCACAGATCTCCTCCGGTCAGGGTTTTCGATGTGTCCATCAGCATCCGGGGGTCAACGGAAACGGGATCTCCTCCCGCCATACCGAAGAAGACGACGGTTCCGCCGATTCGGGCAGCCTCGAAACTGTCCATCAACGTGGAACCTACGGATTCATATACCACGTCCGCTCCTTTCCCTTCCGTCACATCCAGGACTTGCTGTTTCCAGTCCTCGCTATATAAGAACACGTGGTCAGCCCCGACGGACAACGCGGCCTGTCTTTTTTCTTCAGAAGACGTTATACCGATGACGCTGCCACCAAGAATCTTGATGATTTGTACGAGGATCTGGCCCACTCCACCTGCTGCTGCATGGACCAAAGCTGTATCCCCGCTTTGGATTCCATAGCTGTCCTTCGTCAGATAGTGAGCGGTTAGACCTTGTAACAAAAGGGATGCAGCCGTTTCAAACGAGATATCGTCAGGAATCGGAATGGCTTTTTCCTTTGGCACTGCCACAAGTTCTGCATTCGCATACGGTACATCAGCAAAAGCGATGCGGTCTCCCGCTTTAATTCCAGTCACGTTGCTTCCTGTTTCTTTGACGATTCCCGCTCCCTCATACCCGCATATGTAAGGAGGCTTCCCTGCTAAGTGATAGTTTCCTTTTCTTCTGTAAACATCGGCGAAATTCAGCCCGATTGCCTTCATTTCCAATAAGATATCATCTTCTCCCATGACGGGATGATCGATTTCCCGGTATTGCAGGACATCCGGTCCACCAAATGATTCAAATATGAGTGCTTTCATGTCATTCTCTCCACCTTTATACGATTACTAGTATCAGTGTAACCAGTTCCTTCCCTTTTGACTAGGAAATGACCTTCAGTCCACAGGTACTTCCAGGTGCCTATGCCACTTTAAAGTGCGTTCTTCTCAAAAGAGAGGATCTCCTTCATAATTCAGTTTAGCTTTTCAAACAGTACCCATTCCATGTCACGGAAGGGGTTTGAAAGGTGCATAGGCACTTGAGGGTCCGTAGGTTACTAATAAGTGCCTACATGACTTTAAAGTGCGTACTTCAAATACGTTGATGTACCCATTATCATGATGTGTACAGAGAAACGGAAGGCGCCTTCGTTTCTCGTTTTCATTCAAACCATTCATCATTTAAGGAGGATATTACCTTATGAGTTCAACTGCAGCTACTATAGATCAGTCAAAGACGAAAGGCGGCACACCGGCGTTGCTCGCCCTTGCCATCAGTGCCTTTGGAATTGGAACGACGGAATTCGTTCCTGTTGGATTATTATCATCGATTGCCGATGATTTATCGATATCGATTACCCTCGCAGGGTTATTGATTTCAGGATATGCCATCGGAGTCGCCATAGGGGCTCCGGTCATGACGGCATTGACCAGTAAGATGAACAGAAAAACCCTTCTGATGTCCTTGATGCTGATTTTCATTATAGGAAATTCGGTTGCGGCCCTTTCTACGAGCTTCGGATTATTGCTCGTTGCCCGGTTCATCACGGCATTCTCCCATGGAATCTTCTTTTCTATCGGTTCGACGATTGCCGCTGATTTAGTGCCGGCCCATAAACGGGCAAGCGCGATTGCCTTTATGTTCACGGGATTGACGGTTGCAACGGTGACAGGAGTACCGCTTGGCACCTTCATCGGACAAGCTTTCGGCTGGAGAGCCACATTCTGGGGTGTCGCCCTTCTCGGTGTCATCGGAATAATCGCCAGCTCCATCCTTGTACCAAAAGATTTGAAAGAAGCACCGCCAGCCAAGTTCAGCGAGCAAATGAAGATTCTGACCAACGGCCGTTTATTACTAGCCTTTGCCATTACAGCACTTGGGTATGGAGGAACGTTCGTTGCGTTCACTTATTTAACACCTTTATTGGAAGATGTAACGGGATTCAGCGCTAAATGGGTGAGCGTCATCCTGCTTGTCTATGGAATTGCCGTAGCCATCGGGAATGTCGTCGGAGGGAAAGCATCCGACAAGAGTCCGTTAAAAGCCCTGTTCTGGATGTTTGTCCTGCAAGCCATCATTCTATTCGCTCTTACCTTCGCAGCACCATTCAAAGTGGCTGGTCTGATTGCGATCTTCCTGATGGGATTATTCGCATTCATGAACGTGCCAGGACTTCAGGTCCTTGTGGTCAATCTGGCAGAGAAGTATGTACCGTCAGCAGTCAATGTAGCATCAGCCTTGAATATTGCCGCATTTAACGTTGGAATTGCCATCGGTTCCTTTGTAGGAGGCATCATCGTAGATGGCATCGGCTTGATCCATACGCCGTGGATCGGAGCCATCATGGTTGCAGGAGCTGTCGTATTAACGGGATTGCTCCGTGGAATGGAACGGAAGTCAGCTTAACGATCAACCATCACGATTATAGTGGGGGGCGGCAGCCTGAGCCGCCTCCATTTGAAAAGGAGAGGGACAGATGAATCATTTTGCCCATCACAAAGCCTATCACCGTATGTACAAAGAGGGAGAATTAACGCTCGGTCTTCACATCCCTCTTGAAAATTATCATTTTGACACTCCGACGATGGAAAAGCAGGTGGAGCTGGCACAATTATCAGAGAAGCTTGGATTCACAAGCCTGTGGTTCAGGGATGTCCTTCTGGAGGATCCGAATTTTGGAGACCCGGCAGTTGGGCAGATTTATGACATGATGATTTATTTGACCTATCTCGCCAGTAAGACAGAGGATATTGCCCTCGGAACGGCTGCGGCCGTGTTGCCCCTCCGCCATCCTCTGCGCGTGGCGAAGGAAATGGCCACCATCGATCAGCTGTTCCCGGGAAGGATAATCCTCGGCGTATCATCCGGTGACCGCCGGGCAGACTTTGCGGCACTCGGTGCATCCCATCGGGAACGTGGTCAGGCCTTCGTGGAAGCATATCACTATCTTCAGGAAGCCCTGTACCGTGAGTTCCCTCATATCGAAACATCAAGAGGGATGATCAGCGGGGCAAATCTTGTCCCGAAACCGACCACGCGCATTCCCACCTTCATTACGGGATATGCCCAGCAGGACATGAACTGGTTCGCTCAACATGGTGACGGCTGGATGTACTATCCACGCAGTCCCCATGATCAAGAGGGGAGCATCCGCCAGTGGAGAAGACTGGTGGAAGAGTACCATCCCGGCCTTTTCAAGCCGTTCAGCCAGCCCGTGCACCTGGACCTGGCCGAGGATCCCAATGAAATCCCAAGACCGATCCGCCTCGGCTTCAGGATCGGACGCAATTATCTCATTGAGCTGTTGAATATCTACAAACAGGCGGGAGTGAATCATCTCTTCTTTGCCCTCTTTGACAGTCAGCGCCCGGCTGATGAAGTCATTCAGGAGCTGGGGGAGGAAGTGGTTCCTTATTTTCCGGGGATCGAATAAAGGTCAGAGTTCATTGCTCTGACCTTTTTCACCTTTAATCATGTTATCTATACGATTACTCCTCCAAAACGTATAAAGAACTTCAGCCTCTACATTGATATTAGTCATAAAAAAAGGAACATTTCAAAAATACGAAATGTTCCTTTTTTTCATGTTATACTATATTTGGATAAAATAGGGAGTTGTTGTCGTGGAATTTTTTTCGTTGCCGGTTATATCAATTGCATTATTCATTTTGATCATCCATAGTATTGAAACGCTCGCATATGCTGTTCGGTTATCCGGGGCAAGGGTGAAGCTAATCGCTTCCGCTCTTTCCCTATTCAATATGATGGTGATTGTTTCAAGAATGTCGAATATGATGCAGCAGCCTTTTACGGGCGGTCTCATCGATGCAGCACCTGAGGGCCGTGAATTAGAATTAATTGAAGGACAATTCAGGGTGCTGATTGGTGCCTCGACTTTAGGAACAATTGTAGGAATCGTATTACTGCCTACGTTTGTTGCTTTGTTTTCCAGGGGGATTATCCATCTTTCAGAGCAGGGAGGTTCGGTACCCCGATTGATTAAGCTTGGGTTTAAGAATGACCTTTATAAAAGAGGGATCAATCATATTTCCAAGCCGGGCCGAAGATATTTGAAAGGAATAAACTCTAGGGCAATTCCCAAGAGGTTGTTTTTTATCAATATGATGATTACAGCGGTTTATACGATTGGTGTTCTCTCTGCATTATATGCTGCCATCATCGTACCGGATAGAGGACACAGTGCCACCATGGCCTCAGGGTTGATAAATGGCATCGCAACTATTCTATTAACCTTGTTCATTGACCCAAAGATATCAGTGTTGGCAGATGATGTTGTAAATGGGAATGGGGATTATACAGAATTAAAAGGCCTTTCCATCATGATGGTCATGTCCAGACTGTTCGGAACAGTGATCGCTCAACTTATCTTTATCCCAGGAGCATACTATGTAGCTTGGATGTCGAAGTTTTTTGTTTCGTAGAAGATCGTTTCTAGTGGGAGACGAATGCAAGTTCTTAAATGAATCTAAGATTGTAAGGGTTCACAAATTCATATGAGGGGTGAAGTATATGCTCCATTCAGATTGGAAATGGATGTTTGCCATATTACTAGTCTTTCTCACAGGATGTCAGGGTGCAGGTCAGGTGTCACTGCCGAATAGTGAAGTCGTTTCTGAACTGAACCCGGATGTGGTCAATATGCATGGGGGCATTTCAGGTCTGGATAAAATGGAGAACTACTATCAGCAGATCGAAAAGGAAGAAGAAGGAGATTTAAGAATCATTCACTATACGAAAGAAGGGGACCCCATTTTAGCGGATTTATCTTACGATGGAAAACAAATACATGTAGAGTACGATTATACGAGAGATCAATATGGAAATGGCAGAGTGGATACCTTTCAATGCGGGAAGCTGAAAAAGGAGGAAAACCCGACTAATCTTACATATTATTTGACTGATTGTAATGGAATTCAAGGACAACTGTGGGAGGTCCTTACGGCTTCGTATAATGTAAAACAACAAGATGTATTTGAAGTGGAGTTAACCTACGGTGAAGACGGTGAAAACGGTGAAAAACAAACCATAGAACTGGAAGAGGTGGATAAGCAAGAAATCTACAAGCAGCTGGTATTGGCCAATTATTTGAATGAAAAGCCCGGTGATGATACGTGTGGGAAGAATGAACAAACGATACCTTATTCCATGCATGTGAAAATCAATGGTGGAGAGCGTACTCTGAATTGGTTATCATGTGACTCTCCTGTAAAAACGAATACGTTTACAGCTATTGCAGAGTACATCATTCAAGCATCGAAAAATCCCACGCATAGTAGTGGGAATGTAATGATCGGTTACATTCTATCAATAGAGGACAATGAGTTATTTATGGGAGAGGATTTGACCATTTTGGATTATGAAATGGTGAAAAATCTCAAACCAAATGGAGTAGAAGGGTATATGTTTAACTTTGTTTACATTGAAACCGATGTAGCTCACAATTTTTCAGAAGGAGACAAAATAGCCGTTGAAGTGGAGAAGCAATTAGAGGATGGGGCTCCTGCAAGGGTGAGTGCCTCAAGGATTGAAAAGGTGAATGAATAGAAGATAACTGGGGATGATTCATTTGAAAAAGCATAAATGGGAACGGAAATTAATTCATACAGCACGCGGCGTATTCGAACTGTTTGTCAAGGGGCAGGGAGAGCAGCTGTGTGTTACCCACCATTATTCTGAATTCAATGAGACAGGTGACTATTTTGCAGAGTCGTTTACTAGAAATAATAGAGTCTTCTTGATTAACTTACGGGAAGCAGGTCAATCAGAGAAAGCAGTGGAGCCCTATCAGTTAGGTATGCTGGAAACGATCCTTGATTTAGAAGAGATTCGGGAAACGTTGGGGTTTAAGCAATGGGGGTTTGCCGGACATTCAACGGGTGGGATGCTAGGCATACTTTACGGGATTCACTTCTCCGGAAGTCTTCTTTTTCATGTGATCGTTGGGGCCGCTGCAAGGGAATATATGACTTTCTCGGAAGATTGCATATATAATCATGCTCATCCAGATTTCCACAGGATGCAGGAACTGATCGAAACGTTAAAACGATCCGATTTACCTAAAGAGCAAAGAAAAGAATTGACGATGGAAAGAACGAAATTATCATTATATTCCCCTGGAAAATATCATGAGCTTTTTTCACTGGACATTACTAAAGGGATGTCTGCTGCAAGAATGAACTTCTTTGTCCGTGAATTACACGTTTTTGATGTCAGTAGAAAACTGGAGTTGATCTCAGTACCCACTTTAGTCATGTGCGGCAGATACGATGTCCAATGTCCATTAGTGTATTCAGTTGAGATGGCTAAAGACATTCCTCGTTCAACATTTGTCATTTTTGAGAGAAGTAATCATTACCCTTTCTTGGAAGAAGCAGAACGATTTCGTGATGAGTATGATCAGTTTTTGAAGGAAAACGTGAGCTTTTAGGTTGAAGGTAGAGAAGCTGGTGGAGATGAAAAAGGAGGATCCTTATGAAAAATAGCATTTGTTGCATCCATGACCTGCTTTCACACCCTGAAATGCTTTTAGATTGTCTATTTTCAGCTGGAGTCCACCCCTGAACCGGTCAAAATGGCCGAAATGGTAGTGGAACCTCTGCTGAGGAAACCTCTTCGCAAACGAATTGATCCGGATTGGACTAGATTCAATCCGGATTTCAGATATTTAATCCACTTTGAAATTTATTAATCCGTACTCTTATTTATTAATCCTCATTTTCAAGAATCGATCCCCAGTGTCGAATTTTCTTTAAATTGGCCATCATGTCGCATGAGAGCTGCAACTAAAAAGGTCCCACTGCCAAACTAATCTTCTTGATGATCTTCACTTTGATCATAGGAGGCATCTCTAACATCCATGGCCTGCTTTTACACCCTGAAATGCTTTATATTGTCTATTTTCAGCTGGAGTCCACCCCTTAACCGGTCAAAATGGCCGAAATGGTAGTGGAACCTCTCCTCAGGAAACCTCTTCGCAAACGAATTGATCCGGATTGGACTAGATTCAATCTGGATTTCAGATATTTAATCCACTTTGAAATTTATTAATCCGTATTTCCAATTATTAATCCTCATTTTCAATAATCGATCCCCCGTGTCGAATTTTCTTTGCAGGTCGACAGGAGGGCTGCAGCCAACAAGATCTCTCTCCAAACTAATCGTCCTCATACTTCAACTCCAGTGTGATCTGCGTAGTCGTATAAAAGTACATTTCCCGCACTTTTAACTGAAAGGACTTATCATTTAGTTTGACCGTTTTGTTTTCGATGATCTTTTTGATGAGTTCTTTGTTCCCATAAGCTGATTCTAAGTCTTTGGTCAGCAGGCTCCGCAAATCTTCGCTCAATCGATCTTCCGTTTCGTGGATGCTGAGTAATTCGACTTTTGTTTTCGTAGGATTGATGATTTTCACTTTGACTTCCTGGATGGTGAGTTCGTTTTCGTTTTCTTTGTTTAGCTGTTTGTATTCTTCCTGGAGATAGGAAAGGGTGTTTTTCAGTTTGCTGATGTCATTCTTCTGTTCTTCAATTCTCTGGGCCTGTTTCTCATGCATTGCGCCGAACATGAACAGGAAGATCATCCAGCTGATGATGCCTCCCACGACCATTCCTGCGAAGAACCGCTGCCAGGAAGGAAGCCGGTAATATGGGGGGATCCTCATGATGGCATTTGCTCCTGTGTCAGCCATGAAATGATCATGGCTGCCGTGTTCGCTCCCCCTAAAGCGGAAAGGATAAGCAGGAATTGTTTGAAGAGTTCTTTCGTCTCCCCGTTCAGGAATCCTTTTTCAAAGCTGTATACCGTATCAAACGTGCCCCCGATCGCTGCGATGATAGCCCATATACGGAGGAAATCCGATAGTCTTCTCATTTCAATAAATAAAGGCTGCCCCATAGCGAAGGAGGCCAATCCACCGAGGAGGGACCCTCCAAGCAATACCCCCATTGCAATAAAGAAGCTTTTGAACAGTTCCGGAAAGAAAGCTTCCGCCATTTCATCATCCCCATCTATTACGAGTCTTTATGATAACTATATGGGAAAGGAAGACAAGTTATGAGGGAGAACATATTTTCTTTTTTGCAGTTTCTTTCCTATAATGAAAGTATATTGAGAAAAAGGTTGTGCATAACATGTCATTTGTTCATTTACAAGTAGCGAGTGCCTATAGTCTACTGTCTAGCACAATTTCGATAAATGGACTTGTACATAAAGCGAAGGAATCAGGGTATAAAGCGTTGGCTTTGACCGATAAAAATATGATGTATGCCGCCATTCCTTTTTATAAGGCATGTTTAAAGGAAAACATCAAACCGATCATCGGGTTGACCGCTGACATTTTAACCGAGAATGAAGAACGTTCTTATCCCTTAGTTCTGTTGGTGAAAAACCGGACGGGCTATCAGAATTTGTTAAAGATCTCGAGTGCCATCGGGGCCAAGTCCCCAAACGGGATTCCCCTGAAGTGGCTTGGATCGTACAGTGAGGGATTGATCGCCATCACTCCCGGTGTCAAAGGGGAAATCGAAACCCTTCTCCTGGAAAATGAAAGGGAGCAGGCCGAAACATGTATCCGGACGTACCAAAACATGTTTGGGAAAGATTCATTTTATCTGAGCCTCCAAAAGCATGGAATTCCAGCTGAAGAAGAGCTGATCCCACTACTGGAGAAGATTGCAGAAGAAACGGGTACGGGAATGGTTGCCACCAATGATGTCCAGTATTTAGAGCAGGAGGATCACTTTGCCCACGAATGCATGGGGGCGATTCGGGACGGGGTCAAGCTGTCGGAGGATGACAGGGAGGTCCTGGGCTCACAGGAATACTACTTTAAGTCCAGGGAGCAGATGGTGGAGTTGTTCTCCGATCATGTCACGGAGCTTGAGAACTCCATGAAGATCGCCGACCAGTGTCACTTGACCATTCCTTTCCATCAAGAGCTTCTGCCGAAATATCCTTTGCCGGAGGGAGTATCGGCCCTACACGAATTGACCCATCTCTGTGAAAAGGGTCTGAGTGAAAGGGTGGGGGAAGTCACCGATGAGTACATCGAACGGCTGGATTATGAGCTTGACGTTATCGGAAGGATGGGGTTCAGCGATTACTTCCTCATCGTGTGGGATTTCATGAAGTACGCGAAGGAACGGAATATCCTGACGGGACCTGGAAGGGGATCGGCAGCAGGTTCATTGGTTTCCTATGCATTGAACATTACGGATGTGGATCCCATCGAGCATCATTTGCTGTTTGAACGATTCTTGAATCCTGATCGGGTGTCCATGCCGGATATTGATATCGATTTCCCGGACCACCGGCGGGACGAAGTGATCGAGTATGTAGAAGGGAAATACGGAAGCCTTCATGTGGCGCAGATCATTACGTTCGGAACGTTTGCCGCGAAGGCGGCATTGCGTGATACGGGCCGCGTGTTCGGCTTGAATATGAAGGAGCAGGAGCAGGTATCCAAGCTTGTCCCCAATCAGCTGGGGATCACCTTGAGAGAAGCCTATGAACAGTCGAAAGGCTTCAGGGAATTGGTAACGGGCTCGGAACATTATCAGAAATTATTCCAGACGGCCTGTAAACTTGAAGGCCTTCCAAGGCACACGTCCACCCATGCGGCAGGGGTGGTGATGAGTGAAGCTCCCCTCGTGCAGTGGGTGCCCATTCAGGGAAGTGCATCGGGTATTCACTTGACTCAATTCTCCATGGATATCCTGGAGGAAATCGGCCTGTTGAAGATGGATTTCCTCGGCCTACGCAACCTGAGCATTTTGGAACGGATCGTGAAAAATGTTCAGATGGGCACGAATCGATCCTTCTCCATCGATTCCATACCCATGGATGACTCCAAAACCTTTGATTTGCTGAGTAAAGGCCTGACGAATGGAATTTTTCAGCTTGAATCCGATGGGATGCGGAATGTCCTGAAGAGGCTGAAGCCAAATTCCTTTGAGGATATCGTAGCCGTCAATGCCTTGTACCGGCCGGGTCCCATGGAGAATATCCCCACGTACATAAAACGTAAGCATGGCGGGCAAAAGGTGGAATATCCCCTGCCGGATCTTAAGCCTATTCTTGAAATGACCTACGGGGTCATCGTGTATCAGGAGCAAATCATGCAAATTGCTTCGAAGATGGCCGGTTTCACCCTTGGGGAAGCCGATTTGTTGCGGAGAGCGGTTTCGAAGAAGAAGAAGGATGTACTTGATCAGGAACGAGAGCATTTTGTCACGGGGTCCATCCGGAAAGGCTATTCAGAAGAAGTGGCCCATCGTACGTATGACCTGATTGTGAGATTCGCAGACTATGGATTTAACCGGTCCCATGCGGTGGCCTATAGTATGATCGCGTATCAGCTCGCCTATCTGAAAGCCCATTATCCTGCCTTTTTCCTGTCTTCTCTCTTAACCTCCGTTGTGGGGAATGAGACGAAGGTGGCTCAGTACATCAGAGAAGCCAAGCAATATGGGATCGAGATCCTGCCCCCTTCCATCAACGAAAGTCAGTTCGTCTTTACAGTCGATGGAAGTAACCGGATACGCTACAGCTTAGGGGCCATCAAAGGGATAGGGGCCGCTGCGTTGAAGGAAATCCTCCGTGCCAGGAGCGAAAAGCCGTTTCAGGACCTGTTCGATTTCTGCATGAGGGTTTCGTCTAAAATCATCAACCGTAAAATCCTTGAAAATCTAGTATTTGCAGGGGCGTTCGATGAATTCGGGGTGGATCGGGCCACCCTTCTTGCAAGCCTTGACGTGGCAGCCCAGCATGCCGAGCTCGTCAATCCGGAAGGGGATCCGGACTTGTTCCATGAAGAAGAGGCGTTTCTATTGAAGCCTAAATACGTGGAAGTGGAAGAGATGACCCTTGATGACATGCTGCAATTCGAGAAACAAGTACTGGGACTCTACTTATCCAACCATCCCGTTTCTTCCTGCCGTCCCCTGTTTGATCAGCTGGGGCTGCATCAGATAGCGGATCTTCAAAGAGGTTCGAAAGTCTCATTCGGCGGATATATCATGGGCGTGAAATCGATCCGGACGAAAAAAGGGGAAGTCATGGCGTTCCTTGAGATCGGTGATGAAAGCGGAGAGATGGAAGCCGTGGTGTTCCCGGACGTTTACCGCAATCATATGACCCTCTTGAAAGAAGGGAACATCCTTCTGTTTGGAGGGAAGGTGGAAGAACGGAACGATAAACTGCAATTCGTTGTCAACCATCTCGAGACCACGGAAGCGGTTGAGAGGAAAGTAACAGAACAAAATCAGAAGCTATATATAAAAATCGCCGGTGATCAGGATGAAGATGCGTGCATGAAGCATATTCAGGACACGATCAGGCGCTTTAAAGGGAATGTCCCTGTCATCGTATATTACGAGCGGACACAAAACCGCGCCCAGCTTCCACCGAGTATGCGGGTGATGCCTTCAGAAGAAGCTCTGGGACAATTATCCCGCATCCTGGGTAAGGCAAATGTCATATTACAATAACATACTTTACTAAAACCAATATTTATATTATTGTTTAATAGAAAAAGGTGGTCAGACCACCTCTGAATTTCAGTTTTTTTTTCATATCAATCATGTACGTTTAGTAGATTTGTGAAAATCATGAATCGACATATAGCATGTAAAGAATCAGAAGGAGTGGGTTGATTTGTCATTGCGTGAAGAAGCTCTGCATATGCACCGAGTTAACAAAGGGAAATTGGAAACAACATCAAAGGTAGAGGTCCGGAATGCGGAAGACTTGAGCTTGGCTTACTCACCTGGTGTTGCGGAACCGTGTAAGGATATTTATGACAAGCCCGAAACGGTATATGATTATACGATGAAAGGTAACATGGTGGCAGTCGTGTCGGATGGTACAGCTGTTCTCGGACTTGGGAACATTGGACCTGAAGCTTCCCTGCCTGTCATGGAAGGAAAGGCGGTTCTCTTCAAGAGTTTCGCAGGCGTCGATGCGTTCCCGATCTGTCTGAATACGACGGATGTGGACAAGATTGTTGAAACGGTTAAACTTCTTGAGCCTACGTTCGGCGGAGTGAACCTGGAAGACATTGCGGCCCCGAATTGCTTCGAAATCGAAGAGCGATTGAAGAAAGAAACCAATATCCCTGTTTTTCACGATGATCAGCACGGAACGGCCATTGTCACCGTAGCAGGACTTGTCAATGCCCTCAAGATCGTCGGAAAGAAGATGTCAGAAATCAAAGTAGTGGCAAACGGAGCCGGTGCAGCCGGTATAGCCATCATTAAACTCCTTTACCGATATGGTGTGCGGGACGTCATCATGTGTGATTCCAAGGGAGCCATTTATGAAGGTCGTCCGGAAGGAATGAACGGGATCAAGGATGAAGTGGCCAAGTTCACGAATCGTGATCAAATCCAAGGCGGTCTGACAGAAGTCCTGAAAGATGCAGATGTATTTATCGGTGTATCAGTGGCAGGAGCCTTGACGGAGGAAATGGTCGCTTCCATGAAAGAGGACCCGATCATCTTCGCCATGGCGAACCCTGTTCCTGAGATCATGCCGGAGCTTGCTAAAGCGGCCGGTGCAAAGGTCGTCGGGACAGGCCGATCCGATTTCCCTAATCAGGTCAACAATGTCCTGGCATTCCCGGGTATCTTCCGCGGTGCATTGGATGTTCGCGCCACTCACATCAATGAGAAGATGAAGCAGGCAGCGGTTGAGGCGATTGCTGATTTAATCAGTGACGACGAATTGAATGCGGACTACGTCATCCCTGCACCTTTCGATAAGCGTGTAGCCCCTGCTGTGGCGGCTGCAGTCGCAAAGGCGGCCATGGAGACGGGTGTGGCAAGATTAAAGGTGGATCCGGAAGACATCCGAAGAAAGACTGAAGATTTAGCGGTTATTGGGAAGAGTGAATGATGAAAGAAGTGAACTCTCTCCATTCTCACGCCAAAGTATATATTGGAATTGTTCACCAACTGCGAGAAATGATATCTAAAGACGGCCTCAAGCCAGGCGATAAGATCCCTTCAGAACGAGAACTGTCCGAACGGTTGAATGTAGGACGTTCTTCAGTCAGGGAAGCACTCCGGGCCCTGGAGCTACTGGGGTTGATTGAAACGAAAAGAGGCGAAGGCACCTTTTTAAGAGATTTCCGCGATCACCATCTCATCGATTTGCTGGGAATGTTCATCCTTGAGGATCACAAGGCTCAGGAAGATATTCTCTATACGAAAATGATGATCGAAAAGGAAGCCTTGAAGGGTCTCTTTCTGGGAGAAAAGAAAGTAGATGTCCTATTGGAGAAAGTGATAGAGTCCGAGAGCCTGGATGATGTGTTCAGGGAGATCGTCATGGTGAGCGCCAATCATCTGGCTCAGCGGATCTGGAACATATTAAACGATTTTGAAACATTGATCTGCGGAGAGGTGAAGCTCACCGCAGACATGAGAGAAAACATCACCAGCATGCTTCATGCAATTGAAAAACAAGACAAAGAGACTGTGCAAGAGACGTATAAAAGGGTCAGGGAAATTGTCGATAAGGATGCGACAATTTCCAACATCTTTTTTTAAACCTTTCCATTAAACTGATAGTCAAGCAGTTTTATATCGTGCATTTACTACTAGAAACGAAAGCGGCAGCCGTCCTTTGGGGAATGGATAGAAAGCATCTCTATCTTTTTCATCATAAGACGTATCAGCTACTGTAATTAGTTAAGGAGGTTTCACCTTGCTTAAGGAACTTTTTAATAAATCTAAAAAGAAAAAATATGCAACGATTCCTTCTGAAGCGGCTAAACAAGACGTTCCAGAAGGGATCATGACGAAATGTCCGAATTGTAAGAAGATCATGTACACGAAAGAGCTTCAAAAGAATCTCAAAGTGTGCCTTCACTGCGGCTTTCATCATGGTATGAGCTCGACGGAACGAGTGAAGTGTTTCCTGGATGAAGGAACGTTCGTGGAGCTGGATCAGGATCTAGTTTCCGTCAATCCCCTCGGATTTCCCGATTATCTCGAAAAGGTTGAAAAAGACCGTAAGAAAACCGGCTTGAATGAAGCGGTGTTAACGGGATCGGGAAAAGTGAATGGGAACGAGGTCGTAACAGCCATCATGGATTCCCGGTTCAGGATGGGAAGCATGGGCTCCGTCGTTGGGGAGAAAATCACAAGGGCCATTGAAGAAGCAGACAGAAGAAAGGTTCCTTTCATCATCTTCACGGCTTCAGGCGGTGCAAGAATGCAGGAGGGCGTCCTGTCTCTGATGCAAATGGCCAAAACAAGTGTCGCCCTTAAGCGGTTGAGTGATAATGGAGGCCTCTTCATCTCCATCATGACCCACCCGACGACAGGCGGGGTTTCCGCAAGCTTTGCCTCAGTGGGTGACTATAATTTCGCTGAGCCTGGTGCATTGATTGGATTTGCAGGCAGAAGGATCATTGAACAAACCATCCGTGAAGACCTGCCGGAAGACTTCCAGACAGCTGAATTCCTCCTGAAGCATGGACAGCTTGATGGAGTGATTTCGAGGCTCGATTTAAAAGAGAAAATAGGAACGATACTTGATATTCATCAGTGGGACGGTGATCTGCCATGGTAAATGAGATGGAATTTGAAAAGCCTGTATTGGAGCTTAAGAAAAAAATAGCAGAGCTTAAAGAATTCACTCAGAATTCAGACGTGGATTTATCGAAGGAAATCGAAAAGCTTGAATCAAGGCTTGAAAAGCTTGAGAACGATATTTATGAAAACATGAAGCCGTGGGAACGGGTGCAGGTAGCCCGTCATCCAAATCGTCCGACTACACTGGATTATATCAAGCATCTATTCACGGACTTCATTGAAGTGCACGGAGATCGCCTGTATGGGGAAGATGAAGCCATCGTATCCGGTATCGGGAAGTTCCACGATGTGCCGGTGACCATCATCGGCCACCAAAGAGGAAAAGATACAAAAGAAAATATCCGCCGGAACTTCGGGATGCCCCATCCGGAAGGATATAGAAAAGCCCTCAGATTGATGAAGCAGGCAGAGAAGTTCAATCGTCCCATCGTGTGTTTTATCGATACAAAGGGAGCATACCCTGGTAAGGCAGCGGAGGAAAGAGGGCAAAGTGAAGCCATTGCACGCAACCTCGTTGAGATGGCCGGCTTAACTGTCCCCGTCGTCTGTATCGTCATCGGAGAAGGAGGAAGCGGCGGCGCCCTGGCACTCGGAGTCGGCAATCATATCCATATGCTTGAAAACTCCACTTACTCCGTCATCTCACCAGAAGGGGCTGCTGCCCTTCTGTGGAAAGACTCCACCCAGGCGAAGCGGGCGGCAGAATCCATGAAGATCACTGCCCCTGATTTAAAAGAGCTCGGCTTGATCGATGAGATCATCACCGAAGTGAAGGGCGGGGCCCATAAAGATGTGAAGGAACAGGCTCAATCCATTGAGGATGTTCTGAAGGCCTCCCTGAAAGAATTGATTCCCATGAGCAAAGATGAATTGGTCCAGCACCGTTATGAAAAATTTAAAGCCATGGGTGAATACACTGTTTTAAATGATTTAATTGGGGTAAAATCATAAGGAACATTGGACTGACAAATAGGATGACCATTTGTCAGTCTTTTTCATTATTTTTCCTCTGCATCATGGACATGTGACGATTTTTTGAAGGTTTTAACAATTAAAACGCTTCCATTTAATAGATTATTTCGTCTTTTGTCATTCCTTCGAGGATGTTGTTGAGAACCTTGTATCTTCATGTTATTTTAGAAATAATCCATAGTCTATTGGTCCATAATAATGTAATGAATGCAGCAGAAGAAAAAATGAACTTTTCCTTTTTTTAGATATATGTGAAACCATTAACAAGTTGTTCAATTCATTTACATATAGAGGCATATTTCTTAATGAGGTGATCCTAGTGAAAAAAATTGGTGTATTAACAAGTGGTGGAGATTCACCAGGTATGAATGCAGCCGTCCGTGCAGTAGTGCGTAAAGCGATCTTCATGGACATCGAAGTGTACGGTATTTATCAGGGATATAACGGACTGATTAACGGAAACATCCAGAAGCTTGAACTTGGTTCCGTTGGTGACATCATTCATCGCGGTGGTACGATGCTGTATACAGCCCGCTGTGAAGAATTCAAAACAAAAGAAGGTCAGAAAAAAGGGATCGAGCAATTAGAGAAGCACGGTATCGAAGGTCTTGTCGTGATTGGTGGAGATGGTTCTTACCAGGGTGCAAAAGCATTGACGGAATGGGGCTACCCGTGTGTCGGTGTACCTGGAACAATCGATAATGACATCCCGGGAACGGAATACACAATCGGGTTCGATACGGCTCTGAACACGGTCATTGATGCCATCGATAAGATCCGTGATACAGCGACTTCACATGAAAGAACATTCATCATTGAGGTCATGGGACGCAATGCAGGTGACATTGCCCTGTGGTCAGGACTTGCAGGTGGTGCCGAAACCATTCTGATTCCAGAAGAGAAATTCGATATGAATGATGTTGTCAACCGACTCAAGAAGGGTCAGGAGCGCGGTAAGAAGCACAGTGTCATCATCGTGGCTGAAGGTGTCATGTCTGCAAATGAATTCGCCAACCGCTTCACTGAAGCAACGGGTATGGATACTCGTGTCTCTGTGCTTGGTCACATTCAACGCGGAGGAACGCCAACGGCATCCGACCGTGTCTTAGCAAGCCGTCTAGGGGCTCATGCTGTTGAGTTACTGGCTCAAGGACAAGGCGGAAGAGCAGTAGGAATTGAGAAAAATCAACTTGTTGATTACGATATTATTGAAGCACTTGCCAAGCCACATCAAATTGACTTGAACATGTACAGACTTTCCAAAGAGCTTTCAATCTAAATTGGTGTAAGATTTCAGGAGGTAAAGAAAATGAGAAAAACGAAAATAGTATGTACGATCGGTCCTGCCAGTGAAAGTGTAGAGAAGTTAACACAACTGATCGAAGCAGGAATGAACGTTTCCCGTTTGAACTTTTCACATGGTGACCACGATGAACACGGACAGCGTATTGTCAATATCCGTGAAGCAGCTGAAAAAGCAGGTAAAAATGTAGGGATCCTTCTTGACACAAAAGGCCCGGAAATCCGTACAAACAACATGGAAAACGGCGCAATTGAACTGGTTCAAGGATCTAACGTCATCGTATCCATGAAAGAAGTAGTAGGAACGACTGAAAAATTCTCTGTAACATACGAAGGATTAATCGAAGATGTCCATGTCGGTTCTAAGATTCTTTTAGACGATGGTCTGATTGGACTGGAAGTAACTGAAATTGATAAAGCGAATGGTGAAATCCATACGTATGTTGCCAACAGCGGCGTTCTAAAGAATAAAAAAGGTGTCAACGTGCCTGGTGTTTCCGTAAACCTTCCAGGAATCACGGATAAAGATGCGAAGGATATCGTCTTTGGAATCCAGCAGGGTGTTGACTTCATTGCGGCGTCATTCGTCCGTCGTGCATCGGATGTGTTAGAGATCCGTCAATTGTTGGAAGAGCATAACGCTTCTCATATCCAAATCATCCCTAAGATTGAGAATCAAGAGGGTGTAGACAATATCAATGAAATCCTTGAAGTATCAGACGGTCTGATGGTGGCACGTGGAGATCTTGGTGTAGAGATCCCGGCTGAAGAAGTACCATTGGTTCAGAAGATGCTGATCAAAAAATGTAACTCATTAGGAAAGCCTGTCATCACGGCGACTCAAATGCTAGATTCCATGCAGCGCAACCCAAGACCGACAAGAGCCGAAGCAAGTGACGTTGCCAACGCCATCTTCGACGGAACGGACGCCATCATGCTATCAGGTGAAACGGCTGCAGGGACGTACCCGGTGGAAGCAGTCCAAACGATGCATAACATTGCGTCAAGAGCAGAAACAGCCCTTGATTTCCATGCGATCCTGGATGCACGCAGCAAAGACAGCGACCACAATATGACGGACGCGATCGGGCAATCCGTTGCTCATTCCGCCCTTAACCTTGATGTCAATGCCATCGTTGCACCGACAGAAAGCGGACATACAGCGCGCATGATCTCCAAATATCGTCCAAAAGCACCAATCGTAGCCGTTACGGGAACAGATTCTGTTTCTCGTCGTCTGGCTCTTGTATGGGGTGTGTATCCTACAGTGGGACGTAAAGTGACGACAACTGACGAAATGCTTGATATGGCAGTGGAAGAAAGCGTCAATTCAGGAATGACGAAGCACGGAGACCGCATCATTATCACAGCTGGTGTTCCAATCGGTGAATCTGGAACAACCAATCTGATGAAGATTCATGTGGTAGGCGATATCGTAGCCAAAGGTCAAGGGATCGGCCGTAAATCTGCTTATGGTAAAGCGGTTGTAGCAACATCTGCAGATGAAGCTGTGAAAAATACGCAGCCAGGTTCTGTCCTTGTTACCATCGGTACAGATAAAGAAATGATGCCGGCTCTTGAAAAATGCTCGGCTCTTATCGTAGAAGAAGGCGGCCTGACGAGCCATGCAGCCGTCGTAGGGATCAATTTAGGCATCCCTGTCGTGGTTGGTGTAGACAATGCCACTTCCCTCTTCAAAAACGGTCAGGAAATTACAGTAGATGCTACACGCGGAGTCATCTACAATGGTCACGCAAGCGTACTATAAGAAATAGTTGAAAAGCCGGAGTCCTTAGTCGACTCCGGCTTTTTTAGGTATAATGGATTTTCATCATCCTCTCATAATACCTTGAGATGGTTAATATGTTATAATAGAAACAATCAGTATTAAAGTTATGGAGGAATCCATCATGAGATATATCTTGTTCTTGTTAATTATTGTACCGGCTTTGGAAATCGGGTTATTGGTTCTTTCCGGACAAGCCTTTGGTTTGATCCCAACCGTCCTCCTCATCATTACGACGGGGATCCTCGGGGCGTATCTTGCGAAGAAGCAAGGAATGGAGACTCTTCGAAAAGCACAGCAGGACATGCAGTACGGTCAACTGCCCGGTGATGCCATCATCGACGGACTTTGCATCCTGGTGGGAGGGGTCGTTCTATTGACTCCCGGCTTTATTACCGATGCCATAGGATTCATGCTCTTGCTCCCGCCGACACGTAAGCTGTTCAAACCATTCATCTACAGATTGTTCAAGCGTTGGATCAATAACGGTAATGTGATTATATACAGATAAAGGAAAGGCACTGCTGATACAGCAGTGCCTTTATTTAGGTTCTAGGTTCAATTCGTTCTAAAGAAGAAAGTAGAAGTTGATTTCCCCTGCAGGATGCTCGCTTTCCGCGGGGCTTTGGGGTGAGCGCCTCCGGGGTCTCACCTGTCCGGCTACAGGGCATAGGAGCTCGAGGTCATAAGCCAATGGGCAAAGCCCTTCCGCTTTTCTTACTGTCCAGCTATTCCCCCAGGAGTCGAGCCTCCTTCCGCTCTCATAGAAATCCAAATCAAAATGAGAGTGAATTTCTTTGAACGCGAAGACATGTTTCCTTACCTTCACAATTGACACATTTAATGTTGCCACTACAATCTCTTAATGATTGTGAGTGGAACTGCAGAGCCTCCTACGTAAGTACGGTTGCGCTGTAGCCCCGTTCGGTTATGTTGAAGAGGGTCTGCCGAACGTCCTTTAAAAGAGAAGAGGATTCCCCTCACAGTCTTGCACGAACGGTTTAACAGAGATTTTACAGAGCCCATGCTATAAAACCTCAATCTCCTGGAAAAAGTATTTACTTCACACCCATGATGAATTTCCACGTATCTTCAAATACTCCTGCCCGTTTCAGGGTGGATAGAATGACCAATACAACGGGACCTACGATCAGGCCAAGGAATCCAATCAGCTTGAAGCCCACGAACAGGGCGATGAGGGTCGCGAGTGGATCGAGGCCGATGCTTGATGATAATACCTTAGGCTCCATGATCTGACGTTGTACGACGACGATCAGATATAGAACGGATAAGCCGATTCCGAGCCCTACGTTCCCTGTAATGAACTCATAGATGATCCATGGGACGAACACTGCTCCTGTCCCGAGGTAAGGCAAGATATCGACGAGGCCGGTGACGAGTGCAATGGTAATCGCATAATCCACCCTCAGGATGATCAGCCCGACGAGTACGATGATCGCCGTGAAGGAGATCAGGGTGAACTGGGCTCTGATAAACCCGAATAGGGCCCTCTTCAAATCGACGAATACTTTTCTCCCGCTCGACATCGCTTTACCTGGAATGATCTTCTCCGCCTTGGCCGATAAAGTATACCAGTCTTTGCTGATAAAGAAAGTGGCGAGGGCAGCGAAAATGAGGACGGATGCCGCATTAGGGATCCAGGAAATCAACTGTGGTAATTTAGTGAAAAAGTTTTGCAGGAAATCTCCTGCAGATGTAGCGATTTTCGATCCGGCAGTCTGGACATTCTCCAGAATCGTATCTTGTTGTCCGGCTTCAAGGTTCTTGAAAAAGCCTGCCAGCTGGTTGTATAACGGAATGACTTGACCCGCGATGAAATTCTCTGCATACTTGACCAGGGTTTCCACGTGGCTTGGGAGCTCTTCGGCCAGATAATTGGCACCTGAGACGATCTCAGCGATCAATAAGGTGATCAACCCTGCAAAGACCGCAACAATCAAGATGAGGGATACAGCAACCGCCCATATCCTCGGAAGCCACCTTTCAAGCCAGTTCACCATGGGGTTGATGAGAAGGGCGATGGCGACGGCTATGATGAATGGATACGCAAGCTTCCATATGTAATAGAGTGAAATCAATGAAAGGACAATGATGGCAATCACGATGATGAATCGGATCGTACGATAAACATATTCTAAATTCAAAGGCTTCCCTCCTACGAAATCTACTACTTTTATTTTATAGGAGACAGGAAATGAAAGGAAGATTAATTTAGATGGTGTTTTGGTTTTTTGAATCGTATTCTTAAAGAAATGTTATGTGATTCACACGCTCTTTTCTAAAAGATTGTATCTTTGTATGTTCTGCAGGAAGATGAGGGGAACTGCCCCTGATCAGTACGCCAGTACATCAGTAGATGTCTACGAAGATTCCTCACCCCCTTTAAGTATTAATGGTATAAAAGTTAATTGTGTCAATGAACATTATTATAAAGAGCAAACCATCTCTCATTGCTTATCAACATGTTGGTTTTGATTTTTATTAAGGAATCAATTTCTACCTATCTCCTGATTACCGTTTTTATGTCAGGATAATGATCAATTCAAAACATATTTCACAGAAGTTCATGTTTATTCTACATGAATGAAGAGTGTATTCATGCCTATTGGCAGCCCATTATTATACCGGTAGTATGTTGTACATCCTGATTTATTCAACTACAGTTGAATTCCCACCGCCGACGTTGAAAGGATCCTGTCATTGACAGGGAGAACGACGGGAAGGAAGCTCCACCCACCCCATTCCGCTGTCCGTAATTGGAATAATCAGGTTAAGAAAAGATACGATTATACATTTTCTGACACCTTCAGCCAATTGGATACATGAGGATGAATACTTGATTTCTCTACATTTTGAACAGGTTTATTTTTCTAGAAAAATAATTTTTATAGAAATTCGTGCGTTTTCATTCACAAAAGTCAGATAATTGTTTATAATAGGAAATGTAAGCGCATCCCAAGCTCTCGAAATCCATGAAGAGCAGGGAATCATTTTTTGTAACGCAATTGAGCAATCGCTCAACGTGTTTATTTATGTTCTTTTTAAACAAGCCTACTGGACTCATTTCAAAGGTCCGTGGGGTTTTATGCTCATATGAAAATGGGTAAAGAGAAATACTTAACAAAAGGAGAGGTTATTATGACAGCAACTCGCGGGTTAGAAGGGGTTGTAGCAACAACATCATCCATCAGTTCGATCATTGATGATACTCTTACATATGTTGGCTACAACATTGATGATTTAGCAAACAATGCTAGTTTCGAAGAGGTAATCTACTTGCTTTGGCACTTGAAATTGCCTACGTCATCAGAGCTTCAGGAATTGACTGAGCTGTTAGCGGAGAATGCCGATCTTCCTAAGGAAGTCATCGAACATTTCAAGATGTATAACATCAAGGAAGTCCATCCGATGGCTGCTTTACGTTCAGCTGTATCTTTACTTGGATTATATGATGACAAAGCAGATGTCATGGACGAAAATGAAAACTACTTAAAAGCTGTCCGCCTTCAGGCGAAGATTCCTACGATCGTAACGAGTTTTGCGCGAATCCGCAATGGACAAGAGCCAATCGCTCCCCGTAAGGATTTAGGATTTGCAGCGAATTTCCTATATATGTTGACCGGTAAGGATCCTGAGCCTGTAGAGGTCGAGGCGTTTAATAAAGCCCTTGTCCTTCATGCGGATCATGAGTTAAACGCTTCCACATTCACAGCACGTGTATGTGTCGCTACTCTTTCCGATGTGTATTCAGGTGTGACCGCTGCGATCGGTGCCTTAAAAGGGCCGCTTCACGGTGGGGCAAATGAACAGGTTATGAAGATGCTTACTGAAATCGGCTCTGTCGATAAAGTGGAACCGTATATCCTCGATAAGCTGGATAAAAAAGTGAAAATCATGGGCTTCGGCCACCGTGTATACCGTCAGGGAGATCCACGTGCGAAGCATCTGAAGGAAATGTCCAAGAAGCTAACTGAATTGAGCGGCGAAAGTAAATACTATGAAATGTCCGTCAAGGTCGAAGAAGTATTTACATCCAATAAAGGTTTACCGCCTAATGTCGATTTTTATTCTGCGTCTGTTTATCACAGCCTTGGAATCGACCACGACCTGTTTACGCCGATCTTCGCTGTAAGCCGTGTATCCGGCTGGTTAGCGCATATCCTGGAGCAGTATTCAAACAACCGCTTAATCCGTCCTCGCGCTGATTATGTGGGCCCTGGCAAACAGCAATATGTGCCGGTTGAACAAAGAGGTTAATCATCAATATTTACAAATAGTGAAAAAATTGGTGTAATAATAAGGGGAATGACTCTAAATGCATAAGGCACTTAGGGGTCATCCCCTTTGATAATGAATAAATGGAGGTTACATAATGACACAAGGTGAAAAAATCACAAACCAGAATGGCCAGCTTCAAGTTCCAAACAACCCGATCGTTCCTTTCATTGAAGGTGACGGAACTGGGCCGGATATCTGGGCAGCAGCCCAACGCGTCCTGGATGCTTCTGTAGAAAAAGCATATAAAGGCGAGCGCAAAATCTCTTGGAAAGAAGTATATGCCGGAGAAAAAGCATTCAACAAGACGGGCGAATGGCTTCCAAACGAAACACTTGAAGCGATCCGTGAATACTTCATCGCCATCAAAGGTCCTCTTACAACGCCAGTAGGTGGCGGGATCCGTTCATTGAACGTTGCCCTTCGCCAGGAATTAGATCTATTCACTTGCCTGCGTCCAGTGCGCTACTTCGAAGGTGTTCCTTCTCCTGTCAAGCGTCCTGAAGACACTGACATGGTCATCTTCCGTGAGAACACTGAAGATATCTATGCTGGTATCGAGTACGCAAAAGGTTCTGACGAAGTGAAGAAACTGATCAGCTTCCTTCAAGACGAAATGGGCGTTAATAAAATCCGTTTCCCTGAAACGTCAGGTATCGGAATCAAGCCTGTATCGGAAGAAGGTACAAGCCGCCTTGTGCGCGCAGCGATCAACTATGCAATCACAGAAGGCCGTAAGTCAGTTACGCTTGTTCACAAAGGGAACATCATGAAGTTCACTGAAGGAGCTTTCAAAAACTGGGGTTACGAGCTTGCTGAGAAAGAGTTCGGGGATAAAGTATTCACTTGGGCTCAATATGACAAGATCAAAGAAGCTGACGGATTGGAAGCAGCGAACAAAGCACAATCTGACGCTGAAGCAGCTGGTAAGATCATCGTAAAAGATTCAATCGCTGATATCTTCTTACAACAGATCCTTACTCGTCCGGCTGAGTTCGATGTAGTGGCTACAATGAACTTAAATGGAGACTACATCTCTGATGCCCTTGCTGCACAAGTAGGTGGAATCGGTATCGCTCCTGGAGCAAACATCAATTACGAATCAGGACATGCAATCTTTGAGGCAACTCACGGAACAGCTCCTAAATATGCAGGCATGGATAAAGTGAATCCATCATCTGTCATCCTTTCAGGAGTGCTTATGCTTGAGCACCTTGGCTGGACGGAAGCTGCTAACCTGATCACGAAATCCATGGAGAAGACAATCGCTTCTAAAGTGGTCACATATGACTTTGCCCGTCTGATGGATGGAGCAACAGAAGTGAAATGTTCCGAGTTCGGTTCTGCATTAATCGAAAACATGGGATAATCTTGAATGAATAATGGGAAGGGAGTGCTTCATTTGAAGCACTCTTTGCCTTACCTATCGAAACAAAAGGGAGGAATTATGATGGCGATTAAGCGTAGAAAAGTTTCTGTTATCGGTGGAGGATTTACAGGGGCGACCACAGCATTGATGCTTGCTCAGAAGGAGCTTGGAGATGTAGTGCTTGTGGATATCCCTCAAAATGAAGATCCGACTAAAGGGAAAGCACTGGACATGCTTGAAGCAGGCCCGGTACAAGGATTTGATGCGAACATCATCGGTACTTCCAATTATGAAGATACGAAGGGTTCAGATATCGTCGTGATCACGGCAGGCATTGCCCGCAAACCTGGAATGAGCCGCGATGACCTGGTTCAAACGAATCAAAAGGTCATGAAATCAGTTACACAGCAAATTGTGAAATATTCTCCGGACTGCTATATCATCGTCCTGACGAATCCCGTCGATGCCATGACTTACACTGTATTCAAGGAATCCGGCTTTCCTAAAGAGCGCGTCATCGGACAATCCGGCGTTCTGGATACAGCCCGCTTCCGAACCTTTGTCGCACAGGAATTAAACCTGTCCGTGAAAGATATTACAGGATTTGTTCTGGGCGGTCACGGTGATGACATGGTTCCTCTTATTCGTTACTCATACGCCGGTGGGATTCCTCTGGAAACATTGATTCCTAAAGATCGTTTAGACGCCATCGTCGAGCGCACCCGTAAAGGCGGCGGGGAGATTGTAGGTCTTCTCGGTAACGGAAGCGCCTATTATGCCCCGGCTGCTTCCCTGGTTCAAATGGTGGAAGCAATCTTGAAGGATCAACGCCGCGTCATCCCGGCCATCGCCTACTTAGAAGGTGAGTACGGATTTGAAGGCATCTACCTGGGTGTCCCAACCATCCTTGGTGGAAACGGCTTAGAGAAAATCATCGAACTGGAATTAACCGAAGAAGAAAAATCTGCCCTGAAAAATTCCGCAGACGCAGTCAAAAACGTAATGTCATCACTGGCTTAATGATTCAACCCAAAACTGACTTCCTTATTGGAGGTCAGTTTTTTTTATTTGGTATAGGTGGCTGAACAGCAGTGTTTGGTCCAATTCCTAAAATGAGGGTGATGTAGTGGGGCTATGGTGGACTTTTTATACGCTCTGTCAAACAGTGAATTTGCTGGGTGGGGAGGCCGACCGCCAGTCCTGTACCTTCTGCTTGCCGCTTCAAAAAAGCTGCAAGTGGCGAGAACTATGGTTCCGATTTATAAGCATAATCAAATGAGTATCGTGACAAATCTGACATTCATGTTAGCGGCAAACCGGTTACTGCATAACATGTATCAAGTGTTCAAGATGAGCTCCCTAAGGATAAAGGATTCATTATATTTTTAATATGGGAAGTAGAATGAGGTAACATTCACGACTCCAGTTCTCACAACTCTCCTAAAATAAATAAACCACCGGGTAAAAACTCTTTGTATGGAGACCCTATAAATGTTAAAATAGTAATAGACAGATAATAAAAACAATTTTTATTATTTAAAATTGTAATCGTTTACATACGTGGAGGTGCTTCTTATGTTATTAGGGAAAAAGAGAAAGCTGGGCAGAAAAATCGAAGACATGACGATTGGTGAAAAGCTGACACTTACAGAGAAAATCGAGGATAATGAACTTCTCCTTTATTTAGGGCTCACAAACGATGCCAATCCATTATATATCCAACATGACTATGCTTCCCAAACACCATTCAAAAAGCCGATTGTTCCTTCCATCATGCTAATGGGAATCATCACATCTGCCGTATCAAAATACTTGCCTGGACCGGGATCTCATATAGTAGAGCAAAATATAGAGTTTCCTGCACCGGTCTATCATTATGCCACCATCCAATTTCTTTTCGAAGTAAAAGAAATCGATCCAAGCAGCCACCTGGTAACCATCGTGGTTACCGCAACGAACGAAAAAGATGAAAAAGTCATTAACGGGACCGTTAAAGTATGTCCCCCTCACCGATTAGAAAAAATGAACAGTCATGCATTGGAAAACTTCTAATGTCCCAAAAGGAGAAGGAGCTGTAAATCTGCAGCTCCTTTTTTTAGTTCATTCATCCAACTCGGATCAATCCCGAACACACTGATTGGTTTAATAGAAACCGTTTAATCGTGCATCATAGTAATGATGAGACTACCTCTCCATCCTCCTTCATGAATACGGATTAGTATGAAATCTCTTTAAATGATGGTAACCAAACAGATTTATATTATAATGAAGGTACAATTACATAAAATGTTTTGGATGCAGGGGTTAATTTCTTTGTATGGAGGCACAACAAATGAGCAAAAAAATATTGGTAGTCGATGACGAACAGTCTATTGCAACACTATTAAAGTATAACCTGGAGCAATCAGGCTATACCGTTATAACGGCACATGATGGTGAAGAAGGAAGGGATAAAGCCATAGAGCAATCCCCTGATTTAATGATCCTTGACCTTATGCTCCCTTCCATGGATGGGATCGAAGTGTGCAAAGAATTGAGACAAAGAAAGATCAATATCCCTATTTTGATGTTGACAGCGAAAGATGACGAATTTGATAAGGTTCTTGGTTTGGAACTTGGAGCCGATGACTATATGACAAAGCCGTTCAGCCCAAGGGAAGTTGTCGCGAGAGTGAAGGCGATCCTTAGAAGGAGCCATGCCCAGCAGGAAGCAGCACCGTCTGCTCCGGTTGAACCGGCGGATTATAAGGAAGTAGGGGACTTAAAGGTCTACCCTGAACAATATGAAGCTTATTTCCAGGAGGAACTCCTTGAATTGACACCAAAGGAGTTCGAGCTTCTCTTATACTTAACCGACAATAAAGGCAGGGTGTTAACGAGAGACCAGCTGTTAAGTGCAGTATGGAACTATGATTTCGCAGGGGACACGAGGATCGTGGATGTCCATATCAGTCATCTAAGGGAAAAAATAGAAACCAATACGAAAAAGCCGACCTATATAAAGACGATACGAGGCCTCGGATATAAATTGGAGGGCCCTAAAAATCGATGACTAAATTTAGAACAAAACTTCTTTTTGCTCTAATTACCTTAATCATCGCTGTATTGATTGGACTTGGTTTGCTTTTGGGTCAGATTTTCAAGAATTTCTACCTTGATACATTTAATTCCCGAATTCAAAAAGAGGCAAGGTTACTGGCTAATTCCATTGAAGAGAACGGGTCACCGAAGGAAATCAATCCGGAAATGATCATAGAATTGAGTGACATATTGGACGTGAGGATTACGATCCTTGACCGGTCAGGAAGTGTCATCCATGATACGGAAACGGCTGAATCTCTGGTTGGTCCTCAGCAAAAGAAGATCATAAAGGAAATTCAAAAGAACTGGGATGTCAAGCAAAAGCATCGGAAACTTGTGACCTCTGGTGTGGAGTACAGGTATTACTGGTACCCCCTCAAGGACAGGAATAAAGAGTTTAATGGACTGCTGATCATGAGTACAGAGGTCGAAGCCTTCGAGAGAGGGATCCAGCAGATTTGGTTTGTCCTTACCGTCTCGTTGGGCCTTGCCCTGATCCTCATCATCATCCTGGGATCCAGAATTACGGTGAGGTATACAAAGCCCATTGAATCTGCCACCAATGTGGCAATTGAGCTCGCCAAAGGGAATTATCGGGCGAGGACATACGAAGACAGGCTGGCTGAAACCAGTATGTTGAGTACCTCCATTAATATTCTTGCACGGAACCTCCAGGAAATGGTGAATTCCCAGGAGACGCAGCAGGATCGCTTAACCACGTTGATTGAAAACATGGGAAGTGCCCTCCTCTTAATCGACCATCGGGGATTCGTGGTGTTGACCAACAGGACGTTCAGGGAGTTCTTCAATTTAAAGGAGAGCCAGCTGAAGAAAGTAAGATATCATGAGGTCATTCACTATCAGGAAGTCAATAAGCTTGTTGAAGAAATCTTCATGACAGAAGAGCGGTTGAGAAAGCAGATCCTTCTTCCTCATAAAATAGATAGAAGGCATTATGAAGTGTATGGGGCTCCCATCATTGGTCACAACGATGAATGGAATGGAATTGTAGTCGTATTCCATGATATCACGGAGTTAAAGAAGCTTGAGCAGATGCGGAAAGACTTTGTGGCGAATGTGTCACATGAATTGAGGACACCGATTACGTCCATTAAAGGATTCTCGGAAACATTATTGGACGGTGCCATGAACGATCCGGAAACGCTGAAATCATTCCTCGATATCATTCTCATGGAAAGCGACCGCCTGCAATCCCTCATACAGGACTTATTGGAATTATCAAAGATTGAGAAACAAGGGTTTGAGCTTTCCCTCCAAGAAGCTGAGGTTGCGGGCTTGATAGAAGATGTGATGCCGATCTTGAATGAAAAAGCGAAGTCAAAAGACATTTCTCTACAAACCTCATTTGAATCAAGGGGGCTTGCGGAGGTAGATTCTTATCGATTGAAGCAGGTGTTCATTAACTTGATCAGCAATGCAATCGTGTATACACCAAAAGGCGGAGAGGTCTTGATCACGGTGAAGGAAGGCAATGAAAAGGTTCACGTCAGTGTGAAAGATAATGGAATTGGCATCAGTAAGGAAGAGCTGCCGCGCATATTCGAACGCTTTTATCGAGTGGACAAAGCCAGGAGCCGTAACTCAGGGGGGACGGGCCTGGGACTTGCCATTGTGAAGCATATCATTGAGGCCCATGAAGGAACAATTGAAGTGGACAGTGAAGTCAACGAAGGAACGACCTTTACAGTTTCGTTGAATAAGGAGTCACCAGCCAATCCATCCGTAGAAGATTCCGGCAAAACACCATGAATTTACATTTATTTTACATTGTATTTACAATAGGTTTAAATCCTATTAATAATAGGGTGTTACGATACTAAGTGAAACCCCTTCATCCAAGGTGTTAAGAAAAGGCGAGAACTAACCCCGTTCTCGTCTTTTCGCTTTTTGTTTTGAAAGCGGAACCGAAAGTCCCCCTCTCTCCCTTCAACCACATATTCCACGAATGTGGAACCCGCCTTTTGTCATATTTCTTTCATCAAATTGAAACCTTTTTGTAGTAAGTCCGTATATCTTAGTAGGCGGTTAATAAGATATAGAGATAGAAAAGGGAGGGCGCATATGAGTTTAAAACGAATTTACATGGTAACGGGGATGGTGTTGGCAGCGATCATCTTAATGGTTGTGCTGTTTACTTCCTGGTATACCGTTGATGAATCAGAACAAGCACTGGTGCTGACATTTGGGGAAGCAGGCGAACCGATTGTGGAGCCTGGTTTGCACTTCAAGATGCCATGGCCGATGCAGTCAGTGGAAGTCCTGTCGAAAGAAACCTTCAGTCTTCAATTCGGTTATGAAGAGAAAGACGGGAAGATAAAGGATTTTCCGAAAGAAACGAAGATGATCACAGGTGATGAATACATTGTCCTCGCCGACCTCGTGGTTCAATGGAAAATCACGGATCCTAAAAGCTATTTATTCCATTCTGATAATCCTAAAGAAATTCTTTATGATGCTACTTCATCTTCATTAAGAAGCATTATAGGAAGCTCGTTGATAGATGATGCCTTAACGTCTGGAAAAGCAGAAATCGAGGCTGAAGTCAGAGAATTGCTGACAAGCCTGATTGATGATTACGATATCGGCATATCCATCCTTGCGGTGAAACTTCAGGATGTGGAACTGCCGAATGCCGAGGTTCGTTCAGCCTTTACAGCTGTAACGGATGCAAGGGAAACGATGAACACAAAGATTAACGAAGCGAAGAAATACCGGAACCAGCGCTCCAATGAAGCCAAGGGTGAAAAAGATGCCATCATTTCCAGGGCAAAAGGGGATAAGATCGCCCGTGTGGAGCAGGCACGTGGAGATGTGGCCGTATTTGATAAGCTTTACAACGAATACAAATCCAATCCTGATATCACCCGGAAACGTCTTGTTCTCGAAACCCTTGAGAACGTTCTCCCTGATGCAGAGATCTATATTATGAAGGATAGCGGAGAAACATTGAAATACTTCCCTATCCGACAACTTGAAAATCAAAACGGCCCCGTGAAGCAGGAAGGAAGTGGAGAGAATGAGTGATCAAAACGTCTTTGACTTCAATCAAAAGAAAAAAGAGCCCATCGAGTGGAAACGATATACGAAGTTTGGAATCTTTCTCGTAATTCTCCTTGCTGTTCTCACTCTCCTGCTTACCAATCTTTACATTGTCAAAGAAGGGGAATATAAAGTTGTTCGCCAGTTCGGGGGAGTTGTAAGAATCGATAAGGATCCAGGCCTGAAATATAAGATTCCTTTCATTCAGTCTGTGACGACTCTGCCAAAGCATCAAATGACGTATGATGTTACCGAAGCGGAGATCAATACAAAGGATAAAAAGAGGATGCTGATTGACAACTATGCGGTCTGGCGTATCGAAGATCCCTTGAAAATGATCAAGAATGCACGGACGGTCATCAATGCTGAGACAAAAATGGAAGAATTTATCTACTCCGTCGTACGATCTGAGCTTGGTCAACTGGAGTATGACGAAATCATCAATGATGAGAAATCATCACGGGGCAGTCTAAACGACCGGGTGACGGCGAAAGTGAATGAACTCCTGGAACGTGACGGGTACGGGATCGTCGTTCAGGATGTCCGAATGAAGCGTACAGATTTACCGGAAGCCAATGAAAACTCTGTTTACACACGTATGATTTCAGAACGTGAATCGAAAGCCCAGGAATACCTTTCCATGGGGGATGCCGAGAAGCAACGGATCACGGCTGAAACCGACCGTGAAGTGAAGGAGCTCCTTGCCAAAGCAGGGGCTGATGCCAACGTGATCAGAGCAGAGGGAGAAGCAGAGGCGGCACAAATCTACAACAAATCCTTCTCCAAGGACCCTGAATTCTATGACCTGTATAAAACGCTTGAAACCTACAAGAAAACAATCGATGATGAAACCGTCATCATCCTTCCATCCGATTCACCCTATGCCAGCTTGCTGACGGGTTATATAGAATAAAAGAAGAAGCCCTTGAAGAAGGTGTAAGCCTTTCTTTAAGGGCTTTTTTATAGCTCTTTTCGTAAAGGCTGGTGCCGATTAAAATAAGCTCTGCTCATCCATGTACATCCAATAGGTTAAGGCCCCCGTTTTTCCTTTCATTCCCCGACATGATAGAATGGACGTAGAGAAACATAAGCCTTTACAGGAGGTACTTACATGTCCAAAAAATTAGTATTGATCGACGGCAACAGCATTGCATACCGTGCATTTTTTGCCCTGCCCCTATTGAATAACGACAAAGGTGTACATACAAACGCAGTTTATGGTTTTACCACCATGCTTCAGAAGATCTTGGAGGATGAAAAACCATCTCATATTTTAGTTGCATTCGATGCAGGAAAAACAACGTTCAGACATAAGACATTCAAGGAATACAAGGGGGGCAGACAAAAGACGCCGCCGGAATTATCTGAGCAGTTCCCCTATATCCGTGAGCTTTTGGATGCTTTCCAAATTAAACGCTATGAAAAAGAAAACTATGAAGCGGATGATATTATCGGGACCCTTTCCCTTCAAGCGGAATCTGAAGGGTTTGAAGTAAAGGTATACTCGGGAGATAAGGATTTAACCCAATTAAGCTCAAAGGATACGACGGTGTGTATTACGAGAAAAGGAATCACCGATATCGAAGTGTATACACCCGAGCATATCAAGGAAAAGTGGGAAATCACGCCTGACCGCATCATCGACATGAAAGGACTGATGGGGGACAGTTCTGATAATATCCCGGGAGTGCCGGGAGTCGGAGAGAAAACGGCGATAAAGCTGTTGAAAGAATTTGAATCCCTTGAGAAGCTCCTAGAATCCATTGATCAAGTGAGCGGGAAAAAATTAAAAGAAAAACTGGAAGATCATAAAGAACAGGCGATCATGAGTAAAGAACTGGCGACGATCCTCAGAGAAGCTCCAATCGACATAGGGGTGGAAGAGTTAAGCTATGAGGGGATGGATGAAGGAAAACTGAAGGGAGTATACCGTGATCTCGGATTCAACTCCTTGTTGGAGAAAATGGGTGAGTCTACGGAAGCCGAGACCCAGGAACTCGATGACATCTCCTACGAGATTGTTGAGACGATCACAGAAGATCACCTTTCGAAAGAGAGTTCCCTGTACATTGAAATACTTGAGGAGAACTATCATCTTGGGGAAGTCATCGGGATGAGCATCCACAATGAAAAGGGGACGATCTTCTTTACCCTGGAGACTGCCAGGAATTCAGACGCCTTCAAGAAATGGGCTGAAGATGAAAGTGCCGTGAAGTATGTATACAATTCGAAGGAGACCGTCGTTGCATTGAAGAGACAAGGCATGGACATAAAAGGGATTGAATTCGATCTGCTGCTGGCGTCTTATATTATCAACCCTTCGGAATCAAGTGAGGATTTCGCTTCCATATCAAAAGGACACGGTCAACCTGCCATCGAATCGGATGAAGCCGTATACGGGAAAGGTGCCAAGCAAAAAGTTCCTTCTGATGACATTCTTTCAGAGCATGTTGCACGAAAAGCATTCATTCTCCATGAATTGAAGGACACATGCATGGAAGAGCTGAAAGAACATGATCTTTATGAATTATTTGCAGAACTGGAACTTCCCCTTGCCCTCATCTTAGCCGAAATGGAGTTCACTGGAGTGAAGGTGGATGAGGAGCGTCTTCTTTCCATGAAGGAGGAGCTCGCTCACCGTCTGGAAGAACTGGAAAAGAACATTCATGAACAGGCCGGTGAAAGCTTTAACATTAATTCACCGAAGCAGCTTGGCGTGATTCTGTTTGAAAAACTGGGGTTGCCGGTTGTAAAGAAAACGAAAACCGGGTATTCCACTTCGGCGGATGTCCTCGAGAAGCTTCAGTCCAAGCATGAAATCATTGATCATATCCTTCACTACCGTCAGTTGGGCAAATTGCAGTCCACTTACCTGGAAGGATTATTGAAGGTCATTCATAAAGATTCAGGGAAGATTCATACTCGCTTCAACCAGGCCCTTACCCAAACCGGCCGTTTAAGTTCAATAGACCCGAATCTGCAGAACATCCCGATCCGCCTTGAAGAAGGCAGAAAGATCCGTCAGGCCTTCATCCCTTCTGAAGAGGGCTGGGTGATGTTCGCTGCTGACTACTCTCAGATCGAACTCCGGGTCCTGGCTCATATCGCGAAAGATGATAAACTCGTGGATGCGTTCAGAAATGATCTGGACATTCATACGAAAACGGCGATGGACGTCTTTGGAGTGGCGAAAGAAGAGGTCACATCCAATATGAGAAGGCATGCAAAAGCCGTTAATTTCGGTATCGTTTACGGGATCAGCGACTACGGATTATCACAGAGCCTGGATATCACGCGGAAAGAAGCAGGAGAATTCATCAAGAAGTATCTTGAAAGCTTCCCTGGTGTAAAAGATTACATGGACGATATCGTTCAGGATGCAAAACAGAAGGGATACGTGACGACCTTATTGAATCGTCGCCGTTACCTTCCTGAAATCACGAGCCGTAATTTCAATTTGAGAAGCTTTGCTGAACGTACAGCGATGAACACACCGATCCAGGGCAGTGCCGCGGATATTATCAAAAAGGCGATGATCGATATGGCTGCCCGATTGAAGGAAGAGAACCTGCAATCAAGATTACTATTACAGGTGCATGATGAATTGATCTTTGAAGCGCCTGAAGAGGAAATTGAAACATTGAAGAAGATTGTGCCAGAAGTGATGGAGAATGCCATGGAGCTTGAAGTTCCATTAAAGGTTGACTACTCGTACGGGCAAACATGGTACGACGCGAAGTAAGCCTTGTAAAGGAGGTGGCATGGTGCCTGAATTACCAGAAGTCGAAACGGTCAGAAGAACACTGGAGATGCTTGTTGTAGGGAAGAAAATCAAGGACGTCTCGGTTTTCTGGCCGAAGATGATAAAGAATCCGGCTGAAACCGATGAATTCGTCCATAGCTTGAGAGGACAGGAAATTCTTGAAATGAGAAGAAGGGGGAAATTCCTGATTTTCTATCTGAATGATGTCGCCCTCGTGTCTCATTTGCGGATGGAGGGCAAATATAATGTCTCCGATTCTCAAGATCCCATTGAAAAACACACCCACGTCATTTTTCATTTTACGGATGGCACTGAACTCAGATACCGGGATGTTCGAAAATTCGGGACGATGCACGTGTTCAAGAAAGGGGAGGAGCTTCTCCACCTTCCCCTCCTTCAGCTGGGACCGGAGCCTTTTCAATCCGGGTTCACTGAAGACTACTTAACGAACGTGCTCAAAAAGACAGAAAGAATTGTGAAGGCCACCCTGTTGGATCAGACGGTCCTTGTGGGACTTGGGAACATTTATGTGGATGAAGCGTTATTCCGTGCCGGTATCCATCCGGACCGGAAGTCAAAGTCCCTTTCCCGGAAAGAAATCAAGAGGCTGCACCAAGAAATCATCGACACATTGAAAGAAGCGGTTGAAATGGGGGGGAGCACCATTCGTTCCTACGTCAATTCCCAGGGTCAAATGGGGATGTTCCAGCAGAAGCTCTACGTATACAGCCGGAAAGAGGAGCCTTGCCGCAACTGCGGCACCCCCATTGAGAAGAAGGTATCCGCAGGGAGAGGGACGCACTATTGTCCTTCCTGCCAGCGATAGAAAGAACATTTAACATCTGATAAGCCCTTGCCATATAGTATTGTAATGATTTTCGGGAGGGCTATGAGATGAGTGAAACAGTCACCTTATTACTGCTGGCATTTGCTGTGAGTCTTGATAGTTTCAGCACGGGTTTAACCTATGGATTAAGAAAAGTGAGTATCCCTATAAAATCAATCAGCATCATTTCCATTTGTTCGGCGAGCTCTTTATTATTGGCCATGCTCCTTGGCCAAACCATCGGGTCCATCATTACACCGGTTTGGGCCGGAAGAATAGGCGGACTGATTCTCGTACTGATCGGAGCGGCCGTATTATATCAGTTCTTTAGACCGGAAAAGGAAACGGTATTATCCCAAGAAAAGACGTTAATTAACTTTGAAATTAAATCCATTGGCTTGGTGGTTCAAATTTTAAGAAGACCGCTTACGGCAGACTTTGACCGCTCGGGTACGATTACAGGGATCGAAGCATTTATGCTTGGCATCGCCCTGTCATTGGATGCTTTCGGTGCCGGAATCGGCGCAGCGTTATTAAATTTCTCCCCATTGATGCTCACATTGGCCATCCTTGTGATGAGCTTTACGTTCCTGTCATCAGGATTGAAAATGGGGGAATTTTTCTCTCATTTACGCTGGATTCACCGTGTATCATTTCTCCCGGGGGTTCTGTTGATCCTGATAGGGATCCTCAGGTTTTAGCGGCTGACGAGGAAAGGAATACAAACATGGCAACCATAATAGGATTAACAGGTGGCATTGCAAGCGGGAAAAGTACAGTATCGGCAATGCTGAATGAAAAAGGATATACGATCATTGACGCAGACCTTGCTGCCCGGATGGTGGTGGAAGTGGATCAACCCGCTTATCTTGCGATTGTGGAAGAATTCGGTGAACATATCTTGCATGAGCATGATGCAACCATCAACCGGGAAAAACTCGGTCACATCATCTTTAACTCTGAAGACAAACGCAAAAAGCTGAATGGAATCGTTCATCCTGCCGTCAGAAGCATGATGCTTGCTCACAAGGATGAAGCCATATCTGCCGGCAAAAACACGATATTCATGGATATCCCCCTTCTATTCGAAAGTGATCTGACGTGGATGGTGGATCGCACATTGCTGGTTTACGTGGACGAAGAAACACAATTATCCCGCTTAATGGAACGCAATCACCTTTCCCATGAAGAGGCATCATCCCGGATCGCCTCACAATACCCCTTAAAAGACAAGATCAAACTGTCCGATCACGTCATCGACAACAATGGCTCCCTGCACCACACCCAAAAGCAGCTGGAGGCCCTGCTCATGGAATGGGACCTAAAACCATAAAACACAAAAAGCCGACAAGTCAAACAACTTGTCGGCTTTTTGTGTTTTAAAAAGGGATATTCATTGTGAGAGTCCACAAATCACCCAGCACTTGCTTGTAATCAACATTTTAAAAGAGCAGAGTCTCGAAAAAATGTATGAATTCAAAACCCAGAAATATACATTCAATAAGCTAATTTGTCAGAATAATAAAACATTAAAAATCCGCAAAATACTTATTAACTAATTCCCTCAATATGTTATACTATTTTTAGTAATTAAACATATAAGTATAACATTAATATAGAGGGGAGCCGGATTTATGAAGGCGAAAATTGCAATCAATGGTTTTGGACGTATTGGAAGAATGGTTTTCAGAAAAGCAATAGTAGAAGAAAACTTAGAGGTTGTAGCCATTAACGCGAGCTACCCGGCTGAAACACTTGCGCATTTAATAAAGTATGACACAAATCACGGAACATTCCAGGGTGATGTAGTGGCGGAAGACGATGCACTCATCATAAATGGAAAACGTGTCCTGCTATTAAGCAATCGTGATCCGAAGGCGCTGCCTTGGAACGAACTGGATATTGATATTGTGATAGAAGCAACAGGGAAATTCAATTCGAAAGACAAGGCCAGCCTTCATTTAGAAGCAGGAGCGAAAAAAGTCATCCTGACGGCCCCTGGTAAAAACGAAGATGTAACCATTGTGATGGGAGTAAATGAAAGCGCATTAAATATTGAAGAGCACAGTGTCATTTCAAATGCATCGTGTACGACGAACTGCCTTGCGCCGGTTGCAAAGGTGTTGGATGAGCAATTCGGAATTGAAAACGGTCTCATGACGACGGTTCATGCTTATACAAATGATCAAAAAAATATCGATAACCCACATAAAGATTTGAGAAGAGCGAGAGCATGCGGGCAGTCCATCATCCCGACGACGACCGGTGCAGCGAAAGCTTTATCCCTGGTCCTTCCTCAATTGAACGGCAAGCTTCACGGAATGGCATTACGTGTACCGACTCCGAATGTTTCTTTAGTGGACCTGGTTGTCGATGTGAAGAGGGACGTAACCGTAGAAGAAATCAACGAAGCATTCATCACAGCTTCCCTTGGCTCCCTGAATGGAGTGCTTCAATACACTACCGAACCATTGGTTTCCATTGATTTCAATACAAATCCTCACTCAGCCATCATCGACGGTCTGTCAACCATGGTGATGGGGAATCGCAAAGTGAAGGTACTTGCCTGGTACGATAACGAATGGGGCTATTCTTGCCGCGTCGTAGACCTGGCTAAATTCGTTGCATCCAAAATGAATGCAAAACAAGAAGTCAACGTTTGAAAGAACCAACAAAAACAATAAGGCTCATTCTTAGAACGTACCTTTCCCGGTGCGTTCTTTTTCTTTTCATGCCCTCATTCCCATCAAATCAAGGAAATTCCCCAATGGAATATCCGTATAAAAAAGTTTATAGAAATTTATTGCAAAAGGGTTTTAAACAAAGTATACTATTTTTCGTGAACTTCTTATTAGCAGATGAATACTGATTTAACTACTTAAAGGGTTAGGACCTCTTCGGACTAACTTTCCCCCGTGGTAGTTAAGATTTTGCCAAAGGATTCGTTCATTTTGACGAAAAAAATTATGTCAAAGGGGGAAATACAAAATGGAAACAATGGGTCGTCATGTAATCTCAGAATTATGGGGTTGCGATTTTGAAAAACTAAACGATGTAGTCGGAATTGAAAAAACATTTGTAGATGCTGCGCTTAAATCAGGTGCAGAAGTGCGTGAGGTAGCATTCCATAAATTTGCTCCTCAAGGTGTAAGTGGAGTTGTGATCATCTCTGAATCACATTTAACTATCCACAGTTTTCCTGAACACGGTTTTGCCAGTATTGATGTATATACTTGCGGTGATTTAGATCCTAACATCGCTGCTGAATATATTGCAGACGCTCTTGGCGCCGACACACGTGAAACCATTGAGTTGCCGCGTGGTATGGGTCCGGTACAAGTGAAGAAGTCTCAGGCTCAAGCCCTTTAATCGAAAATAACCCAAAAGAGATGCGCATGACATGCATCTCTTTTTTTATTTCTATAAATATGACTTATGCATGTCGCCCCTGAACAAGCCGCCTCCGCTTTTGATCGTCCAGCTCCGGCGGCTAGGGGCTCGAGGTCATAAGCTAAATTGCCCCAAAAGGCAAAGGGCGCCTTTAGGGTCAATCCAGCTTATGCATGTCGCCCCTGAACAAGCCGCCTCCGCTTTTGATCGTCCAGCTCCGGGCGGCCAGGGGCTCGAGGTCATAAGTCTAACCCGCCAAAAAGGCAAAAAGCGCCTTTCCGGCAGTTTAGCCGTATGCATGTCGCCCCTAACCCAGCCGCCTCCGCTTTTGTGTTTTCCAATCTTGTCTGTTTCGTGTAAAATAAGGGTAAATAGAGGGAGGAACTTACTATGAGCGGAGTACGAACTTTTTTAAAACGTTTTCAATCAGAATGTGAGACATCAGATCAGCACGAGGATAAAGACCTGAAGTCACGTTATTATAAATCCATGCACCAAGGTGCCTATCATGCAGTATTGGAGTTATTCACTTCTTCTGAGTATGAGGTGATTTCCGAGTCGAAGGACAGAGGGGAGATCACGGTTCGGAAAAACGGGACTCCACGCCTGTTTATCGTCGCCACTGTCATTACGGTGCGACCGTTAGAAACGGCCGTCGATTTCAAGATCAGTGCGGATAAAGGGAAAGTCTTTGGTACATACACGGTTTTAAAAGCACAGATTAACCATTATTATCAGCAGCTCGACAGCAAATTGACAAAAGTGAAATAACGGTAAATCCTTTATTAACTTGTGTATAGTACAGGTTTTTTATATGATGAAGGTAATAGTTTGTAATAACGGAGCTGATATTATGAAATGCCCGTCTTGCCAGCATAACGGTACACGAGTGGTGGACTCCCGTCCTGCCGATGATGGACGTTCAATCAGAAGGAGAAGGGAATGTGAAGTGTGTAATTTCCGCTTCACGACTTTCGAGAAGGTTGAAGAGCTTCCTTTAATTGTGGTGAAAAAAGAAGGGGTAAGAGAAGAGTTTAGCCGGGAGAAGATCCTGAGAGGATTGATCAAGGCCTGCGAGAAGCGGCCGGTACCTCTTGAAAGACTAGAGAAGATTTCGACAGATATCGAAAAGGACCTCAGGAATCAAGGTGCCTCCGAAGTGGAGTCCGTAAAGATCGGTGAAATGGTCATGGACCGTCTTGCCAAGGTGGATGAAGTGGCATACGTCCGCTTTGCTTCTGTGTATCGACAGTTTAAAGACATTAATGTATTTATAGATGAATTGAAAGAGTTAATCAAAAAAGAGTAGAAGAATGAGCTGAAGATGTAATTCTTTGGCTCTTTTCTCGTTATTTTCTTGAAAGGTAGAATCCAACTATGATGAAGAAGCATTGGAATGAAATACAGCCCATCGATCACTACACGGTAGGGACAAATGGGATGCTTCAGGAGTATGACCGGAAAATCATTACGTTTTTATACCAGCCTTTAATTGGTTCCGTTTGTTACAGCCTCTACATGAGCTTATGGGGGGAAGTGGAAGAGAACCGTTTGTGGTCGACAGGTTCCACTCATTATCATTTAATGAATGTCCTGTCTGTCAATCTCCAGGACGTCTACGAAGCCCGCATGAAGCTTGAGGGGATCGGCCTGTTGAAGGCGTATGAAAAAAAGGATGATGACCATCGGAGCTTTCTTTATGAACTGCAGCCTCCCTTGTCTCCTCAGGAATTCTTTCATGACGGAATGCTGAATGTGTATTTGTACCGGAAGATCGGTCGTACCCATTACCTGCGCCTGAAGAAATTCTTTACGGATGAAGTGATGGATAAACAGCAGTACATCAACATCACCCGTTCCTTTCAGGATGTTTTCAAGTCTGAACAAATTAATTTCCTTCACCATGATGCCAATGTGGATTCTGAAACCGGGTCTGGTGAACAATATATGAAATACGGCAAGAATGAAGGTCTTGCACTGGACGAAGTTGATTTTGATTTTCAGTTATTGCTGGCCGGATTATCCGAATCCATGGTTCCGCGCAAAGCCTTCACATCCAAAGTGAAGGAGACCGTGCTGAAGCTCAGTTATCTGTACGGGATCGATCCCCTTCAAATGAAGAATATCGTCTTAAGCTCCCTTGACCGAGATGATGCCATCGATATCGAACTGCTGCGGAAGACCGCCCGGGATTGGTACGGAATGCAGACAGGGGACCAGCTGCCTGATCTGACTACGAGAATCGAGACGAAGAAACCTGTGCCATCAGATAAGCCCTTATCGCAAGAAGAAGAGCTGGTGGAATACTTGGAAAACACGTCCCCGAAGGATGTCTTATCGGACATATCCAATGGAGGGTCTCCTTCCAAGGCGGACCTCCAAGCGGTGGAAGAAGTACTCATGTCACAGAAACTACCGATTGGAGTCATGAATGTCCTGATCCAATACGTTCTATTGAAAACCGACATGAAGCTGACTAAGGGCTATATGGAAAAAATCGCATCCCACTGGTCAAGGAAAAAAGTGACTTCGGCAAGTGAAGCGATGAATTTAGCCAAAAAGGAACACAAGCAATACCTCGAATGGGCTGAAGGAAAGAAGGAAAATAAAACCTATCGAAAGAAAAAGCCGGTCCGTACGGAAAAGCTTCCTGAATGGTTCAAGGAAGAAGAACAATCAGGGGAAACCGAGGCCACTGAGGATGGATACGATTTCGAAGCAGAAAAGAAAAAACTAGAAGAAGAGCTTAAAAATTTTAGGAAGTAGGTGAAGAAAGCGGTGGAGAGAATCAACAACACTCTGAAAAGGTTGGCGACTTCCGGTTCGTTTCAGGAGCGTTACGATCAAATGAAAAAGGAAATCCTTGAAAACCATGATGTAAAGGATTTTATCAAAAGGAATGAAGGCCTTGTCACAGGTGAAATGGTCAATGCGAGTCTCATGAAGTTATATGAATACATTTCTCAAAGCAAGGAATGCCGGTACTGCCCTTCATTACAGGAATGCAAGAATATGATGGAAGGATATGACCCTCATCTGGTGATCAGGGGGAACACCATCGATATAGAGTATCACCGTTGTCCCCGTAAGGTCATTCATGAGGAAAGGACCAGTGCCCAGCGGTTGATCAAAAGCCTGTATGTACCGAAGGACATTTTACAAGCATCCTTCCAGACGCTGGATCTGGATTCGAAAAGCCGACTGGAGGCTGTGCGCCTTGCGAAGAATTTCGTAGAGAACTATTCAGAAGGGGCCAAGATGAAAGGACTTTATTTTTACGGGAAGTTCGGAGTCGGCAAGTCCTATTTGTTGGGAGCCATGGCCAATGAGCTTGCACAGAAGAAGATTGCTTCCCTTATTGTCTATGTTCCCGAGTTCTTTAGGGAGATCAAGCAGTCCCTTGGAGATAATACGGTAAATGAAAAACTCGAGATGGTGAAATCCGCCCCGATTCTCATGCTCGACGACATCGGTGCAGAAACCATGTCCAGCTGGGGAAGGGATGAGATCCTCGGGACCATCCTCCAATATCGGATGCTTGAAAACCTCCCTACATTCTTCACGTCAAACTTCAACTTCAACGAGCTGACCCATCACTTGACCTACAGCCAACGGGGAGAAGAAGAAAAGCTCAAAGCAGCACGGATCATGGAGCGTATCAAATACCTTTCACAGCCTGTCTTGATTGATGGAAGGAACAGAAGAGAATAGATGGCACAAAAAGGGGCATCATTGCATGGCCCTTTTTTGCTGTACTTATGAAGAAGTCCTTCCCACAGTGATACGGAAGCGAAGGGAAAGAGAGGATCAATTAATCCATTCGGGGATTAATTCATTTGTAACAGGATTCATACGGTCCAACCCCATAAGTTTGGACACGTTCTTCAAACTTCTCAAGTATGCTTAGTTTTTCATTTTACTACCGCGCTTTCGCTTGCTCACCTCCAATTCTTTAAACTGGTTCCCAGTTCAAAGAA
>NZ_JAAXCV010000018.1 GCF_012911895.1 Bacillus sp. RO3
CTGAGCTATAGGCCGATAGATAATTGGGGCGGGTGAAGGGAATCAGACCCTCTACATCTGCTTGGAAGGCTGAGGGTTTACCACGAAACTACACCCGCATGAAGACTTGGAGGCGGCAACCGGAATTGAACCGGTGATAAAGGTTTTGCAGACCGCTGCCTTACCACTTGGCTATGACGCCGTTGGCTGGGATAGCTGGATTCGAACCAACGCATATCGCAGTCAAAGTGCGATGCCTTACCGCTTGGCTATAGCCCAATATAAAGGGCGACTGATGGGAATCGAACCCACGAATGCCTGAACCACAATCAGGTGCGTTAACCACTTCGCCACAATCGCCATGTCTGTATTACTTTGGCAGGGGCAGTAGGAATCGAACCCACACCAAAGGTTTTGGAGACCTTCGTTCTACCGTTAAACTATGCCCCTACATATTAAATTGGATAATGTAAATGGTGGAGGGGGGCAGATTCGAACTGCCGAACCCGAAGGAGCGGATTTACAGTCCGCCGCGTTTAGCCACTTCGCTACCCCTCCAAATAAAAGAAATACTTAAAGGTCATTAAGTATAAATGGTGGCTCAGGACGGAATCGAACCGCCGACACATGGATTTTCAGTCCATTGCTCTACCAACTGAGCTACTGAGCCATATTATAATAGAAGATTAAATTATCAAATGAAAATGGCGGTCCGGACGGGACTCGAACCCGCGACCTCCTGCGTGACAGGCAGGCATTCTAACCAACTGAACTACCGGACCAAAGTTTTTCGCGCTAGCAAAATAACTGTCATTACCTTGCGCCAGCAAAATAACTTTCATTACTCTGCGCTAACAAAATAACTGTCATTCCATGCGTGACTCATTAAAGAAAAGAATATCCTATCCTGAGTCAGAAATGGTATTGCGGGGACAGGATTTGAACCTGCGACCTTCGGGTTATGAGCCCGACGAGCTACCGAACTGCTCCACCCCGCGACGATATGAATGTTACAAAAGATCATGATTACTCTTAATATTACT
>NZ_JAAXCV010000019.1 GCF_012911895.1 Bacillus sp. RO3
GAACGTATTGTTTTTTCACATCTTCCATTGGTCCATTTCGTTTACTCATTTGGACTCCTCCTTTGATACATCTATCTTAAGGCTTTTAGATTATGGTGTCCAAATGAGTTAGGGGGCTAAATAGCATTCAATCCTGATTTTTTATTATCAATCCTGTACAGAATTTATTAATCCTCATTCTCTTTTTTCAATCCTTATTTTAAATAATTGATCCTTGTTGCCGGATTTTCTTTGCAACACCTGGGGACGGACCTCATCCTACTTTTCAATCTTCAGACTAGGAACCGGATCAAAACCTTAGATTGTCTATTTTCAGCTGGAAACGAATCCTGGATGGGTGGGGGAAGCCGATTGAAGGGAGGATTTTCTTGATGGAGATCCCTTCGGGTGGGGAATCAATCCGGATCGGGACACATTCAATCCTGATTTTTTATTATCAATCCTGTAGAGAATTTATTAATCCTCAATATCTTTTTTCAATCCTTCTTCCCGATAATTGATCCTAGATGTCGAATTTTCTTTACAGACTCCCCCACTCTTCCATGTGCAGTCCAACGAAAAAGACCTGCCTCATCCCTGAGGTCAGGTCCTGCTATGAAGATCAAATACTACTACAAACCGGCAGCCTTCTTCATACTCACTATCCAATCGAATGCATCCGCCATTTTGTTCGATTAATTTCTTCGCGATGGCAAGGCCGAGGCCCGTTCCTCCGGTTTGTCCGTTCCGGGATTCGTCCATGCGCACGAAGGGTTCGAAGATCTTGTCGTGGTAGTCGACGGGGATCCCGATTCCTTTATCTTCGATGATCAGGACGGCCTGGTTCTGTTGTTCCTTGAGAGAAATGGACAGATAGCCGTCGCTGTAGGCGAGACCATTCTGGAGGATGTTCGTCAGTGCCCGTTCAAGCTTCGAAGGATCGAATTTCACCATCAGGACGTCTTCCGTGATGTCGAGGTGATACCTCATCCCTTTTTCTTCGAAGTCTTTCACAAAGGAAGACAGCATGGACCGCAGCCATTCGGCCATATCCGTCTCCTTGAGGCATACGGAATCGCAGCTGATATCCAAGTGGGACAGGTCGAACAGGTCATGGATGAGGCGGTTGGCCCGCTTGCTGTTCGATACGATGATTTCGGTATATCTCTGCTGATCGGCCCGGGTCAGATGGGTGAACCGGTTCAGGGTTTCGGCGTACCCTTGTATATTGGTCAACGGCGTTTTTAGATCATGAGAAATATCGAGGATTAGCTGCTTCCTCAAGTTCTCGGACCGTTCTTTTAAGGCAATTTCCTTGCCGATCGTTTCGGCCATATCGTTGATGGTATGCTTCAGCTGGTTCAGTTCCTCATTGGCTTCGAACTCGATCTTCTCGTTGTAATTCCCTGCCGATATGGTATCGATTCCCTTCAGTAGCTTTTGGATCGGCTGAATGAGCTGGACGGACGTTCGCTTCACATACCAGTACAGAATTACGATCAGGCACGCCATGAAAAAGAAGACCGTGAAGAAGAACACGTCATCCAGCTGAATATAATCCTCTGCAGGGAAGTAGAGGACGAGATACTCCCCGCCCTCTTCCGGAATATATAAATCGGTATCGTACGTATCGGTTTCCTTCAGAAATTCATGAAGCCCATAGTCATACCCTACCTCGTGAGGACTGTTGAATTGATCCGTCACCTTATAATCGGAACTGATGATTTCAAGATAGGCATGATCGGGAAGCTCATTTTTCTTGAATGCCGCTTCCATCCCGAGCTTCTTCGCATCTTTATACGTGCCTTTCAGGAAATCCTGATCCAGATCCTCATATACGCTCTCCACATAGACGAAGTTTGCGACGAGAGTGAACGTCCCCACTCCGAGTAGAATGATGAACAATAAAGTATAATTGATGAAAAATTGTTTCGTGATGGAAATGGACTTTTTAAGAAGGATCGGATTAGTCTTCATGACTTTCCATCAGGTAGCCCAGTCCCTTCACCGTCGTAATATAGGCCGGGGATTTCGGGTCGGGTTCGATCTGCTCCCTGATCCGGCTGATATGGACCATCACGGTATTGCTGTCACCGATGTAATCCGTATTCCATACAAGCTCATACAACTGGGCTTTCGTAAACAGCCGGTTCACATTCTTCATGAAGATCGATACCAGCTTCGTCTCCTTCGGGGTCAACGGCAGCCGCTCTCCCTCTTTCGTCACCGTTTGATTGACGGGATCGTATTCGAGGACTCCGTTTCGAATGACTCCCTCTTCCTCCACCACACTGTAATCCGTATACCTCCGGATCTGGGCATTCACTCTCGATACTAGCTCAATCATACTGAACGGCTTCACCACATAGTCATCGGCCCCGAGTCCGAACCCGAGGACTTTGTCCGCATCATCCGCCCTCGCCGTCAAGAGCATGATGGGTACCTTGCAGCACTTCCGGACTTCCTTGATCACCTGAAACCCGTCCACTTTCGGCATCATCAAATCGAGGATGAGAAGACTCGGCCGCTTCTCCCGGCACTTCCGGATCACCTCGGCTCCATCATACGCCTGCTCCACCTCATACCCTTCATTCCGTAAATGAAGGGTGATCAATTCATTTATCTCCACATCATCTTCTGCAATATAGATCAACTCTGCCATACCTTTTCTCCCAGTCTCGTAAAATCAAAATGTCCTCCTATTCTACCATGAAAACCACGGTTCTTTTTAAAATTTATGGGTAATTTAAGGTTCCTTTAAGGTTGAAGTTAAGAAGATAGTGTACAATGGTGAAATTCCCCGTCATTGAAATAGGTGACAGGGTATCCCAAAGAAAGCAATAGGAAAAACGTAACAATAGGTGGGAACTTACAAATGACAAAGAAATTACATGAATATATAACGAAAGGACAATTCGAAGAAGCAAAAACGATCACGAATGGGCTGCCCCATTCAGAACTTGTCCGAGAACTAAAGGAGAGCGTCTCCCATGATGCAGGGATCACCCATTACTCATTCATTATGAGTTTACTAGTCGAAGAGGAAAACGTTCACCTCCATGAGATGGCGTTCGGCCTGATGGTGAAGCCTCTCAGCACCTTGGACGGGGCTTATTATGCGGCCCTCTATCATGCAAGACGCTGCGTTGAACTAACAGAGGGACAGGACATCGGCTACTTGTCGAATCTATTATTTTTGCATGGTGTACCCGGGAATGTAGTGAGCGATGAGGAAGCGTGTGATACGGCGCGGAGGCTGCTGGCGTTAGATCCGGATTATACGCTTGCTCATGAATGGTTGAAGAGAAGGTAAACCGTGATGTGAGCTGTGCGTAATAATCGTGGACATTGGGGGATTCAAGATGTTTTTTAAGAAGGATGAAACCATCAATAAAGAGAGTGTTGATACAGCTGTTTTTGGTACTTTTATGTTCTGGGGATGTACCCTTTTGATCAATGCACTCTTTGAAGTGATAGATGATAAACCGTTAATAGGAGATTCGATTGTGATCTTATCTGCCGGTCTTATCATCTTCTATGCAACGGAGAAGATAGCTGACTATTTTAATAAGAGAAAGAGATCATAAGCCTTGGGACACACCCGAGGCTTTCTTAGTATATATAGGTGCAAATATCCATCTCGGCCTCTAAATCGTTCACAATAAAAGAAAGAATGGACGAAGATAGATACATAGAAGGCACCTCGTTCTCATGAATCCTAATCACAATGGTCACTTTTGACCCGAGCTTATGGGCTCTTTTCATCTCCACTATTTTTTCTGCTTGATCTTCCAGCATGTCTTTCATTTTACTCAACCCATCATGAATATCCACTGATGGAGCGTAGCCTGTTTCAATCTCCCAGCACCCCTCCAGCCTGGGCATCATGCTATTTGCCTTCATGGGATCACCTTTTTGGTAATGGAAGGAAGGGTGCATTTGAAGCTGTTTCGTCACTTCATCTGGCTGTAATGCATCACCATATAGACAAAATTCGACATTGATCTCTGTTTTCATTTTCATTGACCTCCTTAAAGAAAACCAACGATACCGCATGAGGCATCATCAGATGGAAAAGATAAATAAAGTAATGACTACCGCAAAAAAGAAACTAACGAAAAATGATCGTGCCCAATGCTTCTTTTCTGTCAGTTTAAAGGTAATATTCAGGGCGGAACTAACGGAGAAACAAACGAGAAATAGAAAGACTATCATCAATAGGATTGGCATATTCTCACTCGTTCCTTATGAACCTAAAAAGGACCGGCCCTCTCAAGCAGGTCCTTTTGCTTCCGATGGGTCAATCATTCACAGCCTAAAACTGCTTTAAAAACTCATCCACCCATCCAACATCCGTACTAAACTCCTTCTCTACACCTTTCCAGAACTGAAGAAACTTTTCTTGATCCTCTTCCCATTCGGGATACGCCTTTTTAAAGGTATCAATGAATAATAGATCCCCGGCAAGTACCGCATGATCCTCATGAGATACCTGCAAGCCCCATTGTCCCTGCAGTGAATAGAGGGCATTCTCCACCACGAGGGGAATAGATTGATAGTCCTCATAGGTCATGGTGCTTCCGGCTGCCCAGTGCTGGGGTGCAAGGTCGGAGTGGAAGTCATGTGAGAGGTTAAATGAATCACCTTCCGACTCCGACACGCAGAACGTTCCCTGTCCAACCTGTTCAATGGTGTTCATCAGGGCTTGGAACTGATTTTCGTGAAGATCATACCCGTTGGTCGGGAAGATCAGCACCTTCTCAGTAAGGCTTTCTTGAAATGGATTCCCAAACGGATCTGATTTCTGAAAGATGCTTTGAAAGACTTCCTTTAACCGGGACATGTTGTCTGCCTTTTGGATTCGTTCCATTTATCTCTCTCTTTTCCTAAAGAAACTTATTTTTCCAACGCCTTTTATCTCGTTTACATGAATGGGGGGAGGTCCTGATTTAGAGGATTCCCTGTATGTAAAGGTGACGCCGTTCTTGTCTTTTCCGTCAACAACTCCATGTGCCACTTCTCTGTGACTGGAAACTTATCACTGGAAGAAATCCCAGGCGTCGGATGCCGTTCCGTACATTTTCTTGATGTCATGGATCGGCGTGCCCCTCTTTAGTTTATGTCGATAAGTCCGTGTCCATAGTCTTGATCAGGTCCTGTTTCACCCAGATCGACTGCTTCCTTTTGCAGCAGCTTGTACATGATTCCATTCTCACGGGAGGGTTCAGAATACAGTAAGCGGGCGGTGTACCCTGCTATTCGGGCTGCGGCGAAGGACGTACCGCTGAACGTTTCGAAGCCTCCATCCTTATGGATCGAAACAACCTCTGTCCCGGCTGCGGCAAAATCAACCTTGCCCCTTGCTGCCAATGTGGAGCGGACCAGCTTGGCGTTTACGGATGTGATGGACCATACCCCCTCATACCGTGCCGGATAGTCAGCCTCTCCACCAGGTGTATTTCCCGCTGCCGCTATGACGATAATTCCGGAAGAAAGCGCGTCATCAACGGCTTTCTTTAGAGCAGGATCATCCACTTGAAAACCGGAACTGATATGGATGATGTCTACCTTCTCTTCGATGCACCAGTTGATGCCCCGTACCAGATCGGCTATCTTCCCGTTGCCTTTCTGATCTAACACCTTCACATTATAAAGGGACACATGTTGAGCGATCCCGCTCATTTCTCCACCAGTATCACCGGCTGCGATGATGCCTGCAATGGATGTCCCGTGACCATACTCATCTTCAATGGGTTGTCCCGGCTGAATCGCATGAAACGATTCACGGACCTTTCCCTTCAATGCCGGATGGTCTTCATTGATGCCGCTGTCGAGGACAGCGACCTTGACCGGATGCTTCTCATTCATCAAGTACAGCAGCGCGATCCCGAACAACAAAGCAATGATGCCTATAACACGATAAAACTCTATATATTTCATGTTGTATGACGTAACCTTTCTATTAGTCAACGCAGATCCACCATGTTGAATCTGCAGGATTAATCGATGGACTCTCTTGTATGTGAAGAATTCTTCTCTACGTATTATAGTGGGAAACAGTTACAAGAAACTTAACGGAAGCTTAACGCAACCTTAAGTTTTCACGAAGCACAAAAAAACGCCTGATCCCAACCGGGAAAAGGCGTACTGGTTATCGATTCTTTTTTTCATTCATGAAAACGGTGTTGCAACCGATGCACGGGTTTATTTGTTCTCCTGAAGCGCTTCGTCCAAACGGTTCCACGTTTCCGTGATCCCCTGCACCATCCCCATATCCGTCACGGTCTTTAAAGCCTCGGCTGAAGCATATTCAGCACGGTTGATCAGCTTCGTCATGCCTCCGAGGTCCTCGAACTCCAACGTAATATGAGTCGAAGGCATGCTTTCATTCGTCCCGCCTTCTGCATCTGAGAAGGAATCGACGTAAACAATTCTTTCGGGCTCAACGATCTCCTCATAAACCCCTTTTCCCCACGATTCCATTCCGTAGAAATCACCCTGACCCTGATCCACACACTTCATGCAGTAGTGCCAGACACCACCGGGTTTGAACTCCACATTACAAACGGGAAGCTCCCAGCCCCGCGGCCCCCACCACTTTTTCAAATGCTCCGCATCCTTAAACATAGAAAACACCTGCTCACGGGGCGCATCGAACACCCGCTCCAGCACCAGCACCTGATCATTCTCCACCCTTGAAGTCAACGTATTGTTGGACATTTCATGTTCCTCCCAGTCTTTAATGGTTTTTCATTCCACTTGCATCACGAGACGGCAGTGCGTAATCGCTTTGGACACCTATTTATACTCTAGGATGAAACATCCCCATGGATTTCAATAGGACAATTCGTCTGATCAAAGGGGAAGCTGGAAGAAAGCAGTATCCGAATGGTAGTATTCGTCATGGAATTTGAAATTCCTTTATTGGATTTGGAAATGAAACTTTTGGTGTGTTTTTTTGAATGAAGGGGATGAGGTTTCTTCAGGTCAACCGTATATAGCCAGGTAAACGATGGATTCCGTACAGAAATGTGAGGGTAGAAAGCATACCAATACATACAACAGACGATTCTGTTGCAAAGTGTTCAAAAGTAAGAAAAGGGTGGTTTCGAATGAGGACGTTCTTACGCAGCTGATAACAACTCGTGGAGCTCACTTCATACGAAAAAAACGGAGTCAGGTTGACGACTTCGTTTTTGTTTATAGAGGGCATGGATGGTTTCGATCCCTTTGAGGGTCCGGGACGCCTGGCGTAGAGTTTGGAATAACTCTCCATTTTCTAATTGATATGCATCAGTATTCAATTTTTTTCTTAGATATTTCAACTAAATTAAATAAGGAATATCTCCCTCTAGGAGAGGGATATTCTTCTCTTAATTCATTTAAGCTTTATAAAAATCAAATATCATTGCTATACAGGCTAGACCACACTCACTGTGTTTCATTTGTTGAAAAAATCTATCTCTCATGAATTTGGGCTCTCTTTTAATATTGAGGTTATCAAACTTTTTAGAATTTCTTCTTGATGTATATCTAATAATTCAAATGACTTTGATAAACCATTTGTTAATCCATCAAAAAGAAACTTCTTTAAATAAACAGGATCCTTTTCCTTATTATCTAGATATTCAATAACTACTCCAGCTATAGTACTCATTGTTATACCATACCAAAAATTAATATATCTTAATCTATTAATATCTTTATTATCCAACGAATGTTCATTAGAAAACTTTAGAAGGGTAGTGTAAAGTAATAGAATTACTTTAAACACCATATAATCTTTCATAGATAGTTTTGATAATCCTTCATCAATAATATTCTTCACTTGATGTCGATCACCATTATTAAGGTAATAATTAACTAGTATTAATGTAATTAAAAAGATTTGTGTTGATATATTTGAATTGTGGAACTTGATTTTTAGCCAGTGTATATCTTCTAAAGTTATTTGATCAACTGATTTTGAATGTAACGAGTATATTTGATTTTCAATAGCGATTTCTTTCTCTTGTTTATTTATATTTTTAACAATGTTAAAACCATCTGTTTCTTCAAAAGGTATACTGGTAATAACAAATATTAACAAATTAAAAATAAAGATATAGACTGTTATATCTATAAGTAAAAGATTACCTTTATAAGTTATTAAAATTAAGCCAGCAATGATAGAGCAAAAAAGGTTCATTACTGGACCACCAGCGTAATACCAAAACAATTTAGTTTTTATTTTATTTTCTGTCAATGCATTCTTGAAGTGCATTTTTGTAACACCAAAACTCAAAAACAAATTATTGTTTGTTGTTACTCGGAATTTATCATATCTAAATTGGACTATGATAAATGAAAAGGCTAAAAAATCAAAATTCATTCCCACTAGTTTTCCCATAATAAAATGTCCTAATTCATGAATAACTATTGTAAAAGCAAAAACTAGAGACAGTTGTATAAGCAACGTAAATAATTCATTTCCTGTTAGAAAATATAGTGTACTTAATAGTGAAAATAACACGAATGTACAAAATAATGGATTTAAAAAAAAGTACATTATTCTATGCATATTTTTCAAAGTATTCCTCCAGAATATCACACTCAAACAACTTATTATCACTCCAATATTTATACTCAAAATGATCTTTAGGATAACCTGCTAACATCATTTTTAAAGTATTAAATGTGGTTTCTTGGTTATTAGTTGGCAGAATGCTTTAATCGTCTTCACATACTCTACTTAATTTGTCCACGGCTTCTTCTATATATGAATCTCTTAAAAAATTCTCTGAATTAGTAAAATTAGCTTTGTATTCAACTATTGCTCCCATAAAGCTCAATGTTTTGTCCAAATAATCTGCCACAAAGTGAGCACCATTACTTTCTGCAGTAGTTATAGTAATACAAACCTTTTTTGCTAGCTTATAAATATGGGCCCAATAAGATAGTCTATCAATTAATACTTTCACTCTCATATCAGACGATACATTATGCGAATAGACAGGGCTTGCTAAAATTACAATATTAGCTTCACAAGAGAAGACAAAGTCAAAAACCCTTTAATCACATAGATTAGAGGGTTTTTTCTACGATAATAAAATACACATTGTATATGTTAACATATACAATGTGTATAAATACATTTTTAATAATATAATTATAATCAACAATAAAGTGTCATTTATCATCTCTATATATGTCACTTAATATGTTAAAAATATTTACAATAGAAGTCTTGACGAAGCTTTCCACTTAGTTGAGCATATATCTTTGTAGTCTCACTTTTTTCGTGTCCTAGAAGGCTTTAATGGTGCACCGTTATAAATCAGATGAGTGGCGTAGCTATGCCTTAGTTGATGGGGATGAATACTCTTCTTTATCCCAGCTCGTTTGGATATCCGTTTAATAATGTATCTAACCATATCAATACTCATCCTTTTTTTAGGGTTTCTCTCGGTGATGAATAGACATTTTTCCTGATCTTCTCGTTCTTCCAAGTATCGTTCCAACCATAGAGAACAACGAGTATTAAAATACACTTCTCTTTCTTTATCGCCTTTTCCATGAACAATCACAGAGTTCCCAGAGAAATGATATCATCTTGGTTCAGCTTCACAACTTCACCAATTCGATAACCTGTTGAATAAAAGAATTCAAACAACGCATTTTCCAATGAACTTTGACATGATTCCCTCAGGTGTTCAATCTCAATATACGTGAGAAACTTAGGAATTCTTTTCCCTACCTTTGGCTCCTTTAACTTGGCAGCAGGATTGTATGGAAGATGCCCTTCATCATGAATCCACTTAAAAAGTGATCTGATACATCGTACGTGATGTCCCAGGCTTGCTGGCTTTCCAGGCTGCCTGCCTCTCAGCTTCTGCTCAATGCCTGGGACAACGAACCTGTCCCCGTGTCCCCCACCAAAAGAACTGTTTTTCCAGATGTTCCAGCTAACAAATTTAGGAAGAATATTCTATTTACTTGCCGGAAACTGTTTCGGGAGGCGAAGGAAAGTAGATCTTCCAACCCAAGCTCACGTCACCGTCGCAAGAAAAGGAAAAGAACTGCTCCAAAACTACTATTCTGAATTTTTTGACTTCTTTTGTCGTTCTACTCTATCATTTAGTTGAATAGAAAAGGAGGAACACTCTATGAAAATGACCAAACGTTCTTTACCTGTCATCCTGGCGGCCACGTTTTTAGTTGCGCCTTCCGTACAGGCGGAAACTCCCTACTACGGAAAAACTTACAGTCAGCCGGATCAGGTAAGACCCCTCTATCCAGAACTGCCCATAACGGACAACACACCTGCCTTTTCAAGGGAGGGAGATGCGTTTACTTCTCAGGAAGAAATGCTTGCGTACATACAACAGCTCGAAGCGAAGAGTCCTTATCTCACCGTTAAATCCATCGGGACCTCTCAGGAAGGGCGAAGCATCCCGGCCCTTTATTTCACGAAAGACAAACGAATCAGTCCTGGTCTCCTTTCCAAAAAGCCGATCGTATGGATGCAAAGCCAGATTCATGGGAACGAGCCTGCGAGTGGGGAAGCCGTGCTTGCGATAGCGAATCGTCTTACAGGTGAATGGGGAGAGGACATGCTCGATGACATCAACGTTATTGTGATCCCACGAATCAATCCCGACGGCTCCTATTCCTTTTCAAGACAGCTTGCCAACGGACTGGATGGAAACCGGGACCATATTAAACTCGAATCACCCGAGGTAACGGCGGTTCATAAAGAGTTCAATAAATACTCCCCTGAGGTGATCATCGATGCCCATGAATACTCGGTGTACAGCAGCGCCTTTCGACAGGTGGGCGAGGCAGGTGCTTTAAAGTATCATGATGTTCTGATCCAATCCGGACGCAACCTGAACATTCCTGAACGAATAAGGACCATGTCGGACCGCCTGTTTCAAGAACCAGTTCTCTCAGACTTAGAGTCTAAAGGAATTTCAGGAGATACCTATTATACGAGCGGCCTCAATGAAGAGGGAGAAATCCAGATCACCGAAGGTTCAACGGAACCACGGATCGGGCGCAATGCATTCGGACTTGCTCCTTCCTTCTCCTTCCTGGTAGAAAGCCGGGGAATCGGGATCGGCCGGGAGGACTTTGCCCGCAGAGTACATGCCCAAATTGCGACACATGAAAAAATTCTTACCCAAACAGCCGACCATGCAAGACAAATCAAATATCTGGTGGCGTCGGAAAGAATGAATCTCGTCAAAAAAGGGTTACTCCCTAACGACAACGATCCTATCATCATCGACAGTGAAAACAAAGAGCTTTCTGATCAAACCCTTGAAATGGTAGACATCGCCACAGGTACCATCGAGGACATCCCGGTCAACTATTTCTCTTCCACTGATGCAGAACCGACAGTAGTCAGAGAGAGACCGACTGCCTATCTCCTCATGCCAGATCAGAAAGAAATCGCCGAAAAACTCAAGAATCAAGGATTAAAAGGCTTTACCCTGCCTAAGGATGTAAGCCTCCCTGCCGAATCCTATACCGTCACGAAGAAGGAAGATCGCGGCGAATATGAAGACAGACAGCTGGTTGACGTTGAAACGAAGGTATCCAAAGGAGAAACGACCTTTCCGAAAGGCAGCTATGTATTCTTGACGGCTCAGCCTCAGACAAACCTGCTATCCTTATCACTTGAGCCGGAATCAGTCGACAGTTATGTAAGCTTTAGCTATGTCCCGTCTGAAGTCGACCAGGAATTACCGATCTATCGATTTACGATCGATCCAAAGAAATCTGACATGAAGAATTATCTAAATAGGCAATAGCCATTGCTTTCAACCGCTTGGAAGGGAAACACGGGGACGACAGAATCGTTCCCGTGTTTCCTTGTTTGCTTTTGTTTAGTTTTGTTTAGTCTTCCCCTCACCATGACGCAGCATAGGCCCTCTCGTAAGCAGGCACCCATCTATGTCGTGCCAACCCTCACCTATCTCCACATCACAAAGCTAAAGATGCTACTCGTCAGGATATAATAGATTCCTATAATCGATAACGCATCTGTCATCACGGTCCATAGACCCTTTCCTTGTATCACAATGCCCCATAACAAAAAGCTCGTGATAAAGAGGATTGGGAATACGAGAAAGTATCCAAGGAAGGATAATCTCTCTTTTTGTTGCTCCACCATCATCATCCTCATCTTGGTAATGGATTTCTTACACTATAGTATCAACCTGTCTGTAGCCGGCCCAGGGGCCGACACGTTCCATGGTTCCTTCTTCTCTCTATCTATGTTTCCTCTTCACTTGTCTTATTCATTAATAAGTTTAGCGTTGAAAGGTTCATAGATAGAGGATACATTACGTACCTTATAGGATACTTAAGGAAAGCTTAAATTATTTTAGATGTAAGTGGAGTTTATAAAATAAAAAAACACTCTTTTATTCCCTGCTTTTCTTATCCATTATCCTATACTAGACTCACACACCTGTCCCCTCGGCTTGCCATTCGGGACAATATCATCGTAGTATCATTATTTCATTTCCACTATAATGGTATGAAAGAGCGGACAATATGGAAAAGCAAATCATGAATTTGATATCCGATATTCAAGAGGACATGAAGGAGTTTAGACGTGATAGATAAAGGAAACGGTCAATAGAATCGGAGCTTCACAAACAGAAGGTGGGGAAACAGCATTCTGAAACGGACTTTCATTATCTGAACAGAATAGAAGAAACCAACTGACCTACGTTTAAGTAAAGGATGAACTCTATGAAACCATTACACGAACTATTGATAAACTGGCAGGAAAATCTCGATCAGAATGAATGGTATTTCAGCGAATCTTTTGATGAAATCACTGCGCATATGACTTCAGAGGACGCGTTTCAGTACATACCCGTCGTGATCAAAGAATGGAATGAAATGACAAATCCCTTCTTAATAGGAGAAATGGTGGACTTTCTTCATTCTGTCTATGAAATAGCCAATACAACAGAAGTACATCCAGTCTTAATTCAGGAAAAAGAAAACATAGAAGCACTGATCCATACGTATGGGGATGAGTACTCGAAGGAAGCGTTTAGTGAGTTTAAGAGATCGTTGAGATGGGATTGAAAAAGGGACGGATCTCGTAGTTACGTAGACAACGGTAACCTCCCCAATTTGTTTGGGGCCAGTTGTTATAAAGAGTGATGAAGCACGTGGACGTTCCCCATGCTTCACAAGAATGACGACAGCAGATTACTAGATAATAAGGATGCTCTCCAAATGTGAGAATACGATCGTCCTGAAAAAAAGATCAGACCCCCGTCGTGCTAAACCTTTAGCACAACGGGGGTCTGATCCCTTTATTAAGTGGTCCACCCATTCAGGTAGAAAATCTCAGCTCTTCACACCTTTATCTTCCGCCCCTTCCATTTCACAGAATGAAAAATATTCACCCGGATGAAAGAATAAAGGAAAATCACCGCAAAGAATAAAAACAGCAGGGGGTGAAAAGGGAAATACACCCATCTGAAATCCCCGACCCTGCGGGCAAACCATGCTGTTTGGACGGAATAGAGGATATATAATGCCCCATTGACGATCATCTGGGCGGTTCTTTCCTCCATAATCGAAGAGATCAATGAAGACGCGCTGGTTAAACTTCCGGTAATCCAGAGGATGACCATCAGCATGACGACGGGATGAGTGGACTTGGACCCAACGGCAAAGCTTTTGCACCAGCCTTCAATCAGGCTTCCCATGCCTTCCGGATACATGCGGAACGAAATGATCCCTCTCCCGCCCAGGCAGCGAACGGGAAGGTGCTGATCAAGAAAGGCCTCTCCCAGTGCCAGATCATCCATGATGGCCCCCTCGATTTTTTCATGTCCTCCGGATAAAAAGTAATCGTCTCGATTACATAGAATACATGGACCGAACGATCCTGCGGCTTTGAACCTTGATCCCCAGACGGTAAATAGATTCATGCCCACTACGACGATGATGTTAAAGACAATGGAGAGATGCTCATACACGCGCTCCACGGTGTGATAGGGCTGCAAGGCGAGGATCCCCCTGGCTCCCTTTCCCTGATAGACATGCAGAAGATTACGTAATCCATCCACACTGGTGAATCTGGTATCGGCATCCAGGAAGAGTAGCCAGCTCCCTTTTGCCTCCTTGGCACCGCGCCAGCAGGCAGACGATTTCCCTGCCCCGTTATTGTGCAGGACCGTGACACCGTAGCTTTCTGCGACCTCAACGGTTCGATCCGATGAATCGTCATCCACCAACAGAATTTCAAATGACTTGAATCGCTGCTCCTGCAACGACTGCAATAACGGGGAGAGCCTGCCTTCTTCATTCCTGGCAGGGATAATGATGGACAGAAACGGCAACCCCGCCGTACTTCTTGAGATGAAACGTGGAACCGGCAAGGACCAAAACATGATCATGCCAAAGATAATCCCGAGGAAACCCAGGATCAGATTAATCACTTCTGAAGCTGTCATGTAACCTGCCTCCTCCCTCTAAACTCACAAACGTGACAATCCCCGTTCACCCTTTAGGCATTTCCTTACAATAGCCTGCTTCATTTCTTCCCACCGCCTGACGTAATAGCCGATATACGCCCGCGATTGTACCGTTGCACAACGATAATCGGAAGGTTGAAGACCACGGCATACAGGACCATCACCCATCCTGCCCATACGGGATTCCATAGGAAGAACAGGGGAGCAGGAAGAATGGAGAGCCAATGAGTTAATTCCGCACGTTTCGTTTCTGCCGCGAATACGATCAAGTCCCTCGTCTTCGTGCCATGCAAACCCTTTTTACTGTATCCCTTTTTGAAAAAGATCGTGCCATCCAGAATCAAACCCTTCCACGATTTCACCCGGAATAAACGCTGCCACAATGCCCCGGACTGTTCAAAAGGGAACGTCCGAAACCAGTAATGGTCTTTCAGAAACCACGTCAACGGCAGTTTCAAGCACATGCTTGAAATGAAGAGATGAAAGAACGTCCAGGCAAGCACATCAATGAATATGATCCAATGGTCAGGAAGTGTGACGATCATGACATCACCCCTTTGTTATCCAGAATCCCTCTCCATAATTTTCTCGCCGACAAGCTGTCCGCTTAAGGTCACCATGGGCATTCCTCCTCCGGGGTTCACCGTCCCCCCGACAAAATAGAGATTGTCATAGCGTTCACTCTGTTTCGGATGCTTCAAGCCTTTATTCTTCTTACTGTCTGACACCGTCCCATAAATCGCACCACGGTCAGAACCATACGTGCGCCTGATATCTTCCGGTGTCCACATGTCCCTTGTGACAATGTTGTCACGCAAGCCATCGAGGCCCATTTTCTCCAATTTGATCAGGACCCGTTCAGCGAATTGTTCATAGTCCTTTTGCGTATACGGATTCTCATCCCGGATAAACGGAATATGAGGCAGCACCTTGATATTTTCATGTCCTTCAGGGGCCTGTGTCGGATCGGTCTTATTGACATTGACGAGATAAATGACCGGATCATCCGGCAGTTCATGGCGGTGGAAGATCGAGTCCATTTGCTCCTTCATATTTTCGGCGAAAAAGAAATTATGATGGCGCAGCTGCGGATAGCTCTTCTTCACACCGAGATGCATGACGAGACCGGAACTCGCCGGTTCGAATTTCTTTTTTAATGTATGGATATAATCGCTGTCTTCCTCCAGTAATCGCTCGTACACCGGGATGACTTCCATATTGGAAACATAATGATCCGCCGTCACCCGTGTCCCGTCTTCTAAAAGGGCTCCGGTAATGTCGCCATCCTTCTTTTCAAGTTTGACGATCTGCTGTCCTAGGTGGAAGGTCACCCCCACTTCTTCCGCCAGCTTCACAAGACCGTCCCCGAGCTTATGCAACCCGCCGGGAACGTACCATGCTCCCTGGTCATGCTGCATGTAGATCATCATATTCATTACGGCCGGCGCATCGTAAGGGGACGAACCCACATACTTGATAAAATAGGAGAGCATATCGCGAAACTGCTCATGACTGATCCGCTTATCGAGGGATTTATGCACTGTGGACATCAGGTCAATGTTCTTCAAGACACTGAACAGTCCCGCCTGCTTGACGATCCCTCCTGCCGTATCCGCTCCTTTAAATAAGGTTTTATCCGTCATATCATAATGAGTCTTCGAATGCTCCAGAAGACGTTGATATTCACGAATGTCCTTTTCACTGAGAGAGTGGTTCTTCTCTCGCATGTCGTTCACATCTTCATACAAGTCTATGACATTTCCATCAGGGAAGAAGGAACGCCATTGATGATCCAGCCTTTCAATCTGGACATAATCCTTCATGGACTTTCCGCTGGCCGCAAACAATTTCTCAAAGATCTGGGGCATGGTCAAAATGGACGGGCCAAGATCAAACCCAAAGCCGTCTTTTTCCAGCCGGTTCAACTTCCCTCCAATGTGATCGTTTTTTTCATATAAGGAGACATCGTATCCCGCCTGTGCCAGTGTAATGGCCGCCGACACCCCGCCGAGTCCGCCTCCAATGATCAGTACTGTTTTATTTTTCAATGGTTATCGTTCCTCCTGTTCCGAAATCTTGTTTGGGGTATGTATGGTTATCTAAGACACTTTCAATATCCGCTTGGCCTTGTGCCAGTGCTTTTTTCCAATATATCAAGTCTGTATCCTTTGCCCTTTTCTTATACCCTCATTTCATGTAATAAAAAACGTGGAATGTGGTTGGGGCAGGGTTCGATGTGGATGGCTTCCTTTTCAGGCCGTTTGGCAGCATGTGAAAATCTCATATGATCAGGGAAGGATTTTTAGGTTTTCTATTATCTAGTATTCCATGTGAAAGTGGCATAACCCTTCTTGATAGGTGTACCGAAGGAAGCACGGGGACGGTTTTCCTGCTCCTTAAATAAGCCCACACTCCTCACCTCCTAACCCTCTCAAGCCACAAAAAAGCACCCCATAAAAGGGTGCTTTAATATTTAATGATCAAGGGCAGGAGTTTATCCCATTAACATTTCTTTCTCAACAGAGTTCGTACAAGCTATTTCAAGATAAATATATGTAATCATGATTATGTTCTAAAGGGAGGTATCTCACCTTTAGTAGAGTGAGGTATTCCCTTTAAATGATAAACACCTACTTACGCAAACCCCTATTCCTTCGTGCTGCGAAAATTAACATAAACCCTATGAGCATGCCCCCTCCAACTGCCAAGAGTAGAGTCCACGGTTCTCCGATGATAAAAGAACTATTATGAAAGTCAAATTGAGCAGATTGTAAAAGCATGAAGATCCCTCCTGTACATTACTTCAAAAGTAACCCTTTAATATAAAAATAATAAGCGGTAAACGTCAGTAAAATTTGGACGATCAGAATCAGTATCGTATCGAACACATGTAAAAAATTTTTCTGTTCCACAATAAAGAGAGCCACTATAAATAGAAAGAGTACGATCATGGAAGATATATATATTTGAGCGTATGTAGAGCCCTTTTTTGAAAAATAGGCAAAGATAAAAGGGTAAATAAGGGCTGAAAGAAGCTTGGCAAATATAAAACAAACAACAAAAATCATTATGAGTAATAGAAAATTGCTAATAAAGCCAAATCCGCTTTCCATCACTCCTTGTACAACATAAGGAATGATTAATAAAGACATAAGTAAGAGCGTTAGCTCATTGGTTGATTTTCTCACAGTTCGATCACTCTCTTTAAATAAAAGAAAAGGGGAACCCCCCTCCTCTTCGTGTTTTATGGTGTATAAATCACGTCTGCCGGTGATGGGACGACAGTCTTTCCTCCATCATGGATAGTAGCTACCGCTTGAAGCTTCCCGCCATATCCATAATGTCTAGTACTATAAGTCCCGATGGAAGTAACTCCTATTCTTGCTGATCTCTGCTCCCATTCATCACTGCCTGTCAGGACGTAGCTCCCTGGAGCACCCGATACATTCGAATAAGAAAATACTGTTCCGAATACCAGATCTAGAGGATCCAGACCGATAGTAGATAAGAACAATTCAGCATTAAAATAACTTGAAGTATGACTTGGATTTCTAAAGTATATAGAACCAATATTGGCAATCGCCATGTTCGCTTTTACATTCGCATCATCATTGAACTCCACTAATGAACCAGCGTCTTCCAATCCCAGTTCTACCAGTATTTCATTAAGGTTCACGATATAATCTGGATTTTCAGCTATCTTATGATCAATGTACTCATTAATCTGCATGTATTCACTCACAATATTGTAATTTAATGGTAACAGAAGATTTTTGGAAGTTTAATAGTCATTTTAACTCAGTTTTCAAACAGGGACAGATCTAATTGCTTTCTGGAGAGTTCATTGTATTCAAATCTCGAATTACCAATAAATAGAATTTGATATTCTACAAGTAATCATTTATTTCAATTGCATATAATTCATTAGAATTCTTTAACTGTCATTGTAATCCAACTCCCCCCACTAACCCTCTCCCTCCCAATCAATCCCCCAGCCTCCACCACACCCAGCATATCCATCATCACCGCAAATTGCACTTCATACCCTGATAAAACCCCTGCTTCCTTACACCCCTCCCACATCTCCCTATAGCTGATGAATGCATACCCATCCTCCCGTCTGGATCGGTCGTGATCCAAGAGCCCCAATACCACCCCATACACCTTCAAACTATCAATCTGAAACTCTGACACGTTCTTCGCATACTCTGTCACCAACATCCCAGTCCCTCCCCTTTTCATCGTCTAACACTGAACCTTTCCCTTGGCTCATCTTCCATTGCGGGACAACGTACCTGTCCCCAATGTCCCACTACTCCGAAATCGCCCAAACTCCCTCACAAACTCCAGCTTCACTGTCCCAACCGGTCCATTCCGGTTCTTGGCAATCTTCACTTCTACCTCCTGCCCGTTCTTGGAATCGGGATAGTAATAGTCATCCCGGTACAGAAACAACACCACATCCGCATCCTGTTCGATGTTCCCTGAGTCACGGAGATCCGACAGCCTCGGCCGTTTATCATCCCTGGACTCGACTCCCCGCGATAACTGGGACAACAGAATAACCGGAATTCCAAACTCCTTCGCCATCCCCTTCAGCTGCTTCGTAATATGCCCGATGGCAAGGTCATGGCGGTCAAACCGCTCCTTCACCGTGATCAGCTGCAGGTAATCAATCACCACGAGAAACGGCTCCGTCGGGTATTCCCGCTTCAGATTCATGATCCGCTGTCTGATCTCGGGCAGGGTGATCATCCCATTCTGAGACAGTTCGAGCTTCGCTTTATACACGGCGTTCATCGCTCCGTGCATCCTCACCATCTCTTCCTTGTTCAGGTATTTATAGGGATTCTGCCATTTCATCATGTTAATATCCGTCAAACTTGAAAGTAGTCTCTGCATGATTTGCCTCGAGCTCATTTCAAGGGAAAACACCATGCTCACCCCCTTCTCCCTCGTGCATTCCCATGCAAGCTGGATGGCAAAGGCGGTCTTCCCCATGGAGGGTCTTGCCGCTAAGATGATGAGCTCCCCTTCCTTCCACCCTCCCGTCAGGGCATTCAGACTCTCGAATCCCGTCGAGACAACAGGAAGTCCGTCCCTCTCCATGTAAAGAGATTCATAGAGATCCATGATGATCTCGTCCTTTGTTTCTTCTTCTCTTATCGTGTTCGTATGCATGTCGATGAGTGCTTTGTACAGGTCCTGTGCCGATTCCGGGGTATAGTCGTTCAGGAAGTGATGGGCCGAATTCTTGATAAGGCTCAGCTCGTAATACTTTAGGACAATCTCCTCATACTGCCATGGTTTCTAGTATTGCCGTTTCCTCCACCGGCGGTTCATACAGATCAGAAATCTTCGGTAGGTGCGGACTCTCTTTAATATGGGCTTCGATCCGCCTCTTCACCACGTGATAATCACAGTTCTTCAGGTGCTGAAACCAGATATTCGCCGTCTCACGAGTGAGCAGCCGCTGAGGATAAGCTCCCTGGATCATCTTCAACAGCTCCCCGAACTCATCAATCGTCATGCCTCCGAAATCTCCTCAAGCCCATCCAGCAGGTCATCGATGTGCTGCATGGATTCCCGAGGAGAAATGTACGCCTCAAGGGCCTTCTCCAAATACCGCGGGCTGTTGATCGTCAGCTTCGGATTGATGCTCTCCTGCTTGTCAAACTGTTCATCCATGAACACAATCAGCTCCTCCGTCGACAACTCGCTTAAGCTGATCCGCTCCATCGCTACATAATCCATCGGCGTCAACAGAAACCCTCGTCCCCTCCTGCCGACGAAATGTCCGATCAGCGCCTGCAGCCTCTCTACATCTTTAGTGCCGTTAAGGTTGGTGGTGTTCTCTATCTCTTCGTTCTCTAAGTTCTTAAGTCTGTTTGCAGGTTCTTTCCAGACCCGATTCACATCCTTTCCGCCGCACGAAGACACGCCGGAACCAGCCCCATCATCAGGCTGATCACCACCGGAATCATCACTCCCATCCTCTTCCCCAGACATCCCCATCCAACTCAAATACTCCCCGCAAGTGAAATCCTTCGTCGGCCTGAGAGTAAACACGTACCCATGCTGAAACTTCTCCGCCTTCAACCAGCCACACTCCTCCAACCGCTTAATCGAACGCTGAATCCGCGAATTTGAATACTCATCGATCTTCTTTCCATTGTAAAACCACAGATCCTCCCGCAGCTTCCGAAGCGAGCGGATATACTGCCTCTCCCCAAGGACCACACCCCCAACCTGAACCCCGCCCTGATACGTGGCATTCAACAGAATCCACACATACAAACGAAGATCCTCCGTGTGATGAAACGTCTCCAGATCCAAAATTTCCTGCTCCAACTTTCTCCATCCATTCATCTTTATCACTCCTGATTCGTTTTGGTTTCACCCTTTATATAAGGGGATAGGAATGAAAGGGACACCCTTTGGATACTTTTTTATAAAAAAACATTCGGGTGGGGTCCGAATGTTTAAAGGCGAGTATATGAAATTGTTAAAACGCAGAACTAAATTTATATCAAGCTTTCTGATGAAGGATATTATTAGCTCATCATCATAAATTTATTTTTTTGGAAATTTCACTTCTTTTAACTCATTGGAATGATGGGTGTGATCTTTACAGTTTTATTTCTGCCTTGAATAACATCAGCTCCATTTTGGGGTACAGTGCCTATTATAACGAGAATATTATGTGGTTTATGTACGTAAGGATTTTGAAAAGGAGATTGGAATATTGGATAATAGCTTAATGAGGAAAACACCTCCTACCAGAATCATGCTGTGGCCTGTGTTCACATCATATGTTCTGATGCCTTTTCGATAAAGAAATTGATTGTGATCCCTATTATGACCTACATATGCTGAAGAGAAAACGACCTGTCGAACGATTGCAACACAGGCTAGATGTATTGGTACTTGGAGAATTAATTAATAGGAATAATTTTCAAAAATCAATCTAAGCCAGGCATCCCACTGGCTTAGATTGATTCCAATAAGATCTAGTTCGGAAGAACCGATAATACCCATTAGACTAACTAACTGATGTTTTTCTCTATCTCAATGTGTTCAATTAAATGTTCACTAAGAACCATTAATGGTAATTTGTATGTTAACTCCATTGGCCCACTAACAATCGGCTGACGCGGAAATCCTTCTTGAACCGAATATACGTCTTCTGTTAAAAGCATGAACCGATGGCTAGTTTCTTCAGAAGGCAATTCTCCCACATAGGATAGCAAATCATAAAATTCATGTAACTCATCCACTGACAATAATGGTGTAATTTGATCAATCAAATCATATAAAGATTCACCTTTGTCGTGCTCAATGAAGTGTAATACAGATAAAAACAGTTCACCATAATAATGAAGTTGCTCCACTCCATTTATTTTAATTACTTCCTTTGAGGTGACTAGACGAGATTTCACTTCTCGATGATAGCTTTCACAATGAAAATCATGATGGTCTCCGTATGGTCCCCTCCAACAGGAAAGGTATTTACCTTCTTGCAGGTATTTTAAAAGCGTTTTCAATTCACCAAGGAGCCCAAGCTGTTTTTCCTTGCCCATAACCTCATCAGAATTACTCCGATAATAAGAAACCCAGCGCAACAACTGATGAAGCAGCCATACCACATACCTTTCTTCCTGATAATCTTCAAATAGGGTTCGATTATTGGGTTGTAAAAGATCTGCTGCTAGACTAAGCAACAGATCACTGTCCTGATAGGAAGACATAAGCGTGAAAGTATGAATGTCGATTTTAGATTTTATCCCTTTACAAGATATAACAGGAAATTTGTATTCCTTTCCGAACGTAAATTGGATAAAAACATAGGTGGCTCCATCGCCTATCAAAACATGGACAGGTACGCCGGGAATCTTCCGGTAATAAATACGGCGCCCATCTCCTTTTACCTCATCCAGTAGATGACTCAGTTCCATTTTCATTTAAGATATCCTTCCTTACATTCGAGTCATTTCGAAGAGCATTAAAAATCTGTTGATATTTTTCTCGATACACTTGATTCACACGCTGATCAGCACGATTGTTCGGCTTCGGCAAAAGCAAATGATAACCAATTGCTGGGGTATCAATTCCCTGGATGCCGTGTTTTTTTCTAAGCGTTTTATTAATGCTCTCCATATCAAAAACGTATATCAAGAATAAAGCTCTCGGCCCTGATGCACTTTCCCACCTTACCTTACTTACCACTTTTGATTCTGGCGTGGCCCTATCCTGGAAGGAGGTGCCACTTCGCTCTTCAACTATTTTGATTTCCTTGTCAGTTAAACCGTATTGATAATGTCGCACAGTTACAGCCCGTCCCCTTGACAATTCAAATATGCCCGTTTCTAGGCTGAATGTTAATTCTTTTCGTTCTGCAGGTACCACATCTATCTGATTCGCAAAAGAAATACTTTCACTTGCACCATTTTTTTTCATAGTGACTATACCAACATCAATACTACTCAACTGACCACTCTCATGGAGAGCTTTTAATCTCATAGCCAGCTGCTCTCCGGGTAAACTACGATTGTTTCCGATATTAGGCCATTGATCTATCCATTTAGAAAATGTTTTAACGCGTACTTCACGATATAGATATACACCGTCTTGTTTTTCTGGCTTCCCAAGCTCATTTATAAGGATATCCACTCTTTCCTTACGAGCCTTTAAGCTTTCATTATCCAGAGGGAATATCGCGTCGTCGTAATCTGCTCGTATGTTTAGATTTCCGCGGGTAGATGTACTGTGTAGCATTTTGTTGCGTGCAGTCGGCAAAATCCCTCTTGTTTCTTCAATTGCAAATCCATATTGGAGCGGAGTTTTGCCCTGGCTACACATTTGATGAAACTGCTCAAATAGTTGCATAGTAATACCCGTTGCATAACACATCACATGTAATACTGTCTTGGTTGTAAATAATCTAATAAGATCCTTATACATTTCGTGGTAGCCAAACCATCTGCAGCATTGAAGCATTAAATCAGCCTGGGAACTTTGTCTTGTAAAGTAACTGACAGATAAACCTTTTAAGGTATAACCCCTTGATAAAATAGTTCCTCCAACAGCTATTACATGAAGACCCTCTGGATATAAGTCATAATTTAAAACATCCGTGCTATCAGAATTAACCATGACAACCTTAGCACGTCTGCTAACCAAATACTCTTTTACGGCATCCATGATTTCATGGTTCGAAAAGCCCAAGTCATAATTTTGTAATCCGTGCTGTTCTTGGTACTTATTTACCTTTTGGTTCTTTTTTATAGACTGTGCATAAGTATCCTTTATTGCCTCCCAAAATTGAGCAGCTCTTCCAGAACTATTACTAACGTCTATAACCAATTCATCTAGATACTGGTTTAATAGCTTTACAACACTTTTATGCGGGTTTTTCCTAACGTTTGTGTGAACCAGCATCGTATGATGATTGTTTTCATAGCCACGAAGGACACTGACACCACCGTTAAATAAAAATTGGTGCAGCGCCCTCTTTAAGCTAGGCGGAATGGATAACATCTCACCCTTTAGCCCAAAATACTCGATCTCGTCACCATCGTATTCTTCGATTTCTTCAATGTAAGGCAATAAGCCTGCCTTGGATTTAGGTGTTCCAAAGAAATGAGTGTACCCAATATAGTTGGTAGGTGGACTTATGCATTGGATAAAATGCCTTGGAAATAGATCGAATTCTACTAGATTCCGATCAGGTGGGTTGTTCGAAATAAAAATATTGGCAAATGGGGTCGCGGTATAGCCAATATAAATACTTCGATCAAACAAATCCAGAAGCTCCCTTATACCTCGATTTGTTTCGGTTGTTTCACCATTATCCTTTGTATTGAGGCTATAGTAATCACACTCATCATCCATAACCACTAATGTAACTTTACGGCACCTTTTTGATGGTTTATGGAAAAACTCTTGGGACTTAAACCAGCCAGTAAGCGTTTGAAGCACGTTTGGAAGTTTTTTAATAATAAAAAGGTACTTTTTCCCCGGTTCGTAGCGCGTTACATGGGACCAATATGTAGAAAAGTCTCCACTTTGTAAGACAAGCGGCTTTCCTTTTGTGAAATCAATTAAATCTTGGGCTGTTCCACTAATAACCGCTTCCACTTGATTGTTTTCCAAATACTTGTACAATTGATTAAAACGTTTTAGACTCGAGTTATACCCTGTCACATGTCTTTCTCCCCGCCCCTGAGTCTGGTTTCGTAAAGTATTGGTGGCACCTGCTAGTATCACTATAAAATCTGTTGAAAGATCAAATAGTTTATTCGTTAGTCCCATCATATGATTGGTCTTACCACTTTGGACTAACCCGACTACCATACCAAACACCTTAAACACTTGTTCTTTCCAAACCTCAGGCAGGTATTTCAACACATTGTTCGTGTCAACCTTTAGGGTTTCTAAAACCTTGTCAGGCAGCCCCTCACTGTCTAGCACATTAATAAATGCTTCAAATCGCTTCCACTTTTCCTTGAAATCCTCTACCGCGATAGTTTTCCATTCATCACAGACCATAGTGGTGGCATTTTCTTGCGAGGTGTTAATTTGTTCTTGGATCGTATTTTTAATATGAGTAGACAGCCCCGGATTCTTGATTAAAAGTTCCGGAATGCTATCTTCCATAAATGCCGCTATCCGATCCACAATTTTGCGTGATTCTTCAATAATTTCGGCCTCTGACAACGATTTACATTTTATTTGCTTGATTCCCATCTGAATTAATGGTTCAAAACTTAAATAATTAGTCATTTTGACCTCCTTTCTAAGTAAATTGTTCCACGGCCAAAACAAATTATTCCTTTTTCTTATTTTGGCCGTAAATTTCTTTATGAAATAAAAGATCATTGGTTAGGAATCAATAGTATATGTAAGCTTTGGCAGCAAAGTGGAATCTAATAATTATTGACTACAAATTTATTTACTATTTAGCTTTTCAACAACTGAAGGTACCATCCAAATATTTGGATGGTACCTTCTCTCAACCACATCATCTTCACCAATTTCAATTTCATATTACAAGGAAATCACTAAAAAAAATATTTTCCATATATAAAAAGCATCCTATAACAGAATGCTTAAATTTATCATCTTTCAATTGTCTAAGTCGGAAAGTCCCATAATCATTTGTTTCTTTCTCAGAACGGTTCATCCTAAGTGTTCCGGTATTGACTATGTAAGAGTTAGGATGCCCCAACATTCTTGATTCAATAGTTCATAGGATAATCGATTATATCTAGTTACTGCCATATCTTCACCAGAGAACTTTTCATTTGGTGCTAGATGACTACAGGCAAGCGATTGTTCGACCGTTGCCATCTTTTTGGTTCACTTATAACATATGTCTTAAGCTAATTGCAGAGCACAAAGATTCTTTTTGATTGTTCGATAAACTTTTTAAAATCTTATGTCTTTCCGCGGAACTTAAATAAACTCTCCTTATAGTAAACTCCTTAATTTGAACTTACTTACTCTTCTATTAAATAATTATATAAAGAACTCTCTACTTCTTGCTCCAACAACATATTCATTCTAACAATCGGCAATTTCTTGCCATTCTTATCTAACATAATCGTTTGTTCCTCACTATTCATTTCAGTTATAACCTTACCAATATAATAAAAGTCATTTCCCTCGCCATCATCTTTCTTAACAAAGAGATGTAGATCTATTCCTAATTGTTCTGCATTAATAATTTTTTGGACTTCCTTAGATGTTAATTTTCTATTTCTTTTTGAATACCACCTAAAGACTTCTTGACTCAAAAACTCATCTTGATAATTAATAGTTCCATCTATTTCCTCACTCTTATGATATGTAACAAAAAGCGGACAAGTCCCATGTTTAGTCTTATATCCATACAGGGTGGAGGTTTCATCCTTTGACCAATTTAATAATTTACATGCATCTTTACGAGAATATTTTTGGTACAAAGTTAGTGAATTTGAAGAATCATAAGCACAATTTTTTTGTTCTGCCGTTCTTAACAAATCTTTTACCAATGACTTGTAGTATTCATTACGGACAAGACTTTCAACTATCCGATTATTAAACCGATAGCGCTCTTCCTCTTTCACCACAATTGCTTCTTCACCATATTTCTTTATTGCTCCTTTAGTAAAGAATGACAAATCCAATACTCGCTCTACAGCTGTCAAAGTTTCTGTATCTGTTATACACCCTGCAGAAGACAATGCCAAAACATACTCATCTCGTGGGACTTCTCTTTTTTGTAGTAACATCTTTAATAAAACAACCTCATGTTTTCTTTTACCATTTAATATCTCTTGAGAAAGCATCGTTAACACTTCATTTTCATACTTAGACAAAGATGGTACTTCTTCGTTTATTTTCCCCAAGAATATGTTGTAATTTGTTATTTTACCTTCACTCACGATTACACAAGGATCAATAGAATTATAGGAAACAAAATCATACAGATATGGAACTCGGCCAATTTTATTTTTCAATTCAACATAAGCGTCTCTTAATATCTTAAAGGACGTTAGCTTTGTATCATTGATTGACTTAAAGATTTGCTTTTTAGCAATCTCTTCAAAATTAATCGTGGATACACCCTTGATATAGCAAGTACCCTTGGTATAACGGCGAATATTATCTTTATTCTGAGACCGATCACCGGATAACGCGACTGGGATCAGGTAGTTATTCTTATAGTTCCCAATGAAGTCGATGACCGTTACATACTCTTTACTGTCATGCTTTCTAAGTCCACGTCCTAACTGCTGGATAAAGATAATACTTGATTGCGTTTGTCTTAGCATGACGACTTGATTGATACTTGGGATGTCGACACCTTCATTAAAGATATCCACCGTAATGATATAATCTAATTGTCCATTTTCTAATTCATTAACCCTACTTATTCTATCCTCTTGTGAATGACTCCCTAATAAGGCTACTGTCTTTAGTCCTCTCTCATTCATGACTTTCGAAAGCTCGATTGCTTCCTCTTTTCTGCTACAGAACATTAACCCTCTTACCTTATTGCCCGAATGACCGTAGTACTCAATCTTCTCTAAGATATGTTCAACTCTCTCATCTGTAACAAGTTTGGCTAAAGCAGTTGTTTCATCTAATAACTCACCGTTGAATTCATAATCAGTTACGCCAAAATAGTGAAAGGGACATAGCATTTCCTCTTCAAGCGCTTCTTGCAAACGAATTTCATAAGCGATATTGTAATCAAATAAGGAATAGATGTTGAAGTCGTCTGTTCTCTCTGGAGTAGCTGTCATCCCCATTAAGAATTTAGGTCTGAAGTAATTCATGACTTTTACATAGGAATCAGCCCCGGCTTTATGTACTTCATCAACTAATACATAATCGAATTCAGCAGGATTAAATTGATTCAGTACATGGTCTTTAGACAATGTCTGGATCGTGGCAAAAAGATACCTCGCTTCACTTTGCTTGGAACGTCCTGATAGGATTCCGAAATCTCGATCGATGCCACCTAATACCTTTTGGAAATCTGATTTCGCCTTTTGTAAAATTTGTTCCCGATGAACAATAAATAGCATTTTCTTTGGTGCAAATCTTCTTACATCAAAGGCAGATAAATAGGTTTTACCTGTACCAGTAGCTGAAATAACCAATGACTTGTTTTTGCCTTCTGCTCTCACTCTTTGAATACTTTGTAAGGCAGCTTCCTGCATTTGATTAGGAACAATCTCTACTGCATCCTTCAAAGAGTTAAGCTGGTATTGTACAGGGTGCTCAATCACATTCTGGATGTTTGGCAGGTTTGACGCCTGATATGTTCTCTCATACTCCTCAATCCATTCAGGATTCAGGTCGATCGCTTCACCCCATACTTCTTCAAACTGATCAATAAAGTGATGAATGATCTCTCCATTTTCATGTGAATTCAATTTTACATTCCATTCATAATTTGCTTTTAAAGCCTGTGCAGTTAAATTTGAGCTACCGACAATCAAGGAATAATGAGTACTATGTTTAAATATGTACCCTTTGGCATGAAAACCCTTTACGTTGGTTAATTTCACTTCAACATTAGAAATTTTCATGAGCTCTCGGAATACGTTGGGCTGATTAAATTGAAGAAAAGTAGATGTAAGAATTCTCCCTTTCATCCCCTTTTGTTTAAGATCCCAAAGAAGTGCCTTTAACGTAGCTAAACCACTTTCCGTGATAAAAGCCACCGAGAAAAAGAAATCCTCACAATGACTTAATTCTTCAAGAATGGTAGAGAGAATATTCTTATTATACTTCGCATTATTGATCAACAACTGTGGTTTGTATCGTGTAGATTTCCCGTGTGCATGATTAATAAAACCCTTATAAATTGAGTCGGTTAAGTTTTCAACAAAGTTTGCCATTAAGATCTCCATTCATTTCCAGTATGATAGTAAAAGTGTAATCCTTATTTCCAATACTGTAAACCGTATCCATTAAGAAAAGCTACCCAAAGAATGGATAGCTTTTTAGTTATGCATATACTTTTTCTATTTTTTCAATGGCAGGGATATCTGCTGGTGCCCATTCAAGAGTATCTAACTCATCAGGTAATAACCACTTAATGGCTGAGTGTTCAGTTAAGACTGGTTCTCCTTCAATCAGCTTGCAATGATAGGTAGTCAAATGAACAATCCCAAAATCATACTCATGAACGGTATGTTCAATCTTCTCACCAATTTCAATCGAACAGTGCATTTCCTCATGGATTTCTCTTTTTAAAGCTTCTTCAGGCTTTTCACCTTTTTCAATCTTTCCGCCTGGGAACTCCCACAATAATGGCAAAGATTTTTTTGTACCTCTTTGTGCGCAGAGGATTTTATTATATCTAAATATGACTGCCCCCACAACATGTATGTTCTTTTTCATATGTTCCTCCTTAAGGAGATATTATAAGAATAGAGTAACATAAGAAATTAAACACCTACAATAATGTCAAATAACTTAAAGCATTAAAATCTAAACTCTATCTAAATAACTCTGCTGTAATTTTGATCAAGGGGCCCAAATTGCATCAAATCCATTTTTAACAGAGTAATCATAAAGCATAATCAATTTCTTCGGATAATAATTCTGCATCTGCTTATTCAACTGGTCATTATTTACTGTGTACAATAACTCTTCATTACGTTCTATTATCCCCTCCAGAAAACCTCTTTCAGGGAGCTTATCACTTTTTGAGCTATTGCACTTATTGCATGCCAAAACAAGGTTCCATATATGATCCGATTGTACAAATGACCACGGAATAAAGTGATCAACGTGTGTTTCTCTCTTTTGTCCAGTCAGTGCCTTATTACAATAATAACACTGTGCTGAAAAATGTGATAAAAGTATATCCTCAAAAGGTCTAAGCGAAGATCTCTTAGCAATACTTTCTACCTTCCCTAAAAGATAGTTAATGCTAGGGACGTCATTAAGTTGCTCAATCATTGCGGCCATATGATAATTTGTAAGATTCGTAATGAGTCTTTGATAGTTCAACATGAAAGCATGGACAGCTGGATTGAACCTTAACAGTTCCGTTTTGTGATCAAAGGCATAAAATTGTCCCCTTGTATCACCATATAATGCCCCGAATACATTTATCTTCATAGTTGCTTTAATTTTACTGACTAACTTTAATTGTAGGGAATCAGGAATTTTATCAAAGATCATTTCTGATGGAATTGAATTCTTGCTCTGTTCTTCTTTTATAATCGATACCACTCTTGCCGTTTTCCCACTATTTTGATTTATTAAGTTGTGATGGATGATTAAATTCCAATACACTTTTGTAAATGTGTATGCTAGTTGGTCATAAGTAACTTTGAAATCCTCATCTATTTGATATAAATTTTCAATCAGTGCTTTGATTAGAGCATATTTATAGGTAGATGACTTTACTGATTTGCTTGAAAGGATGATTGTGAAACCCCTCCAGATCTCTTCATCCGTTAAGTATGTCTCTCTTAACTCTCCTACTTTTAGCTTATGACTCATTGGGTCTCATCCTTTTTAACTCAATCCGCTACTTCGTTCAAGAAAATCCTTTTATCGAACCCGCCTCTTTTTTCAGCTTTCTCACGCCGTTTGGCTTCAATTTCATCTAAAGATGCATTATGAGAATTGCCAAACGCATGAACAATCTCCATCAGATCAGCCAATTCTTCTATTACCTCTTCCCTGGTTTCTGCATCGTGGTATTCCTCTAATTCTTCAAAGCTCTTTTTCTTCAATTCAATTAGATACTCCTCTTCGGAAAGAATTCTTGTTGTAAAAGCCTTTCCTGTTGCTTCTATGATTTCTGGTATCCTATCCCGAACTAGTTTGTTATATGTAGGCATTAAACATTCCTCCAATAGATGTAGTTATCAAACTTAATTAATAATCCGCTTTCCCCTCAGCAACCATACTTCCACCTCTAAAAAACTCATTCCCATCATAATCCTGACTACTCTCTTCAAACCGCTCTCTAAAATACTCTCCAAGCTCAGGATCTGTACAATACACATAGCACCCCTTTTGGCCACGAGTCATCAACGTCCGATACGTGTTCCGTATGATCTCATCCGCCACCTTCTCAGCTTTCTCTGGATCTTCCTTCAGCATTTTCTTTATTCCCTTCAATGAAGAATCGGTCTTAGCTCTTTCAGTGTGATCTGTAATCACCTTGCCGGCTTCATATCTCATGTCATCACCTATGATCACCCCTACGTATTCAAACTCCAGACCTTGACACGTATGGATACAGCCAGCTTCTTTAATAGAATCCTCATCAATGGCCCAGGTGGCTGAGTTATCGAGGTTCCAGCTCATCTTGAAGTCATATTTATCAAGAACAATGTCATGATAGTCCGTATTACTCTTCCCCTCTTTGTCCCAGTTCCAGCAGTAGCCTGCAACCATTCGGGATTTGTTGTTGGCATTTTTCCTCTCAATTTCGTTTCTCAGTTCATTCGGATCATTGAAAACCCGAAAATCATACTGACTACCGATATAATGAGCATTTGCTGTTGTTCTAATCTGAAGAACGTCATCGAGCCATGCTAAGTAACCATCGGAGCCACTGCAGCGAAATTGAGATTCAATGTTCATAATCGTAACCGGCGCATTATTTTCTTTCGCAAATCGTTCAATTTCTTTAAGATTTCCCTTATCCTTTAACGTAACTCGCTGTCTTTCATCTATGAAGAAGATGGAAAACTTCGAGGCTTCTATGATTTCCATTGTTTGATTTTCACCGAGGTGCTGAAACATCCCTGACTTCAGATTCAGTCTATGGGCTTCATCCACGATTAGCGCATCGAACTGATCCCTAGGAGCATCAATGTAGCTTCCGGATCCTTTAAACAAATTATCAATATGTCCCTTCTTAAAATCTTTTTTCAGCTTAGTAGAGTAAATGTTTCGAGGTGCCGCGTTCTTGGTAACATACTGACAGACCATGCTGAGATTGGTAAGGTGGACCAATAGATTGATAGCGAGAACCGATTTCCCAGTACCTGGACCACCCTGAACGACCAGGACCTGCTTTGTATTTGTGCGAAGAGCTTCTTTTGCCAAATGAATAGCTTCCTCATACACCACTTTCTGATCATCAATCATCACAAACTCTTCGTTTCCCTTCAGCATTTGATTTAACGAATCCTGAAGTGACTTTGATGGCCGGATGCGACCATTCTCTATTTTATAAAGGTTCTCCTTGTTATCCCCAACCTGAATATAACCCTTGATGAAGTCCCGGAGCTTCTTCGCCTGACCCTTCACAAAGACTGGAGCCTGATCTATATAATAATCATAGACCGGATCTGTCAGGGGATCTTCTTCCCCTTGATTCAAATAATTATGTAAATACGCACAAGGATACAGCTCCATCTCCGCGTTTTGGGCATTCTCATTATAGTCCTTGATGAGAGATGCATACGACCAAGCCTGATAGGACGGATGAGTCGTCTCCACCAGCCCTCGATTCATCGCCGTCTTTACGATCGCTTCCTTCCCCCTGATCACCTCAACGGACTCCCACTGTTTCAGCTCTACAATCACAATGGAATTCTTCTCTCCATCCTTCCCAGAGATCAGAAAATCCACCCGTCGCGACGTATGCGGAATCTTAAACTCAATCGCCACTCCAGCGTCACTAGGAATATCTTGATCACTAAGCACACGATACATGTACTGCATCGAATTATCCCAAGAGCGAACCTCCCGCTCATTAATCTTTCCAATCTTCGACGTGTAATTGCTGCATATATTATTAACCAATTCATCATGAAAAACGTCTTCAAGGAACTCTTGTTTAGTAGCTTCATATACGATCATATTCGTCAGCCTTTCATCTAACAGTATATTCCTATTATTTAGTTAAATTTGGGATTTAGCAAGGTATCTTTGTATATCAAAAAAACTTTGATACTTTTGCGTATTTTAGGAGTTATGTATTGTCCTTAAAATATGTAACCTAATTAGAAAAACTTTACAGAATAATAACTGGAGGTTGGAGTATTTAAACAAAAAAAGAAAGCTAGATCTTACTTTCACAGTAAGATCTCTAGCTTTCTTTTTATTCTGCTAGTTCATAGGATTCTTCAATGAATTTTTCCAATTCCTCATCAAGCATTTTATTAGAGTTAGTACCTCTTTGAGTATTTTCTATATTCGCTCTAAACCTTTCTATCATTTCAAAGTTCTCTCTTGTCATGTCTATTAAATACTCTTTCTCAGAGATGTTTTTTTCTTTAATTTCTTCTCTTCTAATTTCTTTTTTAGAGGCAAAATCCTCTCTTTCAGGACGATTTCGATGAAGATCTGTATCAGCGTCTCTGTGCCTCTCTTGCCTCCAAACACTAACCACTTGTGCCCAATATCTATTGGCATCATAAATGTATTTAGATACAACGATATCTTTAGGTAATAAAACTATTGGATAGCCATTATACTCTGGTAACAATTCTTCTCCTTGTTTCCAATCGTGGGATTTATGATCCCAGTATGGAAAATTAAACTGATGTGATAATGTAATTCCATACTTTTCACATTGACCTTGGGTAAAATAGATTAATTCTGCCTTAATTAAACTTGCAACTAAATCAGACAATAAATCTTTACCAAAATCGGGAATGAATACATGAAAGTCTTCAATTCTCCCAACAATATTGTCATTCAGTAGTCCTTTGGAATGAACATAGTCAAATATCTTTGTTAATGACTCTTCTGAATTGCCATTTCCCCTTGGGAATCCTTCTGTGTACCCTAAATAGATCTCATTTGATTCTCCTGATGAACGAAAGAATTGTTTCGCCCTACTAGTTTCACCATTTGAATACAAGTCGAAAATCGTATTAAAAAAATCCTGAATGATTACATTGTATTTTTGAAAAAAATTTGAATCTTCTACTCTAATTCTAGTTGGATCTATAAAAAGCTTATTATCTGAATCTATTCTAATGTTAACAAAATCAAAATTTTCTTGATGATTATGCGGTAAGTTAAAACATTCTGAAAAACGCATCTAACCCCTCCAAATAAACAGAACTTTATTACTTGTTTAATAATAAGGATACATTAAATTACAAATAATTACAATAAATTTTACTAATTTTTACAAAATACTCCTAATTAGCAAGAAGTAGTGCTAATTAATTGGCCAATAAACTAAACTTACAAAAAACTGTTATGGTGTAAAAAACCTCTTACAAATACCATTTTATGTAATATATTGACAACCTGTCCGTTCCAAGCCATTTTGCACAATTTGATAATGGTTGTAAAAGGGGTCAAAGTATTGGATACGCCATTGACAGAACGGAAATTATTCGGATTATACTTAGGTCTGTTATTACGAAAAAGACGAGATGAAATGGGCTACACTCAGGCTGAATTGGAAGAAAAAGCACAACTAGCTCGAACAACAATCAGTAAGATTGAACGCAATGATAGAATACCTGAATCCTATACACTATCGAAAATTGCAATAGCATTGGGGATTAGCGTGGACCGCTTAAATAAAGAAGTATGGGAGAATGTAAGGAAACATAAAGACAATAAGACTTCTTCATTAAAACACCAATACTCTGATTTATACTATAGAGGTGATTGAGATTAAAAAGCAGGAATTTGTTTTGATAAAGGGTAAGAAAGTTTATAGTTTTAAGATTGTTGGATTTGATAATAAGAACGCCTATGGGGAGATTTATTTAACGGAGAATGATAAAACTACTTCTATATTTAGGGGTTCGGATGTGAAGAAAGTAATTAGATTAGCGAAGAAAGAAAGCTGTGGCTTATGGGGGAGGTAAGCCACAACTAGTCTATTAATATTTCATAGAGTCCAGATAAAATTGGATCGTTCTTCTATAAGTCTTCCAATCTTTATAACGCAACTGCAATTTCTTTTCCAAAGATGAATCAATATGTTGCTCCTCGTTATAGATCCCATCAACTCGCATATTTTCCAACCTGTTAGCGTATTGCTTTACAGATATTATTTTTAGCTTCTGTTGCCCACTTTCCAATTCATGTTTCTTCTTTAAAAACTCTTCAAACTCCATTCCATATCCCCCTTCAGTAATACACCTTTAACTTACAACTTCCAACAACCGCTCATGAATCTCCTGCCAAGTCTGATTCAAATCCAATGTACACACTCTAATATCAAACCCATGTATCTCATAATTCAAATCAATTTCCTTATATACTTTAGGATATAAAAGAATACCTCTAGCCTTATTCCCAGAATAGTATTCATCATTCTTCAAATAAGAGAACAATTGATATAGGTGAGCACTTCGAACAGCTTCTTTCTCCCAATGTCCAGAGAATATATCTTTATAAAATTTTGTATCCACAATAATTTTCCGATTATCATATTCCAGTGAAATGTCCGTCTTCATCTTTGGTAAGAGTTCTGTATTCTTTCCTTCAGCTGGCCAATAAAATGATTCACTCTTTGCTCTCGATCCTTTTATTTCTTTCCTATAAAAATTCTTCACAAAGTCCTCAAACAGTTTGGCCATTTTTTGATGTTCACGAGAGAAGTCTGGAAAGAGCTGTTCTCCTTCCCCTTCATGGAGCAAGGTATTTTCCCAGATAAACTGGCAAATGTTCAGTAGGAACTGATAGTGCTGGTTATTTCGATGAAGGCTGATTTCTTTAAATGAGTTGCTTGAGAGCTTTATCACAGAAATGCCGTTGAAAAAGGGGAGTACCTTTTTGATTTCTTCCCGATACTCCTTCTCTAGTTGGTTCTGCTTTGATAAGTGATACAGGATGGTCTTGATCACTTGATTATGCAAAATGTCGTGAGTCATATCGTCTTCAAGAATATGCATCTTCCCTCTTCTATGGGAGAAGGTTTGGAGGGATTCCTTGAAAAGGATTTTCCCCCGGATAATGCCTGATTCATCTTGAGTCTGGAGGTATTCTTTGTAAAAGCCCTTTTTAATGAGGGCTTTTACTTTTATGATCAACACCTTGCTCAGCAGATTGATAAGGTCTTTCTCATCTTCCCTTAATACGGAAATGAAGTTCTTTTCATGAGGATGATTCCAGGCATAAGCAAGCATATAGTAAATGTTTTTGATCGGAATTTTGCTATGACTTTCTGATAAGGTCATCAACCTTGTCCTCCTGATCAAACCAGTATTCCGCTAGTAGAGGCTTGATCTCCAGTCGGATAATACGTTCATACCATGCCTGCTCGTCTTCTATTTTCATCTCGGGGGAGAAGTAGCTATGCCCTATCTCGAATCCCTTCCCTAGATTCACTACATCTCTGGATATTTCAGAGTTTACTTCCTGCATAAATGTAATGATATTATCAATAAACCCCTTGCTAATACCTCTTGTTTTCAAGTGTTCCTCAAAGGCAGGGGTGTGAAATCCAGGAATGAGGTCAATAAAGGCAAATCTTCTTCTTAAAGCATAATCAACAAGAGCTAACGAACGATCCGCTGTATTCATCGTAGCAATGACAAAGACATTTTCCGGGATAGAGAAAGTTTCATCACCTTTGCTATAAGCTAGTTTAATGGAATAATCGGTCCCTCGTTTGTCTGCTTCTATTAACATCATGACTTCCCCGAATATTTTTGAGAGATTCCCCCGGTTTATTTCATCGATGATAAAGTAAAAGTTTTCTTCAGGCTGATTTTTGGCTTTCTCACAAAATGAATAAAACAATCCATCTTGGAGAGCAAAATGCCCCTCTTCGTTTGGTTTGAATCCTCTAATAAACTCTTCATATGAATAAGATTGGTGGAATTGGATCATCTCGATGTTTTCTGGTTGCCTTTTCTGCATATGTAAATAGGCTAACCGCTTTGCGACGAATGTTTTCCCTACACCAGGAGGTCCTTGGAGGATGATGTTTTTCTTATAGTCTAGGGATTCAATGGCATCCTCAATTTTCTCTAAGTCCATAAAGACCTCTGCTTTGATATGGTCAACTGTGTATGGCTTTGCTTCGGGCTTTTCTACCTTCGGTCCATATGAACCTGGAGGGTCTTTCACTATCCTATTTAAAATGTCCTCTCGGAAATTCTCATAAACCGTAATATCAGTTAGTGTCTTCGTGTTAAGCGATAAATCGGAGACGTCCCAGTTACCTTCATGTAGCCAATTCACATCACGGTAAGAGTGATGGTCTCCGTTTTCAGAATCATATTGATAAGGAGAGATGATTTCTCCCATCGCGATGATATTATTCATCCCTTGCTTGATAAGAACCTTGTCACCTTCTTTCATTTCACGGACAAATTGTTCATTCGCCAAAGCATCATTGGTTGGTGTTCGATCGTTGTTGTACAACTCTCTTAACTTCTCAGTTATCTCTGTTTTATCTTTATATTTCCGCAGATCACCAAGTTGGCTCCAGCCAATAGAGATACGTTTTTCCCTTTTGAAGTCTTTCCAGTACTTATTCTTCTCTCCGGCTGACAATAACCAATACCGCGGAACAATCTCTTCCTCCTCTAAGTCCACCTTTACCTTGCTCTTTTCAAATACAAAGCTAAAAAATTGATCCACTTCATAGTTAATCGGAAGCCCCGTTTGTCTCCCTACAATCATTTCATACTTACTAGCAATCTCATTTTCTCTTAAAGCATTTTGGAACTTCATAGCCTTCTGCGAAAAAGAATCACCACGTTTATACTGAGGATCAATCCCTAACACATTCTCTACAGCAACTCTGTCCCTTTGGTTATAGAAACAAAACTCCTCAGGGAAAATATTCCCCACAATCTCCGTAAGAGCATTCGCCCCAATTCCGAACAGCTTATAATCAGGATGATTCAAAAATCGATCCATTCTGACTTCAATAGGATCCTGTCCATGAACAAGATAATGAAAGCTTTCACGATACTTCTCCAAAGGAGCATTTAATTTACCTAGCGCGCGGCTGCGGGCAATGGCCATACGAAAAGCATTCACGTGGTCCCCAATCTTCTGGAAATCCTCCCACTCCATACTCTTGATGAAATCAGGATCCCGGTACTGTTGAAAGTAGTCATACGCTTTCGTTATGTATTTAATCTCAGTTAAAAACTCCGTTGCTTCTTGTTTATAATAATGAAGATAGCGTTCTACATGACCCATCTCCACTTTCTCGGTTAACTCTTTGGGGTGATCCCAATAGTATTTGAGATAAGAGAATTCATCTTCCGTCAGCTTATAATTTGTACTTTGCGGTGCTCGTATAATTAAGAGTTGTCCAGTTTCCGGAACCTCTTTTAACTCATATCTGGGAAGCAATCCTTCCTCAGCCGTTAACCTGCACTCCAGGACTTTTAACTCAACAGAAGGGGCATCATCTTCCCCAACCCTAGGCTCTGAAACAATCTCTGCAAGTGCAATAACGCCCCCACTGTTCTTCTCTTCTCCATCAGAACGCCAAATAAATACTTGATCACCAATTCTCACATCCTGCACATGATGCTTCTGTCTTATATTCCAATCAATGACCGTGCCTTCCTTCACATAATTATTAATATCGTGAAGATGTGGGTACTTCTCATTATCTATCGTAAACCGCTGTGGGTTACCTTGGAAAATCCAGTGTGACATGTTGATTCCTCCTTGTCTGTATAGTAGTGAATTCGACAAAGCATTTACCTTTATAGGATGCTGGTTTTTTGCTGCTAGTTACTTTTTCTTTATGTGGGCTTTTTGAACATTAAATTGCATTCTTCTTAATGTTTTAACGTTGTGTACAAAATTCAATTTAGAAAAGAAAGGAATCCTATCATGTATTTCTTTCTCACCTTCATATATGATAGCATACACAATTGTGTAATCCCGTGGGTTGAAGACGTTAGAAGCAAATACGTTCTCAAACTCATCATTTTCTCCCTGATTCTCTTTTATCTTTGTTCTGATTGTAGGCAGTACTTCTTCAGGAAAATTCACGAGAGTTTCAGCGCTAATCCTTCCTTGAGAAAATAAATGGCTCAAAGTAGAAGAACTACTCCAAGGTTTCACATGGATTAAATGCTTCTCTAGTGATAAAAGATCACAAAGTTCAAACCTAGCATTGTCTATCACTATATTAATTCTATCCATGCATAAAAGGCTCTCATGATTTTCAGCTGCAGCAATGTTATAGTCATTCTCAGTTTTGAGAGTAGAACTATCACACTCTATCATATCTAAGTTTATTTCTTCTAAGTTTTCTAGATAAGCATTGATTTGATTTAAGTACTCCTTGTTAATCAAATACCATTGACCGAGAGTTAAAATGAAGTAATTTTCCTCATATTCTACTTCTCCAATTAAGCAATTATAAACTGGCCACCTATCTACTAACTCTTGAGTGGATGAATTATATACTAATACCTTATCACTCTTCAATTTCTTTAAAGAGTAGTCATTATCTCCTTTGGGTTTTTTACTTCCAATATATGAAGCTAAACTTAGCTCATCTTCTTTATTGCCAGTAGGTAAGTAAGAATACACTAAATTGTCCTCCATATTTATTATTTCCGGAGGCGCAAGGTGAATTGATTCATCATTGATACCACTACGATAACATTCATTAATCTTGTGAACTAAACCAGTATTTAACGAGTTTATTAGTATAGGGTCCTTTATTTCAGATAGATAATCAATCCACTCAAAATGCTGTTTATACCTGGTTGATTGACTATCTTCCAACACTCTATCACACAAATCTTTCAGTGTAGCAAATGAGAAATCATAATAAAAGTGGAATGGATCTCTACCGGCAATTACCTTTCCATATCTATTGAAATCTCTGGCTTCAGCTGTTACAGACTTTAATAAATCCCTGGTATCATCTATGTTAAACTCATAAATATCTGAAGATTTGCTAGTTTGTGTTCTGGATTGAACAGTAACAGTGTCAATTGTAGACGAATCAATACTTTTTAATTTACTTACTTCACAATTATTAAGCACGACTTTAAAACCAAATCCCCTTTCATAGGATTCTGGTTTGAGCATGTGCTTTCCATGTCCAAAAACAAAAGCAAAGATCCGTCTGCTTCTTTTCACCAGTAAAACCAACCTTGTAGATTGGTTATTTAAGCTCGGTGGATCGGTCAACCCTTCCTTCAGTTCCGAGTACCAAGAAGGTTCACTTGAATCATTATGACCAATGAATACTTTACCATTCAGATCAAGCCCTTCTCTTAATTCAACAACCTGATCATATTTTTCACCATCTAATACATCTTCAAATTCGGTATACTCTTCTTTTATTAAGTATACAGTGTATTTTATTTTGGTTAAATATGACATTTTTCGACCTCCTTACTTTTAGGGTAGTGAAGGTTAAAAAGTTTGTCGTGTTTAATAACCTTATAAATAGTTGTTGACTGGATTTTCAAAAGTATATTGAATTTCCCCAATCTTGGGTTCTGTCATGTAATATTATGGTAACATAAAAGGAGTATTTTACTAGTATTGAATGAACCAGGAACTACTTATGCCTATAGCAGAAAGAGACTACTGGAATGATAATCGATATAGACCCAAAAACAAGAAAGCTCCCAAATGGTCATGGGGCGTCATAGGATTTATCCTATTGGCGTTGTTTGCTAGTGGCTTACCAATGAAATTATAACGAAATCACAATCCAACAGGAACAAAAGATACTAAGCTACCTTCAGGAGCGCGAGCAATACTTCAGTTCCAGCGATCAAAGCTTCAAAAAGCTGCTGACCAAGATCAATGCCGCCAACGGAAACCTTTCATCCCTGACACTCGACATCAATGAAACCGACATGATGCTCACTCAAAACTATCAGAAGCTGATTGACCTCAATCCTCCCCGGGAATTTAAGGAGCTACATACCAAAACCGTAGAACTATACGTCATTAAACAAGCTGCCGTCGATTATCTGATGTTATCAGCAAATACCAACACCTATCATTCTGAAATACTCTCTACATATATAGAAGAAAGTAATCGAAAGATGAGTGACTTACTTCCATTGATGATTGAAGGTTTACAGAAAGCTGATCTGCGTTATCGTATTGAACAGGATGGGACGTTGACGTATTGGGTGAAGGATCATTATGGGGGGAGAGTAGGGATACAGAAACAGGTACTTCCCGCTCCTTTTAAAGGAATGAAACGAAGGATGTAAAAATGAATGTTAGACTAATTGCTCCCCAAAGCCTTTTAGAATGAAAGATCTCAGCCTGTAAAATGTTCCCTATACATGTATTTTAAAAAACCGCAGCCACCTTAAACTGTACCATGTGTAGTAGACACATTAAAAAAAGTCTACTGCACAGGGTATTTTTATGTACAATTAAATAAAAACAGGACTGGAGAAACATGAGTAAAAAACTATTTACAGAGAAAGAAATAAAACTATTATCTAAAAATCCATTTGTGAAAAACGTTAGCTCAAAGGGGATTACATATACAGATGAGTTCAAAGAGCTTTTCATTGCTCAAAATAAACAAGGCAAGTTCCCTAGAGAGATCTTTGAAGAATGTGGGTTTGATGAAGAAGTTATTGGGATAAAGCGAATTGAATCTTCAGGCAAGAGGTGGCGTGAAACCTACCGTAAGCACGGAGTTCTTGGACTACGGGATACGAGGTCAGTAAATACAGGAAGACCAAAAGAAAGAGAATTATCTACTGAAGAAAAATTGGCAAGGATGGAAGCGGAAAATAACCTTTTAAAGGCAGAGAACGAACTTTTAAAAAAGATACGATTCGCCGAAAGGGGGTTGAAGGACAAGTAATAAAGTTATCAGCTGCCCAGAAGTTCAATCTCATCCGGTCTACGATAAAGAAATATAGCCTAAAACGTATGGTAACTTATCTGTGTAACATAGCTGGGGTCTCCCGTCAGGGATATTATAATTACTTTTCTTCAACACAAATTGAGCGAAGGAAAGAAAAGGAGAAAAAGGATGAAGTCCTCCGGGACTTAGTACTCCAAGCCTATAAATTTAAGAAACGTAAGAAAGGAGCCCGCCAAATTAAAATGGTTTTGAAGGGTCAATTTAATACTGTATTTAACCTTAAGAGAATCCGAAGGATTATGAATAAATATGATATTCAATGTCCTTTTCGGAGAGCTAACCCTTACAAGCGTATAATGAAAGCAACCCAGGAACACAAAGTAGTTCCAAACCAGCTTAACAGGGAATTCAAGCAAGACTCACCTTATAAGGTTCTGCTTACAGATATCACCTACCTTTACTTTGGAAAAGGCCAAAGGGCTTATTTATCAACGATCATTGATGCCTCTACCAATGAAGTCTTAGCGCACAATATTTCTGAACGAATTACTTTAGATATTGCTACGGACACTTTGAAGAAGTTGAAGAAAAATAGGAAAGTTAAATTAGCTAAAGAAGCTTACATACACTCTGATCAGGGCAGCCACTATACCAGCCCCACATATCAGAAGCTGGTCAAAAAGTTCAGGTTGGGTCAATCCATGTCAAGAAGGGGGAATTGTTGGGATAACGCTCCCCAAGAATCATTCTTCGGACACTTCAAGGATTTAGCAGAAATAGAACAGTGTCAATCTTTTAAGGAACTAAAAAAAGAAGTAAAAGCAGCCATCTATTATTACAATACATTCAGGTACCAGTGAAATATGAAAAAGATGACCCCTGTGCAATACAGAGATCATCTTCTTCAATCAGCCTAGCCTTTTTTAAAATGTCCTTTACAAAGGGTACAGATTACCTTTAGCTGCGGTTTTTATTTAAATAGGTAGTAAAAGACTATTCCACTTCCACAATTCTCCCTTCAAAAGCAGCTCTATAGAAGCTCAGGGAAGGTTCTCTGGCTCCCATTTAAACAAGAAGCACGAGAACCGTCCCCATGCTTCTAGAAAGCCCCTCCCAAGTACTTATGAAGATTATGCCGTCTCTAAATCTGCCATATCTTCAAGTACTTGTTTCAATCCATCTTGCATTTCCTCTTCAGAGGGCATAAAGACTTTTTTTCGTTTCTTTGTTTCACTTTCAACATGGTGTACTAACAAGTTTCTTGCAAATGCATTTCTATTCGAACTAGCATACATATCTTTGAGGATTGATCCATTCAAATCATCTTTCAATCGTTCAGTTATAGCTTCTGCCTCAATTTGGGTGAGTAGATAATCTTCTGCCATTTGTATAAAGACCCTTTCGATAATACGCACCATCTCATCTGCATCATCCTCAATAAACTCATTTAATATTGCATTTGAGACTTTACCAGCTGCACTTCCACCGGCAAAGGAACCAATTAAACCACCAACAAAACCACCAACAGCTGTTCCTATACCAGGAATGATTGAACCAACTGCAGCACCTGCAGTCGCTCCACCTACCCAACCAGCGGTTCCGCCAGCTACAGTAGAAGTGGTCTTGGTTACGTTCTTAAACAATTGAGCTCCTGATACTCGTCCCCTAAATATATTGACAACATCGACTGAGGAGAGCACCACAACTGAAACAGCACCTGTTATGGCGTTCCCTCTTAACAATTTTGCTGCACTCTTCATTGCCGCCGCGCCGTATATATTTGTTCCACTTCTAAATGCATTCACTAACATGGCTGATGCTTTAGGACCCATAATACGTACTAGCGCCTCAGAACTTCCTACTAGTGCACTGTTTAAACCAGCTTTCGATATTTGGCTCGACAGCACTGCGGTAACAAATGTTGTTCCTCCCACTTTCAGGCCGGTATATGTAGCCGATTTAAGGGCAACATCAAATTCATCACCACTCCATATAGACGTTGCAAAGGTAACTGCTGTACTTAGCCCGAAAGCAGTGGTAGCAATGATTGCCCCGTTTGCGGCATCAAATGTTATAGATTCAATTGTACCTGCTTTAGCTATATTTTTAGCCTGCTCATAGGTGAAATATCCTTTTCTAACGATATTCTTTGCTTCACCTATATCCGTTACTCCTGGAACCTCTCCTCTTCTAATCCGATTTTCCATTGCTTGAACAGCGGACTCGTATTTATCACGCGGAACTTCAATGTTCATTGGAGTTCCATCAGGATTAAAATATTTAAAATTGCCATTTTGGAAGCATTCTTGAATACACTTAGATCCGGTACTGCAATATTTAGACTGTATATTTACTCCATCTACTATTCTATCCGCCCCATACTTAGAATTATCGTCTCCGAGGATCCTGACATCCTTGAACTTCAATTTATCTACGAGGTGATTGGCCCTCTCCGCAGCAAAACCATGTCCTCTTGGAGTATTAAACCGATCCATTCCATACATCGTACCAGCATTACTTATATTCGCATAAACTATACCTACTGCTGATTTCCCGGATAAGCTCTCATCCCTAATCACATTCTTTCGCAATTCGATATTTATTTTACTTAATGTGGTAACAAGCTTTCTCCTTGCTTCATTTACCTCACTCTTTCTGTTCATCATATGCCCCCATATTCTAAGATAATAATTTGTATGATTTCCCTAAATAGAACCAACAGATTCATAAGAATTAAGTCACACAGTCTAAAATGGATAATTTGTACATATTAAGCATATTTACACAATTTATTATACACCTTTTGTCCTACATCTTTAATCAGAAATTAATTATTCGTCTCACTCTACTCACCTCCAATTTAATGGAGCTTGTATCCTCATAAATCAAAATATAAAATATCCACATAATCTACGAAAGGCGGCTAAGAAAAGTGTATTTTAAAAACAACCTAAAAGAACTGATGAATGCCCGTGGTGTCTCCCTAAATCAGCTATGCCAAGACAGTGGAATTAGTATTAATACATTAAGAGAAGCTAAAAACAACCCTTCTCATAATCTCAACTTAGATACTGCTGCAAGGATAGCTGAAACATTGGATTGTCATATTAAAGATCTTATTGAGGAAGATATGGCTACATTACTTTTTGAAGATATATCCAAGAAGCATCATCAGGATCCTCTATTTATTAATGAGCAAATATTCAGCCCATCTAATTGTAAGCTTTTGAAAGATTTATTTTCAGAATTAGGGATAGCCTGTGATATTTCGCCATACAGTTTATATCAAAAAGTTATGATAAAAAATAGGGATGAGAAAAGCTCAATTATTATTGACCTAAATATGTCAATTAATCAAAGAGCTGAATTGCACGTTAGAGATTTTTATATTTCCGTAAATCAAAGAATTTTAGATGAGAGGAAAATAAAAGAAGCTGTCATTCTCGCTCTTGAAACATATGCAAAAAAATTAAAATGTCCCAAGATAAAATTTCGTGTTTCAAATGACTTAGAACCACTGGAAGATAACGTATACGCTAACATATTGACACTACCATCCGATTTCAGATTCGTTATGGGTACTGACCCTGCCATTTTCATTGAAAATACCTATGTAGAATTGCATATTCCATTTTCTTCAGAAGATAAAACTGTTTGGTATAAAAATTTATCATGATAAGAGTGAGGTAGAAGATTTGGAGAGAAAGAGTGTAGTAGAAGAGCTAATTACCATATTTACGAGGTACCATAAAAAGCAAGAATCCTTTAAGGAAATTTGTTTAGAAAACCCAGTATTAGAGAAAAGCATTGAGGTGTTTGATGAAGATCTAGAAGACTTAATCTATCTAAATTTAAAGCAACTTGGTATTTGTGAAAAGGATGAAACCCAACAGTATTGTAAGGAGGACTGGTCAATTAACACTTGTTATAACTTGATTAAATTGGCCTCAGAAGATGATAAGTATGTAAAAGCAGCAATTGATATAATATCAGATTGGGAGAACTTAAAAACATATACATCTAAAGTAGAATCACACACATGGTTCTATTACAAAGACGTTTTAGTTGAACACTCTTAAGTAGTCGTATGTGATTTATTAGAAATACTCCTACCTAACGTACAAAAATTTCATGTGGGGTAGGAGTGATTCTCACCGTTTTAAATCCATATGAAGCAAGTTTTTTTTGAATAGAAGCATGAAGACTGATCTTCTCTTTTTTCTAAAACTCAAAATGATAGTTTTCTATTCTCCTTAAAGCGTGTATAAATTCCATTGTATCCATAACGTATTCGTGTCTGGAAACACTCTCATTTTCATGTTTGACCGAGAATGTGACCGTTTTACTATTTGGCCGTAAACGAACAATGTCTTCAATCGTTACCCATCCTTCCGTTACAGCTTTTATAAGTAAGATATCTGTACTCATGAAACTGACAGGAGTGGCTGGATTGTGTACTAATTCCATTTTATGAAGATTGTCCATTATTTTCTTTTTAATCGTCATGGTTCCTTTATCACTGGAGAAAATGGTGATATTTCTTATTAACGAGGGAAAGTGGTGAAGCAACAAATAAGTTAATACTAAAATAGAAGTTTCCCCAGCATTTTTTCTTAAATCAGTTCCACTGGTGACTTCAAATCCTTCAATTCATAAAAATCCTCAATCCAACTTTCGGGTAGATCATCATGTTCATGATAGAATTTTTTTAATTTCGAATAGAATTTTCTTGCTGGTGAAGTCGCCGAAGAAGCATGATGGAAAAGTTCTAGCAATCTTAGCTCTTGATACCCAACCAGCTCAGGATAGTCTTCCTCTTCACTTACAATAAAGTAGGGAATAGGGACACTAGCTAGGTAATGTAATTGTTTTTGGCTATGAGAAATTTCTCTATGGACCCATTCAGGTATTAGGATAATATCATAATCCTTAAATACTTCCTCTGAGCTGTAAATATCATCATGTTGGCTACAAAATTCAAGATTGTTGTTATCCATGATGAGTATACGATTACCTTCTAGCTCATTCATTTTGGCTCTTAGGTCTCTATAATTCCCCACTCTCTAGTTTCCCTTTCACTTGTAAATATTTTTGTTCCAGTCCGTATATAAAATCTTTTGTTTCACTATAAGCACGGTCACCAGTAATGTTTACTTCATCAACTTCATGTTTTAAACGTCCAAAATCAACTTTAAATGAAGGTTTAACTAGATTCTCATCTAGAGATAATTGTTGGAATATTTCTACCCAGGCTTCAGTGTTTAGTGATAAATCAAAGTTTACCTTTATTTCTTCCTGGAGTTCTTTATTATGATACTCGAGTGCAGATTCATATAGCTGGATTAAAATCGCTTTGTACGGTGTTTTAAACGTATCCATACAAATAGCTGCCTTATGAACAAAATCAGTTTGTCTCAAATCTAAAAAGTATCTGTAAATATCCTTACTTATTAACATCTGACTAGCAAAATAGTCAGCTTTACGCTCTGTTAAATCAAGTTCCGTAGAAATTTCATGTACATTTGAAGAGTTCTCTGTAAGGTGGTAGATTTCATGCCAATAAATGAAGTATTGATACAAGCGAGGTTGTGAAGTATTAATGACTGGAATTTTTCTCCCGTTTGGTAATTCTCTTATGGCGCCTCCCCAGTTTGGATCCGGGATGGGAATTTGAATGAGATAGTGATCTTTTAATATTTGTAATCCAAGTTTTTCAGGTGATTGTATGTTGTATTTAGCAAGGAACATATGCATATATTGTAAATGTCTCTGAACCTCGTGATCAATTTGTTGATTCAACCTTACTGTTTCGTCTAAATTCGTACTCATTATCCTCATTTTTTCACCCCTTTACATAAAAAGCAGCAACCGTTAATAATTCATCTAAATCGTTTAATAATTCTTCTGTTAAAGGGCTTTTATCAGAAATCGTAGATCGATCTGAATACTGAGTTGATGGTAATTGCCATTTTTCTTCTTGGAAGCCTGAAAATTTCTCAAAATAATCATTTGGTAACTGGAGTGCCTCTGTAATCTTTCCTAACTGTTCTTCATAAATCTTGGGATTCGGACTTTTCCCTTCTAGAATTTGATTAATGGTTGGGCGAGAAATTCCTGTCATTTTAGATAAAGCAGTCTTTGTATAGCCTTTAAGCCGTAAGTACAGTAACAAATTTTCTCCAACTACAGTCTGCAAATGATAAAGTCTCATGTTCTACACCTCCTACTTCATTAATATAATTATACACTATATGCCACCAAATTCGTAAAAATATTTTTTACAAAGTGTAAAAATATTATTCATTATAACCAGTTTATGCATTTTGTATTCACATTTATACAAGAAGAATTTTGAGTATTATTTGATATTCAAATCACACTAATTAGTTAATTATATTATTAAAAGAACCACGGACTGGTCCCCGTGGTTCACATAGTGTTTCTAAATTAGTAACTATTGAAAATTAAGGTAATTACACGTTACCTACCTAACCTTCACCTTCCCCCGAACTTCCTCACTCTTCACCAACTCCTTTACGCGCTCATGTATCCGCTCAATCTCACTCCCCGGACTCTTCCACCAATTTCGGCTCCAAATTCTCTCAATGGTCCAACCTCTGCTCTCAAGGAATTTCTGACGATAGACGTCACGTTCCTTCGCATTCTGAGAACTGTGATACATCGCCCCATCGCATTCAACACCCAAGATGTACCTTGATGAATCGTTCGGATGGACGATGGCCATGTCGATTCGGTAGCCTGACATGCCGACTTGGGTGGTGACTTCATAGCCCAGATTGCGTAGTTGTTTATGGACTTGTTCTTCAAATGGTGAGTCGAAGTGAAGCTCTTGTGATTTGACATGAGTATTCACGTTTTCGTTCACTTCATGGATGACGGAATCAATTTGTTCCAGTTTTGAGTTCGCGACTGCTTTCGCATATTTCAGGTACGATTTAAACAGTTTAGGTCCCATTTCAGCGGCGTTGGTCACATTGAGTTCTTCCGGTTCGATGCTGGAAACGACGATGATACCTTCTTTTGCCCTGGTAATGGCCACATTCAATCGGTTTTCTCCGCCTTTTTGATTCAATGATCCAAAGCGGTTGTAGATTTTGCCTTCTTCGTTTTTCGCATAGCCGATCGAGAAGAGGATGATATCCCGTTCATCCCCCTGGACGTTTTCGATGTTCTTTACAAACACTCTTTCGTCCAGTTCCTGTGACATGACTTGCTGATAGGCGGCATTGAATTCTTCGTCTTCCCCTGCCGTCTTGTCAATGATGTCCATGATCTTCGTTTGCTGCTTGGCGTTAAATGTGATGATCCCGACGGATTTACCTGGTTGGTTGATCAGGAGATCTTTCAAGATAGCCACAACTTCTATCGCTTCCACTTCATTGGATTGGTTGATCCATCTGCCCTCTGCCTTTTTCCACTGAATGGCAGGCGGGTTCTTAAACGGAATGACATTCGGTGCAATTTGGACATGACCGTTATAGAAGGCATGGTTGGAGAAGTTGATCAATTCTTCATATTTTGAACGGTAGTGCCACTGCAGAATCTTTTCCGGGAACCTTCTTTTGGCCAAGTTCAATAGGCTGACGGATTCATCCGTCTCGTACTCGACTTCTTCTTCATCATCGTTCTGAACGCTTCCTTGGAAAGTCGTCATTGGTGGAAGCTGTTTCTCATCCCCTGCTACAACGAGCTGTTTGGCACGATACACAGATGGAATGCCATTCTCGACTGTACACTGAGACGCTTCATCAAAGATGACTAAGTCAAACAATCCTTCTTCCAGAGGAAAAATAGATGACACAATCTCTGGGGAAGCTAACCAGACCGGCAGAATATCCACTAGGCCATTCGCGGCGAATTCGTTCACCAGTTTTCTTACGGACCAGATCATCCGTTTCTTCCCGACTTGATGTTTCAGTTCCTTCACTTTCCTCGGATGAGTGGATTGTGCAAAGTCCACATTCTTTGTCAAAGTATGAATGAGGAATTGGGTTGCGACTGCTCGTCTCTGTTCAATAAGTGTCGAGAACGACTCTCTGATTCTGCCAAATTCATTGGTTGAGATCTTCTGTACATCCGGATACTTCTTCTCTGTTTCATCGATCCAATGCACATAGGCTGAGTTTCTAAACAAGTCCACCCAGAAATCAGATAATGACAGTTCAGAGAGATTTTCTTTCTTCTGAAGTTTCAGGATCACTTCCTGAACTTCTTTGTCGCATCTCATCCAATAGTTATCCATCTGCTGCAGTTCTTCAAAATCCCGATGGAAGTACTCGACGATTTTATCTAATTCTTTTACTGGGATATCTCCCTCTGAAATCCTTGTCTTAAACGAATCGATTTTTTCATCCTTCAAGTACTTACGGAGCTTCTCCACTTCATCCGACATGGCTTTGGTTTCAACACCCAGCTTGTGCATCGTCATCAGTGCCTCTTTAATTTTCAGCCACTCAGTCGAATTCGTTCCTTTAAATTTCTCCCCGTCCAACAGCTCGTCAATGATGGACTTACCGGAGAAGGACGTCCACCACCAGAGGCGCAATCCTTGGAGGGTCCGCTTGTTTTGATCATCCAGATCTGGATACACTTTGTCTAATTTATTCTCGATCATCCACGTGTACGCTGGAGTGATTTTCTCATGCTCAAGCGATTCGAGATAACTTACAGACTTTCTTGCCTTCGCTATCACCCCGTCCAATAGTTCAATGGCCCGGAGCTTTTCTTTCATATCCATACTGGCGAAACTTTTACGCTCCTTGAGGTGGTAGTCATCATCCCCAAATCGTTCAAACCACTCAGCATAGGTGTAAATATTCTCCGAAAAATCATCCAACTTCTCTTTATCCAAAATTGGCATGATCCCGTTTAAATCAATCATTTGAGTCGTTTCTTCGACGGAGTTGGCCAGACCATACAAGTCGTATAAGCGCAGTCCAAATGCCTGTCTTTCATATAGAGCTTTAGAGATGCCATTGAGCAGATCTTCCTGGCTCTGAAGCTTTGAAGAAGTTGACTTTAATGAACTGATGGCTTCTTCATAGGTGATTTCATTCTGCTCAAGGACAGATGATAATTTGGCATAGAGTTTCTTACGATCCTGCTTTTCATCATGAACCAACGCCACATGATTACTTAGACCCAGACCGTCTAGCCTTTGATATACTACATCCAATGCAGCACGCTTTTCACAGACGACAAGGATTTTCTTCTGTCTCTGGAGAGCATCTGTGATTAGATTGACGATAACCTGGGACTTACCTGTTCCAGGAGGTCCATGAACGACCAGACCTTTTCGGTATCTCGCTTCTTTTAAAATCTCCTCTTGAGATCCATCGGCCTGGAGAAGATTTAAGATCGAAACATCGTTATCCAGCTCTTTAATATCTTCTCTATCACCCTCTTCAACTTGATTCGCCTCAGGATTAATCAGTTCACCTGCAAGGGATAAACCGTTCCCGTCTCCCGACTTCTCTATCAGCAAATCATAGTCCTTTACCAAAGCGGTACTGCCTTGAGGGAAATGCCCAACAATGGCGTTTTCAGTAAGAGCTAAATTGGCCACCTCAGGAATGTCCTCTGTCTTATATTGAGCTAATTTCGTCATCCCCTTTGGTGAAAACGAAATATCCAAATCGTATTCTTTCAGAAAACTCAACCAGCCCTCATAATCGAAGGTAGTAGCTAACTCAGACGCCTTATCAAAAAAATCGTCAGTAAAGGTTAAGTTATTGTATTTCTTAAAAGCTAAGAATAACGTCCGATTAATCTGAGGCTCCCCCTCATCCAAACGAAGCAGCCACTTCTGGCTATTCACATTATTCCGTTCAAGCCTCACAGGATATAAGAATAGCGGAGCTTGAAAGAACGTACCATCCTGCAGCGTACCCGATAAAAATGGGAAGCCTAAATAAAGATCATGAATCCCCTTTTCCTCTTCAATACTCTTCATATTCCTCGTCAAATCCGTCAGCTTCTTAGAAAGCACCATCGAATCATCATTGTCCATCGAAGGCTTCAGAATCGTAAGCTCTGACTTTGATTGCTTCACGATTTTCTCCACTAACTTTGTACTAACCTTTTCCTCTTTCTCACCCAGCTTATCAAGCTCCGTCAAATCGAAGCTCCACTTATTGTGCAGCTTCAACAGCCTTACAGACCTATTTCTCTTATTTATGTTGTTCAACTTATCCCGCATGTGTATTAATTGGTCTTTCACTTTTATAACCTCTTTCTGGTACAAGTACTTCTTACAATATGATGTCTTGACAAAAAAAGAAGAGCTGGTTAGCTCTTTGTTGTTACATGTATGTAATATTTCTTCATAATTATAACAAATTAAGGGGGTTGTTTTATATGAAGTTGTTGAAAACAATTATTTTCCAACAACCCGAATATACTATCTCCCCTTACGATTTTCTCATCCTCAGACAATAATTATAAAGGTTTGCACTCCACATGTGTAATAATATGGTAAAATATTCACAAAAGCCCTACTTACAACCGAGGTGTCCCAATGCTAAAACAACTACTCTCCAAACTACTACCGTCCAAAGATGAAACTAAATCTACCAAACCGGAAATCATCGTTCAAACCAAAAAGGTATTCCTATACGAAACGGACCGATCCAAGCTCGAAAACATAGTTCAGTCCTCCGCTCCTAATGGTTCACATCCAGGATATGTGTACATCATTCAAGAACATATGAATGGCTGGTTCAAAATAGGCAGCTCTACTACCATTGATAAAAGCCTGGATGTATTCAATGTGAAGCTGCCTTTTGATTATCACCTGGTGCATCTGATTAAATCCGGTGATGTTCCGTCGACAGAGGAAGCATTCCATGACTACTTCGCTTCAAAACAGTTACAGGGTGAATGGTATGATTTCTCAAGTGAAGACGTTGCTTGGATTAAAAGTGGTACGTATACTCCTGCGATTGCAGGCACGATCGGCACTCACTCTCAACTGAGTAATGAGCAGCCTTTAACACCGAAACAATTGGATTACGCGAAATCGATGATTAAAAGATTAGGATCTTCTTATTCCCTTGCAGTTGCAGAATCTGCTCTAACCCAAATGGACTTGAAGCGACTGTCGGTCTATTTCCGCTTTAAGAATCAAGGGGCATTGAAGAATCTTGTTGAATCTGGCGTCATTAAGAAGAAAGAGCCCGTTAACCGCTAAGGATATGAAAAAGGTATGAACAGATGTCTGCTCATACCTTTTCTTTATATCATCCACTTTTCTCACTAGTAGTCATTTGTTCTTTTCTATCGACGAGGCATTGATCAAAGTAACGAGTAAATTCCGATTCCCCAGAATAAGATAGACATAAATATTCCTTCGCCCTAGTCATACCGATGTACAGAAGGGAGACCTCCCTTTCTATGTCTTCTTCCAGCGCAAAGGGCATGTTATCCACATTCACAATGAAGACGGCTTGAAAGTCGAGTCCCTTGCTGCTGTCAATGGTACTGATCTTTACACGGTTGTCATCCTTTTCGAAGCTCCGCTTGGATTCACTGTTCTCCGTTAACCAGAAATACTCGATATCTTCTTTTTGGAGTTCTCTTTTTAGCGTATCGATGTAGCTTGTGCTAAACGATTTCTTGACTCGATAGAGAATGAGCATTTCCGAGAACGGCACATGCTTTTCTTCGTTCAGTTTTTTGATTTGCCTTGCTACAATTCTTGCTTCCTGATGGAAGTGATCTGTCTTGATGATAGCAGGCTCGATCCCTTTTCTCCGTGTGCTTTGAGGAGCGATAATTTCACCTTCGAATTCCCTCGTTACGACTTTATTCTTTAATGAGGAGTGCGTCTTGTAGAAATCCCATGCGAACTTTACCACTTGGGCAGTATTTCGATAATTGATGCTTAACACTTTCGATCTTCCTTGGAAGCTGAGACCCATGTCCTGCAGGTAACTTCTTTTCCGTTTATAGATAGACTGAGCTCGGTCCTCTACTAGTAGAAGAGATTTGGTTTCTGGGTTAAGAAGACTGGACACTAGCTCAAACCAGGAAGATTCAAAGTCCTGTCCCTCATCAATCAGGATCGCATCATATGTAGGAAGAATCGCTTCCCCGTTTTTAATCTTCTCGAGGACGGTAGGCAGTTCTTTTTCCTTGATCTTTAGATCATTTTTAAGCCAAGAATGGAAGTTCCGAACGGAAATATGATGTTTTTTCTCTTTTACTTGGTCAGAGCCGGAAAAATCAAAGTCAAAGAGATTATCAGGTTCATTCATCATATGATAAACAATCTGTTCAATGTTGCGGGCAAGGGATATATTGTAGCAGAGAATCAGGATCTTCCAGTCCGGCTGCTCTTTTGCGAGTAATTTAGCTCTGCTCGCAAGAATGAGCGTCTTCCCGCTCCCTGCTACTCCCCGTATTAGCCGATTCTTATCCCCAATCTGCTTAGCCAGGTTTTCCTGATGCAGATCCATTGCTTTAACGTCATGTAACGAAAGCAACAGTTGATCCTGGTAAGGGACAGGCTGCTTGAATTCCGCACTGATCCGCACTTCCGGGAACAAGTGATAACGGATCGCGTCCATTTCTTCTTTCGTCAGCGGTTCTTGTAATCGGTACGGAATCGTAAACATATTTACGATCTTCTCGATCAGGTTCTCTTCTGAGAATCCATCTTTCTCTGGATCAATCTCATCCCTAGTCAAACAGAATGAGGGTTCCACCACCGCATACAACCCATTTTCGATAAAATCCTTCTGATGTAAGCGGGTAAACACCGTCCCAAATCCATACGGAAACTTCAACTGAAATTGATATCTCCCCTCCAACTGGACGAGATTCTTATCTTTCTTCAACACATCCGCAATATGAAACACATAATCCCGGGCCTGCTTCAAAGGATTCTTCGTCTTCCTCTGCTCACCCGAAGACGTATGTAAAATCCATTCATCATGATTCAACTGAAACAACGTATTCTTTGTATAATCCTTTACCTCTAACACAACCAAACCCAAGTCAGGTCCAATAATGACAAAGTCCGGACGCTTCCCATGGATCTCAGGTTCATAATACACAATATAATCATCTGGCAAATATGTCTTCAACGTACGAAACAGCAACCTCTCCCCAGCCGTAGCCGACGATCGGATCGTTTCTGGTATGGTGTAAGCCATGTGAACACTCCAACTATTTTTGATAGTTTACATTACACTACAAAAGTTGTGATATTTTTACAATTAATGGTGTAGAAAGGATTACATTTATACTTAGTTGAAAGACATAGATTCATTTTCCATTCCAAAGTTATTTGAAACTTGGGCTGAACCTCCTATTCCTTACGCGCAGAGACATGTAATATTATGGTAAAATATACTTAAGATCTAATTCCACCCTACCCGTTATTTAATGAGATTCATAACAAAACCATCGAGATCTACGTCATCAAGCAGGCCGCGGTCGATTACCTGGTATCATCCATTAATACCAATACCTATCATCCTGAAATACTCTCTACATATATAGAAGAAAGTAACCTAAAAATGAGTGAGCTGCGCCCTCTCATGATAGAAGGATTACAAAGGGCCGACTTGCGATACGAGGTGAATCAGGACGGTACGCTGACGTATTGGCTGAAGGATCATTATTCTCGGACGTTGGAATAAAGGAATGAAGAGTGTGAGATACATATTTTCAAAAAGGAGTGTTCGACATGGAAATGAAATATACCGGCATTCAACTTTCCTGCATGGACATTCTGACCTTTTGCTTTGTCAAAGGAGTGGAAGAAGCAGCAAGGTTATTTCTGATGGATCGTTTGATTTCATGAGTTGGTATATATATGGATTAATCTTCATCGTGTTCACGGTGGGGATGGTGATGTTCGTGAAAGGCTTGGAGAAAGAGGGGGAGAGATAAATGAGTATGCAAGTGCAAGCGTTGAATAAAACGATTGAATTGAAAGATGGGTTGAGATTAATGTATCAAGAACCCAGCGAATTCGTTCGGTATTATTCCATTTATTATGGACAGAAGTATGCAGACTACTACTTCAGAAGATCTACGGCGGCGTTAATCGAAATCGCCGCTATTTTCGACTGCGGCTATTTTATCATGAAAGGGGAAACCGTCATTGGCGGTGTCTTCCTAAAACCGAATTTCATGTCGGATTTATTTGTTGTGCCACCCTTTAAGGATTATGAAGGGCTGGTTCGCACGCTTTTAAACCATTTAAAGAAGATATCGAAGACTGAAGAGAAAATTCTCATCAGAGAAGTGGTAGAAGAACACGTGGCAGCGTACCAACGTAACGGATGCCGAATTGGAGAAGTGAACTACTGGATGATCCGCCCGACGCAATCAATGGAGGCCATGCTTCCTGAAGGGTATCGATCAAGACCGGTTTCCTGTGAAGACACCAATGGTATTGCAAGCTTACTGGTGAAAGCCTATAAAGCGAACCCGGCTTATCAACAAATCGGGGCCAAAGAGGATTATATTCACCATGTAGAGGAATTCATAGAAAAATATCAAACCCATCCCATCATGGATGAGTGCTCAAGAGTCATCGTCGATCAGAGCGGGAACATTGTGGGTGTCTGCCTCCACATGGAATTTGAAGGCTACCCCCTCATCATGAGCTTGGCCGTACACCCTGACCATCAGCAGAAAGGGCTTGGGCGATACTTGTTAACCCATTCCATACACATATCAAGTAAAGAGTACCCCGCTACCCGCTTGGCTGTCATCAAAGACAATTCAGCGATAAAGCTATATGAGGACCTTGGATTTATCCGGAATCAATCGATTACGGATATGTATGTAGGAGGATGAAGTAGACACGAGGAAACTACTAATGTAAAGGACGGTTGGAATGAACAAACATCTCACACTAAACGGTCAATCAATCTATGTAAAACAGTTCGGAAGCGGAGAACCGATCGTGTTCCTCCACGGCGGTCCCGGGGGCAGCCACGAGTTCTTTCTCCCCTTTGCAGAAAGGCTCGCTGAAGACTATACCGTCATCCTCTATGATCAGTGTGGATGCGGGCTTTCGGAGAAGGTGGAAGGAAATGCGTATTCGATTCAGAATGAAGTAGAGACCCTGGAAGCACTGAGGCAAGCATTAGGTCTCCATCACATGCATCTTTTCGGTGAATCATGGGGCAGCATGCTGGCACTATCCTATGCCGCCACCTACCCCGACCATGTAGACAAACTGATGCTAACCGCTGCCATCGGACTCACCAACAGCGCATACACCTCGTTTAAAACCGAACTATTGAAGAAGCTCGGCACCTTGGAGAAACTAAGATTCCTCACCAATGGCCTGTTACATACAGTCGGCATCAACCGCACCAAGCAGATCCTCGACCTTCTGGACCCTTACTACGTGTACTCGAAAGACACGTTAGTTACGAAGAAACACATCCCCTTTAATCATGTGGTCCTAAGCACCATCTCGAAGGAGATCGAGAAATCATACAACCTGGTACCACATACCAACACGTTAAGCACCATTCCCATCATGATCGCCCAAGGCTCACATGACATCCGCACCCCGCAGCAGATAAAGGAGCTATTTTATCCACACCTCCCCCATGTGGAGGTGGTCGAAATAAACGAAAGCGGCCATTGGACGACCCTGGAGCAGCCTGAGGAAATGGTGAGGCTGATGAGGAGATTTTTTTAGAAGGCTGTGGTTCATACGTAATATCAAACTGACCGGGTGTCTGTCCTCTCGTTCTTCTGAGGCAGACACCCGGTCTCGTTTATCATCACACATTTCGCTTAAATCGAAGCACCAGAAGAAGCAGACGACTGATCCGCCTTCACACAATCAATGGCAATGACGAGTGCGATAATAATTCTTTCCATTTCTTCGTCTAGTATGCCAACCTTATAGCTGTCCCCCCAGCTGAACCATTCCTTGCTCACTTCGCCAATGACTTTGCCATGCTGCAGCACCTGAAACTCCATATCCCACCAGTTCCCCTGCACCTCAATGCCCGCCGCATCAATCGTATAGCGCGCCTTAATGAAGGAAAGTTCCTTCTTGATCGTCAACACCTCTTCCCCATTCACCTCAACATAAAACTTCGGCAAGAAGCTTAACATCTTCTTCGTAATCTTGGCTACTTCCTCTCTTCCTGCATCCATAATGGAGAAGGTCTTCGGGATTTTCATAAAACTCCCCTCCACGTAATACACATCATTCTCCTCCTGATCCTTCACTGTAAATTCCCCGCTCAGACTGAACACCTTCTGCTTTATATAAAGCTGTTTCATAGTGATGCCTCCCCTTCTAACGTCTTTCCTTATTTACGTTTGAGAAGGGATTTGGTTCCAGGGCGGTAGTTTAATATAATGAAGCATGAGAACAGTCCTAGTGGTTCATTTTATAAAAAATCTGAATCTTTTAAGTCTGAATGAACGTACATGTATTATCTAGATGGGAGTGATAAACGTGGAAGTGAAGGTATCGATGAGTCATGACACCCTGCATATTAGATGGCAAATGAGTAAAATTGACATCCCCTTATCAGATATTAACGAAGTGTTGAATGACGAGACCTATGCTGGCGAAGACAAAGCAGCGATCAGAATCGGTTATCCGTATGGACACACTGACAGAGTCGTGATCAATACAAGTATGGAATCTTACATTATCTTCACTAGTCATGGTGGTTTGAAAGAAAAGATCACATCCTCCATTCAACAGGCACTTAAGATTAGGTAGGTTAATTACAGATAATATATTTATATCTAGTAAATCATTGTTCATTAACTACTAAATTTATTTGAATTTTATAATCAGAGAGTCTTCCATCAGAGGTACAGGAAGTTTGGTTAGCAATTCTAGGTGATATTACAAATCGTTTTCGATTTCTATTATTATATACATCATTAAAATCCATTTCCAATTCCAAGGAAGGTATTACTGAGCTATCAAGTAGTCCTTCTTGGAATAAATGCATCAGGAGAGATAATATTTCTAAATATGAGAAAGGGATTTTCAAGGAATATTCTTTTCCTTTTAAATATACGGGTGTATAAGTTTTCATATCATCTTTAATAAATGTGACTCCATTTTCTGTATGAAGTTCACTTTCTTCTAGATATTTATGAACCTTACTTCCCCCAAATGAAAATGTTCGAATAAATTGTATATGTTTTGTGATGTCCAGTTCCCATCTAATATTAATATTTTTGGCATGACCTTGTCCTACGTTAGAAATGATTAACTCAGGAAGAGTCTCATTTTCAATAAAGTTTCCATATCCTGTACTTGGGTTATACTTCAAGTAAATTAATTGACTTGTTATATAGATATCTGGTCTATTCATGTCATATCTTTGTTGTTTCATTTCCTCTAACTGTTTCGAAGACAAGTCAGCTGATCTTTTAGCTACACTTGCTGTAATCATTGCGGCTATAGCTGCTCCAACTGTAGCTATCATCCCAAATAAAGTTATAAGGAGCTCTGCCTGTTCTTTAATATCCAAAATAGCTCTTTCTCCCTCCAAAACTAATATATCCCCAATAGCAAATTTCATTACTTATACTTCCACTACAAATTCTGCTAATTATATAGTACTTTTTTTATATTGATAGAACAATAGTCGATGGGGAAACACATTCCGTTACGCTTGCATATTGAATAAAGGAGGGTTAAGCCGGATTCCGGATTAAACAACACCCAATAAGAATAGAATAAATGAAACAAGGGGCAATATAGTGAAGGAAGAGAGGGAGTTCTATTGAGTTTAAAAGTATCGGTATTTTAATTGCCGGTCTTTCCGTTCTAACCTTTAGCGTTATAAAGGCCATTGAATAAGTATCACTATCTTCAATGGCACATTTCTTAGGGTGGTACATATAAGGATTGATTGTTTTTTGACATAATATCAGTGTCAGTCCCCCTGACATAATAAGGCATTAGTTTGCTGGGGGACTGACTCCAGATGCCTATCATTCACCCAGGATCCTATATTGAGCTCAACAACTTGTTAACAATTATTCATTCGTGTCATCAATGTGCTCAGATTTTGAAACTCCTGGTTCATAATCCATAAAACTAACAATGTCGTCAAATATTGCAATTGTGTCTTTATCATTATCTGCAATATGTAAATTATATTTTTCTAAATTATTCGTGATATCATTTATTTCTTGTGTACTTATATCCGATCTGACTTTTTGTTTAATTATGACCTGGTAATTCATTTTATTATTGATCGGATCTTCTGACTTTACTAATGTAGAAAATGGTGTTTCATAAATTCCATCCACATTCTCAGGGTATTCTAATGAGAAATACATTTCTTGCTTCCCTTTAGTCAAACTTTCGTAAATGTCTAAATCCATTAAATAATCTACTAGGTATTTCACTTCTTTTTTTGATGAATCATAAGTAATTTCAAAATTTGTAATGACAAATTTAGGTGGCAACAGTTTTTTTTCTAAAGTATACCTGTTATCCAGGTGAGCTTGTGCTAAATTCTCTGCTGTTTCTTCTTGTTGACTAACTGCTGTATTTTGTTGTGCCGCCGCTGTTTCTTTTTTGTTTTCAGAAGATGAAGGTTTTTCTATAGTTGAACATCCTAGTAGCGTAAACATGATTATAAGAATACCCACAAACAGTTTAGTTTTTTTAATCATTTGTGTATTTCCCCCGTTAATTTAAAGGTATCTATGTATTTCGTTTACCTCTCTAATAGCAAATTACAAAACCATAATCTAATCACTTACTTTATAAAGAAAACCCAATGAAAGACCTTTTTCATCGAGTTTTCTAATTTATTTTCTTATTGCTCAGTTTTAGAACTCCATGTTGCATAAGTATAGTTTGCTGTGGTTGTTTGAGCATTCGTCAGGTTACATGGTGGAGCGATATAGTAACGCGTCCCTGTAGACTTTACCCACTTACTTCCAGCCGTTAATTTCCAACTTCCTTTTGGAATTGACCAAGTTTTAGTGATTGTTTTTGTATTGTTATATCCATATCCAACGTTAGCAGAAATTTCAGCTCCTGCCACTAAAGCATCAAAAGATGCCTTTCCACCTATTGATACTGTAGCCTGATGGGAGATCGCAACTGAATGACTGACTGAATCATTACTAGAACTACCATTATATGCATAATGTGTGAAGTCTGTTTTACTTGAAGTAGTTTTACTTCTATAAGAAGTAGTATATGATCCTACTTCCGGACAAGCATTGGGTTGATCAGAAATTTTCAGATCCGGGTTTTTTTGTGCACTTACCGAGCTTAATGAGAAACTTGAAAGTGATAATGCAAGACCTAGTGATAATAATATTTTCGATGATTTCAAAATGAACATCCTTTCACCCGTATTGTTTTGAGTCATATGATAATGAAAATTCTACTTTACTTCATATATGAAATAAAACTGCGTAAATTTAATAATAGATAAATTCACCTGGAGGTATTTAGGCCTAAATAGTCTCTGAAGAGATTATAATCCATTAGATTCATTAATTGTATAAATATTCCTAAAAGAATAAATATTCTTACAGGAATATTTATTGTAATACTTACGCAATTCATGTAAGATTTAGAAAATTATTAGTTTATATTTTTTTAGTACATTTTCTTTCACATCACATTTATTTATCTTGGAGGGCAACCATGAATAAAACCCTATTATATTTATCTATTTGTTTTCTAGGTGTTTGTACCCTTTTAGGTTCCTGGCTAATTTCTAATTCATTACAGAAAGTCTCTGTTGGAAAAGGAAAAGATGAACCCAGGTATGAATTGGTTCCAGTAAACGAACAAAATATCATTCTTTACGATAAACAAACAGGTGAGTATTGGAGAAAATTCATCGAACCAAACGAGGGACCTACCAATTGGGAAAAACAACCTTCGCCTATTACGTCAGAATAAGATCAGAACCTGAACATCACTTTGTGTGATGTTCTTTTTAATGCTCCTCATCATAATAGGAGTCCTTCTTCTCCTGGTCTTTCACAGTGATTTCCTCGCTGAGACTGAATACTTTTTGTTTGATGTATAGCTGTTTTATTATAGTTCCTCCATTTTACGCCTTTCCTTTATATAGATTGAGATGAGGATACGTTCCAGTTATTCCTCCACATGGTAAAGAAGCACGAGACCGCATTGGAAGCCGGTACGGAAGATATTCATAAGGGGAATAAGATTGAGATTATCAATACATAAGAGGATGATTTTGATAGTGAAATGAAGGAGTTAGAGTTGAAATAGATGTAATCCAAAGATAAAGGGGCTTCAATTCAAAAGAGCCAGGAGACTGTCCCCTGGCTCTCATTTATCCACTCGATTTACTCTCTTCTTGATCCTTCTTCGCTTCCAGCACTCGTTCCTCAATTTCCTTCAATGCTTCATCATAGTGGTCTTCCCCGGATATCTTTTTTATCGTTTCTTTGTTTTCATCCGAGATTTCGAAATGATCAATTTCGATTATTTTTCCGTCGTTTAGGATGTTTCCGTCATCGTCGAACGAAATCCGGACATTGAAATCAGAGCTGTTGGAGAAATCAGGATTAAGTGTTTCGGGCACGAAGGATGAGCCTGCACCGTTGTCTTGACGAATGTATATGACATAATACTTGTTCTCCTGAACAGGCACGGGATCACCGGACTCTTCAGAAGGAACGGGATTGGAATTGGCCGATTGATGTACCGGAGGGCTTTCCTCCACACTCGTCTGTTCCTCCTTATCCATTGTAAAGTAGTAGTACACACTTCCAGAAGCTAAGAATATAAAGGTTGCCGTTAAGATGAATACCATGGATTTTCTATTCACCATTTCGTCTCTCCCTTTCTCTCGTTATTGATGAATCAGTACATCTTTTGCTGCGTTCCTTTCTTTTATCATGATTACTATCGTCATCAACACTATATCTATACAAGCAAGGGAACACGCGATTCCCGGAATGAATGAAGGTGTATGAGCGGCAAAGAATGAAATCATAAGAGATACATTCCAAAACACCAGTATGGATAAATAGACTAGATAATGCTTTTCAAAAAAGGAATATCCAAATATCCATTGGATTGCAAGTGTCTGTCTGTTTATTTCTAAATAATATATAGAAGAAAAAAACAACAGAATAAAAGTCAAAATTAATAGGAGTAAAGAATAGAGCGTTGTTAGTTGAATCTCCTCTGTCATTTTCGCCATTTTTAACTCAACAGTCGAATAAGCTACAGATACTGGTTGAAGGATGTCATGAAACTCATACTTCTTTAAAATGGTTTGAGTCCCTTTGAACGGGTCATCATGTTCCTGTACTTTCGTATAGTATCCATACCCCCGGGCTACAGTATTAGCCAAAATCATTGGATCAATTTCGGCGTTTACGATGACAGCAATCGGGTCATCAATCTCATAATGATGGTTGGATGCCATTTGCGTAGAATACGTGAAGTAGGATTGCTCATTCTTTACATAGATGATTTTCGCTTCTACAGGTGCGGGATCTATCAGATTATATATGCCTTGATAGTCTTGTTCGATAGACTGTTCAATATCCTTTTGATAGGGTTTGAATTTTTCGGGCACGAGTATCTGAATTTCATTTTTAGTCGGAGATGGGATTGTAATAGGATCGCCGTTCGTATCCTTTATTGGATTCACGTCTAGATAGTTTCTATTTATTTCTACTTTTTTCCCTTCCATACCCCACGGATTAGGATTTAGCGGAGGATTAGATATGTCGTCCAGATAGTAATTGGAAGGAGAAATATAAAAAGCTCCCTGAGACTCTAATTCTTTATACAGTGCACGAAATTTCTTGCCCTTTTCACTATCTTGCTCAAAGTTAAAGACTTCCGTACCTGGATCCGCCACAACCCCCATATAGGTGTAATCTTTGAGGACAGACCATTTTTGTTGTGAGGCGTTGGTACTTTTCAACTCGAGAAACGTACTCAATCCTTGCTGTAGTCCTAAAATAAGAAAGACAGATACTACTAACCTGACAAGAATATTGATATAGAACACCATTTTTATTGGTTTTTTATTTTTTATCATGTGCGAGATGTTAATATATTTTGTCCCTATCCAAGTCCCAATGAACAATAACGTCAAAATCAATACCATTTTCAATATGTTTTCCATCCAGAAAAATAGAAAGGGAACAAATTGTTGAAGTTGATTGTAAAAATATAAAAAGAGTGTAAACCCTAAAATGGAGGAAACCAATGAACTTAAAAAGATCTTGCTATATTTCCTTACCAGGAACACTCCGACATCTAAGAAGTTATCTCCGAATAAAAGCCGCACAGCCACCTCTTTAAAATGATTCATCACATCATAGACCAGGGCAAGCATGATGAATAAGGAAAGAACCAAAGCGCATACATACATCATCTTCTGATAAGGGTATTCAGTGAATATACCTTGCATTTGTTCTTTGGAGATCTCGACCGGTAATCCGTATTCTCCAGCTATTCGTTTAAACTCTTGAGCTTTTTGGTCTCCAATGATTGTGTAGGTTCCGGTTAGATTCCGGGCTTTCTTAGCAGCTGCCAGCGGCCTGATTTCAATCGGATCAAAACTATGGAAAATTTCCATTTGACCAATCTGGTTTTGATCACCGGTCTGTATGGTAGACAGAAATGCATCCGGACTGCTGTCTCTGGTTAAATAATCTCCCTCTATTAAGTGAATGGATTCAAAATATTTCTCTTCATCATAAAGATAGACGTAGTATACTACTTTATCCTCGTTATTTTCACTCTTTTCGTATGAAACTCTTTGCAGATTCACCTTTGATTTGAGTGAGATTTCCTCAAGCATTCGGAAATTTTCATCTTTGTCTTTCTGAGGATCCCCCCCTTTAATCATGACATTCCAAGCTTCGTCGTTTGTATTGTGCTGATTGAACGACTGGAATTGCAGAAACTCGAATTGTTTCATAGACAGAAAGCTTACTAGTAGAAAAGTAATCGTCAAGAGAAAGTAGAGTAATCGTTTCATGTTGATCCCTCCCTCTTCACAGTTGTATCGTTCTTGAAAATACTTGGGACAAGTTCTCATCATGAGTGACCATGATGATGGTTTTCCCGCGTTTATGTAATTGTTGAAATAAAGAAACGATCATATCTCGATTCTCCACATCCAAAGATCCAGTCGGTTCATCCGCTAATATGATGTCCGGGTCCTTCAGAAGTAACCGAGCCATTGCCACCCTTTGTTGTTCACCGCCACTTAAGGTATGAATCTTTTCTTTCTCATAGTCTTTAAGACCGACTTCCGTTAAAGCATTTGTCATGGCCTCTCGTTTCTGTCGTTTCGTCATTTTCTTATGTTTAAGGGCGATTTCTACATTTTCATTTACGGTTGCATTATCGATTAACGCATAGTTCTGGAAGATAAAACCTATATGATGTCGTAACAGGAATCTCTGCGTCTTTTTATGATCCAAACGATGCCCCATGATTTCAATCGTCCCTGCATCCGGTTTTTCGAGAGTGCCCATCATATTTAAGAGCGTTGTTTTCCCTTGCCCGCTTTTCCCCATGATCCCGATAAACTCTCCTGATTCCACTTCCAAATTAAAATCTTTGAATAACGTTTTTCTTTGAAAAGACTTATTCATACACTCAATCTTGATCATTTCTACTCTCCTTTTCATAGGGAAGGGGAATTATATTCAAACAATATAATTCCCCTTCGCCGCTTACTTAATATACTTGTTAAAAGTAACTTTATATGGACCAGTGTAGTCTAAGTAAAATCGGGACCAATATCCTGCGCTTGCTGTCGGACCAAAATAAGTAATGCCATTTTTAGTCGTTGTCGTATAATGACTATAACTTGAATGGTAATAATGGTTATAATGGCGCATTTTCGTTTTGTCATAACCATAATCCCATGTTTCAGCAGCAGAAGCTGCCAAAGGTATAATTGCACTTACTATTAACAATGAAAGTAAAGAAAATGTAATCAGTTTTTTCTTCATTTTATTTCCTCCTCAAATGCGTGAAATCTATTAGTTTTTAGTAATGATAAGCTTTATATAGTTCCTAAAAGAAACTTAATTTCTCAATTACTGCATTGATGATCATTTATGTTCTTTAGCAGTTTGATTTAGTAACAATTCTGATTTCCTTAGAAAATTAGAAAGTAGAGTGTATACCAACAAGCCTATTACGGTTCCTAACGTATTAGTCATTAAATCATCTACATCAAAACTTCTATAATTAAATCCAAGGAAAAAGCCAGCAATGTATTGTATTAATTCAATACTTAGACTTATGAGAAAGCCGATAACTATAACCTTACCTTTTTTTATGGTCGGGAAAAGAATGGGTAACGCCAATCCCAATAGAATAAATAATAGGATGTTTCCTCCGATTTGCTTTAAAGCAATAATTTGATCACCAAAGTTTATCGCGTCTTCAAGACATCCTCTTAAAACGTAAATTTTACCATTTGCGCAAACAGCAAATTTATTATCCTGCTAAACCAAAATTTAATCAACACATTTTAACATTTCAGTAAAAATTTACTACTAAACTATATTTTCCAGGCATTTTCACCTACAACACCATGAGTCGTTTACTTTCACTTTTTTTGTTTAGTACACTCTCCAATAAAATATAGACTGACTGGTTAGGAGATATACCCACTTCTTACCTCTTAATAAGGAAGCACGGTGACGGTTCTGGCACTTCCTAATAATGGCGAGGGCCCGTCTACCGTATTCGCGCCGACGGATGCTGCGTTTGAAAAGCTGCTGAAGAAATTAGGCATTACGGCAGAAGAATTATTGGCAAGAGAAGATTTGAAGGACATTCTCCTGTACCATGTGCTTTCTGGTAAAGTGATGTCTACAGATCTTAAAGATGGTACAAAGGCGGAAACACTAGCGAAGAAAACAGTGCTCACTGGACCCTGTTCGCGTCAACAATGCGAATGTGGTGAAAGCCGATATCCAGGCTTCCAATGGTGTCATTCACGTGATCGACGAAGTGTTACTTCCAGAGTAAGTTCTGGAAAAAATGAAGCTCGCTCAATAGTCCGGTTGCGACTTTTTGAGCGAGCTTTTTATTTATGGGAATGTTAGGGAATAGAGAAGCATAGAGACGTTCTGATGCTTCTTATCCAAGGAAAAAAGCAGGAAAACTGTCCCCATCTACTCTGAATCCACCTTAGACTTAGACTTGATCCATCCAACGATTCCGATTCCAATCAGTACTGTCCAGAAAATTCCTTTCCAAAGTGATCCCTTTGCAAATTCATACGAGATGATCCCAAGGGAAGGATGAGCTAATGCGTAAACCGCAAGCTTCACACCCACCCAGCCCACCACAACAAAGGCTGCGGATTCGAGTCCCGGTCGTTTCTCCAGCAGGGTCACAAACGATGATGCGGCAAATCGCATGATGACGAGACCGATGATTCCTCCCAGTAGGATAACGATGAAATGTCCTCCGTCAAGACCGCCGATGGCAGGTAGATTCGTCTCAGGCAACGTCACCGCCAAGGCAACGGCTGCGAGGATGGCATCCACGGCGAATGCGATATCCGCCAGTTCTACTTTAATAACGGTCCACCAGAAACCGGATCCCTGTGTTTCTTTATCTTTGTGCTTCTCAATCTGCTTCTTTATGACATGCTTCTTGAGTAAGTGGTAGGCAGCGATCCCAAGCAGATACAGGGCACCGATAGCCTGAACCTGCCAGATGTCCACGAGATACGAGATGAGGAACAGGGACCCGAAACGGAACACAAATGCTCCCGCCAACCCGTAAAACAACGCCTTCTTCCGCTTATCCTCCGGCAGGTGCCGGACCATCGTGGCAATGACCAACGCATTATCTGCAGCGAGAATCCCTTCCAGCGCAATTAAAATCATCAAGACCCATCCATACTCCAGCAATAAAGACCATTCCAATGATCATCCCTCTTTCTCCATTTTGATGTTCAAACCCATTGACGTGCGACTCAACGACTTGCTGCAGCATCCCCCGGACACCACTCCTTTTCCAATAGAAAAAGACCTCTACCGATTGGTAAAGGTCTTTCATCTGCATCTATACAGAGGGGGTCCTTTACCTTACAGGCAAAGGTCTCGCAAGCAACATCGCAGTTGCCAAGCAGGCCGGAGACGGGAATCCCATCACGAAATGACGACATACTTGAAAGCTACTCCCCTTTGGAGTCTTATTCATATTTTCCACCATAATGGTGTTCTTACGTTAACTATAGCAAGTGGACAAAGCGTTCGTCAAGTAGGCGATTGCATGGTTTTTTTGAAGTCTGGGGACGACATGATTACTTCACCATATATGTCCTTCATCCTCACAGAATGTTCTTCTTTCATTTGTTCCAGCTCGGTTTCTGACTTAACGAGGTTTTCCTTAACAAGTAATCCACGCTTGTCTCCTTTTTTCTTACTACGACAGCAAGGATGCTTACAATGAACAAATTTGGCTTCAATGCTGATGTCTGTCTCGAATTGTCCTGTGAAAGGTCCACCACATCCTTCCAGCAGACTGGCAAATCCTCTTATTGCTCCAGTAAACAGGATAGGTTGGTTCTTAGGCACTTCCCCATCTTCTTCTAATGGGAAACGTAAGGTACAGCATTTCTTATCTTTACATACACATTTCCCACATAAACTGCCTCCCTCATGAAGAACACATTCCACAAGAAAATCATCCCATATGACAAAAGCTTGTTTTCCATCAGGTGAGAGAAAACCTGAGATGGACCCTTCCGGACATCCATCTGGACAGTCCTTTTGAGGAATGGCTTGAATACTTGTGATACTTGCCGGCCCACTAATAGATGCTTCAAGTGAATCGAGAGCTATAAACCCTCCTCCCCCAAGACTCGTACAGCAGATACTCACAATCGTTTCGAGATCCAAAAAGAAGTCATCACCTGGACAAACAGGCAGTTGAATGCAAAGCTTATTTTTCACTTTGGCCCGACCATTAGCTTTATTTCCAATTGTAAAAACATCGCTATTGCATGTAATGCTACGACACTTCCTTTTAGTCATAGACACACCTCCCTTCAGCGAAATCTAATAGAAGACAAAACTTCTATTGATACTATCGTATGAAGGAAAAAGATAGTGGTGAAGGAGGGTGTCCTGCTAATAACGGATGTTTTACATCAGTCTATTTGGTATATGCGTTTTACTCTATTATTTTGCTCTCAAATAACAAGAATCTTCGTTACAACCTAGCTAACTACCAAATTATAGAATTAATGACAATCTATAGATAATATGAAATGTTTTTGTTATATTGTTGTAATGTAATTGAAAGAAAGGATGAACCAGATGAAAAAGTTATTCATGATTTTGTTGTCCATTACTGTTTTGGCAGCTTGTTCTTCAGAAGAGGCCAACAAGGATGATAAGAGTAAAAAGGAAGAAAGTGTAGACGTAGATAAAAAGTTATTTAATGTTGAGGTAACGTTGCCGGCTTCTATGTTTGAAGGCCAAAACGTTGAAGATATTAAGGCTGAGGCGAAAGAAAATGATATTAAAGAAGTTACCGAAAATGAAGACGGGTCCATTACATATAAAATGTCTAAATCGGTTCATAAAGAGATGATGAAAGAAATCTCTTCAGGTATCAAAGAAACAGTAGAGGAAACCAAAAATAGCGAAGACTTTGTTTCTATTAGCGATATAAAGTACAATGATTCATTCTCTGAATTTACGATGGTAGTAGATAAAGAGGCTTATGAAAATAGCATGGATGGGTTTGCCACTATGACACTTGGCATGTCTGGTATGCTTTATCAGATGTACGATGGGGTAAGTGAAGATGATTACTCTGTAACAATCAAAATGCAAGATGAAACGACAGGAGAAGTATTCGATGAAGTGGTTTATCCAGATGCACTGGAAGAAGTAGAAGAAAGTTAAAGCAGTTGGAAGAGTCACGAAGGTGTTACCAGATATTTAATAGATAGAAATAGGTTATCCAGTGCATAGATGAGGGGGATTCATGTTGATGAAAAAGCTTGGTAAGTATGTTGTTATTATGATAGCAGCCTTCCTAATGGTATCCATAGTAGGTTGTTCTCAAGAGGCTGCAACTGACAAGAAAGAAGAAAAAAGTATAGACACTGCTTTTATTCATGATCTAGAAAAGGCGTTAGAGAAGAGATGGAAGTACATTGATGATGTAGATAACGGAAAAAAAGTGGTTGAAGATGATAGTGAGTACATGGAAGAGTTACTATCATTCGAAAAGGAACTTTATGACTACCTGGATAAAGACTTTAACGATCCAAAATTAAAGGCCATTGCCACTGATTATCTGGATGGATTAAAGGCACAGGAAGAGTCCACTAAATATTATAACGTAGACTTTATTAAATACGATGAATTATGGAGTAAGGGATATAATTCAAGAAGCACCTCACTATTAAAATTAGTAGAAGAGTATGGGCTTGATTTAAATGAAGAACAATTCAAAGATTTAAAGACCAACGCCCAAATAGTAAAAAAAGAGAATAAAATAACTGAGAATATCGAGGAAATGGTACGCACTATCAATTTCACCGAAGTAAAAACAGAATATGACTGGACAACCTACAATACCACTCTTGAAAATACTTCTGGAGCGGACTTAGAAAGTTTTAGTATTGATATTAATTTCTTTGATGCAGAGGGAGTCATTATTGGTACTGCTTACGCTTACCATGACAATACGTGGAAAGCAGGTCAAAAGGTTTTATTCGAATTTGAAACAGATATTCAAGAATTCGAAAAAATGGAATGGGAAGCAGATTACTATATTGCAGAATCTGAATAAAGGTACTTTAGAGGCATTCTTTTTGTAGAGTGCCTCTTTTCTATTTCCAAATAATAGCCTCTGCTTATTCATTTAAAACGAAAGATGCACACCGACTGTCCTTATGCTCCCTCATAAAAAGAAACAAAAGACCCTCCTTACCCTTCACTTCCCCCTCCACCTCCACACCATCCCGCCTTTATATAGTTTTCTTTTCACCCATGTTAAAAAAACTAAGCCTGAACGCCTACTGGAACGGGCTGAAACCTCCTCCATCCTTCCCAATTCAGAAAGGATTCCACTCATTCACGGCCTTTTCTCCCGGGCATGTCGCCCCTCCTTTTCTCTCCTCTGTTTACATTCATTTACAACAGGTTCAAAATCGTCTCCTATACTATGAACTGGTTCATTCAATAGATTCATGAAGGGAGTCATCCACATGACGAATGAGAGATCGATGGAGAATTGGATTCAAAAGCTTAATGAAGAGACCTTACATAAAGGGGTCGACCGACGTAGCTTCCTTCAGGGCGCGGGGAAAGTCGCAGGGATTTCGTTAGGAGTGGCGATTGCTCAATCCATGGGCGGTTTGTCTGTTTCTGCAGATGAAGCAGCGTTTGAGGATTTCCCTTTTTCTCTTGGGGTAGCTTCCGGTGATCCCCTCCCGGATAGTGTTGTATTATGGACGCGTTTAGCCACGGACCCTCTTAATGGCGGCGGTATGCCTGATCGGAACATTCCAGTGAAGTGGGAAATCGCCAAGGATGAACATTTCCGCCGGATCGTTCAGCGCGGCACGGAAATGGCAAGTCCCGCCCTCGCCCACTCTGTTCATGCCGAGGTGGGGAACCTAGAAGCAGGTACGGTGTACTATTACCGGTTCAAGGTCGGGAAGGATGTCAGCCCGATCGGCAGGACGAAAACCCTTCCTTCCCTGAATGCTGACGTTTCAAGCCTGACTTTTGCCTTTGCTTCCTGCCAGCAATATGAGCATGGCTATTACACTGCCTATCGGCATATGGCCAAAGAAGACCTTGATCTCGTGTTTCATCTTGGAGACTACATTTATGAATACGGTCCCGATGAGTATATAAGCAAAACAGGAAATGTCCGGCATCATAAAGGTCCAGAAATCCAATCGTTGGAGGACTACCGGAACCGTCATGCCCAGTACCGGACAGACGGGGATTTACAGGCTGCTCATGCGGCTTTTCCTTGGGTTGTCACGTGGGATGACCATGAAGTGGAGAATAATTATGCTGACATGATTCCGGAAAATGGTCAGTCCGTGGAAGAGTTCGTCCAGCGCCGTGTCGCTGCGTATCAAGCCTACTATGAGCATATGCCGTTACGAAAATCCTCCATGCCCCATGGAACAGACATGCAGCTTTACCGTCAGTTCTCATACGGAAACCTGGCTAATTTCATGGTCCTTGATTCCCGTCAGTACCGCTCGGATCAGGCGAATGGGGATAAAAGCTCTCCCCAGACGGAGGAATCCCTGGATCCTTCACGGACTTTATTAGGAAGCGAGCAGGAGCAATGGCTTCTCCATCATCTCGGCAGCTCCACCACCGCCTGGAATGTACTGGCCCAGCAGATCTTTTTTGCCAAGAGGAATTATGGACCGAGCCCTGACAGTCCTCTATTCAGTATGGATGGCTGGGACGGCTACACACCTGCCAGGGAGCGGATCACGGAATTTGCCCGTAAAAAAAACATGGACAACTTGATCGTCCTGACAGGGGATGTGCATGCGAACTGGGCTTCCAATATCCTGTCGGACTTTGATGATCCGTCCTCCACCATGCTTGGAGCCGAGTTTGTCGGCACGTCCATCACTTCAGGTGGTAACGGGGCAGACAAACGGGCTGACACGGACCGCATCCTAGCCCAGAACGAGCATATTAAATTCTTCAATGATTATCGGGGCTATGTGCGCTGTCATGTGACGCCGACGGAGTGGAAAACCGATTACCGCGTGCTTCCGTTCGTCTCGAATCCCGGCGCAGATATGTCAACGAGAGCATCGTTTGTGTACAAAAGAGATTCAGAGGGTCTGAAGGAAGTATCGGCATCCACCGTTCCTCAAGGGATACAGAGGTCTTCTGAGGTGGAGGATGATCGTCATGAAGCGCACGCCCGCGCCCATAAGAAGCAAAGCCAAAAAGGCAAATCCATGCAGCTGAACTAGCATCAAGGAGGCAGAGGCTATGAAAGATCGCAACCAGCAGCTGATCGGACACCTGGAAGAGCTCCGGAGCCGTGCCATCATCACGGCGCTCGCCTTTATCGGTTTCCTGATTGTCGGGATGGCGTTTATGAAACCGATCTACGGGTGGCTGATCAGAGACTTGGATATGAAGCTTGCGATACTCGGACCGAGCGACATTTTATGGGTGTACTTGATGATCGCCGCTGTCTTTTCACTGGCAGCGACCATTCCAGTCGCTGCCTATCACATATGGCGGTTTGTCGCTCCGGGTCTGAGCCCGACTGAAAGAAGAGTCACCTTACGCTTCATACCCGCACTGTTTTTTTTGTTCCTTTTCGGCATCGGGTTCGGTTACTTTTTACTTTTTCCCATCGTCCTGAATTTCTTAACCTCCCTGTCAGCCGACCAGTTTGAAACGATGTTCACAGCGGAAAAATACTTCCGGTTTATGCTACACCTGACGTTACCTTTTGGATTGTTATTCGAAATGCCTTTAGTGATCGTTTTTCTGACCGTGCTTGGCATTTTAGACCCGGCCAAATTGAAGAAATCAAGAAGGATCGCCTATTTTTTACTCATTGTCGTTTCGGTGTTGATTACGCCGCCGGATTTCCTTTCGGATGTACTCGTCATCCTGCCGCTTCTCCTTTTATATGAGGTCAGCATTACCTGTTCAATGATTGCGTATAAGAAGCGCGCATCTCGTTCGGCGGAGGTCCAAAAAAATGTAGTTTTAGGGAGTGAAAAGGTTTGAATAAACACGATATGAACAGACGAGATTTTCTGAAAGCAAGCGGGATCGGCACCGCTGCCCTTGCCCTGAGCACGACTGGATTGATGTCTTTCGGCGGAGATAAAGCATTTGCCGGTACGCCCAGAAACAGGAGAACAACAGGCGGTTTTGGTCCCCTTGTCAAAGACCCTGGCGGAGTGATGGACCTTCCCAGCGGCTTCCAGTACCGGATCATTTCAGAGGAAGGCGGGACACTATCAGATGGAAGACCTGTCCCTGCCAAGTTCGATGGGATGGCCGCCTATAGAGGGCCCCATCATTCCACGATCCTCGTGAGAAACCATGAATTGAGCGGAAATACTCCATACCCCGTAATCGGGAAAAATCCTTACCGTCGTGATGAATCAGGCGGAACCACCTCCTTGGTGATCGGCCCAGACCGCCAAGTAAGGAAGGAATACGTTTCTTCTTCGGGTACCATTCGCAACTGCGCAGGCGGAGCAACTCCGTGGGGCACTTGGCTCACATGTGAAGAAACGCTGGAAGAAGGGCATGGCTATGTGTTTGAAGTCGACCCTGCCAACCCTGAAAATACCATCTCGAAAACCCCGATCCGGGACATGGGTGCCTTCTCTCATGAAGCCACGGCCATTGACCCGGCTACGGGAATCGTTTATTTAACCGAAGACGCCGGTCCGAGCTACCTGTATCGCTTCCTTCCCAACGATCGCAGTCAACGGGTCGGTGCCCTGCAAAAAGGCGGGAAGCTTCAGGCAGCAGCCATCGAAGAGATGAGCAAAAACGAAACAAGCGAGTTCCATACTGGTCAGACATTCGGCATCGTATGGAAGGATGTCAATCCGGAGAAACCAACCCTTGATGCAGGGAGACAGGGATGCATTGCCTTCAGCCGTCTGGAGGGCGCTTATTTCGAAGGCGGCGTGTTCTGGTTTGATGATACATCCGCCGGGGATAAAGCGCTGGGCCGTGTGTACCGCTATATCCCGGCCACCAACACACTGGAGCTATTCTATGAATCTACGGCGCAAAATGATTTAGAAATGCCTGATAACATCTGCATCACGCCATGGGGAGATTTATGGATTGCAGAAGATGGCGGCGGTGTCGATCGCATCATCGGCATGACACCGGAAGGCGAAACGTACGTATTCGCAGAAAATAAAGTGAACAACTCTGAGCTTGCCGGACCGACGTTCTCGACAGACGGCCGCACATTCTTCATCAATATTCAGTCACCCGGCATGACCTTTGCCATCTGGGGACCGTTCGCCAGAAGAAATGCAGCAAGAAGAAGGCTGATGGGCCACGCTGCCCCGCCTGCTGCCTATGCACCGAAGATTTCAGACACCCTGTCGGCCTTTGCAGAAGTTCAGGGAATGTCTGACCTAGAAGCCGCTGCCTTCGCACGCCACGGCATGCCCATTCTATAAACCCAACAGGAGGGAATCATGATGCTAACGAATATCGGAATTCCAGGATTAATCCTTGTACTAGTGATTGCTTTAATCATCTTTGGACCTTCCAAACTGCCAGAAATCGGACGGGCCTTCGGAACAACTTTGAAAGAGTTTAAAAGCGCTACGAATGATTTAGTCAATGGGAATGATAAAGAGAAAGACGAAGGTCAAAAGCTGAAGGCTGTAGATAAAGATCGACAGCATACAGGTAGCTGATTGGTGTTACAGCAAACGTCCAGGGGCTGAATTCCTGGACGTTTGTTCTTTCTTTAAGCTTGCTTTCCAGAATTCGGTCATGATATCTTCCCCACTTTTTTCACAGATCTTGATCAAAAAACATCAATTTCTACAGGTTTCTGACTGATATCCCGGAGCAGCCCCCCATTCAAGGCCCACAAGACCCCCGATTTCCCCCGCCAGCCCTGACTTATTTTCAAAAACAGGCATGTTATTTTCAATAATCGGGATATATTTTCAAAAACACGACTTTTATTTTCAAAAATCCACATTTATGATCAAAACGCCAATAGGGCACAGTAGCCTAAGCCTACCGTGCCCCATATACTCCCTGCCTTACCTACCGGCTGACAGATCCCGTCCCAATGGAGAAATAGAAATACTTCACATTCCCGTCACTCCCCATTGCGTCTGTGCAGTCCACCCACTTCACCTGCTGAAGCTTCTCATCCAGTTTCCTGTTGATCTCCTTTTCAATCTCCCTCATCTCCACCATGAATCTTCCAAAGGTGAGAGAAAAGTGATCGGCAGCCTGGCGGTGGGGAGCGTGCTGGATGAGCAGGTTCATGAATTCATCAGACGTTGATGCCTGCCGGGCCAGTTCATCTTCCCGCTGGACGACATACTGATACATGTCTCTTTTCCGTGGAGGAAGGGACTTCACTATGTCTCTCGCGAGGATCTCCATCAAGTTATCGTTCATGTCGAACACCTTTCTTATGCCAGAAACGGGCTGCACACGTATGCAGCCCCCTTCGATTATTGGTTCATATTGTATTTTTTCATGAAGCGTTCTGCACGCCCGCCCCGATCGGAGAACTTCTGTCTTCCTGTATAGAACGGGTGGGTGTCAGAACTGATTTCCACTTTCAACAGGGGATAGACATTCCCGTCCTCCCACTCAATCGTTTCATTTGAGGTCTTCGTTGAACCAGTCAAGAAAGTAAATCCGCTGATGGTATCCATAAATACGACATCATGATAGTCAGGGTGAATTCCTTTTTTCATAGGCGATACTCCTCCTTATATAGCTCTTACCAGCTTGATTTCTTCACACCGGGAATCTGGCCTTTATGTGCAAGCTCCCGGAATGCAATACGTGACATTTTGAACTTTCTCAGATATCCACGGGGACGGCCCGTCACCTCGCAGCGGTTCTTCAATCGTGTAGGAGAAGAATCCCGTGGAAGTTTCCCCAGTGCCTCATAATCCCCTTTCTCCTTCAACTCTCTTCTCAATGCTGCATATTTCAACACCGTCTCCTGGCGCTTCTTTTCCTTTGCTACCTTTGATTTCTTTGCCAATTGAATATCCTCCTATCGAATTAAGAATCGTAATCATTACGATTTAATGAGTATAAACGTATTAAACCACATCCTTTTAAAATATGCAAACTCTTTGTTGCATGGAAGCCATAGGGACAGGTACTATGCCCCACCATTTTCCAACGAAACACAAGAAACCTCTTTACATCCAGTTAAATGGATCGGATTGTGAACTCCAGTCTTCATCCATTTCATCCATGGTTAACAGACAGGCGTCCAATTGCTTTGTAACTTCTTTCTCATCCATATTTACTCCAATTAGTACCATTTGGGTGATTCGGTCACCATATTCTGGATCCCATTCAACTTGTGGATTTTCCCTCAAAATGGCTTGCTGTTGATCTATTGGCAGAGTCGCTACCCAATATGAAATGGGTTCAATCATAATCGATGGACCTGCCTGTGAGACAGACAGAGCATACTCATTTCTTGTTGCACACCAGGCAATCCCTTTCACTCTCACAATATCCTTGGAGAGGGATTGCATGAGCTCATAGAAACGTTCGCTGTTAAATGGGAGTTTCCGTTTGTAGACAAAGGAGGTGATGCCATACTCCTCTGTTTCTGGCTGATGTTCTTGATGCCCTCCCGTTAATTCTTTGATCCAGCCGGCAGATTGACTGGCATTCTCGAAATCGAAGAGACCTGTATTGAGAATATCACTTGATGGAACCTCCCCCTTTACCGAACGGATGATTCTCGCCGTCGGTTGAAGTTTCCGAAGTACCTGTTCCAAATGAGCTAAATCTTCATCGGACACGAGATCGCACTTATTTAACACTAATACATCACAAAATTCAATCTGGTCCAGTAATAAATCCGCTATTTCTCTATCATCTTGTTCACTGAGTGCTTCTTTTCGATCAAGGAGGCTGTCACCCGATCTGAAATCCTTCCAAAATCGATTGGCATCCACGACAGTCACCATCGTATCAAGTGTACAAAAACGCGTTAAATCGATGCCCACTTCTTCATCGATGTACGAAAAGGTCTGAGCCACAGGGACAGGTTCACTGATACCTGTAGATTCAATAAGGATATAATCGATGTTACCAGCCTTTGCAAGCTTTTCAACTTCTACTAGTAAATCCTCCCGCAGTGTACAACATATGCAGCCGTTCGACATTTCCACTAGTTTTTCTTCCGTTCGATTGATTCCCCCTCCTTGTTTAATGGTTTCCGCATCAATGTTGACTTCACTCATATCATTGACAATGACCGCAACCCTTATGCCCTCCCGGTTGTTCAAGACGTGATTAAGAAGGGTAGTCTTGCCAGCTCCCAAAAAGCCGCTTAAAACGGTTACAGGTATTTTTTTCATCATGATTCTCCTCTCGTTCCTATTCATTCGATCCTTTTGCTAATCTATTAAAGACTCTGAATCTACTAAACGTAATCTAAAGACGGCTACGAATGTATCTTCATTCATCCACTTATCATACTTAATCCTGCACCGGACTCCATTTCCACCCCTTATTCTCCTTTTCTATGTAACCTAATCCAGGAAATGGATAATGACAAGCGAAAACAAGAGCAGACTGATTGTATGCTTGTTTCATAAAGCTTTTTCTAGTAAGCATCCCTTTCTCTGGATCCACTTCTGCTCTTATATAGGAGGTTGGATGGTTGATTGTACTCGGGTCGTTGAGAATATCAGAAGCGATCAATAAATGAGAACCTTCCGACTTTATGGACACAACCAAATGGCCATCTGTATGTCCGGGAGTATGTTGAAGGAATATCCCAGGATGAATTTCAATATCTGATGAAACAAGGCTTATGTGATCTTTTAACGCTGCTAATTTTGAACATTCTTTTGTTTCTTTCTGTTCCATCCAATAATTCCATTCTTCTTCTCTTATGATGTGAAGGGCATTAGGAAAAACAGGGTGCCCTTCATACGCCAATCCTCCGATATGATCCAAATGGCCATGGGTGATGATCACCGTATGAATGTCTTCTGGTGAAATCCGTTCGCTTTTGAGTTGTTTTAATAATTGCCCACTCTTCGGCAGGTATTCTTCACCAAATCCACCGTCCACCAGAATTTTTTTCTCTCCAGTATCGATGAACAGGAAGTTGATGGGTGCTTGAAATTCACTTCTAATATGAACAATCATTTCTTCAGGAGTTTCAGCGAAAAAGAAATCCTTGCACACTGGAAATACCCCATCTGACAACACGGTTAAGTCCATGCTTCCTACCCTAATATGAACATTTTCATGGTTGTTTAAATCCAAAGCACCAAATCCCTTCTACTTTCTCAATCAAATGATTCAATACCTCACCCAGAACAGCCAGGGGAGGAAAAATTCATGATAGGTACATTATAAATCGTAACCATTACGATTTGCAAGGTATATCCTTCACATCCAATACATCATGGTTTTTGTAGTAACATGATTCTCCATAACCTTAGCTACTAGTCAAATGGTAGGTAAAAAAAAGAATCTCACAAAGGGCACTTATACCCCTTTGTAAGAATTCCTCTTTCACAAACAAAAAAGATGGTTAATTTGAGATAACTTCAACCGGCCCATGATCATCACAATGATCGCCATGAACATGATGTAATCTGCCATTGACCAGGAAGTCCATATGATCACCGTGTGGAACCAGTTCATGTCCACAGTCATGACTATGGTCGCAACCGCACTCAATGGGTTGACAAGCCTCCGGGTTGGCTTCGCTGACGGGGATCTTACATTCATCCCAGTGATCTTCATGTTCATGGTGTAAATGACCATTGTGGACGTAATCAATATGATCACCGTGTTTAATTTTGGTATGCCCGCACGCCATACTGTGCTGATGCGGATGTTCTTCTTTGTGAACAGAGTGTCCCATATTTCTCAAATCCCCTCTTCAATCATTTTTGGTTCATTAACAGTATCTCCATAATGAAATCAAAAAATAATGAAGAAAAGAAATACAGGTACATCTCTTTATGTATAGAGAAAGGATCAAACAAGAGTGATTGCCATCACACTCCCTCCTATCAATCCTGAGCACCTGATATAAGTTACTCTACAGAAAGACCGTCCCGGACTGCTCCAACTGACGTAACTCCTCCATCAACTGACCCCGGTTCATCTCCTCACCGATGACGACAAGGTTGGCCGGGAATTTGATCAATTGGTGCTGATAGTGCGGAACACCGTAGGCATATTGAAAGAGTGTCGTCCCCTCTTCGCCTTCAAACCGAATAAACCCTTTGATTCGATAGATCGTATTCGGTAATCCTTTTATCCATTCCTCAAACTTCTTCTTATAAATTGGTCCCTCAAAAGAATACGTAAACGAATGAATATGCAAATGGTGATGAACATGAATCTGCTCATGGTCCCCGGCAATGAACCTGGCGCTCGGGGGCAGATCATCCAGTCCGATGGAGGAGTATGTGGTAAATATCCGTGATGCAGACGGGTTTAGTTCCTTAATGTCTGCATCAATGCGTGAACGCTGATCCGAAGTCAATAAATCAGACTTGTTTATAAGAACAACATCGGCATGTTTTACTTGTTCAGTCACCAATTTCCTGACCTGAATGTTGAGACGGCGGCGATGCAGCCACCTCAATGGATCCACTACCCCAACGACGGAACGGATGCTTATGTAAGGGGCGATCACCGGAGACAGGCAGACATCCACGATTTCAATGGGGTGGGCCACTCCCGTCGCTTCAATATAGATGACATCCGGCCTGTGCTCCTGATAAAGGGACAGGAGGGTGATTTCTACATCATCCTTCATCGTACAGCAGATACACCCATTAAGAAGTTCCTTAAGCGGAGTGTTGTCCCCGATGATGTCCGAGTCCACAGAGAAGTCACCCATCTCATTCATTAACACAGCCACTTTCCTGCCCTTTCTTTTTTCCTCTTCCAATAGCCGTTGGAGAAGAGTGGTCTTTCCACTTCCCAAAAATCCGGTCAATAGGATGATTTCGCTTTCTTTCATGAGGTACACCCTTTCCATTACATCTGTTTCAATTCTTTCTTTAATCATGATCCAAATGGATGCGGCTTGGCGTTGCATGTGCCTGCCCATTATATTTCCCATTGTATGCATTCGCTTCTTGATCAACTTCTGCCAGGACAAGCTGGCAGATACGCCTTCCCGGGGTTAGCCTGATAGGGATGCGATTGGCGTTGAACAGCTCCAGCGTAATATGTCCGTAGAAACCGGGGGCCACCCATCCTGCATTCTGAATGAATAGCCCAAGCCTTCCGATGGAACTCCTTCCTTCCACAAAAGCAGTGAGTGTGGGTGGAAGATGAATGGATTCCATTGTGGTGGCAAGCATAAAGGCCTGGGGCGGAATAAGAATGTCCTTCCCTTCTTCAACGACAATGCTTCGATAGGTCATTTCATCATCCAGGGTTAGTTCTCCGGACACCTGTTCATCAACGACAAGAAAATGATGACCGAGCCTTAAATCCACAGAGGCAGGCTGGATTTGTTTCTCATCTAACGGGGTGATGTGAAGGTCCCGTTCCCGCCAATTTTGTAAAATGGATTTCCCTGATAATATCAACGTTCCCCCTCCTCTTTCCGACGTTTTGAGTAATGGAACGTGGCATACGCATCATGTAAGTGAATCGATTCTTCATTCCTGCATTCAATTGTAAAAGCCTCCACCCAGGAACTTTCTACCAAATCGGCAGCAATCAGACGAATCAGATCCTCCACAAAGCGCGGATTTTCATATGCCTGTTCCGTCACCCTCTTCTCATCAGGACGTTTCAAGATAGGATATAAAGAGGCACTCGCATTGCTTTCAATAATCTCTAGCAAGGTTTCTTTCAAAGGAATTGGTTCCGCACCTTCGTACAGTTCAACCGTAACCCTCACCTTTCCACGTTGATTATGGGCGCTGTATTCACTTATTTCTTTGGAACAGGGGCATAGAGTCGCCACATATGCTTCCATGCCAAGGGTCTCCGAAACCCCTTTTTCCCGGTCAAATGATGAGGTGAGCTCCACTACTACATGGGATAACCCTTTCTTTCCGCTTACAGGACTGACTTTCTCAACATACCAGGGAAAAGATACTTGAACCGTTCCCCCTCTCTGCCCCATCCGCTGGACCAGTTCTTTGGCTGCTTCCCTCAAGGTTGAAAAATCCATTGGACTGTCCGTTTCATATAGGTCATGTAACAGCTCAGGGATCCTGCTCATGTTAATGCCTTTCTGCCACCGATCCAATGAGGTGGTGACCTTGAAAGAACCTGTTGTTTGTTGAACAGCCGGAGCGAGGGTCGATTGCACGGTTACAGGGTAGGAAAATCGGTCAATTCCCACCTGATCGATTTCAAAGAAATAATCTTTTTGATTGCTCTGCAGATCAATCATTTTCTCCTTTTCAACAGGCTTGTCCCCTTTAGCTGGCCCGACAGAACCAAAATACGCTAATCGTTCTTCTTTGGTGAGTATGTTCAAAGTAATCCATCTCCTTTTACTTAACATATTTACTTAAAAGAAAGATTACAGAATCAACTTCTCTGTAATCTTTCTATACAATCTATGAAGCGTGGTATGCCGACTGTTTACTATCCTGGTACCAGTTATGTCTATTTCACGTCCTATATGTACCCATTTCCATATGCAATGATATTAAATCGTAATCATTACGCTTTATAAAATTCTATTTGTATTTAATCACAAACTTTACGTTTTGGCAAATCCTATTGCGTCTCTTCTCATAAGGAGATAAGATAAGCGGTAGTTCGTAATCATTCCGATTAACCTGTTACATGATATCTGAAAGGAGATAAAAACGGTGAATCTTGAATCCATTTTCAGGTCAATCATTATGGATCATAACAAAAATAAGCGAAACTATCAGGCACAAGATGGAGATAACATAATAGAAACCCATTACAAGAACCCGACTTGTGGAGATGTGATGACTCTCTTTCTAATGGTAGAAAATGAAATCCTGAAAGAGGTTACCTTCTTAGGAGACGGGTGCAGCATTAGCATGGCTTCAGCGTCTATGATGACAGAACGTTTAAAAAATAAGCCTCTATCTGAGGCATTCGCTATCCGACAAGCCATGGAACGCCTCATTAGAGATGGAATGGAAAGTGAAGGGGTGAATCTTGGTGACAGCTTGTCCCTAAAGGGTGTGCACAGCTTAAAAGCCAGGCATAATTGTGCACTCATGCCCTGGCAGGCACTCGATAAAGCGTTAGCACATAACGAGAAATATACACAAGTTGATGGTGAACCGACTTGAATCTTCGCTACTACATGAACATTCTTCATACTAACGGATACAAAAAAACCGAAGCACGGGTGTTTATTCTGACGTGTCTCATAGCAAATGAAGACAGGATGATACCTGTCAGTGCAATCAATCGGTTCGTTTCAAGAATCAAACCGTCCATTAGTGTTGATACGATTTATCGCACTCTTACACTTTTTGAACAGACAGGATTCATCCAAACGAGTACCTATAAGGGAAAACTTCATGTATTCCTCAAAAGAGCATCAAAAAAAATCAGCCCATCTTTTTATGCACATCCTGCAGAAAGGTCACACCATTGAATTTGAAACAAAATATAGTCGATGACATGGAGTTAGGAAACAATATCAAAAAATACGTTTTAGAAATCTATGGGACCTGCCCTGGCTGCAAGTCATAGGTTTAGCGTCATATTATGAACCTTTGGCTCGTATACTAGACAATGTAAATCGTAATGATTACGTTTAATATCCAAGGAGGCCATGAACATGAAGCGAATACCAGTCCTAATCGTAAGTGGATTTTTAGGAAGCGGAAAAACAACCTTTTTGCAACACATGATCAAGCACTGTCAGGACAAAGGCTGGAAACCGGGAATCATTCTGAATGAACTGGGGGATGAAAATGTTGAACAGCACCTTTTTCCCCGGCAGAAATTACATGAAATCTTAGGAGGATGCGTTTGCTGCACGCTAAAAGATACGCTTCAGGACGTTCTTCATGACATCATTGATCAACATAAACATCATCCGATTGATTTACTGATCATTGAAGGGACAGGGGTAGCCAACCCCTTAGAGCTGAAAGAGGTCGTTTGTACAGATGAATTCACTTCCTATTTCACCTTCCATTCCATTATGACCATTGTGGATGCCACTGAGTACCTCGATTACAAGAGTGTCATCTGGAGTTGGAAAGAAGAAAGAACGTTAATGGCCCAGCAAGTGGAAAATGCCGATATCGTGTTACTCAATAAGATAGACTTAATTGGTTCATCAAAATGCAAAAAAATAGAAGACAAACTTTCAGAAGATATCCCAGGGACGAAAGTAGTTAAAACCATTCTTGCCAGGGCTCCATTAGGCGAATTGATATCACTTTCCACTCCGTCAAAGCCAAAGACGATAATCAAAACGAAATGGACCCATCATGAAAACATTGGATCGATCAAAATTGCTGCAGTTTCTCCCCTGGATTTCCCATCACTTAAGAAGTGGCTGACAAACCATCCATCCATTATTCGTGCGAAAGGAGTACTGCAGAGCAAAAGCATGGTCCCCATAGCCTTTCAATATTCTTCTGGTCAGTTCTCTACTGAACCGGTAGAAAACCTGGAAGAAGGAACAATCGTATTGATCGGAGATAAAACAATGCTATTTTTTCTCAAAGAGCAATTTTCACAGACCTTCCCTGTCAGAAAAAAGGCAGCCTTTAGTCGCCGTTAATTGTTACGAATAGAATTGAAAAAGCGTCACGAATGCGTGACGCTTTTTCAATGTTAAGGATTTCTATTAAAGATCAACTCACTCCCGCTGCCCTGTGTGTACGTTCTCATTACAATGGAACTCAGCCCATACCTTGTACAAGCCGTGGCGAGAAAATTCAGTGGCAGGATGAACCTGCATTATTAATTGAAAATGATCACTCCTTCCATTCGTTTACCGTTTCAATGGCCATGAATAACCTAATAAGTCGTAATACTTACGTTTTGCACCTCATATACTCTATTAATCTTTTTCACTGAAACCAAGAAAACCCAGTCTTAAATCCAAATGATTACGTTTTACAAATCGTAATCATTACGATATTATATGTAAGGAACTTAATCTTGAAAGGAGTTTAGTCATTGAAGAAATCATTTCTACTTATCGTTGTTACTACCCTACTTCTTTTATCTGCCTGCAACGAAAGCAGCAGTGAACAGGGGGAGACTGAGGATACGACTGGTCCGATCACCATTCAAACGACTCTTTACCCCCTTAAATATTTCGCAGAGCGCATTGGAGGCGAGTCTGTTAAGGTTGACACTCTCCTACCCGCAGGATCGGATGCCCATACATTCGAGCCGACATCAAAGGATATGGTGGAGATAGCTGAGGCTGATCTCTTCATTTATAACGGACTCGGGATGGAGCCTTACGCAGAAAAGATTTCCAAATCCCTGAAAGGTGAAAAAACAGTGATGCTTCAAGCCTCAAAAGGAGTAGACGTCATCGCTTCCGACCATCACGAGGAAGAAGGGGCTCACGGTGAGGACGCACATCATTCAGATGAAAACAGCCATGAAGAGGAAAAGCACGCTGATGAAAGTACTCACGAAGGTCATGAAGATGAAGGCACTGATGATGAACACGCTGATGAAAGCACTCACGAAGGTCACGAAGACGAAGGCACTCATGAAGAACACGAAGAAGAAGGTCATGGGCACGAAGAAGAACATCACCACCATGGCGATCAAGATCCCCATGTCTGGCTTGACCCGGAAAGAGCCCTGAAGCTTGCAGAAAATATTCGGGATACACTCATTGAGCTTAAGCCGGAACAGAAAGACGCCTTTACTCAAAATTATGAAGAATTAAAACAAGATCTGCAAACCATCGATGAAGATTTCCAAGCCGTTGTTCAAAATAGCGAGCACCCGGAAATCTTGGTATCCCATGCAGCCTACGGTTACTGGGAAGAGGCCTACGGGATCGAGCAGCTTGCCATTGCAGGGCTCTCGCCTACACAAGAACCTTCTCAGAATGAACTCAAGGAACTAATCGAGACAGCCAAGGAGCATAACATTCAATATGTCATTTTTGAACAAAATGTCACCACTCGGATTGCTGAAATCATCCAAAAAGAAATCGATGCGAAGCCATTGAAAATTCATAATCTCTCCGTCCTCACAGAGGAGGACATTGCCAACAAGGAAAACTATCTGACCCTCATGGAGAAGAATATTGAAACCATCAAGCAGGCCATTCGTTGAGACAACTATAATAGAAGAAATAACAGAAAAAAGCGCATTTGCGCTTTTTTTGTTCCCTCTTAACCCACTGTCAAAACCCAAACCTCTCCTTCACTTCCTCACTCGCTTCCGGCAGTTTCATCCCCTTTTTCCAAATCAACGTTTTATCCTTTGGCGTTCCAAAATAAATCGCCTTGACCTCCTGCCCCCTGAAATCCTCCTGATCGTGAATGTCGATGAAGTCATGACCTTTCTCCAGGGTATACGGCGGAAGCGATTCCTCCTTCACAACCGGGCGCAAAGCGGTGATATATAAATTCCCGCTGTCATCCATGTCATACTTCAATGTATTGACCCGGTAGCCGTCATCAATATCCAGGTAGTACACAATCTTGCCGTCTGCCGTTTCACTGATATCACTGATCTCTGCCTTGTCTGACGCCACACTCATGATGTTCCATTTGAACAGTCCCGCGTAGGCAAGGATCACGATGGAAATCGACAGGGCTGAGATGAGGACGCCTTTCGTAAACGACCTGGCCCTCCCCTTTTTCCACGTGGCAGCAATCTTCTCGATGACGCGATCGTCTGTGGAATGATCGACGGGTTCTTTCTCCGGAAGAGACAGATCCGTCTGGATGCGTGCTAATTTTATCCGGCACTGTTCACACCCTGCTAAATGTTCGTCTACCATCTTCCTGCTCTCCTCACTGCACACCTCATCGTGGTACAGGGGCAGCAGATCTTCAATGATCTCGCATGGTACTTCGCGCATCGTCAATCCTCCTTTAGCCTTTCGTGCATTTTTTGTTTCCCACGGTAATACGTCACCCTTGCCCAGCTTTCCGTCCTTCCGAAAAGCTCGCTGATTTCCTTAAAGGAAAGCTCCCCGAATATCCGCAGGGTGATCACTTCTTTATATGGCTCTTGTAGGGAATGCAGGACTTGATGGACCCGAAATGCTTCTTCTTTTCTTTCTATGAGCTTCTCGATGGCCGTGTCGCAGGCCGCTTCCTCCCCCTCATCATGAACATACCGTTTTTGCCTGGCATGATGGGTGAAGTAGGTATTCTTGGCAATCTGGCACAGCCACACATTGATCTTGCAGTGTCCTTTATATTGATCAATACTCTTCAATGCTTTGAAAAACGTCTCCTGTGTAATCTCTTCCGCCGTCTTTTCATCACGGCTCATGGTGAGGACGAACGCGTACACTTCCCGGAAGTATTGATCATAAATCCCCTCAAACTCAGTCACCCTCCTGCCTCCCTTCCCAAGTAAGACTATGCTGGAGTGATTTTGTTACAAAAAAATAAAAAAATCTCTCCTTCCCACAACAAAAAGGGACAAAGCCCTCCTTGTCCCTTACTCCTCAATATACGGCTGTTCCTTCAAATGACTCGTATGCTCCACCATGGCATAATAAAAATGGGGATACTCCACCCACCGCAATGGAACCGTCAGTTGAAGCACATTGTCTTTATTGAAAACGTTGATCTGCTTCTTATCATACGTCACTTTCTTGATCTCCTGGAGAGGGATGCTTTCCTTCTTATCCCCTTTTACCTTGATCAATTCACGGCCCACAATCGATACCGCACTCCGCTTTTTCTTCCAAAGTTCAAAGACGGTCAGGATCCCGCCTATAAGAGTGAAGGCAAGGGATATATAAATCTCTTTATCGATTCCGTTCATGAGGACCTTTGCCCAGTGACCGATCAGGATGGCATAGAAGAACCATAATCCTTTCGACAATCCAGGTGAGCTGTCATAATAAACGGTCTGTTCACTCTCCCGTTCGTTCTCTTCCCGCATTTTCAAAAACTGTTGTTTATGCTCCTCCACCGTTCTGTCACCGAAGGGCTCGAGATCCGTGTAGGTGCCTTCCCACATGTCCGCGCCGTCATCCTCTTCCTCGAGATCGTACCCCCCGACCCAGGCCGTGAGCACGTCTTCACCATGGGAAAAGCTCATGAGATAATAGCGGAGGGACTGACAGTAAGAATTGACGGTGTCCACTTTGTCCACCACCTGGATATTCTCTGGATAGATGTTCAAGTGCTCCCCTTCTTCATCATGCAAAAAGGCAAGATGGCTGAACAGATGCGACCTAGCCAACACCGGCTGTTTAGGATGTACGGGAAAAACATGTTCTTTATGATGTTCCGCGAGTCCCCAATACAGCATCTCGGCACTTTCTACATTCCCAGCCAGAGTTTCAAGGGTTTCCCGTTGCACAGGGATGTTCTTATTCAAACAGACGACTGCCGCATTCGAGCTGATCCTCGGATCGTTAAATAACACAGCCTCCTTCAGCAGCTCTTCTGTCTCTTCAGCGTAATAAAAGTTCATCAATCCGATCAGCGTATTGATCCGATACCTCAGGACAAAGTAGCTGCCTTTCCAGGATCGATACACATATTCCGCTTTATACTCCGCATCGTACACCCGATACTCGTCCCTCAGCTGTTGATAATCAGCAAGGAGCACCGGCATCACCTGTGACTTTCTATACCCCGCCTCGACACCTGATTCATTGATGGCCGTCAGGAAAGCATAGTACATATATTTATAATGTGGCGATTCCAGCTGTTTAAACGTCTTATCCACGATGCCTCTTAACAGGACTGGAAACTCACACAATTCATCAACGGGCAGCTCCACTTCCTCATCCAGGATCAACCGTACCGTCTTATCATGAATCTCCTGGAAAATCCCCTCATCCTTCGTGGACAGAAGACAGGTCAGGGCACGGACCTTCGCATCGGAATCCAACTGGTCAAAATAACGAATGATCTCATCAATGATTTCTGGCATCGGATAATCACAGACAAAATCCATTAAAGCAAGAGAAGGGTTGTCCCAACTGTCCACACGCTCAGGAAAAGAAGAAGCCGCTGCCTTCACCATATCCTTTAATACTTCAATCCGAATCTGCAGGTGATCATTCTCTTTCAACTCATACAAACTACCCATCGCTTCAAACCGCTTCCCCGGGTCAGAATGATGGAATTGCTTCATAATACTTCTTACTTTCATCTCGCTCATGGTTACCCCTTCTCTTAACATTCGACATATTCTTATTTTAATATGGAGAAACAGGCGGCACATGGTTCTTTATGCCTGTTAAATTTAATATCTTTACAGGTATCCCCTCCTCATCCATAGTACAATCCACCATTGCATTCACACTGTTTGAGATCATTCTATTCCTAACTCTATAAGTCTTAAGTCGTATGTAGAGATCCATCTCAGGCTCATTATCCATAAAGCATATATTTTGTACCATTAGATTGTACGATAGTGATGTCTGAGGAGAGTGTAGAAAATCGTGAAAAATATTTATTTCATTCATGGATTGATGGGAACAGGAGAATCCCATTTCAAAGAACAAATGGATCGTTTTAAAAAGGAATACAACGTTCTTCCAATTGATTTGCCGGGTCACGGACAGAATGCTCAAGATGCAGAGGATCCCTTTTTTGAACCTACTCTTGAATGGCTGATGAAAGAACTTCGAAAAACAGGACCTGGTTATATTATCGGACTTTCAATGGGAGCAAGCTTTGCTTTACATTTAGCAATTCGATACCCTGAACTTACAAAAGGGATTGTTCTAACAGGCTATGTCCCAACCATTCCTAAACATATGCACGCGACGATGGAAAAGCAATACCACTATTTACACACCATCAAAGAAGAGGTGCCTGAGACAGCCACTGAATACCTTTTTCTACATGGGGGACGGTGGGAAGATACGTTACATAAAGTGGTGAAATGTTTTACCTATCACTACCCTGATGTTTCTGATCAACAAATTAAAGAGTTAACCGTCCCAACATTCATCGTAAATGGAGGAAAAGAACAACATGAAGTCGATTCCGTTCACCATTTATCTTCACTTAACAAGAGGATCAGGCCGGAAATCATTCCGGATGGTGGACACCTTGCCAATATGGAGTACCCTTCTTTGTTTAATGAACTGACTTTACGCTTTATTCATACCATTGAAAAGTCAACTTCTATTAAATAGTCAAAAAATAGATACCTGAAAATTCCTATTTATATACGCCTAACCCCACCTCCCCATGTTACAATATTCCTGAAGTGCGTCTTTTAAATTAGGAGGGGGAATACACATGTTCACAACCGTACAAGATTTCTTACAAGAATGGAAACAAGAAGCAGCCGTCACTCAAAAGGTACTGAATACCTTGACGGATGAATCGTTGAAGCAAGAGGTATCTGAAGATTTATACAGCATCGGAAGTGTCGCCTGGCATATCACGGGAGCCGCTTATTATTTCCCTGCCCAGGTCGGGATTACGTTCGAAGTGCCGGATCTTCGTAAAGAAGCCCCTGCCTCTGCAGCTGAGATCAGCGAAACGTATCATCTCGTCAGTGAGCGTCTGTCAGAAGCCGTTACGGATCAGGTGTCCGACGAGAAAATGAATGAAATGGTGAATCTGTTCGGGATGGAAATGCCGATTCAGGCTGTATTCCGCCTTCTCATTCAGCACCAGGCTCATCACCGCGGTCAATTGACGGTCTTAATGAGGCAGGCTGGCCTGAAGGTACCTGGCGTGTATGGTCCGAGTAAGGAAGAAATGGAAGCCATCAGTGCGCAGAAATAAGGAATGGGGACAGCCGGCGGGAGCCGGCTGTTTTAGTGGAAACATGTTACGAACGCTTATTCAACACCCCTAGGTACGCCTCCCAAGGGCCGACGTCATCCCTGTAACGTTCTGAAAACACCCGTACAATTTGGGAAAGGTGAGTCAGATCATGGACGACCCACGTCGAGATAAGCTCCCTGGCAGTGACTACACCGAAAGCAGGATGCAGCCCCGTGGCATCAAGGGAGTGATTCGGATCGAGGAGGATCTCCTGTACCTCTCGGATGTTTTCAGATCGCAGAGTGCGAAACTCCATGAGCTTTTCTTCCAGACTCGTTGAAGCACCTTCTTCTAAATGTGAATACCGGTTGAATTCAGGAAACACCTTATTTTCTCCATCTTGAAAGATCATCTTCAATCTCGGGATCCAGTTATGCTTTTCCCCTTCAATCAAATGCTCGACTACCTGAACCGCATTCCACGACCCGTCGCCTTCATCACACTGGAGCCACCCTTTCGACAATCCCGTCAGGAAATGGTCAAGGGTGATCGGCGTTCTTTCCAACATCTCTATTGCTTCTTGTAAGTCGAATTTCATTCTCTTTCCCCCTTCACAGTTTGGACTTTCCCCATCGTACTCAGCTCCGTTTTTGATTTTCCAAGTCCTCCATTACCATCTCACCGTTCAGTGTTGCCCCAAGTTCATATCCTTCACTGGCTGCCATGATTAATCCTGAGAACCCGTTCTTCGCATCTCCGATAATGTACAATCCTTTTATATCAGTCTCACTCTTATCATCGACTTTATATCCACCCATTTCGTTTAACTCGACCCCTAATGAGAATGGAATATCGCTTGCATGAGTCTGACCTGTATCCAATAGAAATCCATCGGACCTTTCAAAGGATTCCCCCGTTTCCACGACTACTCTTTCTAATTGTCCATCTGTTGATTGCAGCTCAACGATTGGAGATTCCACCAGTTGGACGCCATGCCCTATGAGGTCCTCCCTCTCACTTTCTGTTAACTGGGCTTTCCCGTTTGTAAACACAATGAGGTCCTTACTCCAGTGGTAGATCATTTTCAAATAGGGCATAAGCCAATCGTCGTTTCCGAATAAGGCTACCTTCTTATCCCTTCTTTCCCATCCATCACAATAAGGACACGGAAAAACAGAGCTCCCATAGACTTCTTTCAGTCCTTTCATAGGAGGGAGAACATCCTTCATACCTGTTGCAAAAATGACCTTTTTACTTCTATATCTCTTCTTCTCATTCGTTGTAACTTGGAATATAGAGTTTATTTTGACCACATCCACAACACGATCCTGTTCATAGCGGATGGTCGGATATTTCCATAATTGTTCTAACGACAGCTCCTTGAATTCTTCAGGTTTTATTCCGTCACGACTTAAAAATCCATGGGAGGCACGGGTCACTCTGTTTCGTGGCTGATTTTCATCAATGATCAGTGTGCTTCTCCTGGAACGCCCTAAAACAAGTGCTGCACTGAGCCCGGCTGCGCCTCCTCCAATGACGATACAATCCAACATGCTTTCAGTCATGATTCATCCATCCTTTCCTTACGATCACTTTGGTGGTGACACCTTCAAATGAACCTTCTTGATGGCCGATTGGGATTGTTTTCACTTCATCTTGTTGTTCAAGTAGTTGAACTCCATTGAACCCAAGCCACTCTTCAGCAACTTGTTTAGACGATGGAAATTCTTCAGGACTTGCCCCTTCTGGAGTTGAATGTCTATCTTTGAAAAAGCCGAGATAAATGAATACTCCGTCATCCTTTAATAGGCTATTGATCTTGCTGAACAGCTTCAGTCGCTCTTCTTTAGGGAGATGGACGTAGGAGAGGAGAGCAAGGTCGAACGTTTCATTGCTTTCATAACTGACTATATTCCCCACTTCTGCATGAATTCTGTAACTCCTGCGCTTCGCTTCGGATCGAATGAATTGAACCGCAGTGGGAGCCAAATCTATACTCACAACGTCGAATCCTTCTTTAGCCAGCCAAAAGCTGTTTCCTCCTTCACCTGCCCCAAGATCGATGGCTTTCCCCCTTTTGATCTCCAGCTTTTTTAATCCGTTTACGAATCCATCATCTGGTTCGGTCCAAGGATTCTCATTCCCTTTGTAATATTCTTCTAACGAATAATCGTTCATTATTCTTTTTCACCTCTTTCCATTAACAAACCGTTCTTGAATGTGGTCCATGATAAATTCGGGATCTCATTCGGGGCAACGGAGCCATTATGCATCGTTTCCCACGCTGTAAAGAGAACGCCGTCATACATATGGAATACCCATGCGTCTGGAATTTCATGGGAGATATATCCTTCTCCTCGTAACTGTTTGATCAGTTCACTTAACTCTTTGTTCACTTCAGAAAATCGACATGTTTCCGGGTTATGGTCTTCATGTTCTTTATTTTCTTTCATTAGAAGAACAAATCCCTTTTCACCTGCGTTCCTCATAATGATTTCTTTCATCTGTTCAACTGGATGTTCGTACGTTTCCTTTGCTTGTTTAAAGATCGCTAATGTACGTTGAATCAGGGTTTCGTGAATCTCTTTAAACAGCGTCTCTCGATTTTGGAAATTCCTGTGAAGCGTCATTCTACTGACTCCGGCAGCTTTAGCGATGTCTTCTAATGAAGCAGACTCATCTTGGCTCAACATGTGAATGGCCTTTTCAAGTAACAGAGCTTTTGACTTACTCATGGAACAACCTCCTTTGTGTTACATCGTTGTAACATATAGTACACCTAAGTAACACGAAGAGTCAACTCTTACGTTTGAGTGACTCTTCTTCACAATGAGATTTCTGAATGGTTCCCTCTTAAGCATGGGGCCGGTTCCCACGCTTCCTCTCTGAAAGCACACGAACCGTCCCGTAGCATCCCGCAGAGGAAGAGCATCCATTCAAATCACGTAACGGAAGGCTTTACAAAGCACACTGCCCCCCGTCGAACGTCTGGTTTTCGTTCAACGGGGGGCAGAAGCCCATCGATATTCACTGGGATGTCGGGTTTCAATGATGATTTCGTTATTCGAATTCCTTGCCTTTTTTCAAGAGGTGAATGATATCCTCCCGACAGATTTTCCTGATTCCCATGAGATAGACGAATGCTAATGTGAACACTAGGATGACGGCATCCAGCAACACGATGCTCCATAAATGAGTGAAGCTGACCGGGATGAGCTTCAGGAAATAGTTAAGGAGGAAAAGGAGAACCGCCATAAAGAAAATGTTGCGAAACAGAATAAAGAGCAGCTTTGTATAAATTTTGATGATCGCTTCCGTCTTATACCCTATTAATTTAAGAATCGCGATCTCCTTCTTTTGTATCCTGAGGAAGTTAATCATCAATAATATGGCGGTTACAATGGATGTCAGAACCAGGAATACACTTAGAATGATGAGAATGAATTGATTGGTCGAGATGTTGATGGAGAAATTTTCAAAGCTGTTGAACGTGTAGCTTGTATAATAGTTTCCTTCTTTCAGAAGCTTGCCGACACGGTCTACATCTTTGATATCCTTCACGTACACAATCACTTTATTCAGCTGTGATTCTTGAATGTATTCGAAGCTGTTTGAAGATTCCTGATACATGATTCTGGTCAGCTTCTCCGCCTCTTTTTCATTCACATAGGCCTGGTTGTTATCCGGGATGGAATGGATCAACACAGCATTCTCATTGGTCGCACCCTTTTCAGCGGTCATTTCCATGGGAACGGCTTGACTCGAGGAGAAGCCCCCGTCCTTTTCTTCAATGACAGGTACGTTCAAGGTAAGCTTGTCCTCCTGACTGTCACGGACACAGATGCTGTTGTCCTTTAACGTACAATCCTCACTGACTAAAAAAGCGAGCTCCTCACTGATCCCCACGAGGGAATAGGCTGTTTCCATGGACGAATGATAGACTGTTGGCAGCGTATAAACGGGATACGCCTTCGCCTCTTCAGACAGACCATGTTTCTCCAACAGACCATTGATGCTTGTATAGTCTTCCAGTTCGACATTCGTCGTTGACTCGCCATTTCCTTTCCCGCTCACATGAATCACCTTGACATTATTGTTGTCGAGGAAATCCCGGTTGATCATCTCATATTGGTTGGAAATATAAGCTGCCATAAAGTTAAGCATACTGAGGGAAATGACCATGACGACCATGGATATGGTAAGGAAGTGATGTGTTTTCTTCCTGAGCATGTTCACAACAAACGATTGATTCATTGAAATGTACCTCTTTCTAACGAGAGCGTCGTGTCTGCATACTCCTTCACCAGGGAATCATGCGTCGATACGATGATTAATCGTTCTTTCGAGAGATTCACGAGTAAATGCAATAGATCTTCCTTTATTTCATAATCGATACTGGCCGTCGGTTCATCCAACAGGATGACCTCCGGAGCATTTAACAGGGCCCTGGCAATAGATACTCTCTGTTTCTCCCCGCCGGAAAGGAACGAGACCTTTTCATGGATCAGACTCTCGATACTGAGCTTCCTGCATATGTCCTGAATGACTCCATCGTACTCCTCTTCTTTGTACTCGGTGATGTTCAGCTTCAAATATAAATTTTCTTTCACCGTGATATTTGTCAGGAGCATGTGTTCCTGCATGACATATTCAAGCTGGTGGAAGTTCTTTACAACCTTGCCGGCATCCGGTTTTTCAAAACCGGCGATGATGTTTAACAGAGTGGATTTGCCACTGCCGCTGGCCCCGTAAATGGCATACAATCCCTTTGAATGAAACGTGTAATCGAGACCAGAGAGAACAGCTTGTCTATACCTTTTCGTAAGATTCTTTACTTCCAGTAATGTACTCACGTTATCCCTCCAACTCGTACACGTTGCCATCAGAGTAAATGGTCAGGGAAGAGCCGTCCACATCAAACCCCAGAAAATGGCTTCCTGATTGAACAAGTCTTTGGTCAGCGATCTCTCTCACTTCAAATCCCCCTGAATCATCCACTTCCACTATAAAGCTGCCGGCTGCCCAGGCAAAGACCGTGCCTTCCTCCAATTCCTTCACCGCCTCACGTCCGCAGAAGAAGGTTTCAGCTTTTACATAGCACACCTCTCCGGAACGGGCACTGATATTCTGAGAGATGTCTTCTGCCACCAACTCAAATGTTGAAAGGGAAAGATCGGTTTGATAGACGTTCTGCTTGTCTTCTTCGTTCAACAATAGGAACAGGTGATTCTCTGATGATATTCCAACCCCAAAGATGCTTTCCGTTTTTTCGTTTTTCTCTGTTTTCAGCTGTTCCAGTTCATCCTCTTCATTCAGCTGAAAAAGCCCCTTGAACGTCTGCTGATCTTCTGAATATTCCATCACAGCGAAAATATACTGTTCATCCATGACCCCCACTGGGAAAAGGGCCTCTTGATCATTCTTATGTTCATACACCGTTTGAAAACGCTCATTGACCATCTTTAGAATCTTGAATTCATTCGTTATGGAGTTCCCGCTTGTCACATATTCATCGTTTCCGGGTAACCGGTACTGAAACTCGTTTTCTGTTGAATCCAGCTTCCCCGTGCTGGATTTCACCTTTGTATCATATGTAAAATATTGAACACCATCATACACCAGCCTGCAGTCTTCCCCTGAACATCCGGCCGTTTCATATTTTCCACCGGCCTGTTCATCACAACCGCTCAATAATAGAAACATGGTCATTCCTATGAATAAAAGCATTCTCATGTCATCATCTCCATAAAAAAAGATGGAGTCAGATTGTTTATGTTACATGAACGAGCCTGTTGCCCATATAACCATCTCATCCAAACTACACTCCATCCATTGTTTTGTTTCGATTGTCTGTCCCTTCAAACGGCCATTCATGGTCATAGACCGATTGGAGGGACAGGTTCATTCTAAGACTTCATAAAGATTACCATTCTATTAAACAGAAGCGTTGACCGACCAAGATCTTGCATCGCCCTTGATTTTCACTTTCGCTTCGTTTTGAATGGAAACCGTGCCGCTTCGGTAATCCCCTTTAGGTTTGATTACCGCATTTCTAGTTTCAGAATACGCACCTTTGGCACCGTTTGAGTTCTGCCAATAAGCACTCTGACAAACATTTTGCCATGAACTGCTTGCGCTGGCGGAAGCACCGTCGGCAGAAATACCAATGGACATGGACGCACTGTTTCTTAGTGAAGCACACGCTTCCCAAGTCGTTTTAATCCAATCAACAGAGTTGCTGCCAGAATACACGGCAGAAGTCTGATACGTGAACTGATACGTATTCCCACTCGTTGAAAGGCTGGATCTCCATGCATTTGAAGTCAGCTTTCCATAAGGTGTATTGACGTAACTTGAATCGGATGCTGCACTTGCACTGCTGATGGTAAACCCAAATGCACAAATACTAACCAATAATCCCAACATAACCTTCTTGAACTTCTTCATCTCATTTCTCCTCCTAAAGGAACCTTTGTATTTTTTTGGATCATGCAGAAGTAAGTATGAATGTCACTCTCTGACAGAGTCTTACATTATGTCGATTATCATCATGGTGGATGTGCCAAACCTGTTCAATGCCTCATGAGTAAACCTTCGAATCGATTCGACAATATCGTATCATATTAACATTGATTGGGCGTATTCTTTTAGGAATGATTTCATAAATAGGACTATTATTCTATTAATGGTTTTATTTACCTTTAATTAACTTTTATTGGAATATCGCAATAATCCCCCAGCTTTCTGCATGTGAACATCTTGTCGGAATGGATTGATTCGTGACTATCCTCCTAAGAGGGATGATAGCTGCCCTCATAGGACAGTCCCTCTCTACTGATCGTTGCACGGGAAAAGCATGAATAAGATCCAGCCTCTCACTGACACAGGACGAGTTATCCTTCCACACGCATCCCCCCTGTGCTATAGTATCCTAGTGTATTCAACAGGAACGGAGTGAGAATATGAATACGACTGTAAAAGAAATCACATTGATTATCATCGGATCCCTCTTCTTCGCCCTCGGGGTCAACCTGTTTGCCATCCCGAACGAACTCGGTGAAGGCGGCGTGACGGGGATTTCCATGGCTCTTTATTATGTACTGGGCTGGTCGCCGGGTATTACGAACTTTGTCATGAACGGCATCCTCTTAGCCATTGGATATAAAGTGCTCAATAAACGGGTGACATGGTATACCATGCTTGCCATCTTCTTTACCTCCCTCTTCATCCACTTTACAGAAGGGATGGGGAGCCCTGTCGACATCATGCTCGGGACGGTCTTCGCCGGCGTGTTCATCGGGATCGGACTCGGTCTTGTCCTTCGGTCAGGCGGGACGACGGGCGGATCGACCATCATTGCCCGCATGCTCAATCAGCGTTTCGGCTGGGCGGTGAGTACATCCATGTTCGTGTTCGATATCCTGGTCGTTCTCGGTTCAGCCTTTGTCATCGGGATCGAGAATACGATGTATACAGGGATCAGCATCTATATCAGCACGAAGATCCTCGATTACCTGATCGACGGGTTCGATACCCGAAAGGCCGTCACCATCATTTCCGCCCACACCGATGCCATCGCTGAGAAAGTGAGCGCCGAAATGGACAGGGGCGTCACCGTCATTAACGCACGGGGTCACTATTCGAAGGAATCCAAGGACATCCTGTATGTGGTCATCAATAAGCAGGAGCTCTTCCTCTTAAAGAAAATGATCCAGCACATCGATGAGAAAGCATTCGTCGTCGTCCATGATGTAAGAGACGTATTCGGGGAAGGATTTACGTTTCCGAAGACATAAAAAAAGGAAGCATGGGGACGGTCCTCATGCTTCTTCTTTATGCAATAAGAAGGACGAGATCCGTCCCTGTCAATCCCTAAGGCGTAAACAACACCGTTTTCGTCCCTACTAAGGCATTTTCATTGTTGACAAAATTGTAGTTGGACGCACCATCCACTCTTAATGGCCCCGTCCATTCAATTTTCTCGAAATCACTATTGTATACACCTGTCGGCGGAAGGTCACTTGCCGCCTCCGGGATCTTGACGTCGCCCCGGAACCATGTGGAGTTAATCGTACTATAGGCGGCCACATTGATGATGCCGTCTGCACGGCTGTCCACCATTCGCTGAATCCTTAATCCACTGTGCACCATCCGATTGATCCGGGTACTGTATAGATACGCGTTCACATCCCCCATATGGCCGGCCTGCTGGATGTCCCCCACCACCCTTGCATTTAAAAGCTGAAATTCAACCGGGGTAACCGGGTCGACGGCATCGACATTTTGAAACGTGATATCCCCACTGATGATGGCTCCATTTGTGTAATTGGAATTCGTGCTCACCGAGGTCCCATTATTGATGGTCCCCACTACGGTCACGGGTCTTGCTTCAAATGCCGGCCCCTGGGACGTATAGGCTTTTTCAGCCGTTATACTGGTCTGAATGGTCATATTTCTTGGAACCGATGAAGCAAAGTCGGCTAAAGTCGAATCACCGAGCTGCCACGGTCCGACTCCGAGCATCTGTACATGCCGTGCAGGAGGGATCACCACATCCTCGTTAAAGGAAGAGTTAAGGGCAATGAGGACAATGATCCTCGCTCTCATCCCGGACTGAACGGCCTCTTCACTGTTCGTTCCTGCATCAATCGCTGCCTGAAGCGACGGAAACGGGTTCGACGGCGTCCCATCTCCCGGGCCGGGTGCATTGGAATCTGCCCAAATCACCAGTTCCCCCCATTCAAACACACCAGGTCCTTGTGTCCCCTGCTCACCCTGTATACCCTGCGGTCCTTGTGGTCCTTGTTCACCTTGTGGTCCCTGGGGCCCCTGCGGCCCTTCTGGACCCTCACATTGATAAGGAAAAAAGTCACAGCCCTGAGGAGGAAGGAAGTCGGCACTTTTCTTCAACGATCCCCCTTTTCTAAGCTTCGGAAATAAATGATTATGATCAAATCTTTTCATCGTATTCACCTCTATCCCATTCTATTCAGGAGACAGATAGAGGTATGGACCATTCCACCAGTGTCTGGGGGATTCCCTATATTTTTGGTAAAGCGCGGTAAAAATTACGCATTTCCGTACATACCCCTTGAACTTCCATACCAGATTGGTACTATAATAGGAGAAACATTCATATGAGAATAGTAGTTACATAAACCATACCAAGTTTAGGACGGAGAACAAATGAAAATAAATTCTAGTTTTGACCACCATGAAGAAGCCCTTACAAAGAGTAAGGATCCTTCCGAATACCAACAGGCTTTATATAAGCGAACACTGATGATCATCATGGTCGCCCAAATCTTTGGAGGGGCGGGTCTTGCTGCCGGTATTACGGTAGGGGCGCTTCTCGCTCAGGATATGCTGGGAACCGACAGCTTCTCAGGCATGCCCGTTGCCCTGTTCACTCTTGGGTCCGCCGGGGCCGCCCTGTTTGTCGGACGTCTGTCCCAGCGCTACGGAAGACGAATCGGTCTTTCTGTCGGTTTCTTGATCGGAGGCTTGGGCGCAGTCGGGACCGTCGCTGCTGCCGTGTTCGACTCGATCATCCTTCTATTCGTCTCTCTCCTCATTTATGGTGCGGGTTCGGCCACGAACCTGCAGACGCGCTACGCAGGAACAGATCTGGCCAAGCCTTCCCAAAGAGCGACTGCCGTGAGTTTCGCCATGGTGGCGACAACATTCGGAGCCGTCGCCGGACCTAATCTGGTGGATGTGATGGGCCGGTTTGCCGAAGTGATCGGCATCCCTCCTCTCGGGGGGCCATTCATTCTCGCATGTGCCGCCTACACCCTCGCCGGGACTGTCATCTTTATCTTGATGAAACCGGATCCCTATTTCGTGGCGAGAGCTCTATCGACGGCACAGAAGACCAATGACGGCATGGCTGGGGAAGTGCTCCCTTCTTCCGGACGAAACAAAGGAGGCATACGTCTCGGGGCCACCGTCATGATCCTGACTCAGATCGTCATGGTCGCCGTTATGACCATGACCCCGGTCCATATGGGCCATCATGGACATGGATTATCGGCCATCGGTCTCATCATCGGCATACACATCGGAGCCATGTATCTTCCGTCACTCGTGACCGGGATCCTTGTGGACAAGATCGGGCGGATGCCCATGGTGGCTGCCGCTGCCCTGACCCTACTTGCAGCGGGAATCCTGGCAGCCTTGGCACCAGCCGATTCCATCCTGATCCTTGCCATTGCCCTCGCCCTCCTTGGACTCGGGTGGAACTTCGGACTGATCAGCGGCACGGCCATCCTTGTCGACTCAACGGACCCTTTCACCAGGGCCAAAACTCAAGGATCGGTGGACGTTTTCGTCGCATTAGCCGGTGCCACGGGGGGAATAGTATCTGGAGTCATTGTCGCCTTCTCCAGCTATCCCGCCCTCTCCATCGGCGGAGGCATCATTTCCCTCGTGCTTATTCCTGCCATGATCTGGTTTCTCGTCGTGTCCAGAAAAGAGAAGAAGGATAAAGACAGTTCTCATGCAGCCTCGTAATGTGCAGAAAGGGATGGTTCTCTTGCTCAAAGAAGCAGAACCATCCTTTTTATTTTTGAGGGTTAGCATGTATGTGAAACTTTCCTTCATCTTCTTCGTACTAGTATAAGAAGAATAGGAGAGAGGATGGAAAAATGGAGCTACACTACAAGACACCACCTGAGCATCAGACTGTCACCAAGAAGCCTTTGTCTGTAAGGACGTTATTAAACAGCATCGGATTGTTTCTATTCGGAGGGTTATGGGTACAGGGGATCTCCATCCCGATCACTTTTACAAAGAGCGGGGGGTTCTCTCACATTGAAAAAATGACCATGAAGACAGGCGATCTCCTGGAATATTCCCTGTTCATTTTCGTATGCGGGCTCCTCTATACCTTCCTCGTAAACAGTTATTTCATGGGAGAAAAATGGAGAAAATTATGTTTCTTCAGCCTGACTCTGATGGGCTGTATCAGTATGTTTATGGTTTTTTACCTGATCCTGCATCCCCCCTCACACTAGAATTTAGAGGGTATCCACACCCGTACATAGAATAAGAGATAGGTAGATTCTTAAAACAAGAGGTGATTCATTTGGCAATCGTCACAGTTGATTTCGATGGAACGCTTTATCAGGGAAATTCCTTTACGATTATGATGGAAATGGGAAAAAAACGGTTTACCATCAAGCAGTGGGCCGTGGTGGGAAATGGATTGGTAAAGGCCGCTGCCGTAGGTGCCGTCAAAGGCAAGAATCGGTTTCGCCATGACTTTTTCAAAGCATTTGCCAGAGCGTTCAAAGGCAACACCGATGAAGAATTGGAGCAGTTCTTCCGGGAGCTTGTCAAGCGTGGAAAGAAAGATGTCCATGGCGATCTGGTGGAAACCATCCGCGAGCATCAACGGAACGGGGATACCGTCGTGTTGTTGTCGGGAGCCCTTCAGCCCTTTCTGAAACTATTCGCTCAGGAATTACAACTTGACGTCCATATTTTAAGCACCGAATTAGAGTGCGACGAAGACGGCATCTGCACAGGAGAGCTTGGACAGATTGTCAACGGCAGGATAAAGGTGGAGAGATTGCTTCAATGGATCGATTCCAACCAGCACTCTGAAGCTCATCACGCTTCAGAAATCTGGGCCTATGCTGACAGCGAAAGCGACATCCCCCTCCTGCACTATGCCACCCACCCGATTCTCGTCAACCCGAAGGAAGACATGATCAAGGTGGCCGAACAAAACAAATGGGCGATCTTTGCCGGAAAGCACGGGGACAGTTCTCACGCTTCCACATAATGCAGAAAGAAGCACAGGAAACGTTCCCGTGCTTCTTTTTAATGGGTAAAAAATCCCATTGAAAAATCTTACATATTATCATATTATTGTAAAGTGATATTCTGCAGAGTATTCCTATATCACTCGTTTCAACAGACAATTGTCAATGACTTGAACAATCGAATAGAAATAACGCTCGTATAAACTCAGTAATAAGGTCTGAGAGTTTCTACCTAATTCCCATTGTAAGAATTGGACTACGAGATAATGTTTGCTTTTTGGTAGTAAGAGATTCATTTCATCACCTAACAGCGGGATCAATCGCTCTGCTGGGATCACCTGCATCTATTGAACATAACCGTGTTGATGAGGGTTTCTTTCCGTTGTATCTTCTATACTTACGGGATGGAACCAATGTTCTCTTATCATAATGTACGATTCAGCCAAGTAAAGTGGGACTTATCTCTGATGTTGAGTATAAGGACTCTTTTACTTGGCTTTTTATTTTGTCTTTTACTTAAAGAAGGGACTTATGTTCATGCGTCAATCCCTGTATCAAAAATGTGACGGCCTTAGGATGATCGATGAAGAGAAGAAGCCTCGCCCTTTTTCTGAAGATCTTCAACGGGTGCTGGCATCTGAGCATTTTAGAGTATTATCAGGAAAGACTCAAATGATCCCGGATGCGAAGATTTATCATAACCGGTTCACTCACTCCCTGGACGTCTGTTCCTTGTCCGGCATCATCGCCAAGAAGGTGAATGAAGATCTGCAGAAGGCGGAAATACAACCTGTGAATGACGACCTGCTCAAGGCGGCGAGCTTAGCTCATGATATCGGTCACCCTCCCTTTGGCCATACAGGAGAACGAACGTTGGATAAAGTGATGGCGAAACGGGGAGGATTTGAATCGAATGCCCAATCGGTCAAAATCCTGGTGGAATCCCCCTTTAATGTCACCTATCGAACACTCGGCTCTTTATTGAAGCACACGAAAAGCATCCCGACAGTACGGGAAGACTATATGGGACTCGTGAAAGGGTATTACGGCTATATGTCGTCTACTCTACATCCAATATTCTCAGTCTACCAAAGGGGTGTTTTGGAACAATCGATTGTAGACATGGCTGACACCTTATCTTATCTAGTTTCAGATATGAAGGATCTCATCGCATTCTGTGGGAAGCATCATTTTTCACAGAAGGTTCATGGCTACTTGACTGACATGGAAGTACTGGATGATGCGAGTCTGTCTTTCAACCATGTCAGTACGGGAGAACTGCAGTATGTGATCGGGAAGGCAGGGACAGAGATCATGGACAATCTGCTTATTCCCTTATTGAGTACAAACGAAAAAAAGCGTTTAAACCATCACTCATTTATTCAATCCATCATTCGTAATCTGACAGTCGAAATCGATCCGATCAAACCCATGTACAGCAGGTTGAACATTCCTCTAGAAGATCACCTTAAGATATTCATCCTCACTCAACTCACACGTAAATGCTTCTTAGAAACGGACATCAGCATGGCCATAGACAGGAAAATCGATGATGTAGTGAAAAGAGCGTTTGACTATCTTTTTCACTGTAGTGATGAGGTTTCATTGGTACCTCTTGATCATGCTGTGATGGAAAATCTCGCAAACATGTCTGATGAGGCTGAAAAGGCAAGAACGGTTTGCGACTTAATCTGCCGATTAACAGATGATCAACTGGTCCATCTCACCAGTAAATTAAACAAGAAAATCATAGTAGTCTAATCAGGGGGAAATGAAATGAATGTCATTCAAAAACAAGCAGTAGAACAGTTCAGTGTCTATAGTAAAGAGTATCTGGAAAACCGATACGATTATTATAAGCGTCTAAGAGCAGATGCACCGGTTTACTGGAATGAAGAAATGAAGTCATGGTTTATTACCCGGTACGATGACATCACTAAGAATTTACCTGGCGAGAAATTCATCTCCAGTACGGTCATTGACAACAAGATGAGTAATCTGGCTGAAGGGGAAGACAAACACTTTAAAGACATCACCGATATTATCAGGACTTGGATGGTCTATAATGACCGCCCGATTCATACCCAGCTTAAAGGACACATGAATAGAGCCTTTCTAGTAAATGAAATCGAGCTAATTACACCTGAAATCAAGAAAATCGTTTCACACACCATCGATAAAGTCGTGGAGGAGAATACGGGTTCCTTCGATTTCGTTGAAGAGATTGCCCACCCGATTCCTGCCATGGTTCTATGTAAAATGCTTGGGATCCCTGGAGAAGAAGTAGACAGGTTTATCAAATGGTCCGATGATATTGCCTTGTTTATGCAGAATTTCGTCGTGTCTCATGTTCCGAGCAAAGAAATCAGCGAACAAATCCGGGGCAGTGTCAACGAAATTTATTCCTACCTGTCTGAAGCGATCGCAGAAAGAAGAATCGAAAGGAAAAATGACCTATTAAGCCGTTTGATTTCAGACACTCCCGGAGTCGATGGTGAGTTAACGGACGAGCAGCTGATTGCCCAAACCATGCACTTGATTTTCGGCGGACATAAAATTCCTCAATTTGTATTGAGCAATACGCTGCATCTTCTGTTTAACAACAGACATGTACTCGATGCACTGAAGGAAGATATGTCCCTTCTGCCAAAAGTTCTCGATGAAACCATGCGATTAGAAGGACCCATCCAATATATTGTGAGGCATGCTTCACAGGATATCGAACTGCATGGCCAGCAAATCAAGAAAGATGATTCCGTGTATTTCTTCCTGGCTTCCGCAGGGCGTGACGAACGGGTATTCCAAAATCCGGAGATCATGGATATAGGCAGAACGGGGTTCCGTCACCTTGCCTTCGGCGGCGGATATCATACTTGTATAGCAGCAGCCTTTGCCCGTGCGGAGATCATAGAGATTCTCAGAGAAGTTCTGACTCGATTCCCGGACATTGAAGCGTTGTATGATCTGGAAAAACCAGATTGGACATCTAACCCTACGTTCACCGGCATTTCCCATATGCCAGTCCAATACTAAAAGGACAAGAAGCATACTAAGAGCTAGACCTTGGTATGCTTCTTGTCTCAGAAAGGATGCTGAATATGCCTGACTCAAGGAATCGTGAGAATCTCGTTATCATCATTCACGAAATACATGGTGTCAATCGCCATATGGAATATATGTCTACTTTAATAGGTGACCTTGGTATGGATGTCATCTGCCCAAACTTATATCCACCTGAAGCTTCATTGGGAGAAAGCGAAGAGGATGCGTATAAGAGCTTCTTTCAGCATGTAGGATTTCAGAAAGCGGCAGCCACCATCAAAGAGTTGATGGAGAAAAACCGGTCACAGTATAAGAATATCTATTTAGTGGGATTCAGTGTGGGAGCCACAGTTGCCTGGCTATGCAGTGATCACTCATCCGTCAAAGGAATTTTCTGCTTCTACGGATCGAGGATAAGAGATTATGTTCACATGAACCCAACCTGCCCGACACAGTTATTCTTTTCTCGCATTGAAAAATCATTCGATGTCAATCCTCTATTGAAGGAACTTGAGAAGAAAGAGAATGCCTCTATTTCGTTTCATTTATTTGACGCTCCCCATGGATTTGCCAACCCGTATTCAAACACGTTCAGCCAAGACGCGTTTGACAAATCCTTCGCTCTTTTAAAAGGTGCGTTAACCCATGCAACGGAGGTCGTAGAACGGTGATCAACTTCTGGTTATCCATGAGATATTTTGCCTTTTTCTTTACGTGGGGAGTGTTCTTACCGTATTGGACGGTTTGGTTGGTGGAAGGTAAACATTTCTCCGTAGAGGAGGCGGGGATGATTGTCGGAACAGGATTGGTCTTCCGGGCATTATCCAGTATGTATGTCTTCCCTTACGCTTGCAGAAAAATATCGATGTATCATTTAACGTGGTTATTCCCTTTCATTTCCACGGTCATCGTCATCTTTTTCATACCGGTTCAGTCATTTGAGAGTATGATCATCCTCATGATTCTGTTCAATCTATGTTATCCGGTTCTATTGCCCATGAATGAAACCATCTCCACCCTCCTTTCAAAGGAGCATACCATCCATTACGGAAGAAGTCGTTCCTGGGGATCCGTAGGTTTCATCGCATCATTATTGACCGTTGGGTTTCTTACAAAATCGTATGGTGATGACGTCATCATCATCATTATGATCACCGGGTGTATGGTTATCTATTTAAGCAGTGTATTCAGGACTCCCACCGCTCTTAAGAAAACGACGGGAAAAGAAAGAAAATCCTTTTCCCTTCTGTTCAAGTCCCCGAATTTCATATGGGTGCTGATGATTTGCGTCATGCTTCAGGGGTCACACGCAGCCTATTACAATTACGGTGCAATCTATCTGGAAAACCTGAACATTGATAAAGTCTTGGTTAGTGTCATCTTGATGTTGGCTGTAGTAGCCGAAGTCGCGTTCTTCGCCTTTTCCAACACGCTCTTTAAGAGGTCTACCGTCTATTTTATGTTCGTGTTAGCTTCCGTTGCCTCGATTACTAGATGGGTGCTGGTGTTTTTGTTTAACAATCCAGGTATTTTCATTGGTTCACAAATCCTCCATGCCTTTACATTCGGTCTCGCCCATTATGCTTTCATACGATATGTAACCGAAGAGATATCAGAGGATTTAATGCCGTTGGCACAAGGCATGTATGCAGCACTCGCCATGAGCTTGAGCACAGGAATTCTTACTCTAGTAAGCGGCTATTTATATGCGGCCGGGCCAGAGTTGCCGTTTCTCGGAATGGCGCTGATCACCGCTCCCGCTCTATTGATCAGTGGCATGTTAATGATTCAAGGTGGAAAAACAAATTTAATCAGAAGAGGAAGGATGAAAAGTGAATTTTAAAAGCATTGAAGGCTGTCACGTTACCCTCTTAATCGAGGGTGGTTTCGCAGGAACAAATGGAACCTTTATTAGCAGTAATGAACACGGAGTTTTCTTGGAGTGTAATCAAGCTCTTGAGTTCTTCCCGTTTGTAGGTTTTCAGAGAATCATCATAAAAAAGGAAGACCTGAATCAACCCATGGAACAGATGGAGTCCACTCCTCAGGTAACATGACGTAATGAAAAGCACGGGGACGGTTCTCATGCTTCCTATGAAAAGAAGCCCGAGAACCGTCCCGCTCCATCCCTATTCCCCCAGCTCAATCACAATCGGCTCGAGCTCCATTTCTTCAAGTCCTTCACCAGACATCAAACTTGCGATGATAATGGGCTGAATGATCAGTTCTCCGGCCCCTTCCTCTATGGTTCCAAACGCCGTCGTTCCTTCGAACGTTTTCCCGTTATCTGGTGAAACACCTCCGCCTCCCGTTCCATCCATGTACACATGGCCACGATCATCCGTCACCCGGAATACAGGGGTGACACTCGGCCACTCTTCTAGGAATGCCTCTTTCACCACCTGTTCATAGCTGATGACCGTGGACACATCCGTAAATTCCACGGATTTCAGCGTAAAGGTGACCTCATCTGACTGGACGGTTTCGTTCACCAGCTTCTGATTTCCTTCAAGTCGCTCCAATGAAAAGGCGAATGACCAATCCCCCTTCACCTCTACATCCTGTTCAATGCCACTTAAACCCTGGGGATTCCATGTGATGTCCACCTTTTCAGGATACTCCCCATTTTCGAAGTGCGGAGTGAAGGTGGATAAGCCCACATAGCGTGTTTCACTGATCTTCGTGATTTCACTGCTGCCGCCACTGCCTGTGGAACCGGCGACGTCAAATCCGCTCGCCCCTGTCATGTGCACGTTTTCTCCAAGGTCCTTATCTGTTTCAATCGCAAACGATACCGTAATGTTCGTACCGTCATAAACCGCATCGTCAATCATCACCGTCACTCCCTCATCCGTCTCGGCAAGGCCGATATCCGTCGAGAACTCTTCAAAGCCGTTCTCCCCTTCAAAATAACGGATGACATCATCCATGAAAGGAATTTGTGACGCAACAGACGGCATCACAAACGTAGTGGCAGTGGCGGCCCCGATCCCAATAACAGCAGCGGCGGCGACCGTACGCCAGGCCGGCGCCTTTCTTTGTTTCTTCAAGACATGTTGCTTCACCCGTGCTTTTTCCTTATCCGACACATCCAGTAACTCCAGCTGCTCCACATCGAGATCCATCCATTCCTTCATGCTCATACCAACAGCTCCTTTAATTTCACATTCGTGGCCAGGATTTTCTTCCCCCTGTACAGGCGGTTGTCCACCGCTGCTTTCGACAGACCGAGATGGTCGGCAATTTCACCATTGGAAAGCTCCAGGTAATATTTCATCATAAAAATATCCCTGTCATGCTCCTTCAGCTGACTGATCGCCGCCACCCATTCATTCCGTTCTTCCCGTTTCATGACCGTCACATCCGTCTGAACGTCACTTGCCTTCTGTCTCAGCGGTTCATCCGATTGTTCATGGGCCAATCGCTTTTTAGCCTGACGATATCCATCAATGGCTTTATACTTCGCAATCATGCCAATCCATTTCTTAAAGTCCTGGGGATCCCCTTCAAACTGGTGGGCATTCTGCCAAACCGTCAGAAACACGTCATTGACACATTCATCCACATCGGACTGCTTCAAACTGTGCAAAACCTTCGTCGCAATCGTCTTCACAATGGGCATATACGCCTCAATGATGTACTCGAGTGCATCTTCCTTCTGTTTTTTTAACCTGGGAATAAAATTAGTAGAGGAACTTTTCATCTTTTCCGCTCCTTTTGTTATGCTCTTTCACCAAGTACAACGACAGGGATGGGGGGATGTTCTCAAAAAGTTTTTAAGATGGGATATTTTTAAAAGGGGTTTATTCACTAGATTGTTGTATTGAACACATGATTTGCCAGTTTTCTTTCAATCAGTGTTTGTTATAGGGTCATTTGAAAGGCAGAGTTTAACGTGTCAAAGAAAATCACGAGAGTGCCCAATTAAACACCCTGTTTATTTTGGTGTACCAATGGGTTTTTTCTCTTCCACCGAATAGTCTATTAGAAAATTAAAAAGCAATTCCTTTAAAAGAATTGCCTACTTAACATCTAACCTAAATAATATATGAAAACATGTAGTAAAAAGAATAGACAAACGCTATAGCCCCGAAGCCGTAATGAAGTATCTTTCGTTTGTTCAGCTTTCTAAAGAGAAAAAAGATGCCTGTACAAAGAAAACCTATAAACCATCCCCACTCAAAATTAAATAAAGCAAGTACAAATCCTATTAACCCTAAAGTTTGAATAATGTATAAAATCTTGTTGTCCATAGATGCTGTCTCCTTTTTCTTTTCCTTTCAGTTGAGATCCACTCATTAAAGCACCACTCCTTTATTTACTAATATTTTTTAGGAGTAAATACCTTTTCAGACTAACACCACTCTTCTATATGGCCTTTTCCTTTCATCTGGAACCACCTGACTTTAATTGTTGGTCACTTACCTTCCATACCATGCGTTTCAATTATTCTAAAAAAAAGCAAGATTGGCATACCCTGTGGATCCCATTACCGGTCCTTGGTCACTCTCCATTCAAAACTCACCACCCCATGGATCAAGTCAAACCCTGCAGCCTGATACAGATGGATGGCCTGATCATTCTCCTTACTCACACAAAGGGTGATGTCGGCAATGGCGTCGTGATGAAACAGCTTCTGCACAGAAGCTTTGACGAGCCGGGTGCCGATCCCCTGTTTCCGGTACAAAGGGGAAACCGCAATGAACTCTAAATCGCCTTCACCGTGCTCCGGGTTTGCTTCGATATAGGAATAGCCTTTGATTAGCTGATTACCGTCCTTGATGATCAGGAGGTCCTTGTGTGGGTCGCCAAGAAATCCAAGGATGTCATCAGCATGATAATAGGCATCGGGAAAGGCTGACTGATGCAGTTGTGAAAACGACTCCTTGAATGAAGCTGAAAATGGCTGGACTTCATTCGTGTCTACACCAATAAACCGATCCCGCTTTATTTTCAGAATGAGATGGCCCCCCTTCTCTTCTGCTTCGATATCAGCAAGGAACTTCCGCGCCTGTTTATTTCGTTCATTAATAAAAAAGTAGATTCTCTCTAAAGGAATGTCAATGGAAGCAAGGAGTCTTCTCATCAATTCACCGGCTACCTCTCCCCCATCCTCCTCTTCATTGACGAAAGGTCCCCAGGCCTCTGCGCTCTGATCTTCCAAGTCCACATCAAACCCCAGAGCCCCAACGATTTCCTCTCCCCTTAAGACAACGAGAAAGGATTTCATTACACCCAGATCTGAAAAGTCATTCTCTAAAGAATCCAGAATCTCACTTGCCTTTTCCCCGCAGTATCCAATATGATGCTTTGATTGTTTGTTCTTCTTTTCAATATATCGCGCCAGCTCTTCAAGGCTGACAGGCGGTTGAATGGTTAGTTGTTGCATGTTCTTCCCTCCTAATAGTGACCAAATAAACCTTTAAGTTTAGCCACCTTCTCACACTTTTTGAATACCGTAATACCAATTATGAAATACAAACACGAATTGATAATTAAGAAGAAGATATCAGTAAATGGAATTTCAAATATATTTATCTCTTTAATCGCAATATCCCTTATCAATTGCAGCCCAAACATAAATGGCGCATACTTAAGAATAGGCAAGACAGTTATGGGAACAAACGTCATCGCCATTATGACAAATTGTAATAACTGCAGAATATAGTCTACTTGCTTAAGTACAATTGTTATCCCCGCCAAGGTATACCCTATACCAAAAACCCCTACAAGAGTTAACAATAATACAGGGATAATAGAAATCAAGTCGATATTGAGCCACTGACTAGAAGTAAGCATAGCTGCAATCAGAAGGGCAGTGATGGAAATCATATTGATAATGATGGTACTTGTCATCCTCGCGAGCATAATAATCCAGAGTTTATATGGGGTCATTGATAATTGCTCAAGAGTACCCTGACCAGCTTCATTAGAAATCTCCCACCCCAAACCCTGTGTCACTGTCAGGACTAAGAACCAGAAGACATAGTTAAGGATGACCATTTGAATGTTGTAATCTACCTGGGTTGGGTCACCAACCAGAGTAATCCCAAAGAAAAAACCCAGAAATACGATATAAAACATGATCAGCTCGCTGATTGTATTGGGGATGTATCTTCTCATATAAATAAATTCTCTTCTTAAATTTGCGACAAAAATGTTATATGACAGCATGTTCTTGGTTCCCCCTTATTATATTGAGGAAGACTTTTTCAAAATCTATTTGATCCCGTTCGATACTGTCAACTGATATATGTAATTTCTTAAAAATCTCCATTACTTCATAAAAATCTTCATTTTTGGTAAGGGTAATCTTAAACAATTCACCCTCTATGGAGCTTACAATAGAGGAATGATCAGAAAATGTAGTAAGACTCAATTGCTGATGTTCTGATAATGGTTCATTGAACCTAAATTTATAAGACTTTACGTCGAATAACCTTAGTAAAACATTAACTGATTCATCTTTCACAATCTTTCCATCGTTTATAATAAGAACCCTTGAACAGAGCTTTTCTATTAATTTCATGTCATGTGAGCTTATAAGAATTGTTTTACTCTCACTTTTTACTATCTCTAACAAAAAATCTATAATTTCAATATTCGATTGTACATCAAGTCCCAAAGTTGGTTCATCTAAGATTAATACTTCAGTATCTAACATTAACGCAACAATAATCGCAACCTTTTGCTGCATGCCTCGAGATAGATTCTTTACTAGTTCATCTTTTTTCTCATAAAGATTAAATTTTCTTAGAAGAGGTAACAGTTTTCTTTCAATTTTCTTTTTTCCTACTCCCCTTATCCCTAGAAAATATTCTACGTTTTCCTTTACAGTCAGTCTCCAATATAGATTACGATTACCTTCCAATACTGAGCTCACGTACCTAATAGCCTGTTTATCTGGATGAATAAGGCGAGTGTCATGTATGGATATTTCACCTTCGTCTGCTTCTATTAAGTTGCATAAAATTTTGATAAGGGTGGTTTTACCTGCACCATTAGAACCAAGAAGTCCTACTACCTCCCCTTTTTTTATTGAAAAGGATATATCATGAAGAACATCCACTTTTGACTGTTTAGACTTATAGCTTTTTTGTACATTTTTTACATTTATCATCATTTTCTCCTGCCCCTATAAATTGATTAAATTGACTGGCTTCAAGTCAGGGTAGTCTGATTTCAAACTTATGATAGTTGGATATTCGGAAATTTTCTTAAGTAGTTCAATAAGAAATTCCATTGAAGGACCTTTTCTGGCTCCCATCGCTATCTTAAATAATCCTTTCCCTTCTAATGTGTTGGGAATAATCACTTCGTACCTGTGATGACGGAAACCAAAACTCGAACCGTAAATCACATTTACCTTGTTCTTTTTAATCTCTTCGTTAACAACAGCAAGCAGGAAACCGTAGTTTTCCAATTGATCTTCCTTGAGGTGAAATACAACGAAAGGAGCTTTAGCCCATTCTTTACTGGAATGTTTAGAGGGGTGAGCGATCTCTTTAAATAGGCCACTTGGTTGAATGGACTTCGAAAGCCTTTCATTGTTATTAAATACAGCTTGGCAATAGTCATGGTAGGATTCTTTGTTTAAAAACAATTCATAATCAAGAAGCGCAATTTCTTCATAGGTTAATCCTGTACCAAGAATGGTCCTTACTTGTCTAATGTAATTTGCTAAATCATTTGCAGAAGGTAATACCGCATTTTGCTTATATGTATATATACTAATGAGACCTCCATTAGAAAGCTCCATCCCCTGCTGATCAAGCTTAAGGGTTGAATGGATCTGTACGACTATGACGTTTGGTACAACTTGAATTCTATTTAAAAATGAGGAAATATCCAACGAATCACCATTCAAGGTAGTATCTAGTACAATGACCTTTAGCCCTTCTTTAGAGCCCTCACTAAGCTGGCTAACAAATAAATCCAAATCCAAAACTTCAAGTTCCCAATTATATCTTACAGGCTCTATAAAAAAGATATCAGTCGTCGGGATTGCCTGATAGAATTCCATTTGATCCTTGAAATTGTTAATGGTAGTAAACTCTCTTCTATACAAGTCTGTTAATACTCTAGTTTCAAAATATTCACTCCATGTGCTTACAATGATCTGTTGATTTGAAGAAGGCTTAATCATCCCAAAGATACTTTGTAAGAACGTGGAGATTGCTGCCATTCCACTTGAAAGCATTATATGATCATGAATCCACTCCTCTGGAGTTTCTCTATAGTTCTCTGCTTTTGATTCCAAAATCTTTGGCTGAATATTTCTCTCGTAACTAAAATCAATGCGGTTATTAGAAGGTAAAAGCTTCTCATTAATTAATGGAGGTGATTTCAGTTGTTGATTGGTTATTCTCTGTACATGTTCAAACCAAAGTACTCTCAATTCTAACAGCAATTGATCAATTTCCCTCTCAGTAAGAAGTGAATTTGAAATGTTCTCTACAGAATGCTGAAGATCGGATAATTTTCTCAACCATTTCTTGTGCTCTGTCAGGTGTGTATATTCTGAAGAGAAGAAAGATTGATATAAATCGTAGATTTTTAACAAATCTCTTTTGAGAGCATTATCTTTATTGATGAGTAATTCCATATTCTGATCCCGCCTTTATTAACGTATCGTTTCTTAAAATCCATTCCTCCGGTAAAGGGAAGCCATGTAAGTTTCGTGCCATACTTGTAACATAGGCTCCTACAGGGGTCAGTAAGACCCTATCTCCTTGTGTTAAAGTTGCATGCTTGGAATTCTTTAGGAAGACATCATGTTCGTAACATGTATTTCCGTAAATATCATGTACTTCTTCTTCTTGACTTGAGTTATAGCAGCGGGCTACTTGAGGATAGGACCAATAGGTTAGATTCCATGCAGAACTATCCAAAGTAACTACCCTTTTTCCATCCACAACATCAGATGAACGAACGGTTGTATACAAATAACCCGACATAGCCAAAAGAAGCATACCAGGTTCTATCACAACCCTTATATTTTTTTGTAATTTCTCATTGATTCTTTTAACAGATGCACCCACTAAAGCCCATGTCTTCTTCACCTCTTCTGAATCTGAATATAAATAGGTAATGCCTCCTCCTAGGTTAATTACTTCTAAATTAGGAAATCTATCTATATAACATTCCAGAAATCCCATTACCTTTCCCATTACCTCGGAATTCTTCATTTCCCCCAAATGCAAATGAAGCTGAACAGTAGTTAATTGATTTTCATCTATAATCTTCCATATCTCATCTTTGACTATATCAATTCCAAAACGACTGTTCTTCCCAAAAGAAATCTGATTGTCTTCTTGACTAAGTTCAAATGGCACCTTAACTCTCATACCTATCTTATGGCTGGAGAAATTGCTCTGTTCTACGTATTGAGTTAACTGTGAAAGACTATTAAAATCAGGAATAATATTATAAGCGTATAAATATTTTAGGTCTTCAATTGAAAAAGATGGGGAAGTAGCGAATATAGGTGACATTCCTGAATTCAAGGCACCCTCCAGTTCATGATTTGAAGCAATATCAGCACCTACATTAAATTCTTTTAGTATGCTCAAAATCATCGGATTCCGATTTGCTTTAATGGAAAAACACAATTCGGCTCCAGGAATGACAGACAAATCGTTTCTTATTCTTATGACAGTATTCTTAATCGTTTCATAATCATAAATAATAGACGGTGAGGGTATATCTGGTTCTTTAGTAAGTAGATACGCTGGCATCTTTGGTATTATGCTCATATTGATCCTTTCTTTCCATTACTTTAGAGATTACGCTGAAGATGATTTCTGACACCATAACCCCTTCTATATCTTTTTCTATTGAGGGCAATAATTCTACGACATCGAGACCGCACAAATTTGCATGTTTAGTTATGAATTCTATGATATTCATTAATTCGATATAGGAAAGTCCGTTCGGTAAAGGTGTTCCTGTTGCTGGCATGATGGATGGATCTAGTACATCTACATCAATTGTCAGGTAATATTTCATGTCCTTACGTAAACTCTTCTTCAGATCATTTAATTGATTAAACACACTATTACCGGGATACTGAATAATGTCAGGATGACTTACTCTTTCTTGTGTTAACTGACGAATGCCTATCTGAATTACATGCTCTACATTTTTAACAGGTAAGACTGCATCAATAAAATTCCCATGATGAACCGAAGTCCTCCAGTCATCTATTGAATTCAGTCCAAAATCTGAATGGGCGTCCAATTGGATGACTCCTATTTTTTCATGGCTTGTTGCTACTCCTTTAATACATGGGAGAGAAATAGAGTGGTCTCCTCCAATTGTTACTGGAAAGATCCCCTTCCTCGTTACTCTTTCAATCAATTCTTCTAATGCATCAAATTCTTTCCCGTTTTTTGCGAATGCTACGGAATGGATATCCCCACAATCCGCCATGCGGACCCCCACTAGTTTTTGTTTGTCCTCAACAGGGTCATATGCACCCTTTAGACCAATTCCATCATACTGAAAAAGGGAACCACTCACTCTTCTTAAATAGCCTGGAGCTGACCTCGTGCCTGGTTTATGTGTCACATTTAGATCATAGGGCATGCCAATAAAAATAAGATCACACCAATTCCCTTCCAAGCATTGATCAATTGATATGACCGATGTATTAAACATACCTCCTTTTCCTGTTCCAACGTTCGTTTCGGTTGGTCTAAATTCACAAATAATATTTTGATCATAAAGGTACTCATGCACCTCTGCACTGGTTTCTTCATCTATTTGGAATTGATCTTGAAGCAATTGAAATACTGTTTCTTTAGTAACCGCAATTGAGTATGCATTTATAAAAAAAATGAGCTTCTTATTAACAACAAGTTCCCACCCTTGTTTTGAATCCCATATACAATAGTTTTCTTCTGAAGCGTTATAGTTTATGGTCAGCCCATTTCTTATTTTGTAATAAGTGTTATTCACTGCCATGCCCCCTTACGATTTTAACCAATTCCTCCCCTTTAAGTAGGTATTCTTCAGGTAGAGGAATTCGATTGAACAATCGTGAATTGGTCATGGTATAAGCACCTGATGCAGTAAATAATAAGTAACCACCCACCACAATGTTTTCAGGAAGTTCAAAGGACATCATTTTTCCATTAATATCTTTACCAAAGAAATCTCCCTCATATAATGTATTTCCTGCAATTAGAAAATTCTCTGTTCTTAGTGTGTCTGTATTTAATGATATGACCTGAGGTTTGTGCCAAGGAGCAAGGTTCCATGCAGAAGAATCAACCGTTAATATTTCCGAACTAAAGAAATCATTATATTCCTTAGACACTATGGAAGTTATTAAATAACCACAACCAGCTAGCAATGCACCGCCAGGCTCAAATCTAGTATGTATTTGGCGATTATGAATGTTTTGCCAATCAAGGATTAACTCATTTAATAATGTCAAATAGTGCCTAGTTTTTGTGCGGTCTATATAGAAGTGAAATAAACCTCCACCATAGTCAATTGTATGTACATTAGGGAATTCTTCTGCTATTGCAAGCAGATATTTAGCTTTATAAATTAACGATTCAGGTGTCATTTGCCCTGTATGTACGTGCAATCTTGTAACAGATAAACCATATTCTTCTAAGACCTCTGGTAAATCAGAGTTCAATATATCCACTCCAAACCGACTGTCTCTTCCAAATGTCGCTTCTGATTCAAGCTCTTCGGGCAGCGGGACTCTGATTCTCAATCCGATTTCAGTATTGGGGAATTCGCTTCCATATAGTTTAATCTGAGAGATGGAGTCTAAATCGATGGTTATATCTTCACACTGAAACTCCTCCATGTCTTCCTTTTTATATGCTGGTGAGGTCGTCGTGATTTCTTGGAAACCAGCTTTCTTTGCGAGGCGATACTCACCTATACTTGCTACATCACAACCTAGACCCCAACTGGCATACAATTCTAATAAATGTGGTGTATGTGTGGCTTTTACAGCTATATTAAGCTTTGCGTTTTCTACGAGAGATAAATCGTCTTGAATACGATTAACTACATCTTTCATACCGTGGTAATCATAAATAATAGCAGGTGTTTTTACGTTTGTAGCAAGTTTGAACAGTGATTCATGTGGCTGTGAGTACAGTGCATTAATCTTTTCCTTTTGTTCCATTGAATTCATAAAAAATGTACCTTCCTTCTTTATAGTAAAAGTATTTGATGGATCCCGTTGAAGGTTTTAATGTATTAGATAATTAGTAAAGATTATGTTCTAGTGCACTAGTGAATTAATTAGCAGTATGACGTGGACGTGACCCGCCCAGGATCGTCAGGTCTAAATTTACAACAGGGCTTACTTGCTTCTCTGCGTTTAGTACTTCACCAGCCTCGATTGAAGTTGCATCTACTGTAATTTGGTTTAAACGGTTTTCTAAGTTTTTCATTATTCTCCATCTCCCTTTAATCATTTTTTTCAACGGGATCCATCAAATACCTTATTGAAAATTCAGATTTCGAATACACCTTTATTGTAAACATATGTTAAAATAATTTTGTATTGGGGGAATTTTCTACCATTTAGAAAGGTGTGACTGGAGAAAATTGGACTTAGGAAAAATAATTAAATATAACAGAAAAACAAAACATCTGACACAAGAGTCAGTATGTCAGGGGATATGTTCTGTCACTCACATGAGCAAGATTGAAAATGATATAACCCATGTTGCTGATGAAATCATCCAATTAATCTGTGACCGTTTAGGAATAAATCTGAAAGAAGAAATGAAGAAAATAGAAGATTTAGAGGAGAGGATCAAGCAATTCCAAGTATCCTTGATATGGAAAGACACCAGAAAAATGCACATTTTTTCTGGTGAACTCTCTAAACATAAAGAATTTCTAAAGCATACCCATTTATATACTCAGTACTTGATTTGTCTATCACGTTATGAAATGTTTCATGGAGATATGCGTCAAGCATTCAGTAAATTAAAAAAACTATATCAAAATAATAGCAAATTTCCCCAATACGAAAAGGATTTAATAGCTCACCATTTTGGTATATATTATTTATTAAATGCTAACAGCGAAAAAGCCCTATATTATTTAAAACTAACTTCAGACAGCTACAGAGAATCTTCTCCAGAATTTTATTACCATTATTCACTGGCCTATAGTAACTTAGAATTGAAGACTTTAGCTTCCTATTATTCTGAAAAGGCACTCAAAGCCTTTAAAGAACAACACAATATGGAAAAAATCTTAGAAACTGAAATGCTTAGAATCAATCAGCTTAGTGGTGACACAGCCGATGAGAGGAACTTTATCATCAATCAATATCTGGAATTATTAAGATTGACTGAGTTATTCAGGTCAACCCACCCATTAATTCCAAAAATTCTACACAACTTAGGTTATGAATATCTTGAAAAGGGTCACTTCGATATTGCAATTCGTTATTTCGAAAAATCAATGAATCTTAAATCTACTGAAGATCCCTACTACTTATCTTCTTATTTCTCATATATTAACTGTTTAATACAGAAACGGACCATTTCAGTAGATATCATTTTAAAAAACATAGAAGATGGCTACCAATTAGCAAATAAACAACAAGACGAAAAATTCAAACTGCTTTTCACCTATCAGAAACTTCAATTATTGAAAAAAGAAAAAGAAATTCTAAATCATTTAACAAAAGAATTACTTCCTTTTTTCCATAAAACCGAAAACCATACGCTATACAAGATTTATGGAAAGGTAGCTTTTGATTTATGCTTCAACCAGAAACTAATGAGTCAAGCTGCAGAAATCGCAAAAAGAATGTTAGACTAAAAGGAGAATATTTATGAGGAAAGTTCTAATTATTTTGACGAGCCTTTTATTAGTAGCAGGATTATCATTTGATAATGAAGAGTATCACGAAAACGTTAACAATGAAACCATAACCCCAAATAACGAGAAACATCCGCCTCCGGTACTTTAAACGTTCTGAAGTTTAATCACTTTATTACAGTTACAACTATTGGGAGTTAGAGAGAATATAACATGTGATTCAAATATCGTTACATTTACTTTAATTCCCAAGTGAACAACTCCACACTCTATCCACACAGTAAAAAAAGGAAATTTGAGACCTCTCTTTTCTGCCGACGCTTTAAAGACTTACTTCTTAGGTTATTTTCCCCTTTCTCTACCCCAATAGACCATATACGTTTATCTACTAATGTATATAGATATCTTTTTAGCTGCATTCAAAAGACGGAGAAAACTCTTATTTTATCTAAAGAACTTCCCCGTCTCACAATCCAAATTAAGATTATCCCTCACTCTTCTATTTAGTTTGAAGAAGAGAGAGACTCTCTACAGCGCATGGCTCACATCAACCGGGTCACCCTTTCTCACTCCACCACCCGCGGACCCACCACATGGAGCACGATATCCGCTGTAAAATGAGCGATCATGGCAAACTCAAGCCCCATAAAGACGAAGAGTGCCCCGAACACCAAGCCTCCAATCCCGTTGATGACCAGCATACTGAGAAATAAGCCGAGGGTCATGTCGAAATGAGACGACGCCACACCATAATGCATGATGCCGAAGACCAGGGAGGCAAGGATGATGGCCGTCCATTTCTTGGTGTTGGTTGCCGTTCCTTTGACTAATTTCATCTGCAGCCAAATGAGCAAGGTCACAAGGAACAGGCGGAAGATCGATTCCTCATTCACCGCCGCTCCGAATGACCCCAAAGTCCCAAGCCACCAGGCAGGTTCATTCAGGGACGAATTGTCCACTCCCAGGGGCCCCGATACGAGCAGGCTGAAGACGCTGATGGCCACCCCTGCGAGGATCCCGTATAAAGCGGATTGCAGGATGGGTTTGTGAAAAGTTCGAAGCGGTTTCTTTTTGTTAAAGAAGGCTTCAATGATCGGGATCTGAAGCTTGATCTTTCTCCCCAGCCATAAAGCGATGAATAACAGAATTCCTGCTTCCAGAAGGACCTGGATGACATAGAACAGGGTAAAGGACAGCTTGCTCAGTCCCATGACTTCATGCAGATTCTCCCGTGCCATGGCATAGGGGGAAATCGCCAATGCGCCCATTACATTCAGAATAAGCAGAGTGACATAGACCTTCCAGTTGATGATTCCCGGCCTTTTCCCCTCCTGAGCGGCGGCGACTAAGCGATCCTCTTCCATTTCTTCGCTTTCCTCATAGCTCTTCACCTTTTCCTTGAGATCCAGGATGAACGGTTCCGGATCTTCCATGGACAGCAACGCCTTCTTCACTTCTTTCTTCTGACCGAAATAGCCTCTGGCATCAATCGGTTCCTTAAAGATGATTTCATATTTCAGTTCGTCCATCATCCCAAAGACGCGTGTGAACACCCTGGGAAGCATGCTCACATGGTAGGCATGCTTCTCGTGGATGATGCCGCCTCCCTTGTTATACTGCGTCCTCGCCGGCTGAATGGCTGCCACATCCCTGATATGGAAGGTCAATGACCGTCTCGCCCCGATGTTCATGATGACGTTGTTCCCTTTTATGAGGATCGGAGAATTCCGGACGAGGTTGTAGTCCCCGAGCATATAGAGGATGCTGTAGACATGGAGCACCACCAGGATATTCGCCCTCAACGGGTCGATTTCCTTTAAGTAAATGTGAAAGACGATCCCTTCGATGACCTGTTCATGAAGAAGGGCGATGAACAGCCAGAAGTAATTCGAACCTTTATGATAGGCGTAGCTTCCCGCCCCTTCTCCTTGACCTTTCTTTGTTTTCCATTTAAACACTGCATAAAAAAGAATCATCCACTCTTTTTTCAGGATCGTCATGAACGGATTGCTGTCCATGTCTCCCCTTCTGTATTTCACAAACAGGATGACGGCCCCGACTTCCGCCAGGGTAATCAATAGAATGATTGAGATGATCAACTGAGTATCCATCGGCTTCCCCCTTTAGCTGAATTTTTTCATCTGGAACCAATAAATAAGGTACTGAACAACCCCCATTCCGATCAATAGAATGATAGGAAAGTAGGGAATGTGATGCAAATAGGCGGTAAGGGCAATGCCGATGGGAATCGCGAAGGCAAAGAAAATGTACACCTTCCGCGTCGCCTTGAACGTAAGCCACTGCATCCCCTCATCCTCTTCCCTGAGCTCCATGGGGATCACGCTCGGCTTGATCACATGATCAGGATGCCTTCTATTGTAAATCGGGATGACCGCCAACATGATAAGGATCGGAATCCCAAGCACCATGGAATCCACCACGAGCCAATCAGGGATATGGGCGCTGTAATGATCTCCCAACATGATGATCCCAAAGCTGATAATGAGAACGGCATTGAACAGGGGTGACTGAAATATCTTCTTTAACATGAACCTCTCTCCTCTTCCAAGCGAAATATCTCTTCCACCGGCACATGAAAGGCGTGTGCCATCTTCAAAGCCAGCGTGATGGACGGTGCATAATCCCCTTTTTCGATCAATCCGATCGTCTGTCTGGTGACGCCGATTCGATCTGCCAGATCCTGCTGAGTCAAGCGGTACCTGGCACGTAACTCACGAACAGAATTATTCAACATCTCCCATATTTCTCCTTTTCTGGATTTATTACCTTAAATGTAAAGGATCCATTGCATTATGTATAGAATCATTTACTTTTTTTGCTAGTTGTTCAATAGATTGTGGCGATATTGTTAATATTTGGGTTTTTGGGTTGACAGATTAAAAAAGACAGGTACCACATTATATGTGGTACCTGTCCATTAAAAACGCTGACAAAGCCTATTCAACTTTCACATCTCAAATCCCGATCTCCTTAAGATAAACAAAGACGTACTCAAGATAACCGGTATCGACACAACTACATATAGAACACCTTTAGGCATCCACAGGTTAAACAGGTAGAAAAACAACGTTACCCAAATGCCTGTAATGGCTATTCCAAGTGCTTTTTTCATAAGTATTTCTCTCACTTCTTCTAAATGGCTCCAGGATATCAGCTTACATGTATTGTATGGCAGGAAAAGTGAATGACCATTAGATCCATCGTAATCTTCACTTCATATTTCCCCTGGTATTTCCTTCTTTTCTCTTTTTCTATTTCCACAGCACTGATGTCTTGGATTAAATAAGGACTCATTCCCATCTCCCAATCTTTAGGGGACAGTTCCTCGTCATGGGAAACATGGTAGTTCTCGATCTTTCATTGGTTACACCCAGTAAACTGAAACGTTCCCTCTTCGCAGGATAAAATCAGTTCGTCTGCAAAATGGTTAACCTCTAGCCTCAGTAAGGTTGAATCCCAGTAATGAATGGTCTGAATGACTTCTTGGATATTCATTGTGCCCGCCTAACACCTCACATACTTCCGCTTAAACCCGATCTTCCCTCTCTCCACTTCCTTCTCGATGCTCTCTGCAGCCCGCAGGATGCTGCTCTTCTTCCCGTCCCGCTTCATTTCCACGGGTCCCATCTCTTTAGCCGTCTGCAGGGCCACTTCATGAAGAGGCACATAGGAGATCCCAACGGTGGCGACAAAGTTATTCATGGACGATTTCGTCCGTTCCGGCGCATCATGGATCGTCTCCTTTACCGTTTCAAGCATGCCTGCAAGCTTCGTCTCTGAGAACTCTTCGTCCTTCCGGTTCCCAAGGAGCCAGCAGTAGCAGCTCCACCCTGCAGACATCTTCAGCTCCTCACCGCTCTGGATCCACTTATCGGCTACATCCTGGGCGATATCCGTTTCTGCCAGTGTGACCGCCACCACGTAGTCGGACAGCATAAAAAAGTATGCCCCCTCGATCCAGCGGTCGAAGTCTTCCTCGGTCATGGCTTTCGGTTCGGCGATGACGCCGGCAAAGTACATGGCGTCGTAATTCCCTGTTGCATATAGCTCCTCAGCGAGAGCCTGATCCTTCTTGATTTTCTTCGCCATCGGCTTCATGGCACCTGTCGCGACGCCAAAAACCGGTTCGTGGGCACCGCTGGACAGGTACATTTTTTTCGTCCGCTCCTTGCCCAGTGCTTCTAGCTCCTGCATAACAGTTTGTACATCCATGTTATCCACTTCTATCGATTGTCCAGTTGACTTTACCGGTTCAGGCGCTGATTGGTTCCCTCTTTCTTCATTCATCTTTCTAAAGGACAGCCCTCTTCCGTCCAGCGCCTCCCTCAATAATTCCACTGCCTTCGGTCCGACTCCGTGAATCTTCAGGACATCGGATTCAGACACATTGGTCAACTCCTCGAGGCGAACGAATCCTGCGTTATGGAGCCCGCGGATTGCGGGCTTACTCATTTTAGGCCATTCGTTCTCCAGTGCTTGGGTATTCGTCATGTCCATTCTCCTTTCATGCCTGCATTCAGCTTCTCATCATAAATCGTACTACTGTTTAGTATTCTCCCTAACCGGTGCCTCTCCTTTATTTCCTGACAAAAAAAACTGTCACAAGGACAGTTCTTTTTCACACAATCACTCTGGAAGAGGGACAGGCTTCCCGGCTTCAACCAACACCTGATCCCGGCCCATCATAATGGAAAGAAGGATGGTCAATATACCGGTTCCGATGAGGAGCCACTCGATGGCCACGATATCCGCCAAGGGCCCGAATATCAGCATTCCAATCGGCATCATCGACGTGGAGATCATCCCCATGACCCCGAAGACCCTTCCTAAATAATTCTCTTCGATTTTCTCCTGGAGCAAGACCATGGTCGGGGTGTTGAAAATCGGCATGGCCACTCCGAATATTGCCATGAAGACAAGGTAGAACCAAAAGGCCGGAACGATGCCAAGGGCAAAGGTGCAGATCCCCATGATCAAGCTTGAGAACGTCATCGTGGCAATCTTATTTTGAAATCCTCCCCAGGAAGCGATGATCCCGCCCCCTGCCATCATTCCGATGGAAAAGGCAATTTCAATGGCCGTCAGTCTCCATATATCATCGCCGAAGCTCCTGGCGACCTGCAGGGGAGTCAAAAAGGCCGCAGGTGCCATCAGAACAAAAAAGATGGCGAAGAACAGGAAGAACTTCTTCAGGAACCCATGGCTGTTGACATAGGACAAGCCTTGCTTGAAGTCACTGAAGTAGCTTGTTGTTTGTTTGCCTGCTGCCTTCTCATGTACCGAGATGTTCAAGAAAGCCAGCAGGGTGATGATCGCGATGGCGGCCGTAATGACATCGATGAAGAAAATGATTTCAATGGACGCCATTCCGAGTAGAGCCGCACTGACAAGCGGGGAAACGAACATAATGACAGCCTGAATGCTTCCATTTGCCCCGTTCACCTTCGTCAGCTTCTCCTTCGGAACAATCTGCGGCAGGATCGCACCGACAGCAGGTGTCTGAACTCCTGCTCCAAGGGCCCTGACCGCTGCCATCACAAACAGCAGCCAGATCGAATCGTATCCCATTAAGAAGAGAATCGCGAGGACCAACGTAGAAGTCGAGATCAGCCCATCCGATAACACAATCAGCAGCTTCCGGTTATACCGATCCGCCCAGACCCCCGCAACCGGTGACAACAGAAAGGTCGGGATAAATCCGCAAATAATAAACAAGGTCATCATCAAACCCGATTCCGTCGTTAACGTAATATGCCACATGATGGCATATTGCACCAGGGACGACCCGAACAGGGAGATGGTCTGACTGCTGAGAAAGAGAATGATATTTCTTAACCAATTTTCCTTATGGTCGTGATTGACTGCGTTCATTTCCCACCACCTCATTTCCAATTATTTCGTCTGTTTAAGACGTATAGACAGGAAAAAAGAAGGGAGATTTCTCCCCTCTTTTAAGCATATAAACGACTTCCGTTTTTCATCAAATAGGATCACAGAACAATGGCATTCAATGAACGACTGTATCTCATACGGTCAAAAGAAAAACCTTCATTTCCGTTATAAGTAAGATTATCATAGCAGAGGGCCCATGCTGGCGCAATCGTTTTCTAAACCGTCCAGGGACTCATTTTTATTGACATTTTTCAAGAGCTCACCACTTTTGTTTTCTCCAAATAATCTTTCAAGGAATCCAAGTCCTTTGCACACGCTTTCTTAAATGTCCCTGCGATTAATTTGCCGAACCACTTGGACAGGCCGGTCAGGCCCCTGATTTCACCAAGCATCGTCACTTCCGTATGATCACCTGAAGAAGTCAGCAAATACGTAAAGATGAATTCCCCTTTACCTGTCGTTCCCTTCGTGCCGTCGCATCTCACCACAACCTTGTCAGGCTCTGTAAGCTCCACCACTTCAAAATGCTCCGAAGCCTCTTTGCCGAACATCTTCCTCGTTTCCCTCCACTGACTTCCTTCACGGAGAGCCCCCTCATCCAGCCTCTCGATTCCCACCAACCCTTTCATCCACTGGTCAGCAGAATCTAAATCGATCAAACTCTCATATACTTTTTCTTTGGAAACAGTAAAGTTTCGTTTTACTTCGAATGTGAAACTCAAAATGATAGACCTCCTCTTTCATCATGAATTGATTTTGGCAACGTTGAATGATTTCCTTTTTTCAAGATAACTTCCTTAATGAGGATGAATTTTCGGCTTAAAGCCGCCTAGCTCCACCAGCTCTTTCTTTCCATTGACCGTCACCAGGTAGAAATCCTCCCGGTCTGTCCTCTCCACGTCTTCCACAGTCCACCCTTTGTCAGCATAGAACGCTTCGATTTCCCTTCGATCAAAAGGGGAGATCTCGCCTTTTTCCGTTTCCTTTTGGGGTGCAGGGGGATTCAGTTCGGGTGCTTCAGGGAGTACAGGCTCCCGCTGATTAAAGATCCCCTGGAGAAGCTTGATGATTTCAGCAAACCCGAAGAACACGATCCCCCATAGTGCTCCTTTTAGGAACAGACCGAACCCTATGCCGGTCTGAAGCGGACCGAACTGCATGAAACCATCGGACATCCCATAGTACAGCCCCGAGAGGACGCCCGATGTGATGGACAGAATCCCCACTACGGTCAGGGCTGTTGCCACTTTGTTTTTCTTACTGGTCAAACGGTTCCCTCCTCACTCTTTTCATAGTAGATGGTTTCTTATTAGAACTTATTCTCTTCGTACAGGGGGATTTCCTTTTTTCGGGATGGATGTCCCTTGTACTAGCACCTGTCACGACGCCACTATAAAAAAGGACCTCTCCCATGGCTTGCTGACCATGGACAGGCCCATTCATTGTGTGAAGCATACTCTCCAGTTAAAACCCCGCCAATGCCTTCGCATATTCAAATGGCGTTGGAAGGATATGGGGTAGGACTCTTTGTTCCCCTTCACTTCTAAATTGCTTGATTTCTGCTGCGTAATTAAGCTGGGGCTCCAGCACCCAGAACTTCCCTTCTTGATCGACTACAAGGTCGAAGCATGCATCTCCAAGTTTATGTCCTTTGATCTCCATGATCTTGAGGATGCGTGTACAGATATAGGTCATCTCGTCGATTGTCTTTTTGGCTTCCTCTTTGCTCATTCCGTAGAATTGCTGAAGCGCCTGATCGCCAGGGATGATGTCCTGCCTTTTCTTCGAGTTGGCGATGATGCTTTCCTTATGGCCCACCTTCGTTTCGATCCCGGAAAATCTCCATTGCTTCGTATAGTCCTTCTGGATGTAGAGGCGAAAGTCAATTTTGTTTCGTTCCTTATTGAATGAAGAGATTTCCTCCTGAACGATATAGTCCTTCCTTTTGACGAGCCGGGATTTAAGAATGGAGATAAACTGCTCCTTCGAGGTAATGTGTGTTTGGTTCCCTTCAATATCGGTCCACAGATAGCCCTCCTCTATCCGTTTGACGTGGAAAATGCCATTCCCCCCCGCCATGGATACAGGCTTCAAATAGACGGCATCGCAATGCTTCAGTGCTTTCAGGATACTATTCACATCAAGGTATTTCTTCGTCCTCGGCAGATGATTTTTGATTCCGGGCTGCATCTTCATCATCTTCCAAAAGGTGAGCTTATCGGTGTTCCCATAAGGATAATTGAAGATCCTGTCCCCGATATGCTTCTTAAGATACTGATATCTGGAGGCTCTCAGGGGAATGCGGTTGAAGATGGAATCCGGGAAAGGGAACGTTCCCCATTTAAAGGATTGGGATGTGGGGTGGTAGTAGTATCCTGAAATCGTTTTTCGCTGCACATCAAGAGTATCAGGGAAGAAGAAATAGAGAAGTCCGTTTATTTTGTGATAATCAACAAACCTTAGGAGCTGCTGCTTGGGATCCTCCATATACCGGTTATAGACGATCATCCCGATTACGGGTCCCAGATGTAATCGATCCCCCTCCCAATAATAGTCATACGGCAGGGACGGAATGGAAACATCCTTTGATAATCTCTTCGGTATCCGGACTTCCCCCCGTTTAAGCCCTTCATTCAAGACCACCTTGAGGATTTTCTTCAGCTGGCCGAACTGAAGGATCGCCTGTTCCTTTAACAGATCAAGGGATTCCAGCGTATCCGCACTCATCTCCATCGTATAGTCGGCAATCGAAGGATCGATATGAATGGAATAAAAATACCGGTCGAGGAGGTACTGAACCGTTTTATTCATATTCATGGCGCTGGAGCCTTTCAAAAGGATGACACTGTCCTTGTCCATGGTTTTCTTCAGCTCCCTGTGCATGTCATCTCTCGTTTTAAAGTGTATGACCTTCTGCGGGTCCATCCCTGCCTCAACGGCACCGTGAACAAAATGCTCGGCTGCCCGTCCATATGTGAAAAGATGGTTCACTCCCACCTTTGCGGCATAGGCACCGACTTCTTTATGCCCTCTTTCGGCATGATCACCTAATTCAAGCATGCTCCCAAGGACGACAATCCGTTTCTTTCCTTTGCCTAATTCTTTTTGAACATCGAGGGCAGCGTTCACGGATTGGGGATTGGCATTCACCGTATCATCGATTAAAAGGGAGCCGTTGGCCAATTCGTGCATATTGAGTCGTTTGATGGGAACCTCGTAAGCCGCGAGCCCTGCTTTGATTTCCTGTGCCGTAAACCCTGCTGTATGTGCGACTGCCATGGCGAGGAGCGCATTATGGATATTGTGCAGGCCAAAGGAAGGCAGGAAGAAGTCTTCCACCGCTCCGTCAAGCTTCACCTTGAACTCCATCCCACCCTTCACATAGTGGATGTCGGTGGCACGATAATCCGCGTCCCGTTTCGTTCCGACTGTCATCAACCGGCCCCGGAAGGAACCCGTATCCAACAGCTCCGAATTCTCATCGTCCCCGTTCAGCACCAATAAACCGTCACGCTTCATATATTTGATCAAAGCGGATTTATTTTGGGCGGTGGACTCAATGCTGTTGCCGAGATTCCCGTAGTGGGCCGTGCCGATATTCGTGATCACCGACATATTGGGCTGTATATGACTGCAGTGCCTCTCCCCGGCTCCGGGTTTTCCCATGCCAAGCTCAAGGACGATGGCATCAATCGTCGGATCGTACGTCTCGGCGATCTGCTTTGTATTGTTGGGAAGATTTTTATTTCCCGTATTTTTTAACACTTTCCATTTTTGCTCCAAAATGGATGAAAGTATTTCTCGTGTCGTTGTTTTTCCCGAGCTGCCCGTGATGGCAACCGTGGGGATTTCCAAAATTAAGGGATCGAGCATTCTATTACCTCCAGCATGATACATGTTATTTTTATCTCCTGCTTACATCCTTTTTCTCAGGCTGTGGAATCATCCTTTGCATAAAAAAATCAAGCTCCAAGAGAGGCCTTCTTTTATCCCTCAAGTGCTTGATGAATGGCAAACTTCGCGAATAGCAGCGTCGGGTCGATCAGCGTCATCTTTGTAGTGAAAAACCTGAACATAAGAGGGATTTCGGTGCAGCAGCCCATTACGAGAGAAGCTCCCTTATTCTCATAGGAGTGTAAGATTTCGTGAAGCTGAGTCACTGCTCGGGCAGAAAGGTTTCCTTCCTTCACTGTTTGAATCGTTTGATCCACCACCCATTGTTCATGCCTGGTTGGAACGATTGCCTCAAAGCCTGTGTCGAGAAAGGCCCTCTGATAAAGGCGGGAATCAACCGTATGCTGCGTTGCCAGCAGCAGGACCCTTTTGTCCTCCGCATCATGATATTGACGGGTGACTGCTTTCACGGTTTCAGTGATCAAGCTGTAAAAGGGGATGGTCGTGGCACGTTGGATGTGATCGTACCAAATATGGGCCGTATGACACGGCATGATGATGAAATCGGCCCCTGCCTGTTCTATGAGTCTTGCAGACCGAATGATTTCAGGTACCGGGTCCTGTCCTTCTTTTGGATTTAACATCCTGGGCGGGATCTTTGGATTATTGTAGATCAAGATTTTGATATGCTCCTGGTCTCTGGAAGCTTCTGTGTTTGCCACGATCTTCTGAAATAAATCCACTGTGGCAGCAGGTCCCATCCCCCCGAGTATTCCAATCGTTTTCTCCATTCTTGAATCGCTCCTACATTCAATGATAGGCCTGGACTATAATTCTTGTAATCTCTTCAAGGCCTCTTCGAACTGATCTGCGGTCAATTGCTTGGACGCTAACAGTGAATACAACATGGCAAAGGCTACGGGTTTGACATCCACGTCGATGGTAATATGAACGTCCACATCTGAATTTCCGCTGCCCGTGATTGTCGATTGGGCTTTATAATCTGTTGAATCCTTTCTATAGGGTTTCGCCTGTTCTTCACTCATCGATTACGAACCGCCTTTGTTAAAAATTTATTTCTTGCTCTTGTTCCTGATCCTGATCGGCTTCAGCTTTTACCTGTGATTCCAATTTCGCCTTCGAATTGGCGTACACATTGATACAGTTCTTCGAATTTCCACTGTTTTCAACAACAGCTGAATTCCTCCTAACCGGATCCTCATTGTTTTTCTTCGATTGAAGCTGACTATAATTCGTGTTCATACACATTCCTCCTGATTCTTAATTAACCTTCTTCATTAATAAATTGCCTTTGTTCCTGTTCCTGCTCTGCATCAGCTTTCACAGCCGATTTCGTATCAGCATCTGCATGAGCCCAAACATTCAGTTCATTTGTAGAATTTCCACTATCGATTACTTTTGCTATGTTTTCAGATTCCTTCTTGCCGTCAGACGGCTTTCTCACAGGTTGATCCCAACAATTAGACATAACAATCCTCCCTTTGAATCAAGCTATATTGATACTATATGCCGAGTGGTACAAACCGGTAAGGCGGATACACTACTTGGAGGGATTTATTTTTTTGGGGGGAGTGGCGGCACAGAGTGGTGTTTTAGCGGATACGAAGGTTAGGTTGTTCACTATTAGCTGGAGTGTGGCCCCAATCAGAGTTGCGGATCCCCTTCCCGAAGGAATTGATCCGTTTTGACGGAGATTCAATCCTGAAATCAGATAATCAATCTTTTTTCAAAAAAATTAATCCTGCTCTACCTTTATTCATCCTCTTTTCATTTAATTGATCCACAGTGTCGAATTTTCTTTAAATCAACCTTCCCTTTATGAACAAAACGTTAAATGTATCCATCCCAGACCCTTCAAACTTTCATTCAAAATTCTAATCCTTTATAATGTTAGATAAGAATCATTATAATTGTCACACTATTTCGTGATAATCGCTTTATCCCAATCCCAAAACAGGAAGGTGAGTTTTAAATGGAAAACCATAATCGCCCTGACCAGAAGGATCACTCAGCAGCTGCAGGACAGTGTCCTGTGACCCACCACAAGGATAGCGCCATCACGACGACGACGGCACCAGGAGGAACGACGAATAAAGACTGGTGGCCGAACATGCTGAACTTGAACATTCTTCGCCAGCATGACCGGAAGTCGAATCCCATGGGGGAAGACTTCCATTACAAGGAAGAATTCGCCAAGCTTGATTACGATGCATTGAAGCAGGATCTCCACAATCTGATGACAGACAGCCAGGATTGGTGGCCTGCTGACTACGGTCACTACGGTCCCTTCTTCATCCGCATGTCCTGGCACGCAGCAGGTACATATCGTGAGACGGACGGACGCGGAGGAAGTTCGGCCGGTGCACAGCGTTTTGCCCCGCTGAACAGCTGGCCGGATAACGTCAACCTGGATAAAGCCCGCCGCCTGTTATGGCCCATCAAGCAAAAATATGGAAACAAGATTTCCTGGGCGGATCTTCTTGTTCTGACAGGTAACGTCGCCCTTGAATCCATGGGCTTGAAGACGTTCGGATTCGGTGCCGGACGGGAAGACATCTGGCATCCTGAGGAAGATGTGTACTGGGGTTCCGAGAAGGAGTGGCTTGCGGACAACCGTTACTCTGGTGACCGGGAGCTTGAGAATCCTCTTGCTGCCGTTCAGATGGGTCTTATCTACGTCAACCCGGAAGGACCGAACGGGGAGCCTGATCCACTGGGAAGTGCCCGTGATATCCGTGACACATTCGGACGCATGGGGATGAATGACGAAGAAACCGTGGCCCTGGTTGCCGGCGGTCACACATTCGGAAAGGCACACGGTGCCGGTGACGCCGATCTTGTCGGCGACGATCCGGAAGCGGCAGACCTTGAGACACAAGGCTTCGGCTGGCTCAGCTCTCACGGCAGCGGGAAAGGCCGGGATACGATTTCCAGTGGTGTCGAGGGTGCCTGGACGACGAACCCGACTGTATGGGATAACGGTTACTTCGACCTTCTCTTCGGTTACGAGTGGGAGCTGACGAAGAGCCCTGCCGGCGCATCCCAATGGGCACCTGTCGCCATGACGGAAGAACATATGGCACCTGACGCAGAAGATCCAGCCATCAAAGTGAAAACGATGATGACAACAGCGGATATGGCCCTGCGCATGGATCCCGATTACGAGAAGATCTCCCGCCGTTTCTATGAGAACCCGGATGAGTTCGCAGATGCGTTCTCCCGCGCCTGGTTCAAGCTCCTTCACCGGGACATGGGTCCGAAAGCACGCTACTGGGGTCCGGAAGTTCCCGATGAAGAATTGATCTGGCAGGATCCGATCCCTGAGGTGGATTATGATCTAACCCAAGACGAAGTGGCTTCGTTGAAAGAACAGATCCTGAATACAGGCTTAACTGTAAGCGAGCTCGTGAAAACGGCCTGGGCTTCCGCCAGCACCTACCGCTGTTCCGATATGCGCGGGGGCGCGAACGGTGCACGCATCCGCCTTGCCCCTCAGAAAGATTGGGAAGCGAATGAGCCGGATCAGCTGGAGAAAGTCCTCGGTGTCTACGAAGACCTCCAAAGTAAGCTTGATAAAAAAGTCAGCCTTGCCGATCTCATCGTACTCGGCGGTAACGCAGCCGTTGAAAAAGCCGCGAAAGATGCAGGCTTCGAGGTAACAGTGCCATTCTCTCCTGGACGCGGTGATGCAACAGCCGAGCAGACCGATGTAGAAAACTTCGGCGTACTTGAACCCGTCTCAGACGGATTCCGTAACTACCAGAAGAAAGAATATGCCGTCAGTCCGGAAGAAATGATGGTCGATAAAGCCCAGCTCCTTGGCCTTACTGCACCGGAAATGACCGTCCTTGTCGGCGGTATGCGCGCCCTCGGTGCCAACTATGGCGATTCAAAGCACGGCGTATTCACAGACCGCGTCGGTACCCTGAACACCGACTTCTTCGTGAACCTTCTCGATATGGGCATCGAGTGGAAACCGGCGGGCTTCAATCAATACGAAGGCCGCGACCGCAAGACAGGCGAAGTGGTACGCACGGCATCACGCTTCGACCTTGTGTTCGGTTCCAACTCTGTCCTGCGTGCTCTCGCTGAAGTGTATGCACAGGATGATAACCAGGAGAAATTCGTCCGTGACTTTGTATCCGCTTGGGTGAAAGTGATGGATGCAGACCGGTTTGATTTGAAATAAAAAGATGAGAAATAAATACACGCCTTTTCCTTGCATGGAATCGGGCGTGTTTTTATTTTTATTATTCATCAAAATATTTTGATGAAAACAGTTGCATTTTTCTGAACTCTCTAGTACACTGTAATTAATCAAGAAAATTTGATGAAAAGGTGGTGAATACATTGACCTTTGAGATTCCTTTACAGAACCAGCAGCTTGAACAGTCTTTTAAAACGTATGAAAAAAAGTTTAAAGCCTTATCTGATGCTAAACGATTGCACATCATGTATGAACTCACACAAGCCGGGGAGCTTTGTGTATGTGACCTTTCTGAAAAACTGCTTCTCCCTCAATCCAAGCTTTCCTATCATCTGAAAATCTTAGTGGATGCCAACCTGATCACCAAAGATACCCGGGGAACCTGGAGTTACTACAAACTCAACCCGAAAGAAGTCAATCACATCCTGTCTGAAGAACTCTGCTGTCTGTTTCGTACCAATGAAGAGTGCTGATGTTGGATGACAGGCTCATCGTAAAGGTGTAAAGTTGATTGACGCGGAAAGGGCAAGAATGCGCCCCGCGGAAATCAACTGGTATTTTTCTCAAATGAGAACCCAAAATTTTTTTTAACTATTAAATCAAAAAAAATTGATTAAAGGAGTGCTTGACCATGATGAAAACTCATATCGGCCTTAACGTATCAGATTTACATGCTTCCATCGACTTCTACACGAAAATCTTCAACGGAGAACCTGTGAAAGTGAAAGCAGATTACGCTAAATTCCTGCCAGATCATTTGGCATTAAACTTCACTTTGAACCTTAAGGATGAAGTCAAAGGCAATCAGGTAGGTCACTTCGGCATTCAAGTCGATAGCCTTGAAGAAGTCGTAAGTCAGAAAGACCGACTTGAAAAGCTCGGATTCTTTGCACGAGAAGAAATGAATACGAATTGCTGCTACGCCCTGCAGGATAAATTCTGGGTTACGGATCCTGATGGAAACGAGTGGGAGTTCTTTTTCACAAAGCAAGATACGGAGAAAGCAGATGAACCGGGGATGGCAGACACACGTTTATAAAGAAGCGGATCATTCGAACATGCTGAATCCGTCAGGCGGTTGCCTTAAGTGGCAATCGCCTGACCATGTTGTCGAGATCGAATCTCCCTTACTCCTTCCCCTCCCCCTTCCTGAAAACGTCCGTTAACATCCCGCTATACCCCCAGTCAGACTCCTCTGTTTCATGGATCAGCACATGGGTATGGGCTGGATTCTTCCCCAACACGGATTGGAGTGTCTGGGTAAATTCACGTACAATCTGTTCTTTTTGATTGCGGCTGGCTCCCTTGGTAATATGCAAATGAACGACTGGCATTTTTCACTTCTCCTTTACTCCTGTCATTTTTTTCATGACTTTTCTGACTGCCTTAATGAAGGCTAAGCTTCTTTTCTACTTCGCTTTCCATCACCGTTTCTCCTCTTTTCTTCCATCCTGCTATCTGCGAGCCCTTTTGGAATTTTGCCGAAACATCTTCCTCTACATGGCAGGAATCTATGATACGATTTTACCAATACCATTCATTGGAGGGATTTCCATGTCATTTTCCGCTACACCACCCCCACCTTATTATGCTGTTATCTTCACTTCTCAAAGGACAGAAGAAGATTCTGAAGGGTACAGCCGTACAGCTGATCTCATGGTGGAGCTTGCCTCTACACAACAAGGGTTTCTGGGGGTTGAAAGCTCAAGAGATCAACACGGCTACGGCATAACGGTTTCCTATTGGGATTCCCTTGATTCCATCAAACAGTGGAAAGAACATGTGACTCATCGAGAAGTTCAGCAAAAAGGAAAACAAGATTGGTACTCTTCCTACATCACCCGAATCTGCAAAGTCGAGCGTGATTACTACTCAGTGTGACAGAAGGATGCTCATACTCTTTGGAACCCTATAAAAAAAGGACCCCTCCCATAGACTCTGAACAAGCCTGGGGAGAAATCCATTTTTCCAGCGTGAAACCCTCACGCCCCTATTCTTTCACGTACAACTTCCTGTTCTCCGTCCGTCGTCCGCTTCTCAAGCTTATACACCAACACCCCGCCGATCAACAAGGCGATTCCAAGGAGCTTCTCCCAGGACAGGGCAGACGGTTCAAAGCCGAACCAGCCCCCTGTGTTGACGACGAGGGCAATCGTGATTTGGGAAATCAGGGCGATGGAGATGGCATACGCCGGACCGATCAACGTGACCCCCCTCATGAGGAAGAACACAATGCCGACTCCGAAGACGCCGCTGAACAGAAAGACCGGGTTGACGCCGCTGAAGTCAAAGAGACTCTTGTCTTCCATCGTATAAAAGACCGGCAGTGAGCAGACGAGGCCAAGACCTAGGACGAGGCTTGTCGTGGCCCACGGGCCCGTTTTTTCACTGACACGTGCGTTGAAAACATTTTGTAGACTGATTAATATTCCTGCCATGATGGCTAATCCGATTCCGATCATACGGGACCCTCCTTATTCATAGATGTTTCCTTTTGCAAGGACGCTGAGCTTTTCAAGATCCTTGATGGTGATGGAGCCGTTGACCCGTTCGATGAGTCCGTCCGTCACCATTTTCTTCAGAACCCGGTTCAGGTGACGGTAGCTGGTGCCGATCCATTCAGCCAGCTCCATGAGGTTTGAGGTGTGCATCTCCTGATGGAACATGGTTCCCTCACCCGCTTCTGAAATAGACAAGAGATAGCTTGCCAGGCGGACCTCGACGGGATAGAGCATATGCATGCTCGTGATATGTGATTCCGTGTAAAACTTATGGGCTACCGTATCAAATAGAAAGCGCATGATGGCGGGATGCTCCTGTTCAAGTCTTGCCAGGTCACTGAACGCCACTGACAGGAACACCCCGTCCGTCACGGCTTCCACTGAATTGAGGACGGCCGTGCCTTTTGAATATTCCACATCCCCGATGAGGGCAGGGGGACGCTTGAAGCGGTTGATCAACAGCTTCCCTTCAGGGGTGTGGGTGAAGATCTTGATTTTCCCTTCTGTAAGGAAGTACAGGTCGTCGAGTTCTTCTCCTGTTGAGAAAAGGACATCTCCTTTTTCAAAGGAATAGACCTTGAGATGCTTTCTGAACCCTTCGGGAAATAAGGCACCCAGTTCGAATTCTTCTATATATGGATGGGGATCGACCCCTTGTATTTCTTTCATTGCATTGCTCCTTTTTCTACAATTGGAACAGGATGACCCCGATCAGCATCATGGAGAGGCCGACACCCTGACGCAGCGTCACCGGGATCTTCTCCTCTCCGAACCAGCCGCGTGATTCAATGAGGAAAGCCGTCCCGATCTGGGCAACCAGCAGGATCGCAATCGCTGCTGCCGGGCCGATCATATGGATTGCTGTCAGTTCCGAGAATACCACAATCACGCCGAATGTGCCCCCGATCAGATACAGTCCCGGCACCTGCCTGAAGCTTTTTCCTTTTCCATCTCTTACTTTCATATAAATCGCCATGGCGATCACAAAGGCCACCAGGTGGACCATGGAAGTCGTATGCCACCCGCCGATGGCGTCACTCATCCTTGCATTGAAGATTCCCTGCATGGTGATGGAGAGCCCTCCGAGTAAAGCAAAAATAGCACCTTTCATCGTTCATCCTCCTATTCTTTGTTCTATTAAATAGGAGGATCGATTTTTGTGAAAGGACATATGTCCTAAGGATACCCTAATGTGTGAGATGGTACTCAAAAAGGACAGGCAGAGGGGATCTCATCATCCACTCTGCCTGTCCTGGTGAAGTCTTTCTCTAGAGCTCTTATTTCAAAGATTGTTGCTTAGCCCTGCAAGGCTCTGTCAATCAGTGTGCGGGATGATGAGGAGAAATTCTTCGCTTGCCGAAAAGGTCTCGGCACACCCATACTTCTCCAGGAGACTACTCAGTTTCCCCTCCTCTTTCAGAGTTTATAGTGACAGTCCTCAAAGTTTCAATGAACAAAACTAAAAGGGATATTCTTCTTTACAGAACAGCAATCCCTATTCACCTGCTATGAGATTGATCATTCATTTCTATTAAGAATACATACTGAGAAAGTTGATTGGAGCGGAAGGATGCTCGACTCCTGCGGGAGTTGCTGGACAGGTGAGACCCGCGGAAAGCGAGCATCCTGCAGTGGAAATCAACTTCTGCTCTCTTCTCTATAGTAAGAATGTGTACAAAAACTATAAAGATTTCTGTACCAAATGATCCTTCAATTGCTCACGTAGCGCACGCTTCAGAAATTTCCCGACGGATGTTTTCGGTATTTCGTCCATAAAGACGATATCATCAGGAAGCCACCACTTAGCAAATTGCGGCGCAATGAAGTCGATCAATTCTTGTTTACCGACTGTATCTTTGTACGGTTCCTTCAGCACTACACAGGCGACGGGACGCTCCTGCCACTCTTCGTGGGGAACGGCGACGATGCTCGCTTCGAAGACGGCTTCATGGGCCATCAATGCGTTCTCAAGGTCAACAGACGAGATCCATTCCCCGCCGCTTTTGATCAGGTCCTTGGTCCGGTCAACCAGTTTAATGATCCCTTCCTCATCCACTGTGGCAACGTCCCCTGTATAGAGCCAGCCATCCCTGAAGGCCTCAACGGAACGTTCATCCTTGTAATATTCATCTGCGATCCACGGTCCACGGAGGATGATCTCCCCCATTTCCTCGCCGTTCCACTCGACCTCCCCGTCCACTCCCATTACTTTCATTTCAAGTCCCGGTACGATGAGCCCCTGCTTGGAACGGATATCGAGGATTTCCTCCTCATCAAGGCCGGTCTGGTAACTCTTCAGTCGTGACACAGACGCAAGCGGAGTCGTTTCCGTCATGCCGTATGCGTGGAGAAATGGGATGTTGTATTTCGTTTCGAACGTTTTGATCATTCCCCTCGGTGCGGCTGATCCCCCGCAAATGATGGACCTTAGGGAGGAAGTGGCGTAGCTCCCGCTTTCCAGTTCATTCAGGAGCCCGAGCCAAATCGTCGGTACACCGGCAGTAAGGGTGACGTGTTCCTCTTCAATCAGTTCAGCAAGTAGCTTCGGGGTAAAGGACGGACCCGGCAATACTTGAGTGGAGCCGAACCAGGTGGCGGCAAACGGCATTCCCCAGGCATTGGCATGGAACATGGGCACGACGGGCATCACCACATCCCTTTCGGACAGGGCGACGGTATCCGCCAAGCCAAAGGCAAAGCTGTGAAGGACGATGCCTCTATGGGAGTAGACCACTCCCTTTGGTTTACCTGTCGTCGCAGATGTATAGCACATACCCGCCGGTTCATTTTCATCGAGATCCTTCACGAATTCGAAGTCGGGATCGGCTTCTTCCAGGAGTTCTTCATAGGAGTAGACGGGTTCGAGGGTCGTTTCCGGAAGCTCCTCTTTGTCGGTCATGATGATATACGCTTCCACGGTTTCCAATTGGTCTTTGCACTTTTCAATGATGGGCAGTAAATCTTCATCGACGAGTAACACCTTGTCTTCAGCGTGATTGACAATGTACGAGATATGTTCAGAAGCCAGGCGGATATTGATGGTGTGGAGGATGGACCCCATTCCCGGTGCAGCAAAATAGACCTCCAGGTGACGGTGGTGATTCCAGGCAAATGTCCCGACCCTGTCACCTTTTTCTACCCCCAGTTTCTCCAGGGCACCCGCGAGTCTCCTCGTACGTTCTCCGATTTCTTTATACGTCAGCCGATGGATTCCTGATAGCGTCCTTGAAACAATCTGCTTTTTCGGAAAATACATTTCCGCTCTTTCCAGCAATGAGCCTACTGTCATTGGAACATTCATCATACCGCTTTTTCCCCTTCCGTTTACGTATTCGTTATTCAATAACGCCTTTTTCCTTCCACTTCTGCAACTCCTCATCCGTCACGCCCAGAAAGTCCCGCAGGATCTCATCTGTCTGCTCCCCTTTTACCGGCGGGGATGTGACAGCCTTTTTTTCTAAGTCACTGTGGATGTTCACCTGTCCGCTGTCTGAAAACATGTCCTTTTCCTGAAAAACAGGATAGTCCGCCAGTTGTTCCGTTTCAAGGACAGGCGTGAGACAGCAGTCCACTTCCTGTCCGAATGCAGACCACTCAGATTGTGACTTGCTTTTAAACACATCCACCAGTTCCGTGTAAACCGCGTTTTCCGGTTCCGGTTTCGTATAGTGAGACGCGAGCCACTCCTTCCTTCCAAGAGCGTGGCAGAAGTTCCTCCAAAATTTAGGCTCCAGGGCGGCAAGGCTGACATATCGGTTATCCTTCGTTTCATACAGTCCATAGGAAATCACGGTATCATGCAAGATGTGAACCCCGTTCCGATAACCGGTTTCCTTCTGGATCAGGGCATGATTGAGCATCAAGGAAGCCATGCTGTCGGCAATGGAAATGCAGTGGTAGCTTCCTTCCCCTGACATCCCCCGGGCGACAAGTCCAGCCAGCACCCGTTCACTTGCCGCCATACCGCCGACATAATCAGCAAAGGTCTGACTGGGATGAACCGGCTTCCCTTCCCTGTCCTTAAGCTGGGCAAGGGCCCCGCTTATGCTCATATAATTCAGATCATGACTGCCGAGCCCGGCCATCTTCCCCTTGTTTCCATACCCTGTAATGGAACAATAGATGATGGAAGGATTGATCCCTTTTACAGTCTCATACCCGAGGCCGAGCTTTTCCATGACTCCAGGCCGGAAGCTTTCCATGACAGCATCCGCCTTTTCAAGCAAGCCCAGGGCAATCCTTCTCCCCTCTTCCTGCTTCAGATTCAGGGAGATGCTTTTTTTGCCGGGGTTATGAGCTTTAAAAACAAGTCCCCTCTCATTATGTCTCGCAGGGTCCCCTTCGGGAGGTTCGATCTTGATGACCTCCGCTCCCAGTTCAGCCAGTCGCAAGGTGGCAAAAGGACCGGGTATATAATGGGTGAAATCGATTAGTTTAATCCCCTTCAACATGGTGAGCGCCTCGTCCTCCTTATGTGGTGCGTCCGTTGGCCAATACATCCTCCATTTGCTTACGGAGCATGAATTTTTGAATTTTCCCGCTGGCATTCCGCGGCAGTTCTGCAACAAATACATACTTCCTCGGTCGTTTATAATTGGCCAGGCTGTCGCTTCCTTTGCACCATTGATCAAGCTCTTCACTTGTAACATCAGGATCTTTCTTGACCACAAAGGCGGTCACACTTTCTCCCCAGCGATCATCCGGCTGCCCTATTATCGCGACGTCCAGGACTCCCTTATGGGAATGAAGCACATCCTCCACCTCCCGTGGGTAAATATTTTCCCCGCCGCTGATGATCATATCGTCCACCCTGTCCTTGACCCAGAGATAGCCGTCTTCATCCAGGTAGCCAATATCCCCGGAATGATACCAGCCTTTATACATGGCTTTCTCCGATGCCTCGTCCCGGTTAAAATAACCGGACATCATGCACGGGCCCTGTACAATGATTTCCCCGCTTTCGCCAGGGGGAAGGATCTCATCGGGATCAGATGGTCCATCTTCATTCGGTCTGACAATCCGGATGTCATGATTCAGGCATGCCTTCCCGGCTGCGCCGGCCTTTGAAAGCTGGTCTTCTTCAGAGAGAAAGGTGATGGCCGGTCCCATTTCCGTCATTCCATATGCCTGAACGAGTGATATTCCAAGCTGTTCATGACAGGCATGAACAAGGGAGGGCGCCATTGGGGCTGCACCGTATAGTCCTCGTTTTAAGCTTTTGATATCGTAATCGGCAAGATTCTCCTGCAGCACCATATTCCACATCGTCGGCGCAGCAAAGAACGTAGTTATTTTCTCAGAATCAATCAGTCCCAGGACGTTCTTCGGTGCAAACTGATGAAGGATGACATTCTTCCCGCCACTATGCACCCTTGGAAGAAAGGCACAATGAAGCTCCGCACAGTGGAACATGGGGGCGGTCACAAGCCCGACGTCACTTGCGCTTAGCTTCGTCGCCCCAATGGTGATCAGACTTTGCTCCACCATACTCCGATGCCTGTGCATGACTCCCTTTGGCCGTCCCGTCGTCCCGCTTGTGTACATGATGGCGTATGGATCATTCTCATGGACATCCGCCACAACCGGATCCGGTTTCGCCCCTTTCACTTTTTCATGATAGCTCGCTGCATAGGAAGGGGGTTCCTCGTCAATGAACCAGAAGGCCGTGTGAGGAAATCGTTTCTCAATCGAAGCGATGACAGGCTCCACCGCCTTCTCAAACAGGACGACCTTGGGGACAGCATCCTCCAGGATGAACGCCACCTCTTCCCCCATCAACCGGAAGTTAATCGGATTAAACACCGCTCCGATTTTGGCACAGGCGAAAAAGGCCGATCCCAATTCCTCTGTATTAAACATCAGCGTCGATACCCGGTCGCCCTTTTTCACCCCCTCCTCCATCAGGGCATGGGCAAGGAGGTTCACCTCATCATTCCATTCACTGTAAGTAAAGCGGACCTGTTTCCGTACATCATAGAGGGCTTCCTTATTCGGAAATTTCTTTACGGTCAGGTCAAATATGCGGCCGATCGTTGTACTCATTTCCATTCCTCCTATTCGTCTGTCCTCTTCTTTCCGTTGAAACCGTGCTACCCGAGACGCTCAATGATGGTCGCATTCGCCATCCCATGACCCTCGCACATGGTCTGCAATCCATAGCGGCCGCCGGACCTTTCCAGCTCATGCATCATGGTGATCATGAGACGTGCTCCACTCGCTCCGAGGGGATGTCCAAGGGCAATCGCTCCGCCATTCGGATTGACCTTCGCAGGATCTGCCCCTGTTTCCTTGAGCCATGCCAGGGGAACCGGGGCAAATGCCTCGTTGACCTCAAATACATCGATCTCCTCAAGGGATAATCCCGCTTTTTTCAGGACTTTCTCTGTTGCCGGAATCGGTCCGGTCAGCATCAGGGTAGGATCGGAACCAACCACCACTCTCGTATGTACCTTGAAGCGTGGTTTCAGGCCGAGTTCTTCTGCCTTTTCACGGCTCATCAAGAGAACCGCCGCAGCCCCGTCACTGATCTGGCTCGAGTTTCCGGCATGGATGACACCGTCTTCTTTGAAGACCGTTTTCAACTCCGAAAGGGTTTCTGGTGTCGTGCCTTCCCTTGGACCCGAGTCCTCGGTCACGACGGCTGTTTCCCCGTTTTCCATCGTCACCTCGAGGGGCATGATTTCGTTTGTAAAATAGCCTTCCGCCTGTGCCTTCAAGGCGCGTCGGTGACTTTCCGAAGAGTATTCATCGAGCTCCGCGCGGGTCAATCCATATTCTTCAGCGATTCTTTCCGCCGACAACCCCTGATGAATGATCTCATAGCGGTCTTTCAGCTTCGGACTGAACGGTTCGGCACTTCCATAGTTCGATCCCATGGGCACCCTGGACATGCTCTCCACGCCTCCTGCGATCACAATGTCCATGTCGCCGGCTAAAATGGCCTGTGCCGCGAAATGGACGGCCTGCTGGCTCGAGCCGCACTGACGATCGATGGTCGTGCCCGGTACCTGAATGGGAAACCCTGCAATCAGGGCCGCCACCCTGGCAATATCACCAGCCTGCTCGCCGGCCTGTGTGACGCACCCGAGAATGACATCCTCCACCAGCTCAGCCCCGATTCCTGACCGCTTCATAAGCTCCTGCAACACCTGAGCAGCCAGATCGTCCGGACGGATATCCTTTAGTGCTCCCTTCCTTCTTCCAACAGGTGTTCTTACACCTTCTACAATGACTACTTCCCGCATCTTCCATCTCTCCTTTTACTCTCTCTAACTGGCAGTCTATAAACCCATATTCTTGGCAATAATCGTCTTCATGATTTCATTTGTTCCTGCGTAAATACTCGCTACGGGAATATCCCGGAATCTCCTGGCAATCTCGTATTCTTCCATATACCCGTATCCTCCATGGAGCTGCATGCATTCGGCGGCGATTCTCTTGGCGATGTCCGTCAGCTTCCACTTGGCCATGGACACCTTCGTGACAATATCCTTTCCATCCATATGCTCAGCAATCAACTGGTCGAGGAATGCCCTGCCCATTTCGATATCAGTGGCCATCTCCGCTATTTTGAATTGGGTGTTCTGGAATTTGCTCACCGGTTTCCCGAAGGCATCCCGGCTCTTCACATACTCAATGGTTTGCTTCAGCATCACCTCTGATGCCGTCTGGGCGGCGATGGCCACCAGCAGGCGCTCCTGTTGAAGCTTTTCCATCAGGTAAACGAAGCCCTTGCCTTCTTCACCCAGGAGGTTTTCCTTCGGTACGGCACAATCCTCAAAGATCAGCTCCGCCGTGTCCTGGGAATGAAGGCCCACCTTGTTCAGCTTCCTTCCCCGGGAAAAGCCCGGAGTATCCCGTTCCACAACGAGGAGGCTGACCCCCTTATGCTTCGGATTCGCTTTCGGATCCGTTTTACAAGCCACAATGATGAGATCCGAGTGGATTCCATTGGTGATGAACGTTTTCGATCCATTTAAGATGTAGTGGTCACCATGGAGAAGAGCCGTTGTCTGGATGTTTGCCAGGTCCGATCCGGTTCCAGGCTCCGTCATGGCAATCGCCGTAATGATTTCACCCGTCGTGCATTTCGGCAGCCACCGTTTCTTCTGCTCCTCTGTTCCATACGCTGTCAGATATGGAACGACAATATCATTATGAAGTCCAACCCCAACAAGCCCTGAGCCGACTCGCTCAATCTCTTCATTGATGATGACGGAAAATCCCCAATCAACCTCGCTGCCTCCATATTTCTCTTCAATATCCGGGCACAGATAGCCCTGCTCTCCCATTTTCGTCCAGAAGGAGCGCGGAATCATCCGCTCCTCCTCCCACTGTTCATAAAAGGGATACGCTTCCTTCTCTAGAAACTTCCGTAAGGAACTGCGGAAGATGTCGTGATCGTCCGTTAGATAAGGGTGTTTCATGATAACCTCTCCTCACTTGTATAAATAACTCCCTATTGCTTGACTGTGTTCAGCGACTGTCGCAGCTGATATTTCAAGATCTTCCCTGAAGCATTTCTCGGAAGGGCTTCTTCCACAAAGATTCTCCTTGGAACCTTATAGCCCGCCAGCTTCTGACGGCAGAAGCTTTTCAATTCCTGTTCATCTATCACCGCATCCTCCTTAGCCACGATGACGGCACAGACCGCTTCTCCCCACGTTTCATCAGGGAGACCGATGATGGCTGCCTCGAGTACGGCAGGGTGCTCATAGAGAACTTCCTCCACTTCGATGGAATAGACATTTTCCCCTCCGGAAATGATCATGTCTTTCTTCCGGTCCACAAGGGTGATGTAGCCATCTTCATCCCTGGTGGCAAGATCCCCCGTATACAGCCATCCATCCTTGATCGTTTTCGCGGTTTCTTCCGGCTTCCGGTAATATTCCTTCATGATGGATTCCCCTTTTAGGATAAACTCACCTACCGCACCCGGCTCAATATCCAGCCCTTCTTCATTGACCACTCTTGCTTCCGTCAGAAACGCTGCTTTCCCGCCTTTTCCAAAATGGGTCCTATGCCCTTCCGGTGTGAGAAGAATTCCTCCTGGGCCTGCTTCTGTGAGCCCGCACAGATTGTAAAACTGGTCTGTCTTGAATAGTTCAATGCTCTTCCTTACGACCTCAGGGGCCATCGGTGCCGCCCCGTAACCGCATCGCTTGATGGAAGAAAGGTCGTAGTCCGCGGCATTTGGGACCTGCAGCATAAACGTATACATGGCAGGCACTCCAAAGAAATGAGTGATGGAGTGCTCCTGAATCGCTTCCAGTGTCTTCACAGGATGAAATTCACGCTGGATGATATGAGTCGCCCCGAGCACCACCCCTGAAATAAGGAACAGGTTCAGCTGGGCAGAATGGAACAATGGCGCAATATGAAGGAAGCGTTCTTCTTCATTGATGCCCATGCTGATCATCATCGTTAGCCCCACATTGAAGATGCGCTTGTGGTCGAATAGCGCCCCTTTCGGTTTTCCTGTTGTACCGGACGTGTATAAGATTTCGAGATCGTCGTCTTCACTGACGAGGACAGACGGTTCCCGGGTTTCGACCCCAACAACCTTTTCAAACGAATGATGGCCTACAACCCTCGGTGTCCCCGTCGTGATCACATGGAGGACATTGGTTCCTTCTCTCGCCGTTGTGATCGTTTCCTGGAACTCACTGTCACAGAACACGACGGACGACTCGGACTGCTCCAGAATGTAGTGGACCTCGGATGACGTCAGACGGAAATTGATCGGGACGATGACGGCACCGATCTTCGCACCAGCAAAGAAAGCCAGCACAAACTGATCTGAATTCTTCATCATTAACGCTACTTTTTCCCCTTTCTGAATCCCCAGGTCAAGGAGCCCGTGCGCCAATTTATTCACTTCCTGATTGAACTGCTCATACGTGTAGGTCCGTCCCTCACATACCATAGCCAGCTTTTCCGGCTTCTTCCTCGCGTTTTGTGCTAAATAAGATCCGATATCCATCCTTTTATTCCCCCTTAAATAATAGATAGTGAAAACGCCTTCATTCTTCTGTTATGCAATAATTGTGCCAACTTTCAGAAATCAACAAGCTCACCCTTTATGGGAAGAGGGGACAAGAAAAGGTGTCCAGAAATTGGACACCTTTATGTGTACAGTACAGGTGGTCGACAGGGAGCTCCCCTGTCTAGACAGACAGCTCGTACTTTTTCAGTTTCTCATATAAGCCTGAGCGGCTGATGCCGAGAAGCCTGGCCGCCTGGGCTTTGTTTCCGTTCGCCTGGGTCAGGGCCTTCCGGATCGCTCCAAGCTCAGCATCGTCAGCAAGACCGGTGTGCTGAATCGCCGGCTCCTGCAGCTGGCCCAGGAGATATTCCGGCAGGTCCTCGGTCTGAATGTTTCCGTGCTCGGCAAACGTCATGGCACGCTCAAGAACATTTCGAAGCTCCCGGACATTCCCCGGCCACTTGTATTGACTCAAGGCTTCCTCTGCCTTTGCCGATATTCCCGTAATGCTGGTACCCAGCATGGAATTCAGCTCAACCATCAGCTTATTGGTCAGATGCCCGACATCATGAACCCGCTCCCGCAATGGAGGAATCGTCAGGGAGATCACGTTCAACCTGTAATATAAATCCTCCCTGAATTCTCCTTCCTGCACCATTTTCTCCAGGTTCCGGTTGGTGGCAGCGATGATGCGCACATCCACCTTGATGCGCTCATTCCCCCCCACACGATAAAATTCACGTTCCTGGAGGACCCGTAACAGCTTTGCCTGGAGGGCAATGGACATATCCCCGATTTCATCAAGAAACAGCGTCCCCCCATTGGCTAAATCGAACTTCCCTACCTTGCCGCGCTGCTTCGCTCCAGTGAACGCCCCTTCCTCATAACCGAAAAACTCTGACTCCAGAAGATCTTCAGGGATGGCTGCACAGTTGACGATGACAAACCGGCCGTCACTTCTTGCACTGCTGTTATGAATCGCATGGGCAAATAACTCCTTGCCCGTTCCGCTTTCCCCCCTGATCAGAACGGTCGACCGTCCTTTCGCAGCCTTGGCGGCACTCTTCTTCAGTTTATCCATATAGGGATATTCACTCAGGATATGGTCCCACGTAAACCGGGCTGATTCTGACTTTTGCAGCTGGCGGTGATAAAAGCTTGCCTTATTCTCAGCCTTCTGGAGGCGTTTGAACAGCTCACTCACCTCGTTCAACTGACGGAACATCACCTTCCCGATCGCCCCGATGACCTTGCCGTCCTTCTTGATGGGTATTCTATGTACGATGTATTTAATCCCTTTTCTCTCGTTAAAGTCACTGATTTCAGCTGTTTCCGTCTTAAATACATGGGCAAGCTTCAACTGGGGAAGCACCTTGTCCGCATCTTGATGGAGCACCTCGGATCGGTCCATGTCGAAAAGTTCAAGGAGAGGCGGACTGACCATCGAAATGATGTTCTGTTCATCGGTCATCAAGATTCCATCGTAGGCGTGCTCCAATGAAGTCTCGATGGTCAGCTTCAGCTTTTTAACCGTCTGCAGCTCCTCAGCCATCTTTTCAATTTCCGAAATGTCCTGGAATAAGATGATCTTCCCTTCTTTATGATTCACGGTTTCATAGGATGAAAGATGGACGATCGATTGATATGTCTCATCATAGTGATGCCCCTGATGTGAGAGGGAGAGACTCGGGAATACGTCCCCAAACCGGCGGGACAGGATGGAATCCACAGACCGGCCTGTGATCTTCACTAAAGCATCATTGGCATACATGATCTGCAAATGCTCATCCGTCATCAGCACCCCCATATGGGAATGGCTTAAGATGGTTTCCAGCTGCTCTTTCAGGGTATTGGCCGACTTTACTAACGCCATCACCATTTCTGTCTTCGTCAATAAGCCCATCAGCTTGCCTTCTTCATCAAGGACCACCCCAGTACCCGCCTTGCTTGTCTTCACCAATTCCTCGATCCGGTGGAAAGGGGTATCGACCTGAATCGCCAGTGCATCCCTTTTTATGTATGACTCAATCGTGGTTTCAAGTGGCAATCCATCGAGAATCATTTGATAGAGCCCGCTCCGTGTAAACACACCCTTTAGATTCCGGTCTTCATCTGCTACAGGCAGCAAGTTCCATTTCTTCTCTTTGATGATTTCGATCGCTTCTTTCAGCGTTGTTCCTTCCGTGATCACACCCTCGACAGGTGTGACAATATCCCGGAACTGAAGCATCTCAAGGTCCCCCTCTATCATTCTCTTTTTATCGTTGATGGCGGTCCTTGGAGACCACACTGATAAAATCTGAAAATTCAATTTGTTACTTTCAGTATAAAGCTTTCCGTACGAAAGGTCACTTCTTCCACGTAAAAAGACCCCCTTTTTATTTAAAAGGGGGCCCTGCTTTATTTCGGCTGCATCCTGATACCGCCGTCCAGTCGGATCGTTTCTCCATTCAGCATGGGATTGGTGAGAATGCTTTCGACCAGATGGGCATATTCCTCCGGTTGCCCGAGGCGTTGTGGAAATGGAACCATTTTGCCAAGGGATGTAACGGCTTCTTCCGGAAGAGATTCAAACATCGGAGTGTGGAACAATCCCGGCGCGATCGTCATCACCCGGATACCGTAAGCAGCAAGCTCCCTTGCGATGGGCAGCGTCATCCCCACCACTCCGCCTTTGGAAGCACTATAGGCTGCCTGCCCGATTTGACCTTCATATGCCGCCACCGATGCCGTATTGATGACCACTCCCCTTTCACCATCCTTATCCGGTTCATTACTGGACATCTGTTCAGCTGCCAGCCTGATCACATTGAACGTACCGATTAAGTTGATGGAAATCACCTTAGAGAATGTCTCAAGGGCATGGATGCCTTTACGTGATAAGAGCTTAGAAGCAATCCCGATTCCTGCGCAGTTCACCACGGTGTTCACCGACCCGAACGAATCCACCGTTTGGTGAATGGCGTTTGCGACCTCTTCCTCACTCGTTACATCCGTTTGGATGTAAATCGCCCTTTCTCCCAGTTCATCTACAAGGGCCCGGCCTCTTTCCTCCGCTACATCCAGGATGGCTGCCTTTCCACCGTTCTGGATGATCTGCCTCACTGTCGCTTCCCCTAAACCTGACGCTCCACCTGTCACAATTGCAATGGACTCCCTGATCTTCATTACATGACCTCCTGAAATATCGATTCAACTCCCTACATTGCAAGAAATATGCCAAAGCTGAATCGCCTGCCCCGAGCAGGTTATAAGCCTCGACCCTGTCCAGAATCCGGACACTTCAGACAGCGATTTGGACACTTTGAGAGGGACGGACCTTTCTTTCCCTTAAACCAAAAGCGATGTTAAATGGTTGATAATTGAACTAAAAAAGGGAACTCCGCAACAGTGGGGGTTCCCTGAGTTATTCAACAATCCCTCCTTTTTAGAGGGACTCTGATCAGTGGTGTTCAACCAATTCAAGGGATACTTTTTTGGCCATGTTTTAGAAATCGAATCAATCTGGGACCCCTCGGTATCAAGTCATATAGAACTAAAATGAAGAATAAAACCGCTGAATGGTGAGCCTATTATTAACCAGTGAAAGCAACAACGATGATAACGTGCTTTTCGGCTTCTTCATTGATCATTTTTTGAATATGTTCCTTCCAGCTAACAACGCAACATATAAAGACATTGTGACAAGTAAAATTACATAAAGGTCTCGTCCAGCAAGGTAAGTGGCAGAGTGAAGACCTTTTATTAGTAAGTGAGCAAACAGGTACGAGATAGGTAATAGAATCATTTTTTCTAGAGCATTTCTTATTTTTCCGTTCTTACGGAATATGACCAATCCCATTCCACAAATAAGTGATAATCCTATAGCAAACAACACATAGTAGCTTAAAACAAGCCGAGGTAACGTCATGACAGAACCATCCGTTAGTGGATCTCCATAAATTAACGTATTTTCAATTCCATCGGTATTGTAATAGTAGATCGAAGCGACCGTTTCCCCATTCGGGTTTAAGACCGTATTTTCCAGGTTGTTTTTGTTTATTTTCTGTTGCCAAATCGTTTCCCATGTCGTTATATCATAGACATAACCTGAATGGTCTGCTGCCGGGTATTGATTTACATTAAATCCAGAGACTTCTTCGCTAAAATTCAAAAGGACAGTTCCGTCATCCTTTTCCATAATTGAAACCGGATTTTCATTATAAGAGATGTATGCTGGGGTTGTCAGATAAGCGATTGTAACCACTGCAAAAACCAATGTTACCATGACTGAAAGAATAATCGCTTGTAGCTTTTTCTTTCGCAATGTATGTTGTATGTTTCTTAAGGGAGCTATATCGGTATCTACTGGCGGTTCTTCAAAAGTCCTCATTTCTTCAAGTTGTTTTTTACAGTTCTCACAAGAAGCTACATGTTCTTCAACTAGATCTCTAGTATCCTGACTTGCCATATCCTCGACATATAACGGCAGTATATCTCTAATCATATTACAGCTATTTTTCATCGATAATCCTCCGATCGCGCTTTAATTTTTTCTCTAGCACGGTGATAAGTAACACAAGCCCAGTTTTCACTTTTTCCAAACAATTTGCCAATTTGCTTAAATGACAGTTCTCCAAATGCACGGAGAGTGAAGACCTTTTTGTATGGCTCTTTCAAATTCTGGATCACTTCATGTACCTTCGTAGACGCTTCTGAGATGGCTATTTCTTGTTCTACATTGTCTCCACTAGCTGATTCTGGAGCCGACTCAAGATCCACCAAGCTTTTATTCTTACGCAAATAAGAGTAATAACTGTTTTTGGCAATTTGGCATAACCAAACACGGATATCACTATTCCCTCTGAAACTGTCTAGCGAGGTTAATGCCTTCATAAAAGTTTCCGAAGTGACATCTTCAGAGATATGCTTATCGCCAGATAAACTATACACATATAAAAATACATCTTTAAAGTATGTATTATAAATATCCTCAAGCTGTGTCACCATCTCACCTCCTTACATATAAGACGCGATAAACTCAACGATCTTACAAAAATATAAAAAAAACCGAACAAAGTTCGCCCGGTCTTTTTCAATTGTTCCTGGGATACAACTATCAACAGAGTTATTGAACATAGCTAAACAAAAAAAAGGATAGGAGCCCCTATCCTAACGGAAGACTGATGGTGATGCTTGTCCCTCCGCCAACTTCACTCTCGATCTGTATCTCTCCTTTCATGGCATCAATGACCCGGAAGACGACCATCATCCCAAGGCCTGTCCCCTTCCCTTCTTTCGTGGAGAAGTAGGGTTCGCCGAGGCGGGTAATTTGATGGGGGGTCATTCCGACTCCTTCGTCCTCGATGATCATGCACACCATATGATCGTCCGTCTTGGACGATACCCGAATCTTCCCACCTTGAGGCATGGCTTCAATGCTGTTTTTAAACAGATTCACAAGAACCTGCAAAAATAGTCCCGGATTCCCTTTCACCTGATAGGGAGCGACGGTGGACTCAATGATAACGTTATTCATATTGGAAAGAGGATTGATGACCTGGATCGCTTTCTCGGTCATTTCCTTTATAGAAAGACTCTCGACTCTTTCAGGGGAAGGCTTGGCAAAGGTCAGATAATCATGGATGATATCCGTTGCCCTGTCCATTTCCTCAATGGCGATTTTCAAAAATTCCTTTTCCTTCTCTGTGACGGTGGATGACTCTCTGACCATCTGAACAAAGCCTCTTGAAGAAGTAAGGGGATTTCGGATCTCATGGGAGATGCTTGCAGCCAAATGACTGACGATCTCTACTTTCTCCATACGGATGAGCTTCGTCAGGAGCAGGTTCTGCTCTCTGAAGTATTCCACCAGGGAAACAGATAAGATCATTCCGAGAACATGGATGATGATGAACGTAAAGGTGAACGACAAAGTAATGACATGCAGGAATAACAGATGAATGCTGACCAATATTCCGGTACAGGTGAGAAAAATCAGGGAGGAGGTGATGAGTAAACGGATGTTCAGCTTTTTCCGGTGAAAAACCGGACGCAGCCACATGGACAACAAGTATAAAATAGGAAGGGTGACGACGGGAATCCAAACCCCTACTCCCCCATTGATGAACCTGATAACCGCAATCAGCACACCGAGGGCAGCCGCCGTAATGGGATGAGTATAAAAACAGGCCAGAAGAAACGGGATAAAACGAAGATCAAAAATAAGCCCGTCACTTATCTTAAACGGGAACATCATGCAGAATAGGATAGAAAATCCCAGTGAGAAGAAAAACAGATACTCCTGCCTCCTGCTGCTGAGTCCCCGCTTATGCATCCAAAACTGGATAAAGAAAATGGAAAGAAAAATAACTAGTAAATTGATCAAAAAATGCTGCAAACTATCCATTCAACGATCCCCCTTGTATACCCTACTATTATAAACGAAGGGAATCCTTGCGACTAGGGGGGGCAGGGGGATAGTGTCTTACCGGGCCCTCCATAAAAAGAAGGGCCGGATTTCCCGGCCCCTTCTTTATTTCTACTCATACCCATGAATCCTATTGACGACGGCCGCCATTGGTTACCCTCCGACCTGCACCGTGATCCGATCGGGGACGGACCTTCCCTATTTCCCCAGCCTATACGTTTTAAAGCCGCCACTTAGATTACTCGCCTTAAATCCATGGTTCATCAGTATTCTCGTTGCCAGGTATCCTCTCAGCCCCACCTGACAAGTCACGTAAATGTGTTGTGCGTCAGGCAGCTCCGTCAACCGGTCTCTTAACTCTCCCAGTGGAATGTTGACGGAACCCGTGATGTAGCCAAACTCTCTTTCTTCCGGCTCTCTTACGTCCAGGAGATAGCCTCCTTTTTGGATGATGCTGTCGATTTCATGATGATGCACGACGTTCAGCTCTCCGTCCACGACGTTTCCAGCTACGTATCCTGCCATGTTGACCGGGTCCTTGGCAGATGAATAAGGAGGGGCATACGCGAGTTCAAGATCAGCCAGGTCCCATACCTTCATCTTTCCTTTGATGCTCGTCGCGATGACATCGATCCGCTTATCCACGCCTTTATACCCTACCGCCTGGGCCCCGAATATCTCACCTGTTTCAGGATCGAACAAGAGCTTCAACGACAGCTGACTTCCCCCTGGATAATAGGCGGCATTGGAATTGGGATGGATGTGCACCGCTTCATACGGGATTCCCATCCGCTTTAACATTTTTTCATTGTTCCCTGTTGCAGCAACGGTCAATCCGAACACCTTGGCAACAGAGGTTCCAAGACTTCCTTTATATTCGGCATCCTTTCCGTTGATATGATCAGCCGCCAGCCTCCCCTGACGATTAGCCGGCCATGCAAGGGGAATCATGGCAGGTGTTCCCTGGATGTAATCTCTCACTTCAATGGCATCACCGATGGCATAAATATCGGGATCATCCGTCTGCAGATGCGGGTTGACCACGATTCCTCCCCGTTCCCCCACTGTCAATCCCGCTTGAACTGCGAGTTCATTTTCAGGTCTCACCCCGATGGACAGGATCGTCAAGTCACTCGTTAATTCTTTGCCGCTCTGAAGGACAATGGTCCGACCATGATCCTTAAAGGTCTTCACTCCATCGTTCAGATATAAATCGACATGTTCATTCTCCAATTCACGATGGACAATCGAAGCCATCTCATAATCGATGGGTGCCATCACCTGATTTCCAAGCTCCACCACCGTCACCCGCACACCGCGGTGATGCAGGTTCTCAGCCATTTCCAGGCCAATGAATCCCCCGCCGATGATCACAGCATCTTTCGGCTTCGTTTCATCCACCCATGCCTTGATCCGATCAGTGTCGGGCACATTCCGGAGAGTGAACACATTCATAGCTTCCTTCAATCCCTCTAAAGGCGGGACGATGGGACGGGCACCAGGTGAAAGGATCAGCTTATCATAGCTTTCTTCATACACCTCTCCCGTCTCCACTCGTTTGATGGATACGGTTTTCCGGTCGCGATGGATCTCCACCACCTCACTCAGGTTCCGGATATCTAGATTGAATTTCTTTGACATCCCCTCTACGGTTTGAACGAGCAATGCCTCTCTATTGGTAATCACTTCACCGATATAATACGGAAGCCCGCAGTTGGCGAAAGAGATATATTCTCCCTTTTCTATCAAGACAATCTCATCTTCCTCACTGATCCTGCGAAGTCTTGCCGCCGCAGTCGCTCCCCCGGCAACCCCGCCTACAATCACAATTTTCTTCCTCATGTAACTTCCCCTCTTCTCTCATCAAAGTTTGTTAAACAATTCACAAAATTCCTCACACCTTTATTATAAGAGCCCTGCACCTCAAAATCAATATACCCCCATGTGTATATTCTGTGACAAAAAAAGAGGGACGGACCTCTACCCTCATGGCAGTAGATCCACCCTGTTTTTTCAATCAGCTGACGACTTCTTTCCCCATACTCTTTTACGAATGAACATTCCCCACCAAATCACTATCCAAAGATAACCAGACAATAGATAATAGGCCCATAAAGATCCGCTTCCCAGGTGTGCAAGCCACTGCTCCCATTCATCCTGATGTTCCTCTCGGTATATGCCGTTGGCAATCCCGACCACAGGAATCGATAGGGTGATGAAGATCGTCATCAGCGACCGCCACACCATCTGCTTCTGTTTAATAGAGAATACAGCCGCAGCAATCGTCAGGAAACCGAGAGAGTAATAGATGATCCAGAACCACTGGGGCAAAGTTTCTGTAGTGTACATTTGACCCCTCCTTCTTACAAAAGCTATTTGTCAGAAATCTACACCTTCCTCCTGAACGAATAACTCTTCTTCTCATACCCCATCTTCTCCTCATAAAAGCGGTGGGCATCAACCCGTGGAAAACCCGAATCCAGTGCCACGCAGTCAGCACCGCTCTCCTCGGCAAACGTATGGATATACTCCAGCAGCTGCTTTCCATACCCCTTTGAACGGTGGTTTGAAGACGTAATCAAATCATAGATGAAGATATGATGCTTGTGATAGAAATTTACCCGCTTCACAATGCCGGCCAGGGACACGATCTCATCGTCCACACACAGAGCAAAGAGACGGTACCCTTCCAGCTTCATCTCATCATATAAGGCCAAATATTCCGCTTCGGATAAATCCGTCCGTAATTCCTTCATCACCGGGTAGGACCCTATCACTTCACCCTTAGTCAGGAGCTCTTTAACCGTCGTCGTCATGTTTCATCCCTCTTCACTAGTTTATTTATCTTTCAGATCTGAATCTCTTTGTAACACCACATCCCTGTACAGAAAACGGTCCTTGCCGCTCACAAAATCCCGTGTCACTCTCTCCTCCCCGAGCTCATACTGAATCGGGAACCGGAAGTTTGGCCCATTAAACACGAATGTATGAAACTCCCCGTTCTCCCCGCAAATGTCTCGGGTGTCCTCAGGATAATCCTCAATGAACGCCTCATCATAGACTCTTCCGGCGAAGGATCGGTCCAGCTGCTCCATATCCACACACGTCAGCACGGTTTTAAAACCAAGCTCGATGAACTCACGGCTCAGTTTCCCGACAGACCTCCCCCACAAAGGGAATAGTGGTGTAATGCCCGTATCTGTAAGCATCTTCTCCCTGTACTCCCTCACATCCTCCAGGTGAATGTCCCCGAATACCATATGTGTGATTTCGTCATCGGCCATGTCCGACACGGCTTTGCCCATCCGTTCCTGGTACACCTCATACGAGCAATCCCCCGGAATCCATACCTCACGAAGGGAAATCCCCAGGGACTCGGCCTGGAGCTTCAACAATTCATGCCGGACACCGTGTATCGAAACCCGGTCAAACCCTTCCGTCAGCGTCACAAGGAGTGAATCCACTTCATATTCAGGATGTTGTTGAATGGTATATAAAGCCAGGGTGGAATCTTTTCCACCGCTGAATGCTATCACTGTTTTCATAGAGACCTCCATGTATATGTATTTTTTCTTTATGTGACATGTTCATTTGATCAGGGACGGACCTTCCATCGACTCCCCCATACCAAACGAACTCTAAATGGAGCGTTTCAAGGTCCGTTCCTCTTTACCCTTCTCTCTCAACTCCCGTCTCAATATAGCTTCTCACCAGCTTCCAGTCGTCGTTCTCCCCTTTCTTGAACGTATCAAAGAATAAGTGACATGTTTCGAACGGCTTCCCTTCCATTACAATCGCAGCCGAAAGAATCGCCATCACTTCATCCTCTTTCAAAGGAATGACCGAAACCTCTTTTACCTCCCACTCACCTTGATTCTCTCTGACATATTGAAATCCCTGCTTCCAGCCTTGAATCGATTCCTCATAGCCAAAATCAACGATTTCCCCGTCCCTGATTTCCCTTGCCTGATAATCTGTCGATATGAATGACTCGAACTCTATAAAAGAAGAATTCTTCCAAGCTTCTAAAAATGCATCTAGATATTCGCGCATAACACCCCTCCTGTAAACGTTTTTACCTACTGCCAATTATTTCAAAACAAGAAGGTGAACTCAATCCTTTTTAGAACTCTCCTATCCCCTCTCCCTGAATGTTCCAATAAACGTTTAGTGACTACCTGGGAGATCAGGTTCAAAAAGGGGAAAAGCTTGGCCTTAGTGAGGAAGCCGTGTCAAGAGGCGCTAAACAGGTAGCCGATTACCTGGAGAAACACGAAACCATAAAAGTACTGAATGAATGATAGAATGTAGCTGAACAAGGAAGAACGTAAGCACATGGTAATCAAACCAATTAATACTCATATCAATCCCCCATCATCTCTGACGATGGGGGATTGATATGGACTGAACGATTAAAAAAGACCTGTCGCATCGACAGGTCTTTTTAATTTGCCGTACTATACCCGGCTTCTAGTTATTACTGCTGTTTGAATTACTTGAGCTGTTTGAACTATTAGAACTTCCGGACTCTCTTCCGCCCTTCGCCCCGATTTCCTGATAGAATTTCTTATCATGATTCTGTGCGGTGGCTTCTCCACCCTTCTCACCGATCTCTTGGTAGAATTCCTTGTCGTGGTTCTTCGCTGTCTGTTCCCCACCCTTACGGCCAGCTTCTTCATAACTCATTTTGTTGCTGTTGCTGCTGTTGTTATTACTGTTGTTACTGTTTGCCATAAATAAAATCCTCCTTAAGTATAGTGAAAATGGTGCTGTACGTTTATACATTGGTTATATACCTCGTGAGGGTAAAGCCAAACACCGTATGGATGTTTTTAACATTTCTGTAATTTAATTTATACCGAATGATCCATCCCAATCCTGGAATAAAATTCACATACAGGGGGGGCACCATCTGAACTAAACCGGCTTCCAGAAACCATCGCCATAGTCATTGACCATATATTCTTTTTCCTACGCTCACCTAAAACAACGTTATAATCCTAAAAGAATATTCCGGGATGATTCCCTGAGAATTTATGGGTACAAAGCATGAAATCCAACCATAAAGCTCCCGGATTAGAAAGTCGGATTTGCTCAAAGATTGGTAATATAGTCATGGGTCTATTGCATTGATAAGTGGGTGAATGATTGAATTTTACAGAATACAACCTTGGTGACAAAGTTTTATATAACAACGAAGTATATAAGATCTTCTGGATTTACGGAAATGGACAAATAGAAATTACCAAAGACGTGTACACTACTGAGCTTGTTCATATTAATGACGTAACGTTTTTATAACAGCTTGGTTAGAACGCGGCATTAACCTTGCAATAGACCCGCCTGGCGATTAAAGGGTCACGTAACAATGTATGAAAAAAGGGAATTTATGTTACTACCAAGATACTAGTATTCTGTCAATCACTCACAGGAGATCATGGAGGGATGCCCTATACAACCGTTTAAACGACATATATTTCTATCCATTGCAGGATGTTTATTTTTTTCGGGCATTGTCCTTTTTTCGTACAGGTTGTTTATGTGGGGAATGCTTCCGGTCTCGATCTTACTTTTCATCACCCTCTTAACCCCTGTCTATCGTTCTACTGTTTCATTGTTTCTATTCTTTTTAGCAGGGACGTTATTGTTTCAATTAGGAACCGGTTATTATTCTGAATGGGACATATCGGAAGAGATGAAGATCATCGTAAACAGAAGTCTGCTCCTATTGATCATTTGTGGACTGCTGCTTTCCCTTTTATTCTCCAGGCAAAAGGTGTTTCTTTTTGCCGCCATACCAAATTGGCAGAAACGCATTGTGTTTCCCTACCACTCGATCAAGTTATCCTATTTTCTGCTTATTGGATTGATTGGATCGACAACCATTTTTATACCATTGTTATTCACTGAGACTATACCCTTCACAACATCCTTTGTCCTGTACGGGCTATCCTTCTCCGTCCTAAACGCGATCCTGGAAGAGCTTCTTTGGAGAGGGGTCATGTTATCCAGTTTAAAACGGAATGTTTCTACACTTTACGCTGTTCTCATTACCAGCATTGGATTTGGCCTCCTGCATCTATCAATCGGGATTCCTGTCATCATCAGTTTGCTTTTTTCTCTCGGAGGACTATTCTATGCATTTGTTGTGTTAAAAACGAATAGTATTTACCCGGCCATCCTCTTTCATTTTATGATCAATTTAGGAATGGTATGGAATGGATGGATCTTCATAGAATGATAGCCAAAGTGAAAAGGCAGGTCCAATTCTTATGAGAATCAGCCTGCCTCTTACCTTTCCATTATAAAGCGGGCTCTGCCACCGGCGGTTTTCTTCCTATTTCTTTGATGGTAAATGAAACCTCATCCCTGTCGATCACAGTCGAAGCACTCTCTTTAACAGGGTGCTGCCCCACACAGACACTGTACGCCGCATTCTGAAATAAGGAAAGGTCGTTTTGATCATTTCCGAAAGCAACGAACTCTCTAGGACGGACCCCCATCCGCATCAGACCCACCATTTTATGGATGCCCTGTGGACTGATATCAAGTAATGCCTCATTTCCGTGCTCATATAATGTAACAGGGAGCTGAGACAGCTTCTGCCTGATGCGGTCGTCGGTTGTAAACAATACCACCTTCGTAATCACCCTTAATTCATTTAATTCCTTGTTGACCGCCCTTTTTTCAGGATCAAGATTCCGGAAGATTGGATGATGGTGATCACCCGTATAGCTGTAATCCCAGTCACTGTCGATCAAATAGGTGAGCTGATTCTCTTCAATGATTTCTTTTATCCTATGGACGGTCTCTTCTTCAAACGTATGTACGTTCACTTTCTCATTTTCATACGTAAATGCGCCGTTCCCTCCAACCATTCGAAAGCCATGATAGTCTTTTGGCAGTACAGGTAGTAAATCACGGATCGGCCGGGCCGAAGCAAAGATGATCTCATGCCCCTTCTCCATGCACGCATCCAATGCCTGACAAATCTCCTTGCTCAAAGGCTCCCCTTTGAAACAAATCGTCCCGTCCAAATCAAAAACAAACTTCATCCTCTTTTCCTCCCTTTTGATCAGCTATCGATACATAGAATCATAGTCTTATCATTCAGATTTTTCAATGTTAGAATAGAAATATCAGGAAAAAATGATGATGATATCCAAGTAGAAGAAGAGGTCTAAAATCTTGTAACAACACTCTCTTTATTCACCCTTTTTCTTTATCTGAGTTTAGTTAGAATTTCAAGCTCAGAAAGTTGATTGGAGCGGAAGGTGCTCGACTCCTTCGGGAGAAGCTGGACAGGTGAGACCCCGGAGGCGCAGCTGAGGAGGCTCACCGCCAGCCCCGCGAAAAGCGAGCATCCTGTAGCGGAAATCAACTACTACTTTCTACTTTAGAATGGTCATAATGTGAACCAAAATTAAATTTGTATCGGGGTAGTACGCAAGGGAAGAATCCTAGAGTTCTCTAATAAAGGAGTGAAACATCCTGAACAAAAAGCTGCGAAAATCCACTACTGACAAATCCATTTCAGGTGTGTGCGGAGGAATTGCCGAATACTTTGACGTCTCCTCTTTCATGGTAAGACTGCTCTTCATCTTTTTACCTGTTAATGTCCTGATCTACATCATTCTTGCCAATACGCTCCCTGATGGACCTGTACGATTAAGGAGGTAAATTCAATGAAAATGAAACGATTCTTCTTCTCCCTGGGCATCACGTTCACCCTCGTTTTTGGTGGGAGCTTTCTCATCCGGCTGATACGGGATGGAGAGTTCTACATTGCAGAGTTCACTGCAGGCCTGATAGGAATTGTACTAGTATTGACCGGAACACTTGTAAAGAAAAATACGCAAAAAGCCCGCGGCAGGGGATGATGCGGAGGAGTATGTATTGGAACAAATCAGTAAAAAGTACGAAAACATCACCCGGTATCTCTTAACCCTTTTTTTCATCTTATTGACGATTAAAACGTTTGTGGTGGAAGCAACTTGGTTTGACTACGTATGGGCCTTATTTATTTTAATCTATCTATCGTTCTTTTTGTTCAGGAGTATAATCGAACGCAAAAAGATTTATGCCATCATTCTAGCGCTGCTTTTCCTTGCCAATTTATTCTGGCTGATGGGAGATGTGATGAATAGCAGCCAGGTACTATCCAGAAGCTTGGCAGAAGTTACTTTATAAAAAAATCAGCATTCGCCAATTGGAGGAAAAGCGTCATGAGAGAAATCACCTTATCAAACGGTACCACCGTGGAAGTCGAGTGTTTAAGCTGTGCTTTAACGAGGGGATTGATTGAACCTGACGGGGGCGTCGTCATGGAAACAGATTACTTCCACGCCCACCAGGATGTGGCTTATCCGATTCGAGGGTTAATCATACTGGCTTCCAAACGGCATATCACATGCTTCGATGAATTAACCGAAGAAGAAAAGCTGGATTACATCAACAGTTTAACCAGGATCCGAAAAGCACAGCGGGACGTGTTGGGAATTGACTATGTCTACTACTTCTACAATGAAGACACCACCCACCATTTCCATACCTGGATGGTTCCGAGATATGAATGGATGTACGAATTCGGACGCTCCGTCGAGTCCGTGAGACCCGTCCTGCTTCATGCCCGAAATGAAATGAATGACGGGGAAAATGTGAAAGAGGTATTGGAAGCGATACGTGCTTTGACCCGGGAACTCAATGGGGATTGAAACGTATCCCCTCCTACACTATCTTCTTAGTTAACGAACATAGTAGATATAAAAAAACGATCAGTGGCCCATGGCAGTCACTGATCGTCTTCTATATTCCCCGAAGAACCATTAAACAGAGTGGATGCTCCTCTCAGATCATAACGGATGATTCCCTGCGTTCTCTTAAATACTTCATAAACACATCCTTCACCATCACGTTTTTTCCGACTTTCAACAGCATGTTCCCTTTTACAGACGAATATCCGCAAACCTCTTCATACAATAATGGAGATCCTGTTCCTACTCTGTATCTCTTGTCATCTACTAGACTCTCTCCATTTACTTCAATATGTGAAACGACGCCGTCACGTTGCTTCCAAGTCACTCCCGAGAAGGCCAAAGCACCGATTGGGATTCCGTGTGGACGAAACCCGTTTCCATATACAGGCTTACAAGTGACCTCTTCATGCATTGAATCTGTTATCAATCCGGCCAATTGTTCACCCTTCAGCTCCATCAAAACAGGGGAGTGCATGCTTTTGCACCGATTCAATACATCCCCTATGGTCACATCTCCGGCATTCAATCCTTCTTCCACAGCGGCTCCTCCATACATGATTCCAACTTCCGCCTTCCAATAGTCCCGAACCGCTTCTGCCATGAGTTGAATGACCCCGCCATGAGTCAGGGATTCACTTGTTGTGTATAATACCTCCGATAAAAACTCCCTTGTTTCTTCACGTCCCCTTTCTAAGATCGCCTTCATGTCAGGATCAGCCTCGGACTCTGGAGTCATTTCCACTAATCTTCCCTCAAATGACCCAATCTGATGATGGCCGTTTTCCTTGATGACATCCAAGACTAACTCCCCCACGTATTGTCCATAGGATCCCGCTTGCACAATCACAACACCTGATTCCACAACAGGGCTTTTGAGAACTGTATGAGAATGTGCCCCCACAATCACATCGACCAAGCCGCTGACTTCCTTTGCCATTTCCACATCCGCTTCATAACCCAGATGGGATAAGAAGACAATAATATGGGCTCCCCGTTCTTTAAGGTCAGCCACTGCTTCTTTCATGAACTGAACAGTGTCACGGTTCCTGAATCCATGCTTATTTTCATAAAGATCACCGAATTGATCCGTTGCACCAAACAACCCTATTTTCACACCGTTCTCTACAGTCAGGAGAAGGGTTTCCTTCATCCCGCCGATGGTTGTCCCGTCACCCTCTGTCAGATTCCCTAGCAACCAGGGAACACTGGACTCGCGGCTGTGCTTACGTACAAGCTCCGTCGTCGATCGCAGCAGCTCATTATTCCCAACAGACATGGCATGATAACCGACGTTTTCAAGCATCTCTAAATGCATACGGCCATCCGTCGCCAGGCATTCGTTGATGCTCATATCCAAATGATCCCCGCCGTCCAATAAGAGGTAACTTTCCCCCTCCGCCTTCAGCTCACTGACCCGTTTCTTTATGTATGCAGCCTGTCTGATCACTAATTCATAGTTTCCGTGTAGATCATTGGTGTGAAGAATGGTGATGTTTTTTTTCATCGATGATCCCCCTTATCGTTTATCTCTACTCTCATCCATCTAAAAGGCTTTATGCCCACTACCAATTATTCCAAAATAACCCAAAGAACTCAATCGTTTATTTCATTGCAAAAAAAGAGGCTCATCCCTCCCAGGATAAGCCTCCTCTGCCTATTCTAAAATATTCACGATCGTTCTTCCTCTTGCTTTGCCGGCCAGGATGTCAGACAGTGCTTGAGGCAGCTCATGGAATGAAACTTCATTTTGAATCTCATTCAATCCCTCAGGCATTAAGTCACCAGCCATTCGCTCCCATAAGGTGACTCTCAGGTCTTTAGGGCAATAGACCGAATCGATTCCCAACAGGTTGACTCCTCTCAGGATGAAAGGAAATACCGTCGTCGGGACATCCACTCCGCCGGTGAGTCCACTGACAGCGACGGATCCGCCATACTGTGTATGGCTCAAAACAGCAGTCAATGTCTTGCCGCCCACGGGATCGACGGCACCTGCCCAGCGCTGTTTCCCTATTGGACGGATCTTCTCAGGCGTCACTTCATCACGGGAGATCACGTCTTTCGCCCCTAACTTCTTCAAGTAGTCATGCTCCGATTCTTTCCCGGTACTGGCGACGACTTCATAGTTGCGCTTCGCAAGCATGGATACGGCCATGCTTCCGACACCGCCTGTCGCCCCTGTTACTAAAACGGGACCGTCTTCAGGCGTCAAGCCGTTCTTCTCCAATTGATGGATGGACAGGGCGGCTGTAAATCCTGCCGTCCCCAACGTCATGGCTTCTTTCATCGTCAAGTTCTCTGGCAGCGGGACCACCCAATCTGCAGGGACCCTTGCGTATTCACTGTATCCACCGTAGTGGGAAACGCCCAGCTCATAGCTCGTTACAATGACCTTATCCCCCTCCTGATAGCGGGAGTCACTGGACGAAGTCACGATTCCGGCGAGGTCAATCCCCGGGACGAACGGATAAGACTTCACAATATTCCCCTTAGGGATACTAGCCAGCCCGTCTTTATAATTTACGCTTGAATAATGGACCCGGATCGTCACATCCCCTTCCGGCAGGTCATCAAACGTCAGTGATTCAACGTTCACTGAAAAATCTTCCCCGGATTTATTTACGACAAGAGCCTTAAATTCTTTAGACAACTGAATCATTCCCCTTTCCAATTGATTGACTCCATCATAGTACATTTTATGCTGACCGGTCAATTTATTTTGTCTAGTCAGTATAAAATGGTCGTACAAGTGTAAAATGTTTTGTATAATAGAGGTGAGGTTTCAAATGGAGGTTCGATGCAGCAATGGCTAATAAAGCAGAACAGCGACGCAAACAAATACTGAAAGCCGCCTTTCAGGCAGCATCGGAAAAAGGCTATGAATCCGTGACCCTGCAGGATATTGCCGACTATGCAGATGTGAGTAAAGGCGTCACCAACTACTATTTTGACAATAAAGCAGACGTATTCGCCCATCTTTTTGAGTGGATCACCACAAGGATCTATGAAAAAGAAGCCGAAGCGATGGAAGAAAAAGAAACCGCCCTCGACAAGCTGGAAGCCTATATCAATCAGGTCTTCATCAGTCCCGGTGAAAACAAACCCTTCTACCGGGTCTACCTGGATTTCCTGGCCCAGGTCAAAAACGATGACCGCTACAAAGAAATCAACCAGGCATTCTATGAAAACTGCTGGTCCATCGGCGAAAGCATCATCACACAGGGGATCGAAGAACACATCTTTCATGTAGACAACATCGAACAAGCGGCCAAGGCCATGCGTGCCATGATCGACGGCAGTCTGATCCAGTGGCTCATGCGGGATGACGATTCCCTCCACGGTTATTATCGAACCGTGTGCTACGAATCGATTCTTCAGATCCTGAACGTCAGGAAATAGTACGAAACCGGGTCCTGCCTCCTTTCATTGAAGACAGGACCCGGTTGCCATCATTTTTTCAGTATCCAAACAATCATGATCCCCACCCCGACGATCACCATCCCAAAATGTAAAAACCAATAATCCACCATTAGTTCCCATTGAAGGCGCTGGATTTCTTTCACCCTTTGAACGTAATTCATATATACACCCTTCTCAACCAGACTTACGCAGTACCTTAATAGACAAACCGGCTAAAATAAACGAAACCGCCACCAGCAGAGGCATCACGAAAAAAGCCCGATCAGATCCGTCTTATCATTCCAAGGGACAAATGCCTCCCATACTTTAAATGTCATTTTCCCCAACAGTATTAAAATGAAAAGGGTGAAGACGTAATAAATGACCTTTTCCAGCACTTGTTTCAACCTTTTCAGTCCCTTCCCATTCCCCAAATGCTTGTTCTTACTGTTTCACGATCCTCATATCCTTAAGAGGGTAAAATACGACATTCGTCGTCCCTATCACCTCTTCCTTTGGGACCGCCCCAATATGTCTGCTGTCCTTGCTGTCCCTCCTGTTATCCCCCATGACGAATAAATGCCCCTCCGGCACGGTGGATTGTGAGACCGCTGTATCCTCTAAAGTAAAAGGCATCGTTAAGTCCCCAGCGACTTCCTTTTTTTGCTTGTCCAGGTACGGCTCATCATACGCTTTCCCATTCACATACAGCGTATCTTCTTTGTACTCGATCTTATCTCCCGGGAGACCAATCACACGCTTTATATAATCCTGCTCCTTATTTGCGTGAAACACCACGATGTCAAAACGCTCTATATCACCTAACTTAGAGACAATCATCCGTTCCTGGTCTTGCAGGGTCGCATTCATGGAAGATCCTTTCACCATGATCGGTGTGTACAGGAAAGTCCTGACCACCAATACCACCATCAGGGCGATCCCCACCGCCTTCATCCATTCCAGTACCTCATTATCCTTTTTCGCCACACTCTTCTCCCTCTCCCTGGTCTTAAAAAGAAAAGTAGCAGCTTACACACTGCTGACCATTCTTTTGCCGTCTATTTCTTTCCCCGCATTGAGGACATAGGACCTCAGCCGAGTTTTGATGGATTCCCTTGTTTCCATGCATATAGCGATTCAATGCCACATTGGCAAACCAAACGGTTCCGACAATCACGCAGCCTGATACCGTTAAAATCCCTATCAGTACAACCGCATCCATCTCATCCATCCCTTTCCTTTTTCTTACATACGTTAAAGACACAGGAAAGTTTCACTTTTTGCTGTCTCCTTAATGAAATAAATGGAGGAACACTTCCTTGAATGCTGAATCAATATCTGGAAATAGTAAGAATAACTCAATTAAAAGGAGCCTGCATGATGACCAATACGTTGGAAGCCATTTCCGCCATAGTGAAAAATTTTGTAGATGACTCACCGAAACCACCCTTGCACGTAGGGGAGGTAATGGATCTTTGGACAGCCTTTACGGCATTTCATGAGGCCCATGCCCTCTATCAGGTTGCCCTGAATACCACGATGGACAAAGAGTTGAAACAGCTTGTGCGAGATGCCCTAGATGGCAGTTTGGCAGATACCAAAAAGATTGAAAAGCTCCTTCTCAAAGAAGGGGTTCCCCTGCCCCTTGTAAATCCTAAAAAGCCCGTCTCCGATCCTACAGCCATCCCGGAAGGAGTCAAATTGAATGATGATGAAATCGCCAATCTCATGTCAGCGAAGATTGCCGCTTCCATCACTTTTTGCGGACAGGCCATCTCGAAAACCGTCCGTACCGATGCAGGTTTACTGTTTTTCTCCATCCAAATCAATCTGATGAAACTGGCTACACCTTTAAAAACGATCATGATCGAGAAAAACTGGCTCAAAATGCCGCCTACCTATCAACCCCCTGGCGCACCCCACCAGTAATCGTCGCCTCTCCTACTCAATGTAAAATCGGCAATCCGTCCAGCGGGGGTACGCCCCTGTTGACGGATTGCTCTTTGACCGGGGGTGAGCACCCTGATTTCCTATACGTGAATGTGTCGATCTCCATCACGTTCAACCGTCGACTCTAATACTTCATCCCTTACTTCCAGTATGTACTTTTGATGAACGTTTTCTTTCCCACCGTATTTTTCGTACCAATCCCTGATCCTCTGGACATGCGCCTCGTCATTCCTGATGCTCTCCTCGATCTTCACATACTCGTCGCAGCTGTCATACTCCCAGATGGCGAAAATCTCAACTGTCTGATCATCATGGTCCTTCATCCAGCGCCCCACTAAACGGGACCCGTGCTTAAGCTGATTAGGCAGATTCGTTTGATGGAAATGGGCATTGAACGTGTCGACGAATTGTTTTGTGACGATATAATATTTTCTTCTATAGAACATCTGACTTCCTCCTCCATTCAACCACCAAGGATAATCGAATAGGGTTTACTCCTTCTCGGCCTTCACCACAAAACTCGTGTATGCCTCTCCATCAACCTCTACGTCGATTCTCCACAGCCCTTCTCTTCCCAGGGCGAATTTGGCGCCGCTCTTGTTGTGATCAATTCCCCACTTATACAGATAAATGGTTTCATTGGTTTCTTTATGAAGTGCTGTCATGAGATACTTCTTTCCGCTGACGTCCACAGAGTCATCGAGAAAATACACATCGTAGTGCCTTCCCTCGGCAAAGGGAAAAGCCGGCTCAGTTTCTTCACCGTTTACCTTTACCAGCCCGAACTTCCCTTCCTTCCCATACATGATCATCTCTTTCTCGGTGAACGTTCCGGTTTCCTTCCAATCTTCTTCATCATTTCCTCCACTGCAGCCTGACAGGGAGACTCCCAAAACGACCAATAGCGTGAGGAATATGGCTCTCATCTTCATTGCCATCCCTCCGATTATCAATCAAACTATCTACCAATTATTTCAAATTACATGGGATTACTCAATCTTTTTTTCATAAAAAAAGAAGCATATCAATAGACAATATGCCTCCCCGCCGTGACCATACATCCCTCAGATAACAGCTTTCTCCACATCCGCAGAGTTCCGTATCACCACATCAAAATGCTCGTGGTACGGATGCATGAATAATTCATATTGAATTCTTCGTTCTTCATGGGTTCGTTTTAAATAGTCAAGCTCCATTCCTCTTTCAGCAATATCCCGGGTACTTCTTCTCATGAACTCTGTTTCACCGTCCGTATAGAAATAAATCTTCAGATCATATAAATCAGGATCGGTAAACGCCACGCTCATGCCCTCCACAATCGATACCCTGTTTTGTGAAGAAATCAGCCTCCTCTTTTCATAAGGGGTTTCCATTGTATAAACATCCATCCCCTCCCTGATCATGCGAACGTCCCTCTCCAGGGCCCAGACATGATGGGCGGCAGAATGGCACGCCGTCATTTTAGAATGATGCTTTTCATTTTGATACTCATATTCCACCAGCGTCCCTTTTCTTACTGAGGAACTGACGATATACGCATCTGTATTGATGGCATTGACTTGGTTTCGTCCAAGGTGCTCCATGAGGTGACCGGTAAAGGTCGTCTTTCCGGACGCACCATGCCCTGAGATCCCGATGATGACTCTCTTATCATCTCTTTTTATCCTCTCTGCCACTCTATGTATGATTTCTTCCATCCTTCTCCCCCATTCAACAAAGGCATCGCCTGGAGCAATACCTTCTACTAAGACTTATTCTTTAACCTGTAGACTCCATTTCAAATATTCCAAGAGCAACTCTGTCTGCTCCTTCAACCGGATGCTTTCTGAATCCAGGATGGCATGATCCACTGCCATCCCGTCGATCCAGGAGATGATCGACCTGGCGATGACTTCAGGTTCGAACCTTGGCGTGAATTCCCCTGCGTTCACACCTTCTTCGATGATCCGAACGGTCATTTTATTGCCTTGCATGAACCTTTTCCTGGCATGCTCCTGCCTTCTCTTGTCATTCCGTCCTGTGATGAAGTATTCAAGCTTGGACGGGGCTAACGGGTCCATGTGATCGGTGGGCTTCTTTTCATCCCCAAGAAAGGTCATGACCAGCGCTTCCCAATACGATCCCTGATGCTTGAGCATGGCCTGGAGGGACTCATCGAACGCCTCCATCTGTTGAAGCTCGATCAACGCTTCAAAGAGATCTTCTTTATTGTCAAAGTACTGATACAGTCCACCCCGGCTCACACCGGCCTTTACCATCACATGCTTCATGGTGGCCTTCTCGTATCCGTGCTCGATGAAAACCTTCCTTGCTGCTTCCAATAAATTAGAGCGGCGTTGCGCCTTGTGTTCCTGACTGACTTTCGGTGACATCGGTCTCCTCCTCCCCTACTTTCTTTCGCACGGCAATGGACACCAAGAAAAGAATGATCAACAATGACCCCGTCACGATGAAGGAAGGGATGATCCCAATGACAGTGGCAAGGGCCCCTCCTGCCAACGGACCGATGATGGTGGCGGTCGTCGTGACGCTGTTGACAACGCCAAAGACCCTCCCTGTCATATGAACGGGGGTTTTCTCCTGGGTGGCTGCCTGGAATGGAATGAACACAAACCCTGCCGATCCCCCTGCAAGAAAACCAAGGGCCGGAACCCAAAGCATGGACAGACTCAAATCATAATACGTCAGGATCCCCATCATGCCAAACCCCAGGCCGATCCCAAGTACCCCGGTACACATATAGACGTAAGCATTGTAATCCGTCTTCTTTGAAAGATAGATCCCTGTAAACAGCATTCCGACCCCTGCACTCGTCACCAGGTACCCTAGTAGATTCGGAGAGACATCAGATAGCTGGCGAAGCAGGATAATGAATTGGGAGTCCGATAACTGCAGAATCAGCAAACTGACTCCAAGCAAGAACAATCCGTACAGTAAGAAATGGCTTTTCTGAATAAAGGAGAAGCCCACTTTGATTTCCTCCTTGAAGGACGGTGCATCCTTCTTTTCCACTTCCCCTGATACTTCCTGCTCCTTCAATGCTTTAGGCAACAGAAAAATCAGGACGGCCGACAGAAAGAACGTAGCGGAATCAAGATAAAAGACGTTGTACGTTCCCATGGTGGAAACGAGGATCCCGCTTACAAGCGGACCTACGACTTTCGTACTGGAATCGATGGTGGACGACAGGGACATGGCCCCCTTGATGTGTTCATCTGGTACTATTTCCTTCAGTTTTCCATTCTTCGCCGGAATGAAGACCGAGGAGAACATCCCAACCAAGAACAAACACCCGTACACCATCCATACATTATCCGCCACAGTCAGAAGAAGGATGAGTACTCCCCTTACCACATCGGACAACACCATCAGCCACTTCCGTTCCATCCTGTCTGCAAGTGTTCCCGTTACAGGTCCAAGGAGCGCCATAGGCAGAGCCAGGCTCAGGATGATCAACGACATCTGCATCGGTGTCGCTTCCCATTTTAATCCCACAAGCGTAATCACCGCTATGATACTCAACCAATCCCCCAAGCCAGAAATCGCCTGTGCCGTCATCAACGTTATGAAATGCTTATTCTTTCTCAATGAAGACTCCATTCTGTCCCTCCTCTTTAAAAATAAACACGAGTGTCGTTTTTCTTATTTTATTATATCGACACGAGTATCTTTTTACAACTAAAAATTGGAATTTTTTAGATCTTTTTTCCCATTACTAAACTATCCACGCTTTAGGAAGGTGTTATGAGCAATCATTCCCGTTTTCTTAAAAATATTTAAAAAGAAGTTATAAAAGACATGTACGCCGACTATAATAACGACATATATGTCACTTTTCATTCTGGTCTCACATATGATTAAAGGGTAACAAAACGGATAAGAGAGCGATCATGCCGCTTCATTTTCAATCAGCGTATGCATCTTCCATCCCTATCCATTTAAAAAGGAGAGATTTTGTGTTAATCATTATGAAACTCTTTTTCTTCCGCAGTCCTGAAATAAAACGAATCCAAGAAGACATCCTCGACCGCCGCGCCAGCTATCACAACCGCATTCTTTAATGTGACCTTTTGTCTGTTTTCTGAGAGAAATGGATTTAAGATTGTCTTTTTTAAAAGCTCTTTTCCTAAACAACTTGCGATCCTATAGAAGAAAGTAGAAGTTGATTTCCGCTGCAGGAGTCGAGCATCCAGCAGCGAGAATCAACTTTCTGTGCTTGTATCGGGAATAAAAATGCACACCAAAAGGTTAGATTAGAGATTGCATCTATTAAAAAGAACGATTTTTGCTCATGATTACATGGTTCATCAACTCAGATGCTACATACTCATCATCCGGCATATAGTTATTCACAAAGTCTTGCAGAGCTTATGTATAATCATCACTCTTTACGAAAAGAGCTTTTTGAAAGGTATGAGAGGGTAGAATTCGAGGTGATAGTTCTGATGAGGGATCTCTTGAAAGAGTGATTGATCCGAATGAGCTATTTTCAATCCGGATTGCCCATTATTGATCCTGTTGAAAGATTATTAATCCTGCTGATGAATGATTAATCCTGTTTTCAACTCATTGATCCTCCATGTCGAATTTTCTTTAGAAAGGTAGCTCGAAAAGGAGTATGAGCACTGAAGAAAATCTTCTACATCCCATCACTCCATATCTGTTTATTCAAATTCAATTTCCCCTGTTGGTTCAACGCCGCCCGCCTCTTCCATATCCTTCTTTAATGCGGCGACGGATTCTTCCTTTAACCTATACGTTAAGCTGTCTTCTTCTATAAGGCTCTGGATGTACCCTTTACCGTCTTTAGTCAGCCAAAGATGGTACCCCCGGCCTTCACCGTCTTCCAGGACAATGGTATAGGTCAGAACAGGTGGGGTCTTGATCACGTTTTGTTTTTCCAGCTTTTCATATCCATTCGTGGCTTCTACAAAATGGTTGATCGTTTCTTCTTTGACAATGAATTCTGAATCAGCCTGCACGTTTTTCCCGATCCATTTTTTCACTTCTATTTCCTTCACTTCTCCCACATGGATCTCAGAGCAGGCACTCAAAGTGAGAATGAATATGATGAAAAGCATATACTTTTTGATTCTGAACAAGTCACCATTCATTCCATTCAAACCATCTTCCATGCCCGTCTGTTTCCCCGATGGTATGTGACGATTCCACTCCGTTCACAATGGAATCAACGTGAAGCTTCCGGTCCCACATATTGTTGTATATGTGGAAGACATCCCGTTTTCTTCCGATGCTTTTGACCTTTTCCATCAGTTCATTCTTCAACTCTTCAGGGAATTGATTTGCCACGTGAGTATGAAATAGGCACACGACGCTGTCTTCAGGGATGTTCCGGATCACTTCCGATAATAAAGCGACCCCGTCCCCTTCCAACAGGTTTACCGGGTTGTTTCGGAAATACGCTGCGGCATTCTCGAATAATTCCCGCCTTTCCTTGTGCTCCGGCCATATAAGAGACTTCAGCCATACATAGTCTTCATCCGTTCGCAGATCACTGACATGAAGGTCCAGTCCGATTCTCGACGCGACGGGAGGAACACTTTCATGTAGAAAGGAAGGGGGCTTGCCTTTGATCCGAGAGGTGAGGTGAACGAGAGAATGAGGATGACCGAAGACTTCCTCCGTCCCGTAAGAGTAGCTGTACTGGTCCCATAAAAGCTGAAGTCCCGCACTTGTTCCGATTTCAATGAGGGATAAAGGCTTTTCAACCCTCTGATAGATCATGGAAAAGACGGGATACAGATAAGCACAGCGCCTCACTTCATTCGTCTGAACCCGCTTTTCCTTTAGAAGCGAAATGATCTCCTCCCTGTAAAGAGAACAGAACGATTTGAACATAGTGAACGTTGCATCATCGATCCTTACAGCATTCCCGGTGACACTCGGGTAATACGTCTTTAGCGGATGATCTATCCTTGTCCATAATAGATAGTGAACAGCCCCCAGCAAAAGATTGGGCACCGGCTGACCCTTTTGAGCGTTGGCGCTTAGTGCAAGAATGTCCTCGTCTTCTGAAATCTTCAGTGATAAATATTCATACAGCTCACTTGACCCTTTGCATTCCCTGGCAGCAAAATGCTGAAAGGTTTTTGATAGTGCTGAGATATCCATCAAACTCCTCCTCTAAATAAGATCACCTATGTAGAACATCAGGAGAGGGGGCACCCTCTACCCTCTTTCCAGCTTACACTTGATCCGTTCTAATTCCTGTAACTGCTCATCCCTGCTCCCCTTCAAAACCCTTCTCCCGAGAGCTCCTGCAAGCCCCAGAAACACGATGATGCCGATCCATAAGCCCATCTCGCCCCCCTCTTTACTACCAATTATTTCAAAACACCTTTACAGGCACAATGTTTTTTTCAAGCAAATTGAATAAAAAAAGGCCCTCGATGACGAGAGCCTTCTTCCTGCTGATTTATGCTTTTGTCCAGTTTGCAACCATTTCTACATCTGCCGCTACCATAGTGGTGTAGATCGGGCAGCGGGCATCGACGATTTGCTGCAGTTCTTGTACCCGTTCCTCGGATTCACTTGTGCTGACTTTTGCATTGACGGTGATCTTCTGGAAGTAAGGGCGCACGCCTTCTTCTCCCATCATTCCACGGGGATCGATTTCTCCTTTGACTTCGAATTCGATTCCTTGCAGGTCAAATTTGATTTCCTTGGCGACAAAGTTAGCAATGGCATTTTCACAACCTGTCAGGGAAATTAACATCGTAGCTAATGGATTGGCTCCTTTATCTGTGCCTCCCATGTTAGCCGGTTCATCAATGATGACCTTATGATCATGTGACGTCCCTTCTGTATACATCCCTTTGGATACTGCTGTAATTTGTTCGATCATTCTTCATCACTCCTCTTTCTTTTCACATTTTTGTACCGATCAAGTGGTACTGGGGATAATGTAACACGCGTCATTTCTCATTTCAAAAACGCTGACTCACTATGTAATCCAGCTTACATTTTCCATCAACCAGTAAGCACATTCCTTGCTTAATCCCTGCAATGGCCACTCTGTTTGTTACTATACCCATGAGACAGAAGGACCATCCAAGAGAAAAAAAGGATTTCGTAATGTACATTACAGATTTTTCAGATAAATCATTTTACACTTAAGGTACTTTCTTAAAAGGAGTGAGTGAAATGAACAAAGGGATGAGTACTGTCGTATCGAATGGAGTCATTGGAGGAATTGTCGGGGGCATCGTGTTCGGCATTCTGATGCAGATGATGGGCATGATGGGCATGATCGCCGGTATGATGGGGAGTGAAAGCCTGGCGGTGGGATGGATCATTCATATGATCATAAGTGTCATATTCGGGGTCTCATACGGGATTTTGACCCTATTCGTGAAAAACCTCTGGGTTGCTGCCGTCTTATTTGGAATCGGCATCTGGATCATCGGACCATTGCTGATCATGCCGATGATGATGGGCATGGGGACCAATTTTGCCAATGCGTTTACACCCGATATGTTGATGAGTTTAGGGACTCATTTATTCTTCTCTTTCCTGGTCGCCATAGTATTCAAGGTTCGTTCAACACATGCATCAACCCATTCACAGATTCAAGCTTAATGTAAGGAGGAAAGTCAATGAACACCATTACAACAGAGAAGCAATTCAGAGAGGTTACTCGGCAGTCGTCACCAGTGGTTGTTAAATTTTATACAAACCGGTGTCCCGATTGCAGAAGGATGGATGCCTTCATGCCTTCGGTTCTTGAAGAATTGAACCACGTGCCCTTTTACGAACTGAACAAGGATTCCCTTCCTGACATTGGGGAACAAGAGGGTGTGATGGGCATCCCGAGTCTCCTCGTTTATCAACATGGAGAAAAGCTTGCCCATCTTCACAGTGCACATGCTAAAACACCGGAAGAAGTCATTGCCTTTTTATCTGCCTATTATTCTAAATCATAACAGATAAACCGCGGCTTGCTTTAGGGGAGGCCGCGGTTTTTTCCATGCCATGCACCGGCTTAGCCATTATCGACTATGTAGGAGAGACGTAAATTGATCCATACCATCAGCATCATGTCGTTACCGATCATCTATTATATCAGCCGCAGTCTGGCCCGGTTCTTCTCCAGTGAGCGATATTATCTATCGATTCCATACATGGGAAGTACCCTCGCCATCCTGCTCTACATGAGCCAGTCTCAACCCTTTGACATACCTGAAATAGTGGAGAGGATCTTTCTGAGCGTCTTTTTATTTTCGATCGGCTATCAAACCGTTCCTTTTTTGAAGAAGGCGTTTTTTTACCGTTCCGTGGGGCTCGTCTTCTTGACGATGACCCTGATCGCATCCATGGAGCTGTCTTCTCGCTTTCTTGACGACCCTTATCGATCCTTGTTTGGTTCGGTTTTCTTTGCCTACAACAAAGATGTTCTACTGTATACGTTTGACAGCCGGGTGGTTCCCTTTATTGAATTTTGGGGAAGCCTTCAACTAATCCTGGTCTTTGCTGTGACACCCTTTTTTCTCCTTTTTGCTGAAAGAGTGATCAAGCCCGTTTCTTCTTTTCTGAAAGAAGAAAGTGCTGCATTCTCTGTGAAGGATTCGGGGTTCCTGTATGTTTCCCTCTGGCTTGGCATGCTGGTCTTAATTCTGTTAGCTGATTTACTGAAGGACCATTTTCTCTTTCTATATGATTATGTTTTCGCTATGGCTGCAGGAGGGATAGTAAGGGTGATGGAACGATGGAGTCAAATGGATACACAAAAAAGAGCCCGCCTTATTCATCAGACCGGGTCTCTCCATTTATATGTATTCATCATCATCACGATAACTGAGCAATTTTATTCTGTCACAGACGACTTTCACACCTATTTCCAAACAAACATCTTCATCCTGATCCTGTTCAAAACCGTCCTGATGGGGGTTCTGTCTATTTATGTGGTAAAGAAATGGCAGACAAGCTGGGATGGATCAGAGATGATGGTCGCTGCCGTGGCAGGTTGGACCTTCAGCCTCAATGCACCTGTTGTCTGTATGCATGGGATGAGAACGGCAGTCAATAAGTGTGGACCTGCCCCCTTGCTGTTCATCATCCCTCCCATTATCCTTTGGCTTGTAAACTATATACATCTATGGCTTCTTGCAGTCCTTCGGATATAATTTTTCGATTCACTGAGATGGTTTTACTTATTTCATGGGCGCCTGTGCTTTCCTGTTTGATATCCCTGGAGATTCGTTGTAAATCATTTTTCTGATGATCCACCTTGGAAATGGACTGGTTGATTTCATGAAAGTATTCTTCAGTTTCAACGACACTCTTAATTCCAGTCAAAGCGAGATCCGCTCCCTTTTTGACCGTAAGGCGGATACCTTCCATTTCCTTGTGGATGGATTGAATCGACACCTCGGCAAGTTCAGTCGCCTGTTTGCTTTCATTGGAAAGCTTTCGGATTTCCTTCGCTACAACATCGAACCCCTTCCCGGCAGCCCCTGCTCTAGCTGCTTCAATAGAGGCATTTAATGCTAATAAATTCGTCTGGGAGGAAATTCGCTTTAAATGGTCCACAATGTCTGTCAGTTTACTTGATACGTCAGAAAGGGACTCGATCTTCTCGAGGATATGCTGGGACGATTCCTTCATTCCTTCCATATTCGAGACCGTATTCGATATGGATTCCTTCCCCATAAGGGATTGTTCCGAAGCCTTCGTAGCGCTTTCATTAATGGAATGAGCAAGATCAAACAAGATTTGGGAATGGCCGACGATTTGTTCGGCACTGGATAAAAAACGCTCCATTTCTATTTTTTGAACTTCCATGATATCATTTGCTTGAACGATCTTTGAGTGCATATGCACCCTCCTCTTCTAAGTATTGGAGTAATTCCTTCCCTGCCCAAATCGACCGGCCTGATTTCAATGCAGGTGTTCGCACTTCCCCGAGCATGTGAATCAGTTCATTCGCTGCATCCCGCTCATGGAAAAGATTTTTCTCTATATAAGAAATGCCGTGATACTCGAGCATCTTCTTAGCGTTATGACATCTGATGCAACCATCTATCGTGTAAAGTGTTAACATATTGATACGCCTCCTGTTTATACCATACCATATACGCCATTTACGTCTGTAATTCACATTACATATTCAAGGAAAGGGGATGACGAAAGTGGATAAAATGATGCTGCTTTCTCAAATCAGTTTATTTGATGAACTGCCCATGGATGAACTTCAGGTCATTGATGACCTGAGCGAAATGCGCCCTGTCAAGAAAGGTTCCGTCATCATATCACCAGATAAACCGCTGCAGGCTTTATTTTTTCTAAAAGAGGGACAGGTCCGCCTTTACCGGATGAACCATCAGGGGAAGCAATTTACCGTGGACATTCTGACAAGCGGAAACATCTTCGGAGAAACATCGACGTTGTCATTAACGGATGACCAGATCTACGCTGAAGCCATGACGGATACCTACCTCTGCATCATGGGAGTGGACGAATTCGAAGATTTCATCGTGAAAAATCCGAAAATAGCGATTAAATTAATCAACATCCTCTCCAACCGGTTAAAGGAAGTCTACTCCTTAAGCGAAAAAATCGCCTTGAGCGACGTCAAATACCGGGTCGTCTATCTATTGGTCAAACTGAGCGAAAAGACCGGGAAAAGAAAAAAAGAATGGCAGACCATCAACATGAAATTGACCCATGCCGATATCGCCAACATGATTGGATCTACAAGGGAAACCACCAGTGCCATCATCAGCCAACTAAAAAAAGACGGACTCATCAAAAAAGGCCTGCGACTCTCCATTGACGCTGACCGGGCCTACGAACTTCTAAACGACCTGTAAGGCGAGGGACGGACCTTCCATGTAAACAGCAGGCATGTCAATAGAATGGTCATTCCAGGCACGATTATTTAAGAATGATCATTCTGTCTCTTTTCTAACATCTTATGAAAGTCTAAACTTGAAAGACTTGGATCATAATAGAACTTGTTTCTCGTATGACGTTCCCCTAGGAGGACCCATCCCATGACCCGTCCACAACAAATCGAATACTGGGACCTGACAGAAAACCCTACAGATCATACGTACCAGTCCCTTATGAAAGTGCTTTGCGACCATTCAGATACGTTTTACTTCATTACTAGAAAAGAACTTTCTTATGATCAGAATGTTCTGGCAGTCTTTCAGCCACACATCATCCAAACCTACCAAACGAAAGAATGGGCGAACACTCTCACCTTGGGCCCACCGGCCACCGCCCATCTAATAGAAGCAAATGAAGGGACCTGCAAGCTGCTGCAGCAGCTTGCCAACGGTTTGTATGACTGGGTGGCTCCACGGTTACCTGAAGACTTAACGTTCATCAAAAATAACTTCACCTGGTTCTCATCCACCACTCATGAGGAATGTGGCGGCTTTTCCATCCGGTCCGATTATTACAGGAGATTCATCCATACGATCCCTGGCTTAAAGGTTGAGAAAGTAGAATCATAGACACGTACCTCAAAAATATGAAAAGAATGATAAAACAGAATGTAACGGGAAATATCTAACAATACCCATCCCAACATTCCAACATTCCAACAGGAGTCCTATATGCAGAATAAATTAAAGCCATTTTTGAAAAAGCATTTTAACGGTCTAGAGCTCAGACCGGCTCTTTATTACTCTTCTGAATATGGCCTGCGCTTTGAAATATGTATTCCCGGCGTCGAACATGTGAGCAAAAGAAATCTGCAGCAAATAAAAATTCGGACGACTGGTCTATTCGACCAAATCTTTTCTGACTCCGATGATCTTCTTCTGATAACAGACGTTCATACCCTTGAAAATGACCGCTTTCTTGAGAAGAGACCTACGAAAGTGTATCAGAAATATATCAAAGATAAAGCCTTGAGGTACAAGCTTCAATATGAGCTTTATAAAGTTGAAGAAGAGGATGAAGACATGGTCACACACCGGTTCACCCTTCCCTGTCATAAGCGGGATACCCGGTATCATCAGCTCCTCATGGCGATTTCATACGAGGACTTTCCCCATCCCACACAATTATTGAAAGGGGACCAGCATGCAGGGATCGACATTTATTTCGTCAATCTTACACGGAGGATGATTTTTCATCTATACGATGACCGTGGCTGCGACATCATTGCGTCTGATAAAGAGGACCTGCGTGCTGTATATAATGAATTCAATGATTGGATACTCGATTATGACCGGGAGCAGATCGATGACATGATGAAAGCATAAAAGCGCATGGTCAGAAGGGGAACCTCTCTGACCATGCGCTTTTCATTTTGAAGGTATGAACAGCTAGAGCTTCCCATCAACCTCTGACGTATCCACATCCTCCCCGAACCACTCAATCAGCTTCGCCTTAGCCTGGGCTTTCACATCGTCATCGATATACATGGCTACCTGTAATAACGCAATACCCAACGCTCCCAGGTCGTCTGTAAATCCAACTCCTACGGCAAAGTCCGGAATGAAGTCGGTTGGAAGAATGAAATAGCCCAGTGCCCCGATGATCACCATCTTCGCTTTCTTCGGAATATCCGGCTTTTGCAGGACATAATAGAGAAGTAATGCAGTGTAAACGACAGAATGCCCCGCTTTCAGTCCATACCTTTTCAACTTATCCCAAAACTTTTCTTCTGAGAAATGTTTCTCTGTGTTGCTCATTTCACATCCACCTCCGTATACCTATTCTTCTCTTTATTGTAGAAGGTTTGGCTGGAATTAACAAATTTCCGGAAGCACGGGGTATAATCCAAGTACACAATCGTAGAGAGGAAGTGTTCTACATGCTGCATGCCATCATCCTATTTATTCTTGCAGGGATCGCAGAAATCGGCGGAGGCTATCTGATCTGGTTATGGCTCCGGGAAGGAAAGCCTTCGTATTGGGGACTGGCCGGCGGAATCGCCCTCGCCCTCTATGGAGTCATCGCAACCTTCCAATCCTTCCCTTCATTCGGCCGTGTATACGCCGCTTATGGCGGGGTGTTCATTGTACTGTCCGTCCTATGGGGATGGGGAATCGACAAAAAGACACCGGACCTGTATGACTGGGCCGGTGCCGTCATTTGTCTCATCGGGGTGGCTGTGATGTTGCTGGGTCCCAGGCAATAACGGAGGGACGGACCTTAGGCCGCAACATTCTTAAAACAGAACGCTCAGGATAAATGTCCATATACATACGAAGGCGAGCAATCCAAAGCTGTATTTCAGCGTCATTTTCATAAGGGCGGCTTCGTTCCCGGTCTGCCCAACAGCAGCTGTTGCAATGGCAATAGATTGAGGGGACACGAGCTTCGCCATGACGCCCCCTGCAGTATTCGCCGCCACCAGGAGGGAAGAATTGGTTCCGAGAATCGTGCCGGCTGTTGCCTGAATCGGTGCAAACATGGTGTTATTATTCACAACAGATCCCGTCATGAATACCCCGATCCAGCCAAGGATGGGAGATAGAAGCGGGAATACTTGTCCCGTTTTCGCCACCGTTTCGCCTAATGCCGTCGTCATGCCTGCATACGTCATGAGCTTGGCGATTCCAAGGATGGCGCAGATCATGACGATGGGAATACTAAATTCCTTCACGGTTCTTAAAAGGAGACCGAAGCTATCCTTGAAACGGATATTCTTTGTAGTCGCAACCGTTGTTAGTGCAGCGAACAGGATGGCGGTACCGGTTGCTCCGATCAAATCCACGCTCACAGGGATGGATGACCCTGGTATCACACCCTTCAAGATAGCAAAGCTGAGCCATCCCTCTTCCGCGAAAAGTCCTTTGAAGACAGGGAGACTCCAAATCATGATGAAGACCGTTAACAGGTAAAAAGGAGACCATGCTTTCACCACTTCACCAAGGGTATATGTCTCCACCCTGGTTTGTGTCTCTTCAAATTGAAAGATGTTTTTGGGCTGCCACTTTTTAAGGAACATGGCGAGGACCCCCATGGTCAGTAAAGAAGGCAGGATATCAGCCAGTTCCGGTCCGATGGTCACTGTTATAATGGCCTGGGACACCGTATAGGTGGCAGAGGTCACCAGGATGGCCGGGAGCACTTCTTTCATCCCTTTCCAGCCGTCCATCAGCCAAATCAGTAAAAACGGAATCGTGAAATTGATGATCGGCAGTGTAAAGGCCGTCATGACGGAAACCTTCATAGACGTTACATTCTCCAGTGCGAAGGCATCGATGATCCCGACAGGAATCCCGATGGCACCGAATGCACCGGAAGCCCCGTTGGCAATCAAACACAGCATCGCCGCCTGCAATGGCTTAAAGCCTAGGGAAACGAGGAGGACCGCACAGATGGCAATGGGCACACCGAATCCTGCCGCCCCTTCAAGAAAGGCATTGAAGCAGAAGCCGATCAATAAAAGCTGAAGGCGCTGGTCATGGGAAATCCCCGCGATACTGCCTCGAAGCACATCAAATTTCCCGGATTCCACGGCAATTTTATACAACCATACGGCCATGACAATAATATATCCAATGGGCCATAATCCAAGCAGCGCCCCCTGGCCGATGCTTCCAAGTGATTCTCCCAAAGGAAGCTTAAACACGAACAGGGCGATCACAAAGGTCACACCAAGGTTCAGTAAGGCCGCATAAACACCCTTCATTTTAAAAACCGTAAGACTTAAAAGAAATAATAAGATCGGGATGGCTGCCACTGCAGCTGTAATTCCAAGATGATGAAACGGATTGATGTTTTCCACTAGCATGTTCAGGACTCCCTTTTATGTTGAGTATCTAAGATGTCTGGTTAATTCCAAATTTGCCGTTGAATGTCTTTCAATGTCTCAACAGAAGCGGTGAACTTTTCTTGCTCCCCTTCATCCAAAGACAGCTCGATGACATTGCCGACTCCCTTGCGATGAATCACACTCGGCACCCCGATGTACACATCATTCACACCGTACTCTCCCTCAAGCAATGTGCCGACGGGCAGGACCACATGCTCATTCCGAAGGATCGCTTTCGTGATCCGGGCAAGACCCATGGCAATTCCGTAATATGTCGCCCCCTTCTTCTCAATGATGCGATACGCGGCATCCCTCACCTGTTCCCCAATCTCCTCTTTCCGTTCAGGTGACAGCTTAGGAGCGACCGGCGTGCCTGAAATATTGGCAGAACTCCAGACCGGAAGCTGTGAATCCCCATGCTCTCCGATGATATATCCATGAACACTGGTAGGAGCCGTACCGAATTCTTTCCCGAGGAAATGACGGAATCGCGCTGAATCAAGTACAGTCCCGCTTCCGATGACCCTTTCTTTCGGGAGACCGGAAATCTTCCAGGTGGCATAAGCCAAAATATCAACCGGGTTCGTAGCAACGATAAAGATTCCGTCGAAGCCTGAGCTCATAATCTCACCGACAATGGACTTAAATATGGCCACATTCTTCTGAACAAGATCCAGCCTCGTCTCACCCGGCTTCTGGGCGGCACCTGCACAGATCACAACAATGGCCGCGTCCCTGCAATCTTCATAAGAACCATAGCGGATGGACATGGCACTCGGAGCATAGACAATACCATGATCTAGATCCATCACATCCCCCTGGGCTTTCCCTTCGTTTACATCAATAAGAACCAGATCATCCGTTAATCCCTGATTCATCAAAGAATACGCATAGCTTGATCCGACCGCTCCCGTTCCCACTAATACCACTTTGTTTCCCAATGTTACGTTCATGTCAATTTCCTCCTGAAGTGTTTTTTGTGAAATAATTCACATATTCATACAAAAATATATTTGTGAATTAATTCACAATAAGTTGTAAATAAAAAAAGCTTTCTGAGTAAATGTCATTTAAGTTTGTTCACCATTTCACAAATTGATTATATCCTATCTTGTTTTTACTTTGCAATCCTTTTTTTAAAAAAAATCAAATAAGCCCAAAGAACTCACCTTGAGCTTTTTGCAGCATGACCGTACAGTACAAACCCTGTCTCGTCACGATCCCAGCCATCCGTTTTGTACCCCACTCAATGATACATAGACACTATTTTCTCCATGTCCGTGATCAGTAGACTCCATTCATTCTGAGACAAACGTACAAGCATTTGATCGTTCAACGTGATGATCTGCCCATCTTCGTCCTGATGATTGATTAAATACTGATAAAGACTATCCACCTGATTTCTATTGAGGACCGATTGTGTATCGAAATCTTTTACCTTCTGTATCGAAAATTCATTCATAGACGCATCAAATTCCCCTGAAATGATACTCCCTTGCAAGAACATGACTTCACTCCTCGGTGTGTAAAGATAAAGTTAGGATGTCCAGTTTGAAGAGCCACATCCATCTAAATGGGCAGAAAGAGCATCCCCTTTTATGAGAATGCTCTTTTGCAACCGGATCGTACGTTAAAATAGAGGGACGGACCTTCTCAGCATCGACATACATCGGCGCATCCTTTTAACACACCTTTTCTAATCTAATATAAACCCTGTTCAAGCTGTTTCTTACTTACCCTCTGCATATATTCCTCACGGATGTCGCCGGTGGAGTAACTCGAGTTGTTCATGGGATCCATCCATTCGGCTTCCTTCCCAAACTCATCAACGGGCATCCAGCCGAAGATCGAGTGCATCCCCGGGTGGAACTCATTTCCAAAGGTTACATCCGGACCCTGACTTCCATCGGATAATGTCATGGCATACACCCATTCCTTGGGAAGTTTCATGGCTCCGTATGATGCCTCCTCCACAGAGACCTCTGCCTTCACCATAATAGTAGGAACATAATGCTGCTGATCACCGCTTCTGGAATATCCTCTCTCCCTCAAGAAGTAATACTTCAGGGTTTGAACCTGGTTATTGGGAGCCATATTCCAGACGATATGAAAACTGGACGGATCACTTCCGTCTACCATCCACATCTTAGGGTCACCATCGGTCCGGATGCCTTTAACCCTCCAGCCAATTAGGGTGTGCTCCCAATAGCTAATGCCGTAATTCTCTGTTCCCGAGCGAAAAGGCGCAACCCCGTGACGGTCATCCACCTTTAGAAAATCCTGGATCTCGGTGACATCAGCATCGTGCAGGGCAGAATCAATGCCAGACAAGATTTCTTCCTCTTTCGGAAGTGAATCTGCCCTCTCCACATACAGCCAGTAGTATGCCAGTACCCCTGCTAATAGAACCACATATCCCAGGAGTAGGATTCTTCTTTTGTTCATCCTTCCACCTCCTCAATCACGGTTTCAGGAGAGCGGAAGTAATACTGAGTCTTTGGAGTTGAAATGAGGATGCCTTTTCCGTCCCTTTCCATATAAACGTCCGGTTCGTGACCGAATCCCCATTTTGGGGTGGTGCCGATGAGCTGATACGGAAAGCGCTCATCCTTGTTTTTCATGCTGCCCGATTCCAGGTACATCTCTTCATACCAGAACGCGCTATTGAATTGAACCCGTTCCATGGAAGGAAGTTGGTTCATCAGTTTTTCCTGATCCAAGGTCCGTCCCTCACCAGCCGGATGGATGGTTATGATGGAAGCTTCATCTGTTGCTTTTATGTAAGTAGATAGTTCGTTATCCGGATAGATGAGGGGATGAATCAGGATCGTGATCAAGGTTCCAGCAAGGAAGATGAAATTGGAAAAGAATCCGATCCAGGCAAACCTGCGATACGTATTCCACCTGTCTTCCCTGCTGCCGAGGGCACCATTAAGGATCCACACGCCAATAGGTAAAATCGGGACACTCACCAGGGTGTGAAACCACTCCATGTTAATGGAAAAGGAAAACACACCTACGAAGGTGGCAAAAACCACCTTCCACACTTTTGGTTTTGTCTCAAGTCTTTTATACACACGATAAGCGAGATACCCGATTATGCTCCACTCGATGATGGACATTACGAAGGATACGATGTTCACTGAAAAGTCAATGATGATGGTATCCCCTCCTCTTTCTTCTGTTTCTATCATTCACTCCCTTTACATTTTACCATCTATATCCATATATAGGGCTGCTTTTTTCATGCAAAATGAACGTTCCACTTCCTCCACCCTTACACTTGTGTACTCCTGCTCCCCCCATTACCTGAGGGAACGAATCATGTTGTTGTCGGGTTACTCTTCGGAACCGTTGATTGTTAAACAGAAGAACTAGGCTATGGCCAATATCTTTATCACCTTTATCATGCGGTTTCAGCCCCTCTCCCTCTCCCGCCTCATAACCACTCCCATGGGAACATACGTCACCAAAAACACCACCAGTGCCGCAATCTCCAGATTGATATAATACATGACACCTGACCCGAAAAAGGACAGAATGGTTTTCGATTCAGTAGGATTGACTAAATAGAAGAAATTGGTACCGAGAAAGAGATTAAGGAAGAAGATCGGCAGGGCGAGCAGATTCACCATAAGGAAGCCGGTCCAAATGGCTTTTTTCGGAACCCTGTAGTCCTCATACACGATGAAATAAAGGACAGACCATGCAATGGCTCCATGATGAAGGAAATATTTAAGAAAACGGTAATGAGGAAGTTGGTACGCCATTTCAGGTGTCACCATGCTGAGGATCGGGGGCAGGAGTCCGATAAAGAACAGCAGATAAAATGCCTTCGGATCCGGTTTCAGGAATAAATAAACCGCAATGAATGTGCTGACGGAACAGAGCTGAAGGGGCAGGTCACCAACCTCCCACGTCCCTGTGACAACGAGCCACATATGCCATGACACTTCACACAGGACCAGCATCCAGAATAACGCCCACTTTAAGACGGACTGATACCTTTTCAGATAATGCCTAAAGTACACCAGCCAACACGATATTGTCACAAACATCAACAGCACCGAGATATGGGGAACAGAAAACAACTCGAATGTGCGCATCTCTGTTACCGAAAACATCATGCCACCCCTATTCTTTTTGAAAAGTGGTTATCATGAATAGTCTATTCGGCTTATGTGGTGATAAGACGGATGACACATAGAAAAAGAGTCCCCTTTCATAGAGGACCCGTGAATCTAGATCGTAAACGGCGGAATGTAACGACCGTCCACATCGGTAAATCCGTATTCTTCTGCGAGATCTCCGGCTCTTAGCACCTGCCCTGTCTTCTCCATCACATTTGGATCCAAGGCCAGGGCCTTGATGGCACGACCCACATAAAAAGGTGTTTCGGTTTTGGTTAAGTGTTCAGATTCCTGCCAGTTTTCCTCGTCCACTCCCATATGCTCAAGTACAAGCTCTGTCCTCATGAAACCAGGGGAGACAGCGAGGACTGCGATACGGTCACCCTTTAATTCTTCTGAAAGTCCGTACGCCATGCGGACCAGGGCGTTCTTGGCCAGATCATAATAAAACTGGCCTGAGTACGATCCTTTATCCCAGAAGGTGGTGTGAATGATCAGGGCTTTATCGTTTTCCCTGAGTAAAGGAATGGCGTAATGATTCGTCGCCAGCTGGGCACGCACTCCTGCTGTGAACATCGTATCCCAATTGTCCAAGGACTGTTCCCAGAATGGCCCCGGGTTCACGCCAATGTCATGGGCTCCCCACACATTATTGACGAGGATATCGAGTTTTCCCTGCTCTTCACGGATTTGCTTTATGACCGCTTCCGTTTCTGCATCCATCGTATGATCACATCGGACGGCGATTCCCTTCCCGCCGGCTTCGTCGATTTGAGCAGCCGTGGCATCGATCGTCCCCGGAAAGTTTTGCGTCGAATGACCCTTCGTACTGCGTCCCGTCACATACACCGTCGCTCCCGCTTTTCCCAGTTCAATCGCAATCCCACGACCTGCTCCTCTGCTTCCTCCTGTTACAAGTGCCACTTTTCCTGTCAGTGATTTCATCCAATCATTCCTTTCCTTCCTCATGCCTTCATTATACTTATCTATTCTTGACATCCACTGTCATATTTAATTAAATAAACGTATTATATCTTGGAAAGGGTGGGACCTGTGAGGGGAGACCGTTTGGTATCGATTCTATTACTATTACAATCACACGGACAAATGAGCGCCAGGGAACTGGCAGAAAAATTAGAAGTATCTGAGCGGACCATTTACCGTGATATGGACGCCCTGAGCGGAACCGGAATCCCCGTCGTGGCAGAGCGTGGCAAGAACGGGGGCTGGTCTTTGCTTGAAGACTATCAGACGGACCTCACCGGGTTTAAGGAATCTGAAATCCGGGCATTGTTCGTCCCCCCGTCCACGCACCTGCTGGATGATCTAGGACTTACCCGTATATCCCGGGAAGCCCGGACCAAGCTCATCGCCTCTCTTCCGTCCACCTATCGGGAAAACGCCAAAGACGTATGGAACCGTATCCATATCGACACGAGCGCATGGCGAAAGAAAAGAGAAAAGACCGACTCCTTCGAAGAGATCAAAGAGGCAATCTGGAATGAACATAAGCTGTCCATCACCTATCAGGGTGCAGACGGAAAAACCGGCGACCGCATCGTGGAACCACTGGGACTTGTGGCCAAGGGTGACCTTTGGTATTTGATTGCCGCCAAGGAAAATGGTGACATCCGGAATTACAGGGCCTCAAGGATCCAACGTGCCGAGCTTATGAGGGAGACGTTTCAAAGACCCGCCGATTTCGACCTGGCGGAGTACTGGACATCTTCCACTCAATCCTTTATTCAACATCTTCCTTCCTACGAGGTGAAGGTTGAAGTCACCCGATCAGCCTTGCCGAGGTTGACCTTCACAGGCCGCTTCGCCCGAGTCCTTGAAACCGGAGATGCACATAACCGGGAATGGGTGCCTGTGACACTATCCTTTGATTCAGAAGAAGAAGCGAAAGGATACCTATTGGGATTTGCCGACCAGGTCAAAATCGTCGAACCTCAACCACTCCGCCGGAAGATCCTCCAAATGGCAGAAGCAACCGTAGCGTCATACAAACCAAATTGAAAGGTCCGTCCCTCATCGCGTTAAAGCGTTGAGGGACGGACCTTTGTCGTCATTTCATAAACGTTTCTACAACATCCCGTTCTTCCATTACCTGCACCTTTCAAATCAGGTCAATTCTACTTCGCATCCTTATCCGGCTGATGAATTCCGAACACATTCCCTTCCGTGTCCACATAATACCCCTGCCACGCCATTCCCGGAAGGGCGTACTTCGGCAGAGCCACTTTGCCGCCGTGCTCGAGGATGAGCTTCTCCGTTTCATCATAATTCTCGACGCCCATGGTGCACGAATATCCATTCATCGGCTGCTTCGGTTCTGGAGGGGCCGTTTGACGCTGCATCAAGGCACCATTGATCCCCATTTCCCCTTCTTCCCCTGTCACTGCCCCAAAGTAGGGCATTCCCGCATATTCGCTCCAGTCCTCGAATTTCCATCCGAACACCTCTCCATAAAACATCTTTGCCCGCTCCATTTCTTCCACATGAACTTCAAAATGTACCAATCTTCCCATTGCCGATTCCCCTTTCGATTGTATCATTCACTATAAACATTCTATTTCAGATAAAAAAATCCTTCTCTTGCTGATGTATATTGAAAAAATCTGTGAATCATTGATCCAAATCACCTAAGCATCCGTTTTCCAGGTGAACATCGGAAATGCGTGAACCCTATTTGTGTGGCAATTATGAAGAAAGCTTGTCTAATATGTTACACATGAACATTTTTTCACATTTTTCAACAATGATTCTATTGTTTAATCAATAAGCCCTCCATATGATTGATGTATAGAACGTTTACATCAGAAAGGAGCTGCCTATGCTCCCCATCGACAGACAACAGAAGATTCTAGCTTGGCTGAAAGAGGAAGGGACCCTGCGGGTATCGGAAATCAGTTCCCGGCTGGGGGTGTCGGAAATGACGGTGTACCGCGATTTGAAGCCTCTCCTTGAAGAGAATAAGGTACAAAAGACTTCCAACGGCATTTCAACCTCAGAGAGAAGAGGTATACCGACAGATTCCTGCATCTACTGCCTTAAGCCCGCCACCTCCAGAAGGTCCGTTCAACTGGTGAAGAAGGATCACTCGATCGAGCAGGCGTGCTGCCCTCATTGCGGATTGCTCCGCTACGACGATATCAAAGAAGATGTGGTCCAGATACTCTGCCGTGATTTCCTGACGGATATGACCATCAGCGGGAAGACCGCCACCTTCGTGATCGGGGCTGATTTAAACCTGAATTGCTGCCACCCTCAGGTCATCGCCTTTGATTCGAACAAACAGGCCCGTCAATTCCAGACAGGATTTGGTGGTCACCTGTACAACTTTCAACGGGCCATCTCTGCCATATCAGAAGAAATGCAGGGATCAGGCTGCTGTCACGATTAAGAAAAGAGGAAACCACAATGGAAAAAAAATCAACGAACTCACCTTATCAGACCATTTGGAGATGGCATTTCTATGCTGGAATCATCATCTCGCCGTTTTTACTGATCCTGGCTGTGACGGGATCGATCTATCTCTTCAAGCCCCAAATTGAGCAAAACCTTTATAAAGAGTACTACCAAGTCACCCCACAGGAAGACAGACTCTCTGCCACTGAATTGATGGATGAGGTGAAGACCCTCCATCCAGATGCTCAGATTACCAGCTACCGTCCAGGTGAAAGCCCTGACCGGTCCAGCGAATTCGGCGTCAGTACGGAAGCTGGTTCCACCACTGTCTTTATGGATCCATACACTGGAAAGTCACTGGGGGAGCTGAAACCGGAAGACCGGATCATGAATAAAATCATAGAATTCCACGGAGAACTGATGGCGGGGACTTTAGGGGACCGGATCGTCGAGCTTGTTGCCTGCTGGGCGATCGTCCTGATTGTGACTGGACTGTTCCTTTGGTTCCCACGTAAAAAGGACAAGCTGTCCGGGATCCTGTTCCCTCGATTCCATAAAGGAAAAAGCATCCTTCGTAGAGACCTGCATGCTGTACCGGGATTCTGGATCACAGCAGGCATGCTGTTCCTGATCTTGACCGGTCTGCCGTGGTCCGGATTCTGGGGCACCAACTTCCAGAATCTCATGACCAATGCCGGTGCAGGCTATCCTCCTTCCATCTGGTCAGGAGAGGCACCGGAATCCGTCCTTCAAACGAAGGAAATCGCCGAGGTTCCATGGGCGGCAGAAAATCTTGAGGTACCTGTATCGGCCCTTCAAGGCTACACCCAAGTATCCATGAATGATGTTGTAGATATTGCCAAAAGAGAAGGAATTGATCCAGGCTATAAAGTATTCATCCCTCAGGATGAAAAAGGGGTGTTTACGTTATCCGCCTTCCCTGCCAAGGCCCAGAACGAAGTCACCATGCACCTTGATCAATATACAGGAGCTGTTCTCGCTGATTACCGATATGACAACTACGGAGTCGGAGGAAAGATAGTGGCCATGGGTATCACCCTTCATACAGGCACGCAATTCGGCTTTTTCAACCAGCTGCTGAGCCTGTTCATATGTCTTGGCATCATCCTTGTCGTAGTCAGCGGTGTTTATTTATGGCTAAAGCGGAAGCCGAACAAAGGAATGGGTGCACCGAAAGCACCCACCATCCTGAAGATGAAGCTGTTCCTGGCCCTAATGATTGGACTGGGCATCCTGTTCCCCCTTGTGGGAGTGTCATTGATTGTCATCCTGCTCGTTGACCGTCTGCTGATCAAACGGATCCCTGCTACAAAAAAATTCTTCGGTGCAGCATAAGAAAGGAAGATGCGTCATGAAATCCAAGATAACCTTAAGTAGTATCCTTCTCCTCTCCATGCTTCTCGGAGCCTGCGCACCGAAAGAAGATGCAGCGGAACTCTATCGTCAGGAGTCCCCTCTTCAGGCAGATATCACCATGCCTAAGGACTTCTCCGGCGATGAGCCGATTCACATCGCACTCACTCAAGACGGGCAAACCGTCGATGATTCCCAGTTTGTCCATGTGGAAATCTGGAAAGGGGACGGCTCCTTCCATCATCAAATGGAAGATGCTGAGAATGCAGGGGATGGTACGTATACATTCTCCAAAGAGCTGACGGAAGAAGGCCTTTATTACATCAAGGTCCATGCCGGCAGCAACGGGTCCACCATCATGCCTACTCTTCCCTTTGCCGTAGGTGAACTTTCCAAGGCCGACGTGGAAGCTCTGAGCGAAGAAGTCCCTGATGGAAACGGAAATCATGAGGGGCATCACTGATCCAATTAAGATATAAAAAAGGGGGACCGGCTTATGTACCGGTCCCCCTTCTTCATGATGCCGATAGTCCAGTCAGGCAAGCAGAGCGTCTGCGATCAGCTTGTCAAACTTCCTGACATCAATTCCTTTTTTCAGCTTCACTTTCATATGACCGGCCTTGGTCCACAGCTCGACTTCTGCGTTCACGTCAAGAAAACTGCCGGCATTCTCTGTCGACCACATAGTGATGGAAGAATACGGGAGGGAATAGATTTCGACCTTTTTCCCCGTCAGCCCCTGAGAGTCCCTTACAATCAATCTCTTCGTAGTAAAGATGGCGCTGTCCCGGATGGTCTTATACGCAGCCACCGCCTCTTCCCCTTTAATTAAAAGATCATTCACGTCATCTGGAATTGGACATTCTGAAAGAAACGTCCATTCCAGCATTCCTGTCGCTACAGCCATTCGTTATAACCTCCTTAAAAAATCACTCAATATTACCCATTCTCTGTCTGGAATGGAAACCCTTCTTTTTCAAACATCTTTCATTTGGCACTTCTGTGAATAGGGAGTAATCTCCCCCATTAGACTGCTCCTCTGCTATACTAAAAGCATGGACGTACCTACAGAAAGGAGCCCGCTTATGATCATCCGGGAAACCAATGACTCATTCATCATGATCAGACAGCATGATCACGCCTTTTTATCAGGGGAAACCATCAAGTACTTCAACCGAGACCTCCTACTATCAGATGACTTCTTCGACGATGCCTTATATGCCTCCTATCAGCATGACCGGAGCTGGATCAGTCTTGATGAAACACCGATTTGGAATGACCGCGACAACATTCCTTACACCTTTTCTGACTACCCCCTCCTCCCAAAGCTCGCCTTCTATAAAATCGGTGTGGATGAAATCGAGAGGGTGAACACCTATGCCAGCCTCCTTTGCAGCATGCACTTCTGCTCCTTCTTTTCCGACTCAGCCAATAAAGACTGTGTTGTCTTTTTAACAGGAGAAGCAAGACGGCAGTCACGCCTCAAGGAGCAGTTCCATGATCTTGACGAAGACCTGCTGCAGCAGCATTTCCACCTGCTCCAATTCTCGGATAACCTCTCTTTATATCTGTGCCTGAACGAACCCGGTGTGAGCAAAGAAGAGGAACACCCCTGGTTCAGGAACGGCTTCCACCATACAGAAATGTTTCACCCGGAGAATCGTCCCTTCACGGCTAAGTGGGTGAACCTGAATCAAGTGACCCTTGATCCGTATCCATTTAATAGGGATTTCCACTTATCCATGCCGTTCAAAACCGTCTCCAAGAGCCTGGTTCAAGAGATGGGGATAGCAGAGGCTTATAAGAAAAGTGAATTGGAAGAAAAGAAGATTCATATCTCCCAATAGAAAAACAGGGTCTCCGTCTTGAAGGGACCCTGTTTTTTCATCTGTAAATATACGCTGAAACAACTCGTTCTAAGAAGACACTGCTACATTCTTACCCGGTACAGCCTTCTCCCTCACCTCTAACGTTTTCATGACCACAGAGAATAAAGCCGTCCCTGTAAGGCCAAGCACAAGGAGGATTCCACCCATGGCCAGTGGAGAGACCCATTCCCCAACGATGATGAGTAAAGAGGCGATGATCATGGCCCCATAAAAGGTCAGGCTGTAAAAGGCCATGTACGTGCTCCGTGCATGGGCAGGGGCAAGGTCCCCAATCATCGCCTGCTTGATGGGCACATACATGAGCTCCCCCATGGTCCCGATAAACCCCAGAATAAAGAGGAAGAGGATGTTGTTCGTGAAGGCAAACGCGCTGAAACAAACAGAAAAGATGAACATCCCCGTCACAAGGGTCCAGCGGTCCTTCCATTTCTTAAATAAAAATAAAACAACCGTGGAAAACAGCACGACCAATACCGTATTTTCCGTCTTGAGGAATCCAAGCACTTTCGTTCCATCCATGACAAAATCAAAGCCGAAGAAGGAAGCGGATTGTTCCGGGATATCCTTCTCCAGGCGGATCCCCACATAATTGGTAAGGGATTGCTCCAGGGTGAGGATGAATACGGCACCCACGATATAAAACATGAATAATTTGTCTTTCAATACAACGGAATAACTGTGAACCATCCCTGAAGAGGGCTTGTCTTGAGAATCTGAAGTTTCTTTGGAAGGTGTGTAGGTTTCTGAGATGAAGGTGATGGTAATCAGGACGGACAGAAGTGAAATCGCCGAGATCCCGATGAATAATTCAAACAAATACGCCTTAAACAGAAAGGCTCCGATGATACCGCCGATGGCAGTGGCGAGATTACTAAGCCAGTAGCTGACCGTAAAGACAAGTTTCCTTGATTCTGAATCCGTCACATCGATGATCATGGCCTGTGCAGCCGGTTGAAACATCCCTCCGGCAAACATATTGAGGACGAAGATTCCGGCTGTTACATACGGAAGATCGAACCACGGGGAATTGCATATGGCAATCAATAAATAGGTGACGAGAACACCGGTTTCCGAATAGATCATGATGGTGCGACGGCCGACTTTATCCGATATATGGCCGCCGATGAATCCCCCGGCGACTCCGCTGATAACAATGAGGATCAGGATGATCCCGGTTTGTGCAGCCCCAATTTTCCCGGCAAAGTAAATGGCCAGGAAAGGGAACACCGCCATGGAAACGAGTCCACCGAGGAACTGCATGGCAAGTCTTAGTTTAACGTTCGGATGAATATCCCTCATTCTCATCATTCCTCCCCCCATCCTTACTTGACCGGACCGAACAGTCTCAGTGCCTGGATCTTCATATCGCTCCAGATCAGGTGGGTATGCTCGTCAATAAACGTCAGCCTCAATCCATTCAAAAGGGCTATATAGGATTGAGCCATCAACACTGGCGAACCTTCATAGAAGTGTCCCTGTTCCTGACCCTCCTTGATGATGGGGAAGATGCTCTCTGCAAAGGCATCAACAAACCTACTCAATTCCTCAAAAAGCACCGGGTAGCGCTCCGGCCTGGCGAGGACCTGCTGGGACAGGCGAAGGAACTCCTTTTTCTTTGAAAACACATCCAGCTGGCAATCGATCATTTCTTTGACCATCTCCAGCGGGCTCCCCTTATACCGTTCCTCGATTTCAACAAAATACGGCTTGATATCTTCCAACGGCTCCAGGATCGCAGCCTCAAAAAGAACTTCCTTCGTGGAAAAATACGTGAACACCGATCCAAAGCTCACCCCTGCTTCCTTGGCGATGGCCGCGATGGTCGTCTCTGCAAACCCGTTCTCACTGTATAGTTTCACCGCCGCTTGAAGAATGTCTTCTCTCTTTTTCTTCTTTTTTTCCTCCAGTGACATGGTTGATCCCCCTTTTTGAAAAAAATGATTGATTAATCAATCATTATTATATTGAAAATGGAAGATTGGGTCAATATGGAAAATGATTTTGGGAACTATGGTTTTTGAAAATATAATTCTGCTTTTGAAAACATAATCCGGTTTTTGAAAACATAATCCGATTTTTGAAAATATAATTCTGCTTTTGAAAAAAAGGACTGCCCCCGTACCCAGTGATCACTCACACGTACAGGGGCAGTCCTAATTCTATTCTCTATCAAAAAAACTTTTCTTTTCTCTTTTTTCCAGGAAAAACATTGAAATGGCACCCAATCCGACATGGGTCCCCACTGAGACGCCCATTTGCATGATGTAGATGTCTCCTGAATAATCGGTTTCCGACTCGATTTTCGCCTTAAGGTTCTCGGCAATTTTAATATCGGATGTGTACCCGATGATGACAAAGTCGGCCATGTCCCGGTCGTACCGGCTGGAGAATTCCTCCACGTAATGCTTCAGGACCTTTTTCAGTCCTCTTTCTTTTCCAACGATGGCGCCTTTTCCTTTTTTCATGGACATGATTGGCTTCAGCATGAGGAGCTTGCCGATAAAGGCACTGGCATTGGTGAGCCTGCCGCTTTTCAACAGATGATCCAGATCGTTCACAGAAAGGAAATGCTTAACCTTCTCCTTATAGGACTCATTGAATTCAACAATCTCTTCAAATGTCGCTCCTTCTTCCCTCATCTTGGCGCTTTTCAGAACAAGGAGGCCGCTTCCATGGCTCATACAGGTGGAGTCCACCACATGTATCTTCACAGTGGAGTCGCGGTCTTCTTCATAGAAATATCCTTTGGCAATCTCCGCTGACTGGTACGCACCACTCGTTCCACTGGACATACAGATACAGATGATTTCTTTATATCCATCCTTAACGGCCTGCTGCATAATCGCCACATACTCTGCCGGGCTCGGCATTCCCGTAGTGGGAAACTCCGGCAGCCCTTCCATCATTCCATATAATTCATCGGGTTGAATATCCACCCTGTCTCTATACATCTCTCCCCCGATATTAATTGTCAATGGGGCCAAGCTTATATCGTATAATTCCAACACCTCATCGGATAAATCACAAGTTGAATCAGCCATTATTTTTATCATATATGCCCTCCGATAGCAATCTATCGCTATCATACCCTATGGAATGCCAGGATGAATACTTCTTTTTTTTACTAATTTCATTTTTGTGGTCTATTTCGAACTTGATTTCACACCAAAGATGCCCCGCCCTCCATTCACGGAAGGCGGGGCATCTTGCTAAGAGGTCCGTCCCTTAGTCTTCACCGAAGTATTTTTTTAGGTTTTTCCAGTAGTTTTCGTTCCAGCCTGCCTTCAAGTGTTCTCCTTGTCCTTCAGGGAATCCTGCATGTTCGAACACCAAGCGTGTTCCGCTCTCTTGTTTCTCCAGTTCGAATTTGACCAATGAATAGGCACCAGGCTCCCAATTACCGGCACGCCACGCTTGTACAATGCGTTCACCTGGAACAAGTTCAATGTTTCTGCCTGTGATCATTCCTCCGAATAAAGAGAATGATCCCCCATCTTCCCCTTGAATGTCTGCTGGTGCTCCGCCTGTCAGCTCACTGAATTGCGACGAATCTGTCAGTGCTTTGTATAATTGATCCGGTGAAGCCTTAAATGTCAGTTCTTCATGTATAGTCATGTCGATTGCTCCTTTTTGTTGTTTGGTATTGACCAGGGATCTTCCCCGATCGATTCTCCTTGTGATAAACGTTTCAGACGATCCATGTAATGAGTCCATCCGTCATGGTTCGAGGTCCGTTTTTCCTCAGGTATATCGTGATGGGTTAACCGAAGGAGGGTCCCCTCGTTTCTTGGTATCAGTAAGAATTCGACAGAGCTTGAACCGGGGGGCATGATGTCTGATCCGTCCCAGCCCCATGTCATGACGATTTTCTCATTGTGAATGATTTCCTTATACTCACCGAGGGCGATGTTTTCACCGTCGATATCGATGCGGTATTTCCCGGAGACCTTAGGTTCAAGGAGAATATGCCTCCCTATCCAGCGAACCATTTTCTTCGGATCGATGAAAAAAGAAAAGAGGGTCTCCGGGCTGCATTCTATAAAAATTTCTTTGCGTAACGGTTCAGTCGTCATGCTTCTTCCTTTCCTCCTCTTCAGCTGCTTCCTTTAAACGAAGCAGGCTGTCATCCCAGAACTGGTCAATGAACTGTCTTAATTCAGTAAAGCCTTCCCTTCTGATTCTGTAAATGCGTTTCGTGCCCTCTTTACGGACAACCACCAATCCTGAGTCTACAAGCACCTTCAAATGCTGGGAAACAGCAGGTGCAGATATGCTGAAATGGGATGCGATTTCCGATGAAGTCAGCTCTCCATCCCGTAAGAGCTCTAAAATGGTCAGACGTGTCGGTACCGACAATGAATGTATGGTTTGAATGATCATGCTTTTACTTTAGCATTTACTTAATTAAGTGTCAACTTAATTAAGTATAACATATTTTTCCTTATCCTTTCTTACTATGCCTGCAAGGCGATCACCTCATTCATTTATGTCGAAGAATATTTTCTGAAAATATTGACAAATAAACTCGTCATCATTATATAATGGTATTACCAAATTATAAATTGGTCTTACCAATTAGGAGGCACTCATATGAAAGAACGCTCATCTGATATCATTGCCACCAACATCCGATCAATGATTTTAGGAGGAGAACTGGAGGTTCAAGAACCGCTGCAATCAGAAAGGGAGTTGGCTTCCCAATACAAAGTAGGAAGGCCAACGATCCGGGAAGCGTTGCAGCGTTTGGAACGGGATGGCTGGATCACAAGCCGAAAAGGGATGCCGCCGATAGTCAACGATTATTGGAAGCAGGGGAATTTAATGACGATCGTCACCATCCTTCAACATGAGAAAGAGGTGCCCGATGAATTCATCAACCATATGCTTGAGCTTAGAATCTCGATTACTTCCACCTATTTCAGGGATGCACTCCACCATCATCGGCCTAAGGTCATTTCCCTCCTCGTCCATTTCGAAGACATAGGGAACGATGCATCCTCCTATGCAGAATTTGACTGGAACGTCCAGCAGCAGGTCGCCATGCTATCGCCGAATCCTATCTACCTCCTCATCCTGAACAGCTTTCAAAGCATTTACAGAAAATTGGCGGAGAAATTTTTTTCTGATCCCTCCCACCGGAAAGCCTCCAGGGACTATTACGAACAACTCCTTGAAACGATTATAGATGGGGATGTAAAAAAGGCAGAAGCACTCATTCATGACATGATGAAAACGAGCTTGCGGCTTTGGAAGCAAAAAACGAACGGGGGTAAATAAGGATGAAAGAAAATCGATTGTACCGGGATTTTTTCCTGCACGTTGATATTGTGATCATGATGGGGATTTTTCTTGTGGTGCTGGGCTTTTTGATCAACATGGACCTTACTTTATTCTCCCTCCTGGTCTTTGCAGTAGGAATCGTCACCTATATGTTCAGCGAATACCTTACCCACCGCTTCCTCTTTCACATCAAAGCACCTGGGAACCCGTTTCTTCTCAAATTAATCAAACGTTTACACTACGATCATCATAAGAAACCGAATGACTTGAAGCTTCTTTTTCTTCCTATCTGGTACAGTGCTCCAAACCTGTTCGCTCTCTGTCTCTTATTTTACTTCCTGACCGGGTCACTCACCGCCACCCTTGCCTTTGCCACAGGCGTTCTCTTCATGTTCTTTGTATACGAATGGAAACACTACATTGCGCATCGACCGCTCAAACCGAAAACACGTTTCGGTCGATGGCTCAAAAAAACACATATCCTTCACCACTATAAAAACGAAAACTACTGGTATGGAGTCTCGACTCCCTTTGTGGACGTGTTATTTGGCACCTTGAAGGATGAAAAGGAAGTGGAGACGAGTGAAACGGCAAAGGATTTGGAAAAGAGAGCATAAAAAAATCCAATCGGATCAGATCCGATTGGATTTTCTTTATTTATTCCCACTTAAACACATAACTGGCCAGGGCAAATCCGCCAACGAGCCATGCGCCCAAGATCAGGGTTTCCGTTCCCAATTCAAGGAACGGGTTCCCGAGGTTCATCGTTTCACGCAACGCCGAGCTCAAATGGGCAATGGGCAGGACCTTCACGATGGGCTGGATGAGTTCCGGCATGTTGTTGATGGGGAAGAACACCCCGCCAAGGAACAGCATGGGAAACGTCACGAATCCAGCGATGGGACCAGCACTTTCCGGGTTCTTCGCGAGCCCTGCGATGATAAAGCCGAGGGCCATGAAGGCAAGGGTCCCGAGGATGATGAAGAAGATCATGGCGAGCCACGACCCTGCTACATTGATGTCAAAGATAAGATCGGCAATCAGGACGACAAGGAGGGCCTGTGTGCCGTTCAGGGTTAAACGCGCCGTGATCTGGGCCGCGATGAAGGTGGATGCCTTCAGTCTCGTTCCCTGCATCCTGCGGAGGATTCCTCTTTCACGCCAGGCGGAAATTTGACCGGCTACTCCGTTCATATTGTTGCTCATGATCATCATGGCGACAATCCCAGGGACAAGGAAGTCCACATATCGAAGGTTCAGGGCTTCAATCCCTATTTTCTCAACCGTCACCAGTGGCTGATAATCAACCAGATCCTTGCTGTGTTGATCGATGATTCCATTGACCACCGTCAATCCAAGCTCTGAAGTCGTCAGGTTTTTTTCGTTGTAGTACACAGGCAGGGAGAATGCCTTGTCCTGTTCATCCAGATTTGCCTCATAGCCTTCGGGAATCTCCATGAGCAGCTGGATATCACCACTTCGAACGGCTTCTTTGCCCGTTTTGACGTTCTCATAAATCGCTGTTTCGATTCCTTCATTTTGATTAAATAAGTCCTTTAAGTTCTTTGAAGCTTCTGTTTGATCACCATCGATGATCCCTACGTTCAAGGAGACGGAATTCCCACCGCCAGCAAAGGACCCCAGTGCCACCATCAGGATGACCGGGAACAGCAGTGTAAAGAATATCACCTGCTTGTTCCGGGCAAAAACCCGTAATTGTGCCAGGGTTAACTGCCAATATGCTCTCATGATTCGCGCAACTTCCTTCCTGTCATATGTATGAATACATCTTCAAGTGTCGCCTGACGGGTCTTCAGGTCCTCGATTTTCAAGCCATGTTCCGTAGATAATGAAATCAGGGCGGTCAGGGCGGTCTGAAGATCATCTGTATAGAGCTGGACGAACGTATCTTTGATATTCGCTTCCTCGACTCCCTCCATTTTCAGGAACCGATCCTGTTCAGGAGGGTTACTGAGATGAAATTCAATCGTGCTCGTTGACTGCAGCATTTTAACTAATTTCTCTGGTGTGTCAAGGGCGATCAGCTCCCCTTGATCCATGATGCCGATCCGGTCACAGAGCACATGGGCTTCATCCATGTAATGGGTCGACAGAATCACCGTCTTCCCCCGTTCCTTCAACCGCAGCACGATATCCCACAACGTCCGCCGGGCCTGTGGGTCAAGACCCGTCGTCGGCTCATCAAGAAACACAATCTCAGGATCATGAATCAGGGCCAGGGCAATCGCAAGCCTTTGCTTCTGCCCCCCTGAAAGTCCCTTGATCCGGTCATTCCGCTTTTCAGTCAGGAGCATCTCTTCGATCAGTTGATTGATATCTACATGACTCGGATAAAAACTCGCATATAAATGGAGGATCTCCTCAACCTTCAACAGCTCAAACAAGGAAGTCGACTGAAGCTGGACCCCGATGACCTCCTTCACCTTATTCACTTCTTTACGAACATCAAAGTCCGCTAATCTCGCTGTACCTTCATCAGGCTTCCGGAGTCCCACGAGCATCTCGATCGTCGTCGTCTTCCCTGCTCCGTTCGGACCAAGCAATCCAAAGATTTCACCCTTTTCCACCTGGAACCGGACTCCCTTCACCGCTGTGAAGGAACCATATTTTTTCACTAAATCCTGCACGTCCACCATGATCGTCATAACGAACCTCCTTTAACAAAAATGCAACCGCCCGTAAGAGGGGCGGTTGGTTATACGCGGTGATGATCGGCACGCCAGTTTTGCACAGCCTTCTTAATCTCTTTCGGCGCCAAATTTTCTTTCAGTGCACGTTCCACCAAGCCTGGAAATTCCTCGTCAGGGGCAAAGCGGAGGGCGATGATCTGCTTAAGGGATAGAGAGGAATCCAATAGGCCGCCAGTCAATCGATAGTAACGGAACTGTTCCTCCGTCCGGATAATCCGGTCCTGAAGCTTAAGGGCGTATCCTCTCACCATCAACGCCGTGAACACGAGAGTGAGGATGACAAGTAACACAATAACACTGAGAAGCCACTCGTCCCCTACACTTTTCACGAAAAAGATGATCGACAGGATCAGGGTGATAAGAGCCAAAATAGCGATCACCCCGTGAAATAAAGGATCGATCTTTGCATGATTTTCAACATTTTGTTGTTTCATATGTACCTCCTCAGGTTGATAGATTCATTATATACCAGATAGCCACGGGATGGTGTGACGGAACAAAAAAGAACACACGTAGAAAGATATTCTGGAGTGTGTTCTTTTATGAAACCTGTTACTTAAACTTATCGTTCAAACCCCGGAGCTCTTCAGACATCCTGACCAGTTCTTCAACGAAGCGATTCATTTCTTCCGTTGAACCGCTCATTTGCTGGGTGGACGCTGAAACCTGCTCAATGCCTGCTGCATTCTCCTCTGAGATGGCGGCAATTTGTTCAATGGATTCCTTCATATTGACTTGTTTCGCACCGACCTTCTCCAGCTGGAGGCCCATGGACTCCACCAATCCGTTCATATTCGAGATGGTCATGGAAATGTCCTCGAATGCCACTCCCGTTTCATTTAGATTCTTTCGGCCGTTCTCGACCACCTCAAGTCCGTCGAGGAGAATATGTGCCATTTCATTCGAATTGCTTCTCACATTGTTCACGATATCGTGGATGCTATTCACTGAGCTTGAAACACTTTCGGCCAATTTCCGGACCTCATCTGCCACAACCGCAAAGCCTTTGCCATGCTCTCCTGCTCTTGCCGCTTCGATGGCGGCGTTCAATGCCAGCAAGTTCGTTTGATCGGCAATCTGGCTGATCAACGTGACCAGGGACGTGACCTCATTGGTTTGTGACTCAAGGGTTTGAACCTTATCAACTGATTTATTCACCATCTGATAGATGTTCTCCATCTTATCGATTGAATCTTTCATGAGCCGGGAACCGGTTTGAGCATTATTCTCCACTTTTGAGGAGGCTTCATACAAATGCTCTCCCTGATCCCTTGACTGATTGATCAATGACGTTAATTCTTCCATTTCACCTGATATATCTCCTGATAGCTGAGCCTGTGATTCTGCACCTGCTGCCATTTCTTCCATCGTGGCAGCAATTTGGAAAGACCCTTGAGACATTTCATCTGAAGTAGTCCGTAACACTTCCCCCTGACGATCCACATTCGTTGAGACTTGTCGGATCCCATGCAGCACTTCGTCAAGGGATTCCGTCATCTTCGTCATGGATTGGGTCAATCCAACAATTTCATCCTTATATTTGTTGTCGATGTCCTTCAACTGCTGTTTGGCATGACTCACATCTCCGTCCTTAATGGACATGGCCACGTTATTTAATTGAGAAAGCGGCTTCAGCCTTTTGCCTAAATAATAATAGACGAAGGTGACCACCAGCAGGAACACGACGATAAATAGACCAAGAAACACCGGAATCGATGAAATAATCACTTCTTTGTTTATCGTACCGACTTCCTCAGCGTCCATATCCACACCAAGGATGGCCATGACACTCCCGTCACTTCCTTTAATCGGAACAAACGTAGATAAGTAGTCTCCGTACTCGGGATCATGGACGATATCTGTACTATTCACTCCCCCGTCAAGGACAGGTGCTACATCTTCATAAGTGGTGGCCGTTGTGGGTTCACCTACCGGTACTGCTTCATCATTCGTAGGGAAACCGTCAACCATGATCGCTACTTGTTGATCAGTGACCTGTAGCGTGTAGACATACTGAGCACCGATTTTTTCACGGTACTCATTAAGCAGTTCCCGAAGCTCTGAATAGGTATCATCCTTAACCGGGTTGGCCAGGAAACGCTTATATGTTTCTTCATCAATTTCTGAAGCAATCCTCTCTGCATGAAGAATAGTATTCTGACTGATGGTTTCATAAATTGATTTATTGGAAGTGAGATAGATCAGTATCCCACTTATGATGAATAATGAAGCGATAATAATCGTAAATAATCCCGTTAAAAATGTTCTTAATGTTCTTTTCTGTATTTTCTTTTCCCCCAATGATAGCCCCTCCATAAATAGATGCATGAATAAACCTGACTCAATCTTTTGACTTGAATTTTATTCCTTAGATTTATTATCGGCCAAGAGTGATATTTTATTAGAATGAAGTGAAAATTCATTTCCGCAAATCGAACCAGGTTTAAGGTATAAAGTTGTGATCAAATGAGGGAGATCAGTCGCCTTTCCCTTCATCACCATCTATATTTTTCCATATACTAATGATAAGATGGTAGCAGAAGCAACCACTACAGGAGGTTCACCTGCTTTTCCCTATTAAGGATCATTAAAAGGAGGTTTTCCAGAATGTTGGTTTGGCTATTCGTTTTGATTCCCATCGGCTTCATGGCCGGCGTGGTCATCGTTGGCAGCATTAAAGAGAAGTTCTTCTCTCAAGGCTACCTTTCGGGTGAAGGATACGACACCCATAAGGGAGATGGCTATGTAAGCTCCAAGAAGGGACAGTCCAATTCTTACAAGTGGTATACGGGCGGAAACTGAAATGTGAACTTTAGACACCCTTAGTAAACAGAGCTGATCAAACAACCCGGAATGTTCCCCTGCCTTTGCCTTTAAAAGGTTCATCAAAAGGAGGTTTCCAAGATGATGGTTTAGCTGTTCGTTCTGATTCCCCTTTTCTTCATGGCCGGTGTGGACATCAGGCAGCAGTATAGAAATATTCTTCACAAGAATATCTGAAGGATGATGGCGATGATCCCTATAAGAGTGACGGGTATGATGCATATTGCCAGGGTCAGTCCAACCATTTGAAGGCATGGACCGGCGGACAGTAGAGACAGCTTTTAGATCATACATGTGTAAAGGCATTGCTGTGAGCAATGCCTTTTTTTACTTTCTTGTATCTTCTCTTTACCTGAAATGCCCCAGCACCATCCTATACGCCCTCTTCACTAACATCATAAGGAAAAACACCATCACACCCATATTCAGCGTTTGTTTAACGATATAGTGGCTGTACAGTGTGGAGTCCATCATGCTGTTTACCATCAGGAGCATCATGAGGAGGAAGATGATGACTCGGCCATTGTTCCATTTAGTAATCATTCTTTTTTCACATTTCCTTCCTGATTTCGTAAGCTTATATTACCACTATTCTAAATGATCCTACGAAGAATCTATGCAATACAAATTAGCTCATCCTTGCCCATCAGTTCTTTCCCAAATCATTTATTGCTTTCGTCAGCTCCTTAAACCTCCGATCCAATTCTCCGTATCCCTCATCCCCCGGCACCATGAAACTCAATCTCCCCAACACTTCCTGCCTCTCCGTCTCAAGTTTCATTCTCAATTCCTTTACGTCATCTCTTGGTGCATCTTGCTCGCTCAGCTGTTTCTTAACCCTCCCGTCCTCTATCACCAGCTTGGCACTTGTCGTCTTTTCAAGGAAATACCGGTCATGGGACACCACGATCAAGGTTCCTTGATACTGAGCGAGGGTCTCCTCCAGCTGTTCACGTGAAGGCAGATCAAGATGATTTGTCGGTTCATCGAGGATCAGGACATCACGCTCTTCTAACATATACTTCATCAGCTTGCACTTCACCCGCTCACCCATGCTCAGATTCCGGATTGGCTCCTGCCAGTGGGATGCCTGGAATCCAAGGTGCTTCATGAGGGTTTGAACCTTTCCTCTTTCCTCGAAGGTTTCCCTGTGAAAAAGTTCTCCCGGTGTCTTCTCAAGGGGGAGGTCGAACACTTCCTGGGTCAAATAGCCAATTTGGGCGGATGGGGACATCCACACGATGCCATTTGTTTTTTCAAGTCCCATGATAATCTTTAACAATGTCGTTTTCCCACTGCCATTAGGTCCCATGATCGCTATCTTTTCTCCGTGCTGGATGGTGAAATTGACGTTACTGAAAAGCTTCCTTCCGTCAAAGGACTTCCCGACATCCTTCAATTCCAGGAATCGTTTTCCTTTCCTGTTGGAGCTATGAAAGGAGAACCGAACGGAATGCTCTTCCGCTACAGCCTCCACTTTCGCCTTTTCAAGCTCCTTTTCCAGGCACTTCTGCTTCGATTTCACCTGGCTGTCCATGCGCTTCGCCTTCACCCTGTAATATTCTTTATATCCGTCCTGTTTTGTGGACTGTGCGTGGGCCTTTTGTGACCAGGATGTCAGCTCCTTCATCTGGTTCTCGATCCGTTCCACCAGCTTCTGCTGCTTCTCATATTCCCTCTGCTGCGTCAGGCGTTTCTGTTTCCTGGCCTCCATATAGCTCGAATAATTCCCCCTGTGCTCGGTCAGCCCCCCATTTTCCATAGACCAGATTTTCGTCACAACCTCATCTAAAAAATGCCGGTCATGGGACACAAGAATGACTGCTCCTTTGTAATCGGCGATTTGTTCCGTAAGGAGTTCCATGCTTTCTTGATCCAGATGATTCGTCGGCTCATCAAGGAGGAGAAGGTCCCGGTTCCGGGCAAATCCATTCGCAAGTCGCGCTTTCAACTTCTCCCCTCCGCTCATTCTGGAAAAATCAACGGCCGGCACCTGCCACTTCTCCAGAAGCTTCACCTCAGCAGGGTTCATGGCATCCTTAATGTGATGTTCCGCCTCCTGCTCTACCATCATCATGCTTAAGCCGTGCTGAAGCCATGTAATCTGTCCATCCATCGGAGTGATATCCCCATGAATCATATGCAGCAGAGTGGACTTTCCCGCTCCATTCCTGCCGATGATCCCGATCACATCCCCTTCCTGTACAGTCGCATTCACCTCCTGAAACAGCTTCTCCTCCACGGTCTCATATTGAATATTGTTCAACTTCATCATTTCTCTCATACACGTTTCCCCTCTCTAAGACGGGAGGACAAAAAAATCCTCCCAGATTCTCTGGAAGGATTAGCCGTACCGGTACTGTACTCAAACAAAGCTATCCTCATCGATAGCTTGATTTACTTCTTAAAAATGGGCAGACTAATCCTATTTTGCTTGATTTGAAATATGGAATTTCAAATGTTCGGAAAATAAGATTAGTGCTTCATCGTCCACCCATCACTCCTGTCATTAGTAGTGACTTCACTATACCATGATTTACCACAAAGGAAAAGTCCAATTATTGTCTCCGGTGATTCCCGATTAAAAAGTATTAGATACCCGTTCAGTGGGATGATAAACAGTACAAGATAAAAGTTTGCAGGAAAGGAGCGTTTCACGTGGAATCAATCTGGTTGGAATACGGATGGACATTATTGATCCTTATCGGGCTTGAAGGGTTATTATCGGCAGATAACGCACTGGTTCTCGCGGTCATTGCGAAGCACCTTCCCGAAGAAGAAAAGAAAAGAGCCATTAAATACGGGATCTTCCTTGCCTTCGCCTTCCGTTTTGGTGCCTTGTTTGTGATCTCGTTCATCGCTAACGTCTGGCAGATACAGGCAGTTGGAGCAGCCTATCTGCTTTACCTGGGATTGAAACATGTCATCAAAGCACGGTTCGGGAAGGAAAATGAAAATATTAGAGAAGAAACAGAAGAAGAAGCGGCAGGAAAAGGCTTTTGGCCGACTGTCGGTAAAATTGCTCTTGCTGACCTTGCCTTCGCCATTGATTCGATCCTCGCTGCCGTGGCCCTGGCCCTCGGTCTTCCCGATTCCCCACTGGGAGATTTCGGCGGGATGGACGGAGGGAAATTCATTGTCGTCGTCCTTGGGGGGATTGCAGGTCTGATCCTGATCAAATATGCAGCAACCTGGTTTGTCCAGCTGCTTGAAAAGCGTCCGGCATTGGAAACAACCGCCTATGCCATCGTTGCCTGGGTCGGTGTGAAGCTTGCAGTCATTACCCTTGCTCATGAGGACATTCATATCCTAGATCACGATTTCCCCCACAGCACCCTTTGGACCCTAACCTTTTACGGAGTCCTAGTGGCGATTGCCTTGTTCGGGTGGTTCGCACCTGGGAACAAAGCATCCCAACAGAGCGAGGGGTAATAGTGAGAAGAGAAATGCCCTGTGGATCCACAGGGCATTTCGATTTGCAGTCTGATTCCTTACACTCCAGGGAACCAGCCAGGTGTATTCACAATAGCATTCCATAACGGATCGGGAACGACCAATTCTTCCTGCTTCCCTTTATCGATCTCCGTCACGATTTCATTTTCTCTTCCTTCTTCAATCTTCTTCAGCCAATCTGGATCAATGATCAGTTCACGCCCAAGGGCCAACAGGGGAACCCCTGTCTCGAATGCCTTATGTGCATCTTCGGCAGAATAGATCGAACCTACTCCAATGAGGGGTGTGCGGTCACCGATGGTTTCGAGGAGATAATCCATTCTTGTTTTCTCCACATCTTCCACGCCTCTTCTTGGCTTCGAGAAGAAGTCGAACAGGGAGACATGAAGATAATCAAGTTCCTTGTCAGATAGCGCATCCACAAGGGTAAGGGTATCCCCCATGGTGAAGCCATTTTCCTCAGGCTCCTCAGGGGAAAAACGGTATCCCACAAGGAACGATGGATCAGCATGCTCATCGACCACACTCTTCACCTTATCTACGATGGCAAGTGGAAAGGCCATCCGTTTCTCAAGACTGCCGCCAAATCGGTCTTCTCGCTGATTTGTCATAGGAGAGAAAAATTGGTGGATCAGATAACCGTTCGCTCCGTGGATCTCGACTCCGTCATAGCCTGCTTCAATGGCACGGCGGGTCGTCTCACCGAAAGCCTCGATGATTTCCTCAGCCTCCGCTTCCGATAATGCTCTCGCCTTCTTCTCTCCGCTTTCTCCCAACACGTCACTGGCACTCACCACATCTCCGCCGGGAACCAGGTCAGGCGGGCACTGAACCCCTCCATGGAAGATTTGGAGAACTGCCTTCGCTCCCTGATCCTTAATGCCCTTCGCCAAACGTGCAAGACTCGGGATCATCTCATCGGAATCCCCTCCGAACTCACCAGGGAATCCTTTTCCATCAGGCGTCACATATGTGCACGCTGTAATTACCATGCTGACATCCTTTGAACGGCGGGCATAATAACTCACCTCTGCATCCGTTACGTTTCCTTCCTCATCAGAAGAAAAGTTCGTCATCGGGGCCATGATGATACGGTTTTTCAGTTCTACTCCGTTTTTGAATGTATACGGGGATAATAACCCTTTATTTTTAATATTCATCGAATTCCTCCTCGTTGTTATTCAAAGGAATCATACTAAAAGAAAAGTTGGTTTGACTATCAATCTGCTTAGGAAATGTTCCTTCTGTTCATTACCTTCTGCCTTTGATAAAAAAGCTTGTCTCTTTTGGCTGGAGGGAGGATGCAGTATGGGGCTGGATTGGGTGGGATTGTGGGAATTGATCCGGTACGAAAGATAATCCGGTCCAACCCCATAAGTTTGGACACGTTCTTCAAACTTCTCAAGTATGCTTAGTTTTTCATTTTACTACCGCGCTTTCGCTTGCTCACCTCCAATTCTTTAAACTGGTTCCCAGTTCAAA
>NZ_JAAXCV010000002.1 GCF_012911895.1 Bacillus sp. RO3
CGATATAATAGAACTTGTCCTTTAAAAAGAGACGAGAATTTGTCTGGTGACAATGGCGAAGAGGTCACACCCGTTCTCATGCCGAACACGGAAGTTAAGCTCTTCAGCGCCGATGGTAGTTGGGGGATCTCCCCCTGTGAGAGTAGGACGTCGCCAGGCTTTATATTTGGAGGATTAGCTCAGCTGGGAGAGCATCTGCCTTACAAGCAGAGGGTCGGCGGTTCGATCCCGTCATCCTCCACCATAGATTTTTGCGTAAGCAAAACATCTTTCCTTACACTGCTTCTGTGAAGTAAGCTTCCATTAAGACTTCATCTGAAGGCGAATATGCCGGTGTAGCTCAACTGGTAGAGCAACTGACTTGTAATCAGTAGGTTGGGGGTTCAAGTCCTCTTGCCGGCACCATTTGGTATTTGTTTATCATCATTTCAGATGAGCCATTAGCTCAGTTGGTAGAGCATCTGACTTTTAATCAGAGGGTCGAAGGTTCGAGTCCTTCATGGCTCACCATAGATTTTTGCCAATGCAAAATCTTCTTTATGCGGGTGTGGCGGAATTGGCAGACGCACCAGACTTAGGATCTGGCGCCGCAAGGCGTGGGGGTTCAAGTCCCTTCACCCGCACCATTCATTTCGCGGAAGTAGTTCAGTGGTAGAACACCACCTTGCCAAGGTGGGGGTCGCGGGTTCGAATCCCGTCTTCCGCTCCAGACTAGCCGGGGTGGCGGAACTGGCAGACGCACAGGACTTAAAATCCTGCGGTAGGTGACTACCGTACCGGTTCGATTCCGGTCCTCGGCACCAAAGATTTTTATGAACAAAATAATCTTCATTGGTTTTCGTAAGCGAAATAAGATACGACAGCGTTCAAACTGTCCGTAATACATGCATTTAGCGCCCGTAGCTCAATTGGATAGAGCGTTTGACTACGGATCAAAAGGTTAGGGGTTCGACTCCTCTCGGGCGCGCCATATAAACCGGGAAGTAGCTCAGCTTGGTAGAGCACTTGGTTTGGGACCAAGGGGTCGCAGGTTCGAATCCTGTCTTCCCGACCACTTCATTTGGGGCCTTAGCTCAGCTGGGAGAGCGCCTGCTTTGCACGCAGGAGGTCAGCGGTTCGATCCCGCTAGGCTCCACCAATATTATTTCTGAAAGTTTCGTGGCGGTGTAGCTCAGCTGGCTAGAGCGTACGGTTCATACCCGTGAGGTCGGGGGTTCGATCCCCTCCGCCGCTATTACTAAATAAATACGTTCAAATTATAAGGACCCTTAGCTCAGTTGGTTAGAGCAGACGGCTCATAACCGTCCGGTCGTAGGTTCGAGTCCTACAGGGTCCATTATATACGGAGGAATACCCAAGTCCGGCTGAAGGGATCGGTCTTGAAAACCGACAGGGGTGTAACAGCCCGCGGGGGTTCGAATCCCCCTTCCTCCTCCATATTTTCTTTATTCTATATCGTCGCGGGGTGGAGCAGTTCGGTAGCTCGTCGGGCTCATAACCCGAAGGTCGCAGGTTCAAATCCTGTCCCCGCAATACCATTTCTGACTC
>NZ_JAAXCV010000020.1 GCF_012911895.1 Bacillus sp. RO3
TGTTTTTTCACATCTTCCATTGGTCCATTTCGTTTACTCATTTGGACTCCTCCTTTGATACATCTATCTTAAGGCTTTTAGATTATGGTGTCCAAATGAGTTAGGGGGCTAAATAGAATCGATCCTCAATCCAATGAATTGATCCCCGGTGTCGAAACATGCAGCCGAACATCCCCGGTCCATCATTTCAATGAAACATCGTACTCTGCCAGTAGATCCTTAAAGGCAGGCCGTTCATTCCCGTCCCGTCCCACCACGCGGGTGGCCGTCACCAGTGAGTTTAACACGGCTTCTTCTGTCGCTTCACCCATGGCCCGGAAGGCAAGGTCGATGTCTTCCTCATGTATGATGGGAAGGGACAGGCACTGTGAGGTTTGATCATGGGGGATCCGGGTGGCTGTGGAGAAACCGATGACGATTTCCCCGCTTCCCGTCGTGATAATGGATCCGGTGCGGGATAACCCTGTGATTGCCCGTTTGATGATCCGGTTGAGCTGCCTTTCTGATACAGGGAGGTCGGTTGCCGCAATGATGATGATCGACCCTTTATCCCGCTCCTCCCGGGTTTGGAGGATCCTCTCTTTCAGTTCCTCCCCGACGGCTTTCCCGTTCACTTTCAGGTCACTGAGTATGCCGAAGTTGGACAGGACCAATACGCCAAGGGTGTACGTTCCATGATCCATCTTCATGGTTCTTGACGACGTGCCGATCCCGCCTTTCAGGGAATAGCAGAGCATACCTGTTCCCGCTCCCACCGTTCCTTCCTCCACGTCCGGCGATGTTTCATGAAGCGCCTTCATCACATGTTCACCCTCAATAAATCTTGCCCGGACATCATTTAAGAACATGTCATTGCATTCACATATGACAGGATTGACGGTTCCCGTCGTCCGGCCGATTTCCGGATTACGTTCAAGCATATAGTCAATCAGGGCGTCCGCTGCAGTGCCGATGCTTAACGTATTCGTCAACACAATGGGGGTTTCCAATGTGCCAAGCTCGTTGATCTGGATCGTGCCCATCGTCTTCCCGAAGCCATTGATGACATGGGTGGAGGCAACCAGTTTTTCCTTAAAGACATTCCCTTGATGAGGCAAAATTGCCGTCACACCCGTTTGGCAATCACCGTCACTGAGTGTGACGTGGCCCACTGTAACGCCCTCCACATCCGTGATCGAGTTGCGGCGCCCCGTTTCGAGTTTGCCGATTTTCACTCCATAGTCCCTGATTCTTTTTTGAGGGGTCATGGTCTCGCCTCCATTCTATTAAACCCACCATTCCCCTTGAGGAATTAACCGGATACTCTTAAAATGTAAATTCTCTTCAAACCAACGGTACATCAGTGTTTTATGGACAAGATATTCTGAAGCCGAGTGGGAGACGCCGATTAACGACATGTTTGTATGTCCTGCATATACTTTCATTTCGTCATATCTCCGTTTTCCGTAATCATTGTCGATATGACAATGGATTTCACCAGAGATATAGGCGTCCACCCCCTGGTCTTCCGCCATTTGCATCCAGCTGGTCTTATCTCCGCATCCAGCCACGATGGCCACTTTTTTAATTTTCTTTTTCTTTCCTTTAAAATCCACATAGGGAATATCGAATATCACCTTCAGTTTTTCCATCAAGCTGTCTGTATTGGTCTCTGTTATTTCACCGATGATTCCAATGTCACCATGCTTTTCATCATGAATAAAACGATCAGTGATTTCGACGTTCAACTCTTCTGCGATGGCCTGACTCGTCCCTAAGGTCTTGTGATAATCAAGGGGGGCATGGCAAGTATAGATGGAAAGGCCTTTTCCCCTTATCTGTTCTATTAATGATTCATCGATGGGTACGAATCCCCTCCCCCATTTTCCTCGGGGATCACCGCACTCCATCAGAATTGGGTGGTGCATAAACAGTAGGTCTCCAGGCTTCCCGTCACGGATGAAGGCCTCCAATACATCCCTGGTAGGGAAAACGGCAAGGAATAGATTTTCCACCTCAAGGTCTCCTTTGATCATCAACCCGTTGAATAACTCGTTGAATTTGGGTTCGAAATTCCCTCTCCAATCACCTTTTCCTTCATAAACCTGTGGAATGAATCTGCTAAAAGCAGGATCTTTCCCAAAGCTCTCTATATCAAATGTATCATCCAGCTTGCGAACGATATTCAGTACGGTCTCCACCATAAGCCCCCCCTTTGCCAAAGAATAGATTTTCCTCATATCGTATTCCTTTTAGAGCTTCCCCCGTCACAATCCACTAAAACAATCCACCACCATATCCCCAACATCATGATGCATGCTTCCATCAAAGTTCAGTAAGACCACGACTCCAAGACCCAGTTCAGGGACCATCTTGATCAGGGATCTTACCCCCATCTGACCTCCTCCATGTTCGATGATTTTATATCCTTTGTAGGTGTCGGTGAACCAGGCAAGTCCGTAGCTTCTGACCTCGCTTCCAAACCGCCAGTCTTCGCTGACAAGATGGACCGGCTTTTGCATGTCTTCCTTCAACTCTTGACAAAGGATGTCCGCTCCTTCATTTAAATGAAATCTGACATATTTGGCTAAGTCATTGGCCGTTGAATACAAGTAGCCGATGGGTGCCGAAATGGGATTGATGGGGAAAGGAGTTTCTGTTTGATCCTCGCCTAAATAATAGCGGGCACTGTTATGGTCTTTCTGCACTTTCTGTGGATCAGCCGTTGTCCGTGTCATGTCCAAAGGTGCAAGGACTTTCTCTCTCAGGTGCGATTCCCACGTTTCACCTGTCACTTTTTCAAACAGATCGGCAAGGATCACATAGGCATCTGTGCAATAATCCCATCCCTCCCCCGGTGTATAGTCCAGTTCCACTTTCTTGAACCATTTTGTGATATCGTCTCTTGCTTCAATACTCGTTATCTCTTCTTCTGTCAGCTTGTAATGATCCAGTGCTTCCTGGAATTCTGTCGGTGTATCCGAGAAGATTTCCTTTACATTGGGGGCGATCATGTTGGCTATCCCTATTTCTGAAGGAAATCCTGCCGTATGGGACAACACATGTCGAACTGTGATGCGATCACTCTGTTCTTTATTCTTTGTCCGGAAGTAAGGCAGATGGGTAACAATCGGATCATCCAGTGCCACCAGGTTCTCCTCTACAAGCTGCATGATTGAAACGGCCATGAAATTTTTTGATACACTTTGAATGCTCATCAAAGTATCCCCATCCATCGGGCGTTCTTCCGGTTGTAACCGGGAGTGGCCGAATCCTTTAGAATATATAATCTCGGTGTCTTTCACTATGGCGACGCTGCATCCGGCTCCCTTGTGCTGATGAAGCATATCATTGATGGAATCGGTTAGTTGATTCATTGTTTCGGTATAATTCTGCATGTTGACTCTCCTTGTAATCTATTATTCTTACATGATCCATTACATAAAGGCTATGATCTCAGCTTTACTTTTCTGTAACAGCTGATTACTGAACGCTGCTTCTGCAGGCAGTGGGATCCTTCTGAACAGATCGGCGCTCGCCTGACTAAAGAAGTAGGCAAGTTTTTCATCCCTTTCCTCCACCAGGTAGCCTGCCCCCAGAAGCCTGTAAATTTCACCCCGTAAATACGTTGAGTCCCCGCTAGCCAAACTTTCAAGGGCTCTTTCGCAATACTGTCGGGTGTGATAGAACTCTCCTTGAATGAAGTGACAAATCCCTATCTCCACCAGACACTTTGAAAAAAGTTCCGGATCTCTCTTTCTCGCATACCATGTGCAGCATGCCAGCATATCCCGGAACGAATCCAGGTTGCCGAGCTTTCTCTCTATAGCTGCCAGATTGAAGAGAGCTGCCATCTGATCTTTTTGACTTTGATGCTGGTAATACCCGACACATGTTTCGGTCCATGACTTGGCTTTCACGTAATCTTTTTGATGTAAATACGCTTTCCCGATTCCCATGGAGATGTCTCCAAGCTGTTTCTCATCTCCTTCAAGCTTTGCACATTCGAAGGCAGACAGATACACACTCAATGCATCCTCCACACTTCCGACTCTTATGTAACATGTTCCTAGAAACGTATAGGTTTCTGCAATGGAACGGTGATAGCTCTTGAGCCCCTTCACCAGCTGGATCGCCTGCTGATAATGGGCAATGGAATCGTGAAACCGTTCCATCCTGAAGTAGAGCTTTGCCACTTTCATCTGTACGTCATACCGGAGAAGGCGGTCACCGACCTTTTCCAGGTACTGCTTTCTTTCCATATAACAGTGGTACGCCTGGTCATACTGCTTCTTCGAGATCCAGAAATCGATTCTCATAAGGAAAGCCTTAACCCAAAGATAATCATCCATCTTCAGTTGTTCCAGGCGGTCCAGCCATACAAACCCGTCCTCTGCATTCCCTTGTCCGATCAACTGCTCTGCCTGCCTGAGATAGGCTGCCCCCACCACTTCATGATACTCCCTGGCTTCTCCTTGAAAATAGTGGACAGGCTTTTGCAGGTGAAAGGCGAGTTTCTCCAATGTCTGTTCACTTGGAATCGTATGCCCATTCTCCACCATGCTGATATAGGAACGGGTCATCACCATTTCACCTGCCAGCTGTTGTTGGGATATCCCGATTTCACGCCTTGCTTTTCTTACTTTTTCACCGATCACCTTCCATGGCTCCTTCCTCATTTGCTTACCCTCGTAAGTAGATGCTTACCTTATTTTACACTACTTTCCACTTCTTATGGTCCATATAATGGAAGTAACCACATCTTACAGGAGGAATTTTCTTATGAAAAAATATGTATGCACCACTTGCGGCACCCAATATCAACCATCCGATCAGGAGCCCGACGGCTGCGTGATTTGTATGGAAGAGAGGCAGTACGTCCACCCCGACGGGCAAACGTGGACCACCTTAATGGAAATGAAGGAATCCGGCATCTATTCAAACCGCCTGATCCATGAACAGCCTGGACTGACAAGCATCACAACCGAGCCCAGGTTCGGGATCGGACAAACCGCCTACTTACTGGAAGAGCAGGGGTATAGGCTGTTGTGGGATTGTATTTCCTATCTGGATGAGGCTACAAAAGAGCTTTTGTCACAGGACGGAGGCATCGATGCCATTGCCCTGTCCCACCCCCATTATTATTCCACACAGGCTGAATGGGCCAAGACATTCGACTGCCCCATCTATATTCATGAGGATGACTGGCAGTGGGTGCAGGACCCTAGTGACCGCATCATCTTCTGGAAGGGAGAATCCAACGTACTATCGAATGGAATCACCCTTTATCGCCTTGGTGGACATTTTAAAGGAGGGGCGGTCTTACACTGGGAAAACACCCGTACCAATCAGGGGGTTCTCCTTACGGGGGACATCATTCAGGTGGTGGCAGACCAGCAATGGGTGAGCTTTATGTACAGCTATCCCAACCTGATTCCCTTACCTGCAGAAAAAGTCGGGGCAATGGCACGGGCCGTCAAACCTCTCTCATATAATCAACTCTACAATGCATTTCATCGGGAAATCCCGGATAACGCCGATCAGGCAGTCCAACGTTCTGCCGAAAGATATATAAAAGCGCTGAATGGCAGCTGGTTTTCAACCTGATGAGAGAAACCAGCTTGAAAGCCATCATCTTGGATGATGGCTTTCTTGTACATTCCCTGCCCTTAGAAATAGGTGACAATCATCACGACGAAACTGATGACTGTATATAGTACCGCTCCGTAAAACACGCCACCCACATTCGTTTTCATCTCATTTTCCTTTTGAACCTTCCAAACCGCTTCACTTGCTTCCAGCGTGGCTCCCTTCGATAACGTTCCGCCGCTGCTGCTAAAATAGAAGAGGACTACCGCCAAACCGAGGCCGATAAAGAAACTCCATTCGCTATACGGGAACGGGATGAGGACACTTGCCCCCCACACTAGTAGTCCAATGACTACAGCTGAAACCACTGCCCACCCAACGTTTTTTTCATCTATCTAACCACTCCTCTGGTGGCTATTCTACGAGATGGAAGGGGAAAAAGTTTCGGGTTTTCAGAATATTTATAAAAAAAGAGCTTACCCGGTTATCGATAAGCTCTTCAAAAATAACCTTACGCTCTCCTTTATTTCCCTACAGCCGCTTCCGTTTTCACAACAGGTGTATCTTTCCCTGCACTCTTCAAGGCAACCTTGGAAAAGAAGATCCCCAGGACGACCAGTCCTAAAAACCCTGCGCCCATAGCCATTCCGCCAATGATGTTTCCGACAATCAAGCCGGCAGCCCCAATCATTTTACCGACCTGGAACACCAATCCGTTCATGGCCATATAGGCCCCGCGTTTGCTGTCATCGACAATATCAGCCAAGAGGGACTGCCTTGTTGGCACATAGAGCAGTTCTCCGATGGTCAGGACGATGACAGAAAGGAAGAGTGTGAGAACGTGGTTGCTGAAGGCCATGAAGAAGTAGCCAAGTCCGAATAAGATGAATCCGGTGTACATGATGGGCTCCTCTTTTCTGCCGGTGATCCATTTCGCAGCAGCAGCCGTGAATAGGACAATCATCAGGGTATTGACGACGGTCAGCACGCTCAATAACCGAATCCCATCCATTTCAAACGAGATCAGGTTAAATAACCCGATCGTTTGCGGGATGATTTCCTCTTCCAGTCTGACGGAAATGAAATTGTTTCGTTGAAATTCGATGGATAGAATCGCGATTCCCCCGAAGGTAAAGGCCATGAATGTCCAATCTTTCATGACAAGACCATAGCTCTTTAAAAGAGGCTTGATCCCGTAGCTCCCTTCACCTTTTACCTTTTTAACCTGGTACGTATCGACGATCAGGGCGGCTGTCATCCAAAGTGTCACCAACCCCATCAGGAGAAGGACCGCAATCAATTCAAAGAAATGATGCTCGAAGAACCAGCCTCCGATCATCAGACCGATCATAATGGACAGGTTCACAGCCCAGTAATTGACGGAGTACATGAATGCCCTTGTTTCCTTCGTGCTCACATCTATCAGCATGGCTTCGGAGGCAGGATTGACAATCCCTGATGAAACACCGATCAAGAGCAGCATGATAAACGTGATCCATGGAGAAGTGTAGATGGGGGAATTGACCGCTAGCAGCCCTGCAAATGCCGCTGCCTTCATGGCTTCACCAACCACCATCAGCCGCTTCCTGCCTATGATATCGGCGAGGTACCCCCCGTACAATCCTACAAGAAACTGAACCGCCACCTGAATGAATAGAAGAATCCCTGCAACGGAAGCATTGATTTCTTTCGTGAAATAAATGGCCATGAATGGGAAAACAGCTGAGCCCACCACCCGGCTTAAAAATGACGTATAAATCCTGACTTTGATATTTGGGTGTAATGTTTTAAACATCGTATCATCTCCTCTACATTTCCATTATGTGCTAGAAGAAAAGGGGTAAAAAGGGTACAATAAAGGAAATAATGTCCCCTTTTAGGAGGAGTATGGAAATGAATGACCGCTATTTTGTGATGAGGGCCCACTTTCTGGAACGGGAAGTGAATGGAGAATGCTCCTTTAAATTGAAAGAGCTTGAGGAACGATGGTTTTGTTCAAGTAAGAATGTGAAAAGAATCCTGCATCAGCTCCAGGAGTCCGGAAGGCTTACCTACATTCCCGGTGCCGGAAGAGGGAACCCTTCAAAACTAACGTTCAGGGAGCCCTTTCAGAAAGAAGTAGAGGACTTCATGAAAGACTGTATGGAAAACGGGAAGCTCGATCAGGCTGCACAACTCCTGAGACTTCCCATTCCAAAATCGTGGATCGCTAAGGCTTCCTCAGATATACGGGAGATGTTCGGTTATCATCAGGGTATGGAATCCAAGGATGTTCTCCATGCCTTTATCTCCAGGGACCTTACAACTCTTGACCCCCTGAAGGTATCGATCTCCTTTGAGTCCCATCTACTCGAGTACCTGGGAGATACCCTGGTCAAATATGATGAACGAAAAGACCGGATTCTTCCCCATATCGCTCACCACTTTGAGTCAGAGGGAAACAGGAAATGGACGTTCCATTTGCGAAAAGGGGTATTCTTTCATCATCAGGAAGCATTGACAAGCAAAGACGTGGCTTATACTGTTGAACGGATCAAAACCAGCCGGGATTCCTCCCATCAATGGCTTGCAGAAGATATTGAGAAGGTGGAATGCCCCGGTCCTTATAAAGTAGTCATCACATTGAAGAAGGAGAATCCCTTCTTCTTACGGTACATTGCTTCCCCTCATTTCTGTATCCTTCCCTCCCGTTTTCCTTTCCATGAAGACGAATGGATCGGCACCGGCCCCTTTTCATTAAAGGAACGCTCAGAAAACAAATTGGTCCTGGAGGCATTTGACCGCTACTTTCTTCAACGGCCCCTCCTGGACGAGCTCCACTTTTACAAAGTGAGCCAGGATGCAGCGAACATTGTGGATTTCACTGTTCAGAATCCAACGAATGAAGAAGTGTTGAGCAAACACGAAATTGAAACTGGGTTCCGATTCCTGATGTTCAATTTAAGGAGACAAACCGTCATTCAACATCCTTCCCTCAGAAAGGCCCTCTATCATTTAATGGATATCAACCGGATCGCAAGGGACCTTGGCTGGGAGCATTGGGTCGAAGCAAGCAGCTTTGTGAATGAGCGGTCCTCCCCCCAGAAGAAGGACCCTGAAGCCATTCAGTCCCTTTTGGACGAAGCGGGATATGATGGTGAACCGATCAACCTATATCATATGTATTATCAAAAAGCTTTTAACGTGGCCGATTGGGTTAAAAGGCAGGGTGAAGCATATGGAATCAATTTCGTCCTCCATTCCTTTACGTTTCCTGACTTTTATCTTCGGGACATAGACAGGGAAGCAGACCTGATTTTCATGGGAGAAGTTTCTTCCCTCGATCCCCATATGTCTTTCCTGGCTGCTTTCTATAACGATACCCTTCTATTCAGAAGGATGTTCCCACTTGATTCACTTAAATGGATCGATGAGAAACTGGAAATCTTCAAAAAGGAGGAAGCTGAAAACCGGGAAAGGATCATGGTTGACATCGAAGAGCATATACGTGAACACAATCTCTTACTCTTCCAGCATCATCCTATAAAGACAAGAACGTTTCACCCCATGATCAAGGATGTAAAATTCCACTCATTCGGGCATTTTGACTTTTCCAAGCTTTGGATTCCCGGGTAAATATAAGCGGGACTCCATTTCCATCATGGAGTCCCGCAGTCTACTAATATCCTTATCCTACTATCGAATCGTATAATTCCACCCTCATATCACCGGGATGCTCCGGATCGTTCTCCTTCTCATATATTTCGAGATTCCAGCTCTCATGAGAACGGGTGTATCCTTCCTCTTCGATCCAGCGGTGCAGCTCTTCATACCTCTCCCTTATTTGATGATTGGGTCCTCTATGGAGGATGCTTGCATATCGTTGGGGAGGGATGGTCAAGGTCGTCATATTATCAGGGGTGTCTTCGTATTCCCTTACTTGCACACCGATCCAATAGCCGTCTTCTTCTGATGAAGGTGCCTCAACGATAAAGGCTCCTATCTGTCGGCCCGGGTGGAGGACGTGTTTGATTTCCCCCTCTCTTTCTTTCAGCCTTATCGCTGCCTTGGGAATTTCCTCCGCATACCTCTCCCCGGCACACAACACTCTGTATCCTATCAGTTTCAGTTCGGTTAATTCTTTTACAGATCCTTCATTCATTCTGTTATCACTCCTATATGGGGTTGTTCTTATGTATGTACTATTCAATAGTGCATGTAAGATTCCTCCCATTTTATTTTTTACTGATTTTAGCCCATAACTGACCATTTTCCTTAATAAAAAAAGATGAACAACGCAGTGACGCATCCTATTTGTGCCGATCGTTTCATATGGTTTAACGTTATTAATCCTCTTTCAGGTTTATTAATCCCGATAAAAAATTATTAATCCTCTTTCAAATTTATTCATTCCAACCAAAAATAAATTGATCCTGATTTAGAAACATCTATCCTCCTTGTCGAATATCCTTTACTCAAAAAAAGACCAGACGCTCCAACGTCTGATCGTTCATTTCCTCTCGGCCCGGGGGAGCTCAATGACAAATTCCGTTCCGACGCCCTCTTCACTTTTCACCATGATTCTTCCATTAAAAGAACGGATGATTTGGAAGCTGACCATCATGCCGAGGCCCGTCCCCTTTTCCTTCAACGAATAATACGGTGATCCGAGACGGTCGATCTGCTTTTGGTCCATGCCTATCCCCTGATCCTTGAAGGTGATTTGGATCCTTTTGTCATCAAGGGGATGACAGGTGACCCAGACCGTACCGCCATTCGGCATGGATTCCACGGCATTTTTCAGGATATTGATCAGGGACTGGTTCAATTTTTGGGGATTGGCCTCGATCCAGCAGTCATGATGGATATCCGTTTTGATTTCCACCAGCTGATTGACGCTGAAGGTTTGAATGAGTGTGGCCAACCGCTGAACCTGTTCCCCTGCATTGATGATTCCATTTGTGTTTACGGACGGTTTTCCAAAGGCTAAGAAATCGTGAATGATGTCGTTGGCCCGGTCCAATTCTTCAAGGGATATTTTAATGAATTCCTTCTTTCTGTGAGGGAGATCCGGCTCATCGAGAAGCTGTAGAAATCCACGTGTCACCTGCATGGGGTTCCTGATCTCATGGGCAAATACGCTGGTCAGCTCACTGATGACCTTGAATTTCTCGGCATCCTGTACGTCCAGACGCAGTTGGTGGATCTCCCTGATTTTCTCGATCAGCCCGATGCAGAACCACGAAACCCCCATCATAAAGAGCAGGTGTATGCTCTGCACCTTTATTGAATCAGGTGAGAAGCCGTTGAGCAGGCCTGATAAAACCATCCCCGTGAAGCAGTAAGCAAGGGTCAAGCTGATGGCCATCAGCACCTTTTTATCTTTATTTACACGGATAAACGTTTTTTGAACATACAGGATAACAGGAAGAAACAGAATTAATACAAGTACTGTCGTATATACCCCTGTGCTCATCCCGTGACAAAGCCGATACAGGATGATCAGGACAGAAAGAAAGATTCCCGGCCAGACCCCAAGGTATAAGGTGCCGAGTAAAAGGGGGATGAACCGGATATCCAGGCGTGCACCTTCCCCATACTCTACGGGAAAGGACATGCACAGGAGAATCGACATACCCCACAGGAGGGTCATGATGATCTTGATCGTTTGATCTTTTTTCACCCGCTCCAGAATAAAGGTAAAATAACTGAATATCGGTATGACCATAAGGGTCAGCTGCAGTAAGAAATCTTTTAGTATGCTCATCGTTTTACCTTTCCCTAACTGTTCTATGTTTCTTTTATATTAGCAAAAAAAACAGGGAAGAGAGAGAATATTTTCACAATTCGGCAAAACAGCTCTGAAAGGATCAAATGAAAAGGTCGCTTTCTGATACAATAAGATGAGAATCTGATAAGAAAAGGAGAAAAAGACTCATGACGGAATCTAGTGATTGGAAAAATGGAGCGCATGGCCGTCCATTCATCACTTCTTTCAGCGGAGGAAAAGACAGCGTCTTAGCCCTCTATAAATCGATGAAGGTCGGAGAAGCGATGGGACTGATTGTGATGCTCGAAGAACAGGGGGAGCGCTCGAGATCCCACGGCATGCCTCCGGAGCTGATCCGAGCACAGGCGGAATCCATCGGCTTGCCTCTTTATAGCGCCCGTGCAAGTTGGGCAGATTACGAAAGAGAATTCATGAAGCTATTGGATAGGGCGAAGAAGCAGGGGGCTGAAGTGTTGGTAAACGGTGATCTCGATATGCCCCGCCATGGCTGCTGGCATGAAAAGGTGGCAGGAAAGGCTGGGTTAAAGCTCGGCATGCCCCTGTGGGAGATGGATCATCATGAAGCCGTGACGGAGTTCATCGATTTGGGCTTTGTCACGATCATTGTCACCGTCAATCTCTCACTGGGTATGCAGGAGGACGATTTAGGACGCATCTTAACCCACGAGTACATACAGGAGCTAGAATCCAGGGGGATCGATCCGTGCGGAGAAGGCGGCGAGTTCCATACCACCGTCCTCGACGGACCGATTTTCAAACGTCCCATCCCGGTCCGAAAGTGCGGGGTACTGAGGGACGGGGAGTATGCTTTTTTACCGTTGGAGCTGGAGCAATAAATTGAGAATGAAGAGGAGACTGTAAATGGATATCATCATGAGGCAGGAACGCCCTGAAGACTATATCAAAACCGAAGAACTGACGAAAGAAGCGTTTTTACATGCGGAATTCAGCGACAAGAAAGAACACCTCCTTGTAAAGAGATTGAGAACATCCGATGCCTTTATACCTGAGCTTTCATTGGTGGCTGTCGATCAGGAGGATGGTTTGGTCGGACACGTGCTATTATCGAAGATCACCATTGCCCATGGTCACAATGTAACTGATTCTTTGGCACTTGCCCCGGTGTCGGTGTCCCCTTCCTATCAAGGAATGGGCATCGGCAGCCGGTTGATTCGTAAAGCCCTGGAAAAGGCGGAAGAGATCGGATATGCTTCGGTGGTTGTGTTGGGGCACAAAGACTATTATCCCAAATTCGGATTCAGGCGCGCGAGTTCATGGAATATAAGACCTCCCTTTGACGTTCCCGATGAAGTATTTATGGCCCTTGAATTGAAGGAGGATTCCCTTCGACATGCGCAAGGAGTCGTGCATTACCCAGAAGCTTTTACGGAATGAGAAAGAAGAGGTTGTCCCGGGACAACCTATTCTTCAAATCATCATGACCTACACCCATTCTTTTCCGTGTTCACGAATGAAGGCAATATCCTTCTGGTAATGTTCAAGATGCCCTTCTTCTATCATGGTTTGGAAAGCACGATCGCCCTCCCCTGCTTTTCTTTTCATCGTTTCGCATAAGCCTTCCAATCGACGGAGTACCATCTCCACATACCCTTCCTTCAGTCCCTCACCGTACGATTCAAAGAACAGGTCCACTCTTTTTTTGATTCGGTCTCTGTCCTTCAAGGAATCATAATAGACCGCTTCCCCTGTCTCGGAATGATGGACTCTGCTCAACGGGACGCATGTATAAAGAGTATAGGCGATGTCCCAGAGTCTTGGACCGGGAGCAGCCATATCGAAATCAATGATCCCAACCGGCCTTTCCTGATTGAAGATAATATTGTACACGGCAAAATCATTATGGCATATCACCTCAACTGGTTGAGGGGTGTTGTCTAAAGGTTTCCAGCTTTCGTCAATGGGAAAATCTCTCACAGCATCATGATAGCGTCTCAGCATCTTCCCAATTTCGTTTAACACGTCATTCGACCACATATAGTCTTTCAGGGGATAATTCCCTGCTTCCCCTTCAATGAAGGATAAAATCTCTCTTCCTTGTTCATCCATCCCTAAATACCTTGGCGAATACGTGTATCCTTTCTTCTCCAGATGTTGTAACAGCTTATGGATCCTGGCACTGCCAGGCTTTACGTCCCGTCGAACGGTATTTCCTGAACGATAGACGGTTGAGACATTTCCGCCGGTCAGGATTTCTTCGTTATCCTTGTGTGACATGTGAGATCCCCTTCCTCTACAGCAATTATTTCGTGGTAATAAAAACAGGATGAACCCTTTGTGCTAAAGCTGAAATTCCAGTTTGATCCTTTCCGCTGCTTCTTCTGCACTCAAATCCGTATTATTGATCTTTATATAGTTCTCTTTCGTTATTTCACCTTCTATTGAATTCAGGCGTAGCTTGTCGAGGGAAGCGAGCAATCGTCTCTCAGAATCCTCCACATTGCGTTTAGTCGGTTTATGCTGCAGCCGGTTCGGTGTGGTATTCCGCTTCAGCCTCACCTCAAGGTCCGACTCTAACTCTACGAAGTACACTTCCGCCCCTTTTGATTCGAATATATTCGTGACCTTCTCAACCCACTTCCAGTCCTCTTCTTCGTTGAATGCCCACATGAAGGTGAAAATCATCCCGTATTGATCACTTTTCGAGAAGGCTTCAAAAATTTCTTCTCTCATCCTACTGCAAAGCCTCCACATTTCTTCACTAAATCCGAAGAAAGGCTGAAGCAGTTCAATGGTCATATGGTTATGAAACAGTTTTAAGTCTGTCGTTTTTTCTAATTCCTGGCCAACCGTCATTTTACCGACGGCTTGCGGTCCGAATAGCAGGATGAGTTTCATTCCCTTGCCCCCCTGTTTGTTTTAATCCTTTTCATACCTCACCAACACCTTCAAAGGCTTGATCTTTCTTTCGCTGAGCTCTGCAAAACATTCGATCAGATCTTCGGATGAAATGGCATGCTCGAAAATCCTGGTTACATAAGGGGCATTGACCTGCTCCTTAAAAAACCATTCGGAATGCTTCCGGTAGTCCCAGCCATCACTGGATCCGACAATCTTTAACTCCCTTTCGTAGAAGGCCTCATTAAGGAAAAATAAATCCTTATTGCCATCCGATAGAATACAAGCCTCTCCACGCTGCTTCAATGATCGAAGGAGTGCCTGAAAAGCATCACTGCTTGCGGAACATTCCAAGCCGTAATCATATACTGCTTCAGGCACTTGTCCCCTGTCCCCATAGGTTTGTGTGGCCCCAAACGTATGAGCCACTGCCCGCCTGGATTCATCGGGCTCTAACACGTCAACACGCTCGACCTTCATATAGCTCTTTAGAAAGTGAAGGGTCAACAGCCCCATGGTACCTGCACCGGTGACCAGGACCTTATCCTTCCTACGAGGCTTGAGCTTCAGCACACCCTTCCCTGCGTCACACGATAAGGTATTCAGGAGGGCGTGATCATAAGGAACATCCCCCGGCACCTTGACGACTTTATTCGCCTTGACCACGGCTGCCTGCTTGTGGCCATAGAATGCAAGCACATGATCCCCTGCTTTTATATCTGTGACACCTTCTCCCGTTTCCATCACCCTGCCATAGCTTTCGTAGCCGGTTCCCCTTGGATATCGGGGATTCTGATCGGTTACATCAGACTCTTCATATTGCGGCATTTCTGCCCCGATGCTGATGGCCCCGGCAACAGTACGAATCAGGATTTCATCTTCCTTGATCCTTTTGATTTCTTCCTTCATCCATTCCAATTGCTTCTTTCCAGTTAACATGAGTGATTGTTGATTCATGGTTTCAGTCCCTCTATCATGATTGGTTCTTACAGGCATACCTTCTCCCCATCGTAGAAGCTGAAAAGGTGATTCTGTATTTCCCACCAAGCTCCCCCTTGGTTCGATCCGTTACCTGTTGACCTTGCTTGTTATGTTCTTCTTCCATGGCAATACCATTTGGAATCAGCTGATCTAAGCTCCAATCGATCCACTTACCGTACTCAGATGCCCATTGTCCCCACTCCAGCTTCAACTCTTGTGATATGGGCATTTCTTCTATATCGAAATTGCAGCCGCATTCCGCGCACCAGAAAGGATCGGCCCCTACATCACCTTCCACGTTCATGGCGAAGGATTCATTCGGTTTACAAAAACCATTCATACAACCGCTATTTCCCCGACTCTTCCTTTGCATTTATGTAGTAGATCAGATGATCCGTCCATTCACCGTGTTCATGGATAAACCCTTTCCTCACGCATTCAAACTCCATTCCCACATGTTCAGCTAGTTTGATAGAGGGAGCATTATCAAGATTGATATGAGCCTCGATCCGGTGGAACCCCAGTTCATGAAAGGCGAGATGCAAGGCTTGCTTCACTGCCTCTTTTCCGTATCCGTTCTTCCAGTGCTGATTGTGTATGGTGTACCCGATCCTTCCCCATTGGAAAGCATCTCTTTCGATCGTGGAGAAATCCACCATCCCCAGATGCGTGTTGTCCCCTTTTCTGAACACACCGAATATGTAGGCGATATCCTCCAAGGCCTGTTCCTGGTGTTTACTGACCAGCTGCTTAAACCACTCTTCCGTGCATTCAGTCATATCCATCTTTCCTACATCATGCCGGCTCAAGGAAGGGGACCTGCTTTCGAATTCATGAAGCCAGTTGGAATAATCCTCGACCTTCAATGGCCGTATCCGTAATCTTTCAGTCTCTGAAAACAACCTAAACTCTTTCAACGAAACACCTCTTCTATTTTCTGTCTCTACACTAAAAACCAAAGAACCAGACTTACTATCAGGATGATCACACCGATGGTTTTCTTATAAAACTGCACCCCGTATCCCACCAAGAAAAGGAGAATGGCTCCCCACTTAAAGTGATAGGACACCCTGATGTCTTCAGCAATGTACCCGATCCAGGTAGCAAAAGCCAAGAACAATACCAGGAACGGGAGGAGGAGATTCATTCCTGCCCAGAGAAATCTCATCATGTACATCTCCCTTACACGTCTTAGTCGTATAGCCTTGATACCAATTATTCCAAATAGTGGTGATGGGGACAATGTTTTTTTCTCATTTGATGAAGAATGGACATGGATGAGTCAGTACACACGAAGGGATAGGAAATTTATGTTAAAATGAATGAAATAAGCAGGATTATAGTAAAACCTTTGTCAACCTTATTCTGTTTGTGAAAGGGGTTAAGAATAATGCGAGATAGAGCTTCCGTAGTAATCATAGAGAATCATAAGGTTGGTCTCATTAGAAGAATGAGAGAGGGGAAAATGTATTATGTGTTTCCCGGTGGTGGAATAGAAGAAGGAGAAACGCCTGAAGAAGCAGCTAAACGAGAAGCATTTGAAGAATTGGGTGTAGAGGTTAAGGTACATCACTGCATGGCAGAAATTGAATTCAACGGCACTCAATCCTTTTTCCTATCTGAAATCATGGAAGGTGTATTCGGGACGGGTCAAGGTGAAGAGTACATAGATAAAAAAAGGGATAGAGGAACGTATTTGCCGGTGTGGGTTGATGTAAATAGATTATCATCCATTGATGTTAAACCTAAAGAAATGGCTTTAAAGGTTGAAGCGTTGTTTCCATAAAGAGGCTTTTTTTAGTAAAGGCATCTGCAATAGGGCCCATTCCACGGCAAACATGAGCATTTTCGAATCGGGGGATTGAATGTGAACATAGATAGGTTAGTAGAACAGATAAAAACATACGTAAAACAAAAATATAACTGCCACACCATCATCTTATATGGTTCATACCATACAGGCGATTATTCCAAAGAAAGTGATATCGATATCATATGTTTTTCAGATCATACAGAAGATAAAAACGACGTGGAGTTGTTTAATGGCAAACAATTAGATGTCTGGGTCTATCACAGTGACCAGATGGATCATGCCGAAACATTTTTACGGGTACATAAAGGCAAAGTACTATTGGATGATAAAGGAATGGCTGAATCGTTCTTGTCCAAAATCGAGACTGTATGGAATGAAGGTCCGAAGAAACTTTCTGAGGAAGAAAAAGATTTTCTAAAGGAATGGCTGAATAAGATGTACGTGCGATCCAATAAGAATGATTTGGAAGGGAATTACAGGTTTTATTGGATGCTGAAAGACAGCTTAGAAATCTATTTTGAACTAAAAGGATTATGGTATCTAGGTCCCAAAAAGTCATTTAAGTGGCTCCAGGAGAATGACCCTTTAGCTTACAGCCTTTATAAAAATGCGTTAGAGAAAAACGCAGACGCTAAAGAGGTTGAGAGTTTACTCCAATACTTGAAGGAAATATAGACTATATGAGCATAATAATATCCAGTGACAGAGTTTATCTGAGAGAGATGACAGAAGAAGATTGGGTGGATGTCCATGCCTACGCTTCACAAGAAAGAGTCAGCCTGTATCAACCTTGGGGACCTAATTCAGAAGACGATACGAAGGCTTTTGTTCAGCAGATACTAGAAGATGCCCGTAAGGAAAACCGGACTAGATATGTCCTGGCGATCATACATAAAGAACATGACCAGTTGATTGGTGCTGGAGAATTAACGATTAAAGATGAACAAAATGGATCAGGAGAAATTGGATATATCGTACATCCCGATTATTGGGGGCAGGGATATGCTACTGAGGCGGCTGTCTTACTTTTAACATTCGGGTTTGAAAGGTGTGCACTTCATCGCATCGCTGCTACGTGTGACCCCAGGAATAGTAGGTCTGCCAAAGTACTGGAGAAGGTCGGCATGACCAAAGAGGGAAGGATCCGTCATCATATAAAGCTAAAAGAGGGGTGGCGGGATTCGTTCCTATACAGTGTGTTAGAGGATGAATGGTTTACAAATCAATCATCTTACTAAGCCAGAAAGCCCAGAGTTCTAAACTCTGAGCTTTTTTAGATTATGAGGGACCAAATGTCGTCGAAAAGACGATGAACGAACAAATCATGCCGCCAACCTTAATATACATTTTTTACCAATTTGTCCAATCGAGCCTGTCTGACCAGGAATATAGTACTATGTACCATATACTCAGGAGGGTGTTAAATGAAAACAATTGTACTAGATCCTGGACATGGTGGTTCCGATCCCGGAGCGACCTATAAAGGAAATGAGGAAAAGAAATACAATTTGTTAACAGCACTGGCTGTGAGAGATCAATTGACAGCCGGGTACAATGTAAATGTGGCGATGACGAGAACCGGAGACTCAGCACTGGCTTTATCCCAGCGGACGGATCTTGCCAATCAAAAGAATGCGGACTTTTATCTATCCATCCATCATAACGCGGGTGGGGGGAGCGGATTCGAGAGCTTCGTCTTTAACGGAGCCGTTCCTTCTCAGACGCTTACCAACCAGAAGATCATCCATGATGAGGTGATGGCTTCCATTAAACCGGCTTATAATGTGATCGACAGAGGGAAAAAGAGAGCGAATTTCCATGTGCTCCGAGAAACGAAGATGTCTTCCCTTCTGTTAGAAATCCTGTTCATCGACGATCCAAAGGACCTGGCCCTCATGAATAACGGGGACTTCCGGAACAGGGTGGTCAAGGGCATCGTCACCGGGGTGGCAAAAGCTCTGAACTTATCTAAGAAATCCATCAATGGCACGCTTTATAAAGTGATCGCTGGTTCTTTCACGAAAACAACCAATGCGACAGATCGAATGAACGAATTAAAAGGAAAAGGATTCGATTCCTTTATTGATTCAGTGGTCATATCAGGCAAAACGTATTACAGGGTTCAAACCGGGGCATTTTCCAATAAAGAAAATGCTGAGAATCAAGTGGAGGATTTGAAGAAAATCGGGATTGAAGCCTTTATTGAAGTTGTGGGAGCTCAGGATCCTCCTCCCCCTACCCCCAAGCCAGATCCGCCAAAGCCACCAGGTGTGGAGTATTCCATCTCTGGCCCGTCTGAATTAAGGGCCGATCAACTGGACGCGTTTGTACGAACCGTTAACCCGAATGCTCCTTTATTAGGAGCGTACTATATCCGCTACGGAAATATCTATGGCATGAGAGGGGATATCGCCTACGCCCAGGCCATTCATGAAACCAACTACTTCCGATTTACCGGACAGGTGAAGCCGAGCCAAAATAATTACGCAGGCATCGGAACAACGGGTCCCGGAAATGACGGAGCAACTTTCAATACACCAGAAGAAGGCGTCATTGCCCATATTCAGCATCTGTATGCCTATGCCTCTACCAAGCCCCTTCCACAAGGTCAGACACTCGTCGATCCAAGGTTCTCACTCGTCAAAAGAGGCAGCGCTATTAACTGGACGGACCTCAACGGGAAGTGGGCCGTTCCCGGCACGACTTACGGGCAAAGCATCCTTTCAGTATATAGCAGAAACGTTGAACATGCACTGAAGGGGATTGAAAATCAAAAAGCGATGCTTAACGCTGTTCTGAAGAAATTGAAGTAAGATTCTGGCGCATTTCGTATTCAGAAATGCGCTATTTTTATTCCATGACAGCCTCCGTAACCTCAACTCATGACCGGAATCAAATAAAATATATTTGAATATTTGAACACAACTAAGAGTCCAACAAGGACAGGCAGCAGTCTTACACGTTGTAAATGATCCTTGGGTAAAAGGACAAACAACAGGATTGCCGCCGCTATGTCAAACCCGCTGACAATGGAAAAGGTATAGAAAAAGCTCTGACCTTCAAAGACAAGCACACTGATGGGCAAGGCGGCGAAAAAAGCGGCGCTCCACCCTTTTCCCCGGGCAAACCAGACCATGTACGCACCGAATGGGGAAACGAGAGCAACGGCTGTCCAAAGGAGAAAATAATGGGTAGGAAAAAAACCAAATAATATCATTGAATAGATATAGTACGCCATGAGCATGGCAAGGAAGAATACAAGCGTATGTAAAGCAGCTCGGAGTGGCGTACGGCTCGCCATCACGATGAACGTGGCTATCAAAACCCAAACACCCAACTGAGTCCCGATCCACCCCACAACCGTTCCGTCTGCATACTTGGCAAATGTGCCGAGTAATACCCCCAGGATGAGAGATGCCACCATCATTGACTTTCCATCCCGAAACTTATTAAAGGCGACTTGCACCATCTGTTACCTCCTTCTTTTTGAACTCTCTTCCAATCTCCCCTCCATTTGGCTTCTGGCCGACCTTCGCGTGAAGAAAATTCGACACCGAGGATCAATTATTGAAGAAGAGGACTAATAAATTGTAAACAGGATCGATTCGTTTCAGCCGGGATCAATTAGTTGTGATAGGGATTGAATATAGTCCGGTCAGGATCAATCCCTTCTCGAAGGGGTGCCTTATCATCATTTCCATCCCGCTGACGCTCATAGGAAACCCAGCCGGCACCTGATTCCAGCTAAAAAAAAGACAATCTTACGTTATTTCTATTAAAAGCACCCAAAATGAACATTCATTCATCTTTCAGAATAGCTTACCTGTTCCAAAATAATCAATAGCCTGTCCAAAAATAGATTCCGATACAAATAATGATAAAAGCAAACACCACGCCAAACACTTTGATTCCTCTAGACAGATGAATGAAGCCATCTTCTATTTCTTCTTCTTTACTCTGATACTTCTTCCCATCCCGTTCATCCGTCCGGGTGTAGAAATGCTGAACGATGGACTCCAGTAGATCCAGTAACCAATACATACGCTGGTCCCTCCATTTCAATCGTGATGAACATGTATACGTTTGTACCAGAAAATGGTTTCAACTTTTGACGTAGCCCTCTACTTCCTCAAATAAATTCGGCACTTCAGGTAACAATAACATGGACATGCCTGCACGGCAGGAATGAGGTGGATGGAAAACATGGGGTTATCAACAAAGTACATCAACATGATTTCCACTCTTGGTGGATGGATTTTCTTTGGAATCGTTATTGGGAGTATTGTCGGTTGCACAACGACCTTCCTTTTAAATGTAAATGATTATCTCGGGGAGGTACGGGAACGGACTGACTGGCTGATCCTCTTCCTTCCTGTTGCCGGGATAGTGATCGGCTATCTGTATATGAAGGTTGGAAAGGTTGAGCTGAATCATACGTTACATGACACTGCCCAGGAGAATAATCTCGTCATTGATGCTGTTCATGGAACGAAAGAGGTCCCCGTAAGAATGGGTCCGATCGTCTTCCTTGGCACCTTCTTGACGGTTTTCTTCGGCGGCTCGACTGGAAGGGAAAGTGCCGCGATCCAGATGGGAGGAAGCGTGGCTGCTGCCGTCATACGACTGGTTAAACTGAACAAACCAGACCGGGGCGTGATGATCATGAGCGGAATCAGCGCAGGCTTCGGGGCTGCTTTTGGTGCGCCGGTAACCGGGGCGGTCTTCGGTATGGAGATGGCTGCGTTAGGCAGGCTTAAATTCGAAGCCCTTGTTCCCTGTGTGACAGCAAGCTTTATCGGCCACTATGTCACGACAGCCGTGCTTGGACATAAGCATGAAGAATTCATGATCCAAAGTCTGCCTCATCTATCAATCACGACGGTGATCACCATCAGTCTGCTATCCGTTCTTTTCAGTCTGACTTCCGTCCTGTACTGTCAGCTGAGGCACTGGATTCAAAAGGTCTCGGAAATATGGTTCAAGCAAAACCATATGAAAAGGGCTTTCTTTGGAGGATTGATCATTGTCGCCTTGACGGCATTGGCAGGTTCACAAGACTATAATGGCCGTGGATTGGAGATGCTGGAGCAATCGTTTACAGAAGACGTCCCTCCCTTTGCTTTCCTGGCGAAGCTGGTCTTTACGGCCGTCAGTCTTGGGAGCGGATTTGTCGGCGGTGAGGCAATCCCCCTCTTTTTCATCGGTGCAACATTGGGCAATGCCCTTCACGCCTTCATTGATCTACCACTTTCCTTTCTCGCCGCCCTTGGGCTGATTGCTGCCTTTTCTAGCGGTGCCAATACCCCTCTTGCCGCTTTCCTTCTGGCCCTCGAACTTTTTGACGGCAAGGGCCTGGAATACTTCTTCATCGCCTGTATCGTCAGCTACCTCTTCTCAGGACACCACGGGCTTTGGCCTGCTCAACAGATATATGAACCGAAAAGCAGGCTCTATCGTGTTCCTAACGGGGAAACCATTGAAAGCGTGGAAAAGAGGAAAAATCAGTGAATACACGTAAGGTCCGTCCTTTATCTCGTTAAAGGACGGACCTTACTTTTGATTCTCCTTGACGATCGTTCATCATTTCTTTTTAAATCTATTGCCTGTATTCGTGTAAACCAAAATAAACACAATGAGCCCTAAAAACAAACCCAATCCAGTGATAAACAACAATTTAATGTCAAACCATTCGCTTAATGCCCATAATAACAGGCTAAAGCTAAAACCAAACATCATTTTCCCCATAAATTTACACAACGCGCGTTCATCGTAAGCAGCCTTCTCACTTTCAGACATGGCATTGTAACCCGCAATGAGAAATGCTCCTTTGCCTTTCGAGAGAAAAACAGCAAAGATGAAGAAAGCAAACGAACCAGCACTGTTGATATTTACTTCCGCCAAGACCGTTCGTTCCAATCTCTATATGTTTACTCAAGTGTAAATCGCAGCTCTATCAAATATACGTTATGAATGAATCATAGGTTTCAATAATGGGAAAGAGCTCCTCAACCAGTGAGAAGCTCCTGATATTACTTATTCCTTTGTACTTTCAATCGTTGAACAACTAAATAGCCCCCTGCCAGGGTAAAGAAGATCACCAACAGGCCCGAGAACCCGTCGGTAAATCCTGTACGCTCGATGGCAAATCCGAACAGGGGAAAGCTGATCATGATGACGAAACTTTCCATTAACCCGATAAGGGACAGGAAGGTGGACCTTATGTTGCTCTGCAGAAACTTCTGAACAAATGAACTGAAAATCGGCTCGAACAGGCTCAACAGCTGGGCAAGAATCAGGAACGACAGGAGGATCGCCCAGTCAGTGGCAAAGATGAACAGGACGAAAAAGACAAGAAACAGACCCAGGCCGTAATAGAGAATATTGAAAAACGCAAACCGCTCCTCCACCTTGTAGGCGATTTTCGCCATCACGACGCCGAGGAGCCCTTCAATGGTAAACACAGCCCCAACGACCATAGGCGAGTAGCCTAATTGAATGAAATATTCCTGTCCGTAGAAGACCATGATCACCATGACTGCACCAGCAAGGATAAACAGGACGACTGGCTGGTGGATGACCGGGTTATTCCTCCAAACCGCTACACCCAGTTTGAATTGGTGAACCCACTGATGGTACCAGCGTCCCCCGATATCCTCCGTCTTCTCCCGTTCCGGTTCCTTCATGAACAACAGCGGGATCACCGCCAGGACATGGGTCAGGATGGTGGAGCCATATACCACTTCCCAGCTGATTTCCGCCATGAATCCTCCGAGGAATTTCGCAAGACTCAAGGAAAGAAGGGAAATCGCCGTCATGCTTCCAATCACCCTCGTGTAATCCTTCTCGCGCTTCTCCTGTTTCAGAGTGTCATAAGCAAATGCCTGCTCGGCACCTGAATGGAACGTCACCATGAGCCCCATGGATAAAAAGGCCAGGGTAAACAGGGAAAACGACCCGCTCATCAGCATGAACAGGGCATAAAGGAGACTGAACACATTGCCGATGAACAGGCTGATCTTCCTCCCGTATAAATCAGCGATCATCCCCGTCGGCACCTCGAACAGGACGATGGCCAGATGGAGCAGCGCCTCCAATATCCCGATTTCACCGAAGGTCATGCCCTTATCGCCAAGGTAAATGACCCACAATGCCCGGTCAAAGAACAGCTGGGCAAAAAACAGATAAAAATATAATAAAATGATCGTATTCTTTTTCATTGAATTTCTTCCTCTCATAAACATAAAGTGAATTGAATAGCCGGAACAAAAAAGCCACAGGGAATCATTCCCCGTGGCTTTCGCTATACTCAGGAAATCATACGTTCGTTCATCGTTATGGTATCTCAGCTAAAAATGGACAGACCTGTCCCGTTGTCAGCTAAAATTCCAAAAATCGACATCATGAAGACGAGATACTTTTTCTCTGCCTTGATGTCTAACGTGAACGATTGCATGATATTCCCTCCTTTATGTTTAAGATCCACTTTTATTATATCTTTCTAACAGGTGCCGGACAAGGTGAATGAGTTAAAATGAAACTCATTGTAGGAATTAATGCTCTTCATGATTTTACATATTATAGTAATATGTATTTAGAGAATGAATGGAGGTGTCCCAGCATGTACCTAAATAAAATCAGCACTTTTAACCGAGTGAATGAAGTCAGCAATCCCAAAACGATCGTCTTTTTTGATTTTGACGAGACATACTTCCCTCATGAAATCGATTCGTACCGACATGAGAAGCTTCGTGCATTGGAAGACTATTTGCTTCATCAGGCAAGGGAACAGGAGATGGTGTTTGGATGGGTCACTGGCAGCAGCATAGAATCGGTTATTGATAAAATGGAGAAAGGCGGTCTTACGTTACTGCCTCATTTTATTGCAAGCAGCTTAGGCACTGAAATCACTTATTTTCACGACAATTGTTTTAATAAGACGGATACGGATTGGAGCAGAGCATTGGATGATACGGTGTTTTCCTCTTCCGTTGTCGAACGCATCGTGAACGATCTGGATAACGAGCACGGAATTGTGCTGGAGGGACAAACGAATTTAGGTGGTTCAACGTACAAGAAGAACTTCTATTACCGGGAGGAGAACCCCTCCATCGACGAGTTCAATCTGGAGACGATAAGAAAGGCAGCAGACCATCATGGCATTTCAGTGAATATCAACAAATGCAATCCCATGGCCGGCGATCCTGAAGACAGCTACGATGTCGATTTCATCCCTTTAGGGACAGGAAAGGATAAAATAGTCGACTACATGCTTCATAAGTACCAAGTCACCAAGAATCATGCGTACGCTTTTGGAGACAGCGGCAATGATTTAGCCATGCTCCACTCGGTGGAGAATGGCTTCTTGGTAGAAAATGCGACGGCCGAAGCGAAATCCCAATATACGAAAGTTACCCTTGGGCGTTATTCTGAAGGAATATTAAACACCTTGCACTCTTTGATTCAGGATGAAAAGAAAGAGTAACGACAGGAATAACTTTAGTCTTATCCGTTTCTATATGAGTACCGACCATGAAAAATGGGGTCTTTCTTCTGACACAATATGTTCTCAGGAGGAAGGCCCCATTTCTACATGAAAGATGCCTCAAAATCATCTCCTCCCTTATTTTTCCCATTTCAGGCCCACCGACCCATGGTGAAAGAAAAGAATAATAGAATAGGTCAAATTACCCTTACGAAATATTTTGCACATGGTAAACTTTTATGTGTTAGGTAAATTATTATATACAAGTCAAACTTTTTCGAAATCCATACATTTCCTGTAACCCAATAAGTAGAAAGGAGAAGCAGCACATGGAAAACATAAAAAATGAAAAGGTAGGAATATTCTCATCAATTATTGTATTGATGCGAATTCTTTTTGGAGTTGGCTGGTTACTGGCTGGTGTAACCAAAATCACTGGAAAGTCGTGGTTTACAGAACCGGGTTTATTTTTGAGGGGTTATCTGGAGGAGTCCCTTCAAAGCCCCACTGTCCCCACCTTCTATAAGGTGTTCCTGGAACATTTTGCTTTAGAGTATGTGATGGTATTGAACTACATGATCCCCATCGTACAGATGATCATCGGTCTGTTCCTTCTAGCAGGGTTATTCACCATCCCTTCTATCCTTATTTGTCTGTTCATGCACATCAACTTCATTCTGTCGGGAAATATGAATCTGATGAGTCTTGTCCTTTATACAAGTGCGTTTTCACTCATTATTTTCAGGTCAGAGATCTATCATTTCAGTCTGGATCAATACGTTACTCTAATGGGAGTGAATCGGAAGAAGAGTGAGGAGGAACGGTTACATTCTTATTGAAAATTTTTCATTATTCAGGCTGGACCGTATTGAGAAATAGAAAAAACCCGCTCATACAAGAGTCGGGTTTCCTTCGTATAGAGGAGCATTCAATACACCTGCTGCCCCTTAACGATAGTCTTTCGGTTTAATTTCCTCGCCGTTTTTCCCGCTATATCGTAGTCCCCAGCCGGTGAATGCCGCAAACAGCATGACGATGAGGAGTCCCCAGCCCTGGAATACGAATGGGAACACATCTGTGGGGCTAACAACCGGCAGGAAGTCATAGTCTGTTGCCGCTCCCTTGATTGTCGACCATGCAAGGAGCACCCCGCCGCTCCAAGGAAAAATGTATCCCAAAGAGGAAGAAACGGTGTCCAGTAAATTCGCTCTGCGGTAAGGATGAATATTCATTTCTGAGCCGATTTTTCGGACGAAAGGTGCTGCAGCTATTTCTGCTGCCGTATTGATGGTGATGAAAATGTTTAAGAAAGCGACAATTCCAAAGATCGATAATTCTGCTCTTCGCACTACATTGTTAATCAAGCGAAGGAAGAAATTCTTGATCACTTCCATCGTCCCTGCTGCTTCCAACAGATGGGCAGCCGCCAGGATGAAGAGGATCAAAATCGCCATATTGAAATAGCCTCCAATCCCGTTCATCAACGCCCCTTCGACCACTGCCGTGCCTGCATCATTTTTGTAAATATGAATGACTTCTGTAAATGGTGTTCCTGTAATGAAAATAAACGCGATGGATGCCACGATTCCCCAGGTAAGGGATGTAAGCAAATGGTGTCCGGATAATGCCAGATACAGGACAAGTGCAAACGGAATCAGTAATAGCAGGCCGTTTGGTGACACTTGTTCCTGAAGCTGGGCCATGGCATCGGGACTCCCTATGTCACCGCCTCCGCCCAAGAGTACAAACAAAGTCAAGGCCGGGATTGCGGCAGCAATGGAATACTTGAACCTGGAGCGCACAACCCCCGGTACATCAGCATCCTGGGTGGTGGCTGACACAATCGTTGTATCCGAGACAGGGGCAAGATTATCTCCAAAGACCGCCCCGCTGAGAATCGAGGCAAGCAAGACGACTGGATCGGCACCAAGAATGATTCCCGCCGGATACATCAAAATCCCGAAGGTCGCCACCGTACCGTATCCCGTTCCGACTGCCGTGGAGAATAAGGCAGCCAGTAAGAAGGTTAAGCCTACGAACAGGCCTCCTTCCAGGTTCGTCTGAAATCCAAACCAGATCAAGCCATCGACCAATCCGCCGGCAGACAACAGTTTCGCAAACATCCCCGCCCAAAACCAGGCGATGACCGCGATGACACCAATCGGCTGGGCCATGCCGGAGAACAAGGTCTGGGCATAATCAGACCACTTGGATTTACAAAAGAACAGGCCGATGGCGATGCCGATGACCATTCCGAGGACGAGAGCCTCTTCCGTGACGAGCTCCGCTACACTTAATGTAATCGCCCAAATGATGAAGAATACAAGTGGAATCGTGGCCGCAAAGACCCCACCCCTGAATTCAAGCAGCTCAACGGAGCGCTCCCCTATCGCATCATCAATGACTTCCTCTTTTTGTTCCTTATCCATATAGAACCCCCTAAGCTCTTGTATTGGTTGGTCAGATCTTGGATCATTCAACAAAAAAGAGTCATTTCATTCCTACTCCCACCACTGTTCTCTCCTACGATCAACAATGAAAAGAGGAATATATATGACTCTTTCAGTTTAACCACCAATTGGATTATTTATAAGACCATAGCGGAAGTATACACACTAGAGGCGGAGGCTTGTTTAAGAATGGATCTTATTTGGACATGGACAGCAATTTTTCGAGGTTGGCGTGCTTAAAACAATGATTTTGCCTGTTCGAATCCGTTGATGGGATCTCTTGTCAGAATGGATCGATCCGGATTCAAACATAATCGATCCCTATGGAACGGAATCAATCCCGCTGGATCATTATTCATCCTGTTTTTAATTTATTGATCCGGTTTCAGAATAATTGATCCTCCGTGTCGAATTTTCTTTATACTTAGATTTCAAGATGCTTCAACACTCTGGCAGGGTTCCCCCCAACGACGACATTTTCCGGTACATCTTTCGTCACGACGGCTCCCGAGGCAATCACGGCGTTGTCCCCTACCGTGACGCCGGGGTTGATGACGGCATTTCCGCCGATCCAGACATTGTTGCCGAATGTGATCGGTTTGGCGTATTCCATTCCGGAGTTACGTTCAGCCGGATGGAGGGGATGTGTGGCTGTATAGATTTGAACGCCGGGTGCCAGCATGCAGTTGTCTCCGAACCGGACTTCACACACATCGAGAATGGTACAGTCGAAGTTGGCAAAGAAGTTTTCGCCGACGTGTGTGTTAAACCCGTAATCGAAGCGTATAGTCGGTTCCATATAGACGTTCTCTCCGGTTGAGCCGAGTAATTCCTTCAATAATTCTGTCCGCTTTCCTTCTTCTGATTCCAGTGTTCCGTTATAGATCCTTACCTTCCTTCTTGCTTCCATCCGTTCCTTTGCTAATACCGGGTCGGCCGGATTGTACATTTCCCCGGCCAGCATCTTTTCTTTTTCAGTTCTCATCTTATAACCTTCTTCCTATGTAATCGAGATGTTTGGTGCAATTATAAAGGGTACAGCCCCATTTTCCATCTGCATGGTTCAAAATGGTGAGAGAAGTATGATCGATATACGTACTTTGAAACCGGTCCGGCAGTAACTGCTGAAGGGTCAACCCGATCAGGGCACCGTGACTGACCAGCAGGATCCGTTTGTCAGGGAATGCAAGGGCTATTTCCTCCATTGCTTCCATGCCTCTTCTACCTACCGCTTCGAATCTTTCCATCCCCGTCACGTGGTCGCTCCAATGAGGGCCCCATTTTTTCACCCGAAACTCTTCTGTTGTACCCTCGATCTCCCCGCAGTCGATTTCACGGAGCCGCCTTTCATAGGAATGAACCGGTAAGTCCAGTTTCCTCCCAATAATCGCGGCCGTTTCTGCCGCTCTGGATAAATCGCTTGAGATGATCATATCCCATGCTTGTTCTAGAATCAGCCTTTCGCCCATTCGACCGGCTTGTTCCCTTCCGTCTTCATTCAAGGGGATATCGGATATGCCTTGAGCCTTGCCGAGTACATTCCAGTCTGTTATACCGTGTCTGATGAAACCAATTGTCGTCATGTGATTGTGCCCTCCTTATGATGATTTTAGAAAATGAAACCGTAACGGACGATCATCCGTATACATAGAATAGAATCGCTGAATGAAACGATCCATGCAGATTAGAAGAAGGAGGACCGGTACCATGAAGCCGTTTCATTTAATGCTGATGATCCTTTCAACTTATATCTTTTTCTATCACGTCAATCATTTAGTTTCTCTTTGGCCGGACATCCCCTATGAAATTGGGATTCATTATAGTGATGGCCAGCCAGATCAGCTGGGCTCAAAATCTTTTTTACTTGTCATGCCCATGATCAGTCTCCTCTTCTGGATTCTCATGCAAATGGTCGTGAGAAGACCGGATAAGTTGAACTATGTTTATGTAACGGAGAAAAATAAGCAGCTTCAATATAGAAAAGCCTAGAAAGTCATGATCCTGATTCAATCCCTTGGATCCATTGCCTTTCTAGTAGGGAATGAAGCATTTCTTAGAAGGTCGGTTGGTATAGAGACAAGCCTGCCCTTTACGATTGCGATTGGTCTTTTGGCAATCTGTTTCCTTGCCCCCCTATACCTGTTATTCTGGGCGACGACGTTGAAAGACTAGGTATGCTTAGTTATGAACGAAATGATACATGAGGATATCGTCAACATATTCATTGTCAGCAATCTTGAATTCGTTTATTTTCCGACCTTCTTCAACGAATCCCATCTTCTTGTATAAAGAGAGGGCCCTGTGATTAGTTGAGAAAACCCCTAAACTCATTTTTTCAATGAGGGGATTCTCTTTTGCCCAATCGATGAGTGCCTGTAAAAGCAATGTTCCAACACCCTTGCCCCGATACTGTTTACGGACCATCATTCCAATCGAACCGGTATGTGTCATCCTTTTTCTATTTTGGGTATGAAAAACGATCCAGCCAACTGCTTTCCCGTCTGTTTCTGCAATCAGCAATGTCTCCCTTTCATTTTCCAGTATGTTGTTGATCCAGTCCCTTTGTTGTGTTGGTGTGTTCGAAAACTCTTCGGAAACGGTGATTAAATAATCACCTTCAGAGATGACAGATTGTTGTATGTCTAAGAGGGATTCTGCATCCTCTACTACTGCCCTTCGTATCACATATTGTTCAGACATTTTACATCCTCCACGTTCGAGTTTAATAGGGGTCCTACCTCAACGGTTTCCCTGAAACAATGTGCTTCGAATCCAATCCTGGTAGTTCCAGAGATTCGCACCATGTTCTTTCGTTACCAGTCCCGCAACTTCTTTGATCACTCCCACGAGTACAAGCAGGATCCCGCTATCGCGATCCCCAAAAAGCAAATTGCCTCCCTTATCTCCCTGCAGGATAAAAAGGACGGGTATGATAATAAGTCAGACTCTATCACCTTTTTCACTTCTTTCTTACCGCTTACCACTTCATCACAATAAAAATCATTGGCCATCTCATGACCACCTTGAACTGGCATCTCTATGCCAATTATTTCAAATTTACTGCCGTATAACAATCATTCTTTACTAGACAGCGAGTATTAATAAATTAATATCAACAGAGGTTCATAGAGATAGTGACCAGTTCACGGGTCATCCTTCTCGTTTTCAGAAGAAACCACTTTTTATGAAAGTAGTATGTTCATAGGAGGATTGGTATAATTTAATTACAATTTTTAACAAAGGGGATAATGAAAGATGATGGACTTACGTTCGAATTCAGTTAAGTATTTGGCGGTCGCTTCCATGATGTTTTCGGCAGGGGCTGCTGCAGGGGCACCGGCATTTGCTTGGGAAGGTAACAGCATAAGGGCCATTGAAGATGGGGGATCCGCGGGAGTCAGCTGGAAGGAATCGTACCGAAAGACTTCGGGAAGTTATACGTTTATCGTGTATAGAAGCGCGAATGGGGGCAATCAGTGGAAGGAAGTCACGTATGACCCGTTTGGAACGATTGTAAAGGTCAGATATGGTACATTCTAAAAAAGAAAGGATGATGGACCCGGGATCCATCATCCTTTTTCTAACGAAACGACTCCGCCATTTTGATCATGTCCCGTTTAGTCAGGGTGACATCGGATTGTCCAGGCAAGTATTCCATTTCGTACAGGGCATTCCCTTCGATCCAGGACAGGTGATTGACCTTCGCGGGACCATCGGATTCATAGTAGCTTCCTTCGAACGGTCCGACTTTCACCTTTTCCTGGGACAAGGTGAGATTCGAACCGGGGTCAAATGTCTGAAAGGTCAGTTTGAGGGTGTCCTTTTCTTCTCCTGTCAAGGTGACCAGATAGACCATTTCCGTTGGGCCCTCCCTTGTTTTCGTGCTTACATTTTTCACTTCAAAAGGGGCTTTCGTCAGGAACTTGAATTCTTTCCCGAGAGATTCAGGTCGATCGGAGGCTTCGTATTGATAAAGGGGGGCACTGGCATTGTTTCCTTCAAATAACCCCAGCTGCGTACCGCCGAAATAGACAAACAACGAAAGGCAGGCTGCCACAAACAGAAAGGACATGATCGGGGCAAATACCGGTTTTTTATTGAAAGAGAAGAACTTGGGCTTGGAATGGATTTCCTCGAGGATATGTTCCCTCATACTATTGGTAAAGCCACGGCCTTTAAATGTCTCTTCTTTCATTAATCCACGCAGGGCTTTGAGTTCATCCATGTTTATCCACCTCGTTCCGTTTAATCGCTGAGCCGAGCAATGCCTTGCCTCTGGCCAATCGTGTCTTCACCGTATTCGTGTTTAAATCCATACAGGCACCGATTTCCGACAGCTTCATCTCTTCGAAATAATACAGGAAGATGATTTCCCGGTATTTGACGGGCAGGGACAGGACGGCCTGGATAAGTTCTGAATTCCGTTCTTTCTCCATGACGGCCTGCTCTGGTGCCCCCATCTTTCCTTTGACCATGTCATTGATCTTACTTGATATACTAATCATCCTCGTATCCCAGCGTCTTAAGTAATCCTTGCAATGGTTGACGGCGACGCTGATGATCCACGTTTTCAGGGTGGAATCCTGCCGGAAGGTGTCCATCTTCCGGTAAAACTTGATGAAAATCTCCTGTGTGAGATCCTCTGCCAGACTGTGGTCCTTCACATAGGAATAGACAACATAATAAACATCGTTTCCGTATTCAGTCATGGCTTTCTCAAGCAGTCGGTCTTTCTCCGATTTACTGATCTGTCCTGGCTGCTCCATTTTTATATGTTCACCTGCTTTGTATGTATCTCTACTAATGTGACGTTTCTCAATTGAAAAAAGTTTGGTATTTGCATCATCTTCCGGAAATGAACAGAGGCAATCACCAGTATCAGCGATTGCCTAGAAACCATTATTTAAGATTCTCAGTAGCTTTCAAATACTGATCAACTGCTTCCTTCAATGGTTGGATAGATGTTTCCCAGAAGTTCGTCCCCGTTAATTCCTCCTCGAGGAACTGGACGCTCAGCTGCTCCATGGATTGGTTCCCTGAGGATGCGAGCAATTGGTCGTATCGTGCAGGGAATGTTTCTTTATCCTGCTGATAAAGAGAATAGATGCCGTTACTGAACAAGTAACCGATGGTATACGGTAGATTGTAAAAGGCCTTCTCTGTATTAAAGAAATGCGGGATGGTCATCCAATTATGGGTATTCACTTCTTCCAATGAGTCTTGGAACCATTCCTTTTCCGTTTCCTCCATTAACTGAACGATCTCAGCTGATGAAAGCTTCCCGCTTTTACGCTTTTTGTAAAATGCTGCCTCGAACTCATACTTGGCGGGGATATACGAGATGTATTTCAGTCCGTTCGTGATTTTCATTTCCAATAGAGACAGTCTGTCTTCTTCTGTCTTCGCTAAATCGATGGCTGCATCGAGGACAAGATTTTCAGCAAAAGTGGACGCTGTTTCAGCAAGACCCGTACCTACTTTGTGAGAGAAACCAGGTTGTTCATACAGGAGGGAATTGTGATAGGCATGCCCCAGCTCATGAGCGATGGTGACGACATCCTGGTAGTTGCCGGTAAACGATAGCATCACACGGCTTTCTTTTGCATTTGGGAACGATGCACAAAATGCACCATGACGTTTTGAGTTTGCAGGCGCTGCGTCAATCCAGCCCTTTTCAAATGCGGTTTGTGCGAATTGGCCCATTTTTTCACTGAAGAGATAGAACTGCTTGGTCACAATGTCTGCCGCTTCCTCGTATGTAAGACTCGTCTTAGAAGAGAAGGTTGGGGCATAGATGTCATACCAGCTCAATTTCGTTACTTGGCTCAACGTAGCTTTTCGTTCCAGAAAAAGATGCAGCAAGGATGTGTGTGAATGGAGTGTGTGCATCATGCTGTTGACTGAGACTTCACTGATCCGGTTTTGTTCTAACATTTCCTTCAGGGGATTCTTCCATCCCCGCAAACGATAGAGCTCATTGCGGAATCCGGAAAAATGGTTGAAAATGGATGCGAACCGATCTTCATTCTCACGGCAGACCGTTGAAAGGGAGGCGGCGATTTCCTTCCTGGTCCCCCTGTCCCCCGAAAGCATGGCCCGCATGTAGGCCATATCAAATGAAAGACTCTCTAAACCTTCCCCATTCCTAACCGGGACAGTCAGGCGTGTGTACTCTTCCTCGTATACGTCTTCCCAACCGTCAAATCCATGAACAGACAGGGAGTGAATCAGCGTTTCCATCTCCGGCTCGAGCCTGTCCTTCACCTTTTTTCTCTGTTCCGTTAGAAACCGCTCACTCCCCTCCACTTCTTTACGTTGAATGAATGCTTCCCAGTTCACGTCTGGCATATCGGCAAGAAACTGACTGTAACCAAGGAGCAGTGTATCCATTTTCGCTTTCAACACATTACTCTTTTCACTAAGACCCTGTGCTTCCTTGTCAAAAACATTTCCAGCTGCCAGGCAATAGATATACTCATCCATATGGAATACCTTCGTATAGAGATCCTGTACATGATTTGTCATTTCAATTGCATAATCGGGCCCTAGCTGTTTTTCAAAAGAAGACTGTGCTTCCTCGATTTGTGAACGAATGCTCTGAATGTGATCCTCCACATGACCGGCTCCCGGTTGAACCTTTTCTAAATCCCATTGCATTTTCTTCTCCGTTTGCTTCACGTTTATCCCCTCCTATTAATCTACCTATATTGTAAAGGAGCATGGAACATTCTACTTCAGTCTCAGGGTGGATAAGGAAAGCTCGGGAGACCTACCATTACATCCTACTATGTTCAGCCACTGGATGATGAAGCAGCTCCATCATGAACCGATCTTTTAGGAAATGTTGGTTAGGCCTCTATTCAAAGCGTAATCCTATCCCCTGCTCCTTTCATCTCAATCAACACCTCTTCCCCTAACTCACACTGAATCATCTGCATTCTCCCTGAAGAAGAAAAATCCTTCGGCATGAGTCCATTCAATGGCATCGTAAAGGAAGCAATCCCCAATTCCTGATACGTTTCCCCGATTAATTTACTGCATGTATAATCTTTCGCTTTAGAAGGAATGGAAAAAATCCTGCCCTCCATCACCTCTTTGATCATGTTCCACTCTGAAGGATTGGGGATTCCGTGGACTTTTTTCATATAGTGGAGAAATGCCTGTTCATCCACTGGCTGCTTATGCTCAAGGGAACGCCATGCATAGGCAGGTGGTTGGTAAGGTACCACATCTTGTCCATAGGTTTTTAAACGATCGATTAATTTGACTATTTTCGGGCCTGTCAGGTTGTCGTGCATGACCTCATCCTGTAAATTCGTTAAGGCTGTAGACTCCCAAAAGTATACTTCTCCTTCTGGATTAGGTCGATAGACCATGCCAACATGGGACCACATGCTATTCTCTAATTTCTCAACTAGTTTGCTCATTCGATATTGTCCACTGAACAGGATGAGATCTCCTGTCTTTAGTTCTGGATAAAGTGAGTCGATGGATTGTGATTTCATTATTTTTTCTCCTTTTTTTAATTTTCTCATAAAGAGTCTGTGCTATAATCATACAATATTGACTAAAATTAGGAGCCTTTTTTATGAAAAAATATATCTTGCTTTTCATATTCTTCGCTTTCTTCATGACATTCCCTTCAAGTCTTTCTGTATACGCAACGAGCCACACGAAGACGGTCACTATAGATGATGGATTCCAGGAATTAGATCTGAGAAACCAATTAGAAATATTTTTTGATCAAAAGCACGTATCGAATGAAAAAATCCTCGAAAAGACCGACGCGTTTGTACCATTATCCAAAGCCAATCCATCAGGAGATATTGCCGATACGGTCTATTGGCTGAAAGTGAATGTGAGGAATGGTTCCCAGCACCAGAGGGATCTTCTCCTTGAGATCAAGAAGCCCCATTTAAGCTCCGTCACGCTGTACAAACAAAGGGAAGGTCAGCTTCAGAAGGAAGAAACGATAGGGTACCGCTATCCTTTCAACCTAAGAGACTACAAGCATCGGAATCTCGTGTTTACCCTGCAGCTCCGTGGGGATGAGTCCGGCACCTATTTTTTGAAAATGGAGACGGACAGTTTCTTTCAGGCGCCCGTGTCCTTATGGGATCCCATTGCGTTCTCTGAATCCAACTATATGAATCAATCGATTCTTGGTGTGTTCTATGGCATTATGCTGGCCATGATCATCTATAATACATTCCTGTTCTTCTCTCTAAGGGAAAAAAGTTATTTCTATTACATATTGTTTATTTCCGGATTTACGATGCTGCAGGCGATCTGGGACGGATTGGCCTTTCAGTTTGTATGGGGGGACTTTCCGTGGTGGGCCCTCAGGTCAAATGTCTTCTTTATCTTATGGTCATCCTTGTTCGCCCTTCAGTTCACGAGGCATTTCCTTCAGTTGAAGGAACATGCACCTGTCCTGAATAAGATCGTCACCTATTTCACTCTCGTGTGTGCCCTGTGCCTGACCTTTTCTCTTTTCATGCCTGTCGGGATCATGACCATGGTCAGTACCGTGATCGCTACGGTCTTCCTGATATTTCTTATCGTCATTGCCCTGAAGGTAAGGCTCCGGACAAGGGAGGCAAAGTTCTTCTTATCCGCCTGGGCACTCCTCTTTGTCGGGGTGATCCTGAACCTGCTCGCGGCGTATAAGCTGATCCCCCTGACGAATCTGACATTGTTCGCCCCTAAGATCGGAGGGGTTGTGGAGGTATTGGTGCTCTCCCTTGGTCTCGCCGACAAAATCAAGCGGATGAGGAAAGAAAAGGCTCACGAAACCAAGAAGTATTATGTTCATACGCTCATGCAGCATTCCTTTAAACAGATGTCCATAATGGACGAGCTTGAATCGTTGACGGAACAAGGATTAACCTGTTTGAGGGATGTCACCCATTTTGAAAAAGGGGTATATCTCAAAGAGACTGAAGAAGGCTGGCGGGTCGTGTCCCAAATAGGCAGTATCAAGGGAAGTGCGCCTGACGAGATAGAGGCGCGGAAATTGGAGTGGTATGCTTATTTTAAAGAAGCGGATGAAGCGAGGAATGCCCTTGGGATGGAGTCCTTGGACGGTTCTACCTTATCCATACCGATTACAGGCAGCACCCACACTGGATTATTCATTCTCTGCAGCAACCGGAAGGACGGAGTCGACCTTTCCATCATGGACAGCATCCTCCCTTCGTTCATCGGGCAGTTCACTGCCTTGATCGATCAAAAGGAAGGCCTGAAGACGCTGAAAAGGTCTGCCATGATCGATCACTTGACGAAAATATACAACCGAAAGTACTTCCTGGAAAAAGCGAACGAGCTTCATGAGCAGGAAGGGAACGGACCTGCTTCCCTCCTGTTGATCGACATCGATCACTTTAAGAGAATCAATGATTCATATGGGCATTTAATTGGAGATCAGGCGATTACCTTTGCAGCCGATCTCATACAGGACGTCTTCCATGAAAAAGGGATTGTAGGCCGCTTTGGCGGTGAAGAATTCATCGTCTACTTAGAGGGGGCGGATAAAGAACGTGCCCTGGAAATGGCGAACACCCTTCTCGAGGTCCTGCACAGAGAAAGCTTTCCCCTTGATGACGGCAGCTCCCTATTCCTGACCGTCAGCATCGGGTTCTGCACCACCGGGAACCATCGAGAGAAGAGTCTTCATGCTATGATCGAAAGTGCCGATACCGAATTATATAAGGCCAAGCATAATGGACGGGATCAGGTATCAGCTTGTTGATAATCCGATTTCAACCGTTTTTCAAACGAATATCAATGGGTGAAAAAAGCCTACTAAAAAGCCAGTCATCACGATGATGACTGGCTTTTCTCTATTTCATATGACGCTGGATGAATCGTCTTGATTTTCTTGATGAAATAATAATGCTTGTAAAGGGCGAGGCCGATTAAGATGATCCGGACGAAGAGAATATCCACGTACAGGACCGAAAGAAGAATAAAGAAATCCGCCGTCAGGTTGATCCTGATCTTCTCTCTTCTCGTCATCCCCTTCTTTTCAAGAAAGGCTACAACATACTTCTCATAAACGGTGGTGTTTTTAAACCAGGCTTCCATCCGCTTGGAGCTTTTCGCAAAGCAGTACGCAGCGAATAAGTAAAACGGTCCACCCGGCAGGACCGGAAGCACCGTGCCGGCAATCCCCAAGAGCAGGGATACAAGCCCCAGCAGCATGAACAGAATGCTTTTCACTTTTTTTATTGTCATGGTCGATTTCCCCTATGTCCCTATATTCATAGATCTACAACACCCATTGTACTATAAATATACCAGGAAAGGCGCACACTTTGTTTAGGAGATTCCTGTCAATGACCGTTCATCTCCTGCCGTCACTGTTTCCGTGACTTTTTCATCTGCCTTCCTTTCTCTAACAATATGAACCTATCGGGAATTTCATGCCCTTCTGATCCAGGGAGATTTGCCTAGAAAGGACACTGGACCTCTGACGCCCTTACTGCATCCACTTCGCCATTTCAAAATAGACGGGGATTCCTATGACCAGGTTGAATGGAAACGTTACACCAAGAGACAACCCTAAATAGATGGACGGGTTCGCCTCTGGTACAGATGTCTTGAGAGCCGCCGGGGCTGCAATGTAGGAAGCACTTCCCGCCAGCACGCCCATTAAGGTCGTTCCGCCTAAAGATAATCCCGTCAAATGACCGACGACGACACCGAGACCCCCAAACAGGACGGGAGCGAATACGGCAAAAAGCACCAGGGGGAATCCGTGCTTTTTCACTTCATGCAATCGTTCGCCTGCCATCAAGCCCATATTTAACAGGAATAAAATAAGAATGCTGCTGTATAAGTCCAAAAATAACGGTTTAACCGTCGGCAGGGCACGTTCGCCAAGGACGGAACCGATGAATAAGCTCCCGACAAGAAGCAGAATGCTTTTTCCAAACAAACTTTCCCTCAGGATTTCTTTGTTGAACAAATTCCCTGAAGAAGGAAGTGACTCGTCATTCCCCTTCCTTTCCAATACCTTTAACAGTAACAGGGAAACCAAAATCGCCGGGCTTTCCATCAGGACCACCAGGGCATTCATGAATCCTTCATAGGTGGTTCCGCTGCTTTCAAGGAATGAAATGGCGGCTCCGTATGTCACAATGCTGATGGAACCATATGTCGCTGATAGTCCGATGGCGTTTTTCAAGTCCATCTTGATGACTTTCATCATCAGCAGGGTGATCAGGGGGGTGATGACCCCGATGAACATTGCTCCCGTGATCGGCCCCAGAACGAGAGGGATCGAATAATGCGAAAGCTCGATCCCCCCCTTGATGCCGATCGCAATCAATAAATAGATACTCAAGCCCTCACTCAGGCCTTTCGGAAACTTCAAATCCGACTTACAAATAGCCGCAATAACCCCCAGTACAAAGAAGAATACCATGGGGGATGCGATGTTTTGAATCATGATTTCTGTCATTATTGTCCTCCCTACCTACTTCAGAAGCCCCGGACATGCCAGGGCATGCTGTGTTCTCATTCACAAGGGGTAATCACTGCCGCTACCCGATTTCCACCTTGCCGTTTCCGTCTATCACCCATCCATGGACCGTGATATGCTTCGGAATGAGGGGGTGCCCTGTGATCTTCTCCATATTCTTCTTGATGCCTGCCACCGGATCTCCGGAACCAAGTAACCAATCATACACCCCACCACCGACGACATTCATGTACTGAATCGTCTTTATGGTGTCCGGTGATATCCCGGCCTTCGAGAATTCCGATTGAAAATACTCTTTTGTAAAAGGTGTGTCCTTGCTTTCCTTATGGAAAAGAAGATAAATGGCATCGATGTTCTCCTGATAAATGGATAAGATGATGTTCCTCATGCTGCATCCATACGGGTGGCTGATATCTGCACCAAAAGAGTCAATCACCCGAACGATTTCCACATCGTGCAATACATCATGGATTCCTTCTTGAGTATTCGTGACAACCAGTCCTCTTGTTTTCATGAACAATCCTCTCCTTCAAGTTGAAATGTCTTTTTTCGGCCCATAAAAAAAACCGACAAATTCCCAAAACACCGGTTTTGAGAATTTGTCGGTTTACTTTCAACGAACCACAACAGTTTTTTGAAAATCTCCCGATTGAACCACGGGAACGGGTCCCCTGGCCAAAATATTCTGTTTTAGTTTAAAGAGTTCTCTAAATCTTTCCCTAATCTGAAGACCATGACCCGCTCTCCAGTCTGCGTACTGATATCCGTGTGGAAGCATGTAACCTGTTCGCCTGTCAGATCTGAGATGATCTTGTTTAACTCAGCGACGCCGGACTCCACCAGGGCAGCCCGGTTCTTCTTGATGGCAAGCATCCCTTCCTTCGTCTCGGACACTTTGTATTCAGCAGGTGTCAAAATGCCCCTCAGGGTGACGATGATCATATCCCTGACAATGTCAGACTTCACGGCAATCGATCCCCGCCCCAGAAAATCCTTTTCCCATTGCGTAATCGATTTACTTATATCTGCTTCCAGACTTCCTTTAGTGACTTTACTCATTCCATTTCTCTCCCATCAAAAAAGGTGTATTCCCCTAACGGAAAAATCGCTAAAGGAATACACCGATTTATACACATGTTAACCCTTTATCTTGATGTCACTTGTTCATGCAACCAATGCACGCATTGGTATTATGCTCAAGTCCTTATCAATAAATGGCTTCAGATGATCTCTCGGTATTATAGTTTTTTTCATTCTATCCCGTTCACCCGGTTGTGTCAATAGGGAAACTCCGGACTTTTTTCCTATTGTTTGATGAGAAAAGGTGACGCTTTTACAAGCCAGGGAAAGGATGGTCCCTTTGGCGTTCATGATACTATATTGGTAGAAAGAGATTCACATTTTTTGAAGCAGGTGAACAGAATGAAACATGGAATGGTACTAGAAAAAATGACTACCGGTGATTGGGACCAAGTACGAGACATTTACCTTGAAGGGATAACGACAGGGAATGCAACGTTCCAGAAAACCGCTCCTTCATGGGAGGAATGGGATAGGGGTCATCATGGAGATGCCCGCATCGTAGCATGTTCAGAAGGAAAGGTAGCAGGCTGGGCAGCCTTAAGTCCCGTGTCAGGCAGATGTGTCTATTCAGGGGTTGGAGAAGTAAGTGTGTATGTGAGGTTAACAGAGCACGGAAGAGGGATTGGCAGTCTGCTCCTGGCATCCCTCATTGACATCAGTGAACAAAACGGTTTCTGGACGCTGCAGTCCGGGATCTTCCCTGAAAATACAGGGAGCATCACACTACACAAGAAACATGGCTTCCGGGAAGTGGGCAGGCGGGAACGCATCGGTTTCATGGATGGCGTCTGGCGGGATACGATTCTGTTTGAAAGAAGGAGCAGTAAAGTAGGGATCTGATTTATTGTAGAGATTCTAATGGCGTGGCAAGACGGAAATTCGTTTGCACGTCCTTTTTTATGGCAGCCGCCCCCCAAGGAGAACGATTGTAAGGGGTATTTCATGTGAATGGATCATATACTCTTCACAAAAGGGGGGATTCACAAATGGAGGACGTAACTAGGAAAGGTGTGAATGGAAAAGCGATTGCAGCCCTCATGCTAGGCATTCTATCCATTATCGTCGTTATTTTTCCAGTGTTGGGAGTGGTTCTGGGGGTCATGGGACTCATACTCGGTGTGATCGGACGGAACGAAATCAAACGGTTTGATCAGGAAGGAAAGAGAGCGGCCATTGCCGGGATTATCTGCAGCATCCTTGGTATTGCTTTTTCTCTGTTATGGTTTGTTCTTTCTTATATGACGTTTACGGGTATGATTTCTGGTTGAAAAAGAGTGACAGAAGCCAGTAGGCTGGATGGTTGTGATTCACGTTTTGGATAAAATGAAGCTTTTAACTTTTAGAAAACAACGTCCGTTTTGATTGTAATGGTCACATTCGTTCTGTATATGTTTAATGAAGTTCCTTTCCTTTATGGGATATGGGTTACCTGTGGATTGACCCCTAAAGAAACAATAGGAGGTTGCTGCAATCACGATACTATTAGGTTCATGATGAATAGGGCTGAGGAGCATGTAAAGTGAATGCTCCTTATCTTCTCCATCTTTTTCAGTTGAGTTTTTCCCTAACTTAAAAAGAAACACCCATCACCCATTTCCCTAGCTTGTATCCTAAGGAAAGGCACAAAAAACCAACCGTGACATAAAAGCTATATTTCAAAAATGGATGTTCTCTTGAAGTATCTATCATGAATATCCCCCTCAAATTCCCTTTTCATAACGAAGATGTTTTAAACTCCTTCCCTTCCGTCCCATATCCGTTGAACATCCACTAACTCCTTCCCCTTGAACTCCATTCGATATATATCAGGCTTTGAAGTACTATGTAAAAACCCCAAATCATACGTAGAATCGAAAAATCCCATCATCAGGGTCATCACAGCCCCGTGAGTGCCGATCACAATTTTTTTGTCTTTAAAACGGTCCAATAATCCGTCTAAGACCCCAACAGCTCTTCTTTGGCAATCTGCATTGGATTCTCCGCCTTTTAGAGAAAAATTCACATCAGAAAATGACTTCTCCAGAAGCGGAAGTAATTCAACATCAGATATCCGATTGTCTTCAGAAGAAAAACGTTTTTCTTTTAATTCTTCATAGATCAGCACTTCTTGCCCTATATGTTGTGCCAGCCTTTCCACCGTTTCAATGGAACGCAGGTAGGGGCTTGAGACAACGGAATCAATCGTTTTATTGATTAAGAGGTCGGTTACCCGTTCGGCATCTGCATGACCTTTTTGAGTCAGCCTTCTTGATCGTTCCTCTCCTTCCTTTGGGGACTCGCCGTGCCTTACCATATAAACAAACGTACTCATCTTTTTTCCTCCGTTATGGTTCTGCCCTCATCTTCAGCTAGTCTCCACCATCAAGGTGAAGTCTATTAAAGTTGTTTTTTCAACACAACTTCATCCCACATGATTTCGCCTGTTTTCTCAAAGCCTACGCTCTCATACATCTTGATGGCATGGACGTTCTCCGGTTCTGCACTTGTGTACAATCCGATTCTGCCGTGAGAGTCTGTAATGCGGTTGATGAGTTGCAGGGTAGCCGCCTTCCCATACCCTTTCCCCTGATAATCTTGATCGATCATTAATCGACACATTTCCATCCTGCCGGTTTCAGGGTCCACCCCATACATTAAAAAGCCGATCATCGCATCTTGATGATATATGGCTAACGGATGGAAACCTTCTGTATAGATGGATTGCAGCAATGAATAGCTGTTATCTGCCACAAACCCCTTTTGATCATCAGAGACAGATAATGTTACACACTCTTCCCAGTTATCAGCATTGACTTCCCTTAACTCCAGATTCATTGACTTATCCCCCAATTTCTTTAAGAAATCTATTTTTCTACTATCCTTGTGATTATTGTTATTTGCCCGATAACTATCCTTGGATGACGCTTCGTATACGCTCAAATATTGCTCGGGATTTAGTAAATAATACGTCACATCCCCGTAGTGATGCCGTTCTAAATCTACTAATTCCACACCCGCGAAGCTTGGCAGCGTGTCCATAATTCCGAATTCAACGGATAATCCGTCTTTGGAAAATTCATGCTCATGCAAATCGATCAAGCTGTATCCCATTGAATGCATGATACTCACAATGCTGTTCCAGTTATGTATATTTTCATCAGGCGGCACTTCCCACCCTGCCTTATCACCAGGCACATGAATGTCCAGGTCCTGTGCATCCCAGCTCGTTCCTGTAACGATCTCTAATCCTACTGATCCCATTAACAATGGGATGATATCTATCTCATTTAGCTTCCTGGCAATGTTGATAAACTCATTGAATTTGTAATTTTTCATTTGTGCCCTCCATATTTTCACTCGAATGTATCTCCACAATGCCTTGCACCACCTGGGCACAATTCCCTATTGTTCATTCAAAAGGGAATTGCTAAACTTCTAACCATGACAAATGTCTCATTGAGTAGATATCACGAATGGAGCTGCGACCATCATGGAGAAATTTATAGCCCAGGCAGAAAAGTGGAGAACCCTTAATACACTTCTACACGTCCGGTATTCCAAGAAAAAGGTAGGTCCTTTGACCTTCTCTGGCCGGATACTGTCCGTTGAGAAAGAAGAAATTCTGTTTTATGACGTAGACTCAAAAACGGTCCTGAAATTAAGCCTTGGTGATTTAGATGATCTGGTATCTTCTGCAGGGTCAGAATAAGACAGTATTACCTGTGTCCTTCCTTTCTGGCCTTTATATATCCATAATAGGCACACGTACCATTCTGGCTTAAGTCCTTCACTTCAAAGCCACACTTTTCGTAGAAACTGAAAAGATCAGCTGAGGTGTGGGCAAACCAATCTCCATGGGGAAGCTTTTGAACACAGAGCTCTACGAATTTCTTCCCTATGCCTTTTCCGCGATAGTTTGTTAACACCACTAAATCCATGATGTTGGCAGCCATGATCTGGTCTGAAATCACCCTGACCATTCCAATCATGTTGTCCTTATCCCAAACCGTAAATGCCCAGGTCGAGTTTTTGAAGATGAGGGAGAACTTTTCTTTCTGCCATGAAGGCGTATTCCTTGCCCAGCCTGCATCCTCAAACAGCCGTTCCACCTCTTCACCAGGAACTCCTTCAGTCCCTTCTCTTATGACCAGACCGTTGAAATATTGATACATCGTAAGTCCTCCTTTTAGACAGGGAATCCCTTGACCGCTCTTCACATACCGGTTGTGAATGTTGTGTATATTTCTGCATCCACCATCATGAATCCCTCATGTGAGCATCATGCTAATTCAGATATAGATAAGCTCCGAAATTACCGTGCACCTTTTATCCGCTGTTTCTGTCTGTCCATTCCTTTAGCATCTCTTCATCTATTTCTTCAATGACTTCTTTCGTTCCATCGGCCATAATCATTTTTACTTCTACATCTTTTTCATGACTGATGGCATACCAGAACCGTTTATCCTCTTCTACTTCAATGATTTTTGCTTGTTCCTCCCCAGCATAAACTTGCTTAATTGAAGGGTCATTTATTGCACCTGAATAGATATATGGTTTCTCACTCATTGCAGACCATTTTACAGGGGTTCCCCATTCAGACCCTCTCGTTCGTTGCCAGTTCCAACGCCCATTTTCCTTCTTAAAATAGGCAATAAATATTTGCTCTCCTTGAAGATTGTTTTCCGTAAAGATAGCAATGGCATCGTTAGGTCTAAAGACATTTTCTTCTTTATGTATGAGGGAGTACTCATATTGGACCTCTTCCGTGTATTCCTCAGCATTTCTCTCCATTTTCTTATGAAAAAAATCTTCAAAGGTTGGTTCAGGTAAACAAGCTGTCAGTATCGGTAAAACGGCCAGAACCACCAGTGTGATCATTTTATTCATGCCTTCACCATTCGCTCCTTTCCCTCAATTTCTCTGGTCACCATTCGTAGCATTGGAGAAAGAAAGAAACAAGAATCCTGCCCACGAAATCCCCACCATCACTACATATGCATAATTCCAGGGGGATTGCTCCTTTACTAAAGAGATCACCTCTTTAATCAGTAAAAAACTCATGATACTTAAGGACAATCTATTTGCGTTTAATAGGATAAATTTCTTCACCTTTTCACCCTTTTAACGATCATTCTGATCTGCCCCCGATGGTTCAGTTCGTCTTCGAAAACGTGGAACCACTTGAAGTGATTGTTTGCCGGATCATCCCAGCCAAAAGGGGTTACTTCTTCCAACCAGCTGTCAGGCGAGTTTCTAAAGAAATCCAGCGTTTTCTCCCTGGTACTGGAAAGCATCTGTTCATAGAAACCGAGGTCTTTCCCTTTTATTTCTCTTTTGGCATCTTCCCCGAGGACAATCCCCACACTAAGCCCGTCCCATTCTTCATCCGTTAGGTCTCTGCCTTCAAATGTCATGATTTGAAAAGCTTTCTCTATACTGGCTATATGAAAAAGCAGCATTCCAATCGAATTACTTTGATCATCCAAATGGACATCTAGTTGTGCAGTGGATAACCCTTTAATTGCTTCCAGTGTGGTATGTCTCGTATAGTCCATCATAGTAACCAGTTTTCCGATTTCTGGTTCATACCCTTCTTTTTGTTTCACATAATATAGATTTTTAGTTTCTGTTTTCATCAGGTCCTCCTGTACATAACGTCCATTTTCTCCAACATAAGCACGTTCATGACTGACAACTAAAACATTCTTGGCAAATTTGTTGATGACCAAAAAAGAAAGGAATCCTTCGATCCTTTCTTCTGACTATCGTATATTCTTTAATTAGCTTATTGATTTAATAACAGCCATTTCCCTTCCAAACCGATCACCTTGATCGACAAATCCTAAGCTGGAATATAACTGGTGAGCTCCCTTATTTTCGGGGTGATACCCTACAACAATCCTCTTCGCAGAGAGTACGCTTTCCATCTCTAAGATCATCAACTCGGTTGCTGCTTTCCCGATTCCCTTACCTTGGTACTTCTTATCCACCATAATTCTGTAGACCCAATAGCCGTCGAGTTCTTCTTTTACAGAGTTGTACATTAGAAATCCGACTACTTTTTCCTCGTAATAAATGGCATATGGTTTTAGTGTTGGCTCAAACTTTGTTTGAGCTATGGAAATGGCATTCGGTTCAATATAATCTTTTTGTTCATTCGATACTTCTAATCTGCAACAGTCATACCAATTATCTTGATTCAATTCTTGAAGTTTCACTTTACCGTTTTTCAAAAAACCTTCCCCTTTCGAATGTGGGGAAACGCTTAACTTTACGTTAATGAGACGTTCTCCCCTTGTGTTTACTAATGATTACAGCTTCGTTTATTTTCATAATGAACGCCTCCTTTAACAATGATACCCATCATGATGTGGGAATGTTCAGACTCTATAATTATAGCATATTTTTTGTATAATATTTCCTTTATTAGAGATCATGCAAAAAAAAATTCATGCAGTGCACCATGAAAATGACTAAGGTATCAAATGAGCACATTACCAGCGACTAGTCCATGCTCTTTTGTAAAAAGTCAGACCTACTCAATAGATAGTGATGATAACGTTCATTTTCTATCATCACTTGCCCCCGGTGGACAAACCCGCATTTTTCAATCACTTTATTGGATGGTACGTTGTCAGGGAGAGCCACTGCGTGAAGAACTTCTACATTTGTACGTGTAAACAAATACGTAATAAGCCCTTTACATGCTTTTGTTGCGTATCCTTTTCCTTGATATTCACCTGAAATGGCATACATGATTTCTCTATTCGGTGCAGGAATCTCCTCTTTCATTCCAGAACAGCACCACCCGATCAATTCATCTGTCTCTTTGATAAATACTCCTAGTTTTAAGAAATGGCCCTCTATGCTGCCGTCTTTCTCAGCAGCATGAAGAAATGCTTTGTTAGCCGGAATTTCATAATGGGTGACCCACTCGATCCTTTGCTCTTTTGTTGATTTCCAGTCCGGCAGGAATCTGGATATCTCCGGTTGATTGGAGATGTTGTATATAGCATCTGCATCTGCAGTTGAAAATTCTTTAAGATAGATGTCTGCACAATCGATTCTAAATAAGCTTTGTGAAGTGGTATGTTTCATTGTTTTTCCCCTTATGATTAGACCTATGAGAACCCCTTAACAAATTCTTCTTCAGAAATCACTTGAAATCCGTTTCGTTTGAGCAAGGCCGAAGTGACTCCATTTCCGGCGATCTTTTCACCGTTAAAATGACCTTTGTAGATCATCGAACTGCCGCAGGATGGACTGTTTTCTTTCAGCACGATGGTCGTGGCGTTTACTTTTCTGGCATGTTCTAATGCAGCGTAGGCTCCTTTCATGTAGAGATCCGTTACGTCCTTTCCGGATTTATCCATCACTTTAGCTTTGCCGTCCAATACCTCTTCTCCGGCTCCTCCTATGATTTCAGCAGGTTCCCTTGGAGTGGAAAAACCTCCTAGCAATTCCGGACAAATCGTGATCGCTTTCTTCTCTTCTACAAGTTTACTGATTTTCTCATTTAAACAATGCGTTCCGTTGTATCTTACTTCCAGTCCTGCTAAGCAGGAGCTTACTAATAGCATAGGTTTCACCTCAGAAATGGATGGTTGGTTTAGGAAGACCTAAGATCTAATCATTCAACTTCATCCATATTTCGATTTCGTAACAATCTTTACTCTTTTTTATAAGCCTGGTACCAATGATAGGGTTGAACTTCTTCTAATGTTTTGAACAGGATACTGCTTTCAGGAGTGTAAATCCCAACCTTTACGTTTGATCCCCAGTAGAATAGCCTCTCTTGGCAGATTCCACAGGGAGTGAGGATTTTGTACGGAGAAGTTGGAGCATCTCTTACTACACATATGGAATGGGTAATGTGAGCTTCAAGCTTGTGAGCTTCTAAAATAGCTCCCGTTTCAATACACAGTTCTGTTGAAGCGTTAATAATTTCCGGTGAAACACTGGTCAGGACCTTTCCATCTGATGTGTACATGGCCGCCGCACCACCCCAGCCTGTTGGGTATCTCTTTTCTATTAATGCTACTGCTTCTTCAAACAGTCTTTTTTCTATATTCATTCTTATCACCTCGTTTACCATCATGCTCATACAGATTTAAATTGATGACCTCCGTGTATGATTTTTGTAGTTAGGTTGGTAAATATGTGGAGGGGCGGCCTCTTGTTGATGGGTTTAATATAATAAACAAGTTATCTTTTCGTTTTTAACTAATAGTTGAAAAAGACTATGCATGGAGAACACACTTGTGATACTTAGCTATTCTCACCTAAAACATGGGTTCTTCTGCGTTTGTGAATGCAACAAAGTAGGGAGCGAATACTAATAAGAGAGTAACTAGCACAATCCAAATTGTTATAGAGAGCATCGAACGTTGAAGAATATATAAGAGCACAAACGATAAAGGAATGAATGCTGTAAATCCAACTAACATTCTTTTGGATTTTGGGGTGAGGTACAGCACGTGATGGCAATGTGGACAATGTATCGTATTCCTTTTGTAGATCATTAGAGCTTTAAATACGAGAAACCAAGAAAGTTTGTGATCGCATCTTATCCATGTCGGCATGTGCTCCCTCCCACCTTCTATACATAGACTGTTGAACCAACCCTCACCAACAGAATATCCCCACCAAGGTCCGTCCCTCAACCAACTAAAGCGTTAACGCAGTGAGGGGCGGACCTTGGATGGGGTCATGGCTGGGGCGGTTTGTTCTTGTTTGTGGACAGGGAAGGATAGGATGACGGAGGTGCCGTTGTTGGGTTTACTTTGGACCTTAATGGTGCCTCTCATGCCTTCAACGAGCTGGAAGACAGTCATCATACCGAGACCTGTACCGTTCTTTCCTTTCATAGAGAAGTAGGGTTCCCCGAGGCGCAGGACTTGTTCATTGGTCATCCCGATTCCCGTATCGTTGATAAGAATGAGCACCTTCTCCCCATCCAAATAGCTCAGGACCCTGAGCGTACCGCCCTTCTCCATGGCCTCGAGTCCGTTCTTCATGACATTGATGAGAATCTGCTGCAGCTTGTTAGGGTCCCCCTTGATGGCATGCTGATGCAGGGTGTTAGTTTTAATGTCGATTCCTTTTTTGACAGCAAGGGGCATGATGATCTCTTTGGAACGATTGATCTCCTCCAGAATGTCCACTTCGATTTCCGTCTCCGGATGAGGCCTCGCAAAGTTTAAATACTGGTTGATGACTTCTGTGGCCCGGTCGATTTCGCTGACGGCGATCTTGGATAGTTCGCTATTAACATTTACATTGGCAGGGTCCTCATGGATGAGCTGGAGAAACCCCTTTACCGTTGTCAAAGGGTTTCTTACCTCATGACTCATGCTTGCTGCCAGGTGGCTGACCACCTGCATCTTCTCAAACTTGATGGCTTCCAATTGAAGCACATAAGTCGTCCGGATGAGTTCACATAAATAGAAAACAAAAAACGTCGAACCCGTCAGGACAAAGGAATAAACCAAAAACGAACCCCCATCACCGAAATCAAAGAGCATGCCAGGAATCCACAGGGAAAGTATCGAGTAAACGAAGGCAAACAACGTAAACCAGTACACCCTCGTCTTCCATGGCTTATTTGCCAATCGGGGACGGAGGTACATAATTCCTATTGATGCAAGGATCACCATAATCATCGTAAGGATCAATCCCGGCCCAAGAAGGGGCGCACGGATCGCAACCGCCGTTAGGGAGAGCCAAAGTAAAATCCTGTTTCCACCGTAGATGCCTCCTAATAGAAAGGGGATGAATCGTAAATCATAAATAAATCCATCTTCCAGCTTCACGGTTAAGGCCAGGCTCAATAACATCAAAATCGTACTGATCAAATAGATTGACAGTGGACGAAGGTGAAACGAATGTACTTTACCTGATAGATACTTAAAGTTTAATAGTAAGATAACAATTAATATTGCAAGGAGGTTGAGCAGTAATCCCGTAAGTAACTCAATATGATCCATCATGTTTCCTCCATCATTCCTGTTCTATTTTTTCAATATTTCAAAAAAACTTATACCTTATTATACCGAATTATACGGCCTAATAGGGAAAAAAAATCCCTTACATTTTCACGTATACATACGGCCATAAAATGCTCACAAATCTTTCTGCCCCCCGATAACTCATTAGTTTCAAGAAACCATGCAGTCCAGTAGGAGAAACCACCAGCCATTATAAAAAAATACAAACGATTCCAAAAAATGATAAGATACTAATGAGTAGATATCTTGTAAAGTGGTGGTCTCATGAATATTCTAGAGGAATTTGCTGATCTACCTATAATCGAAACGGAACGTCTCATACTTAGGAGTATCACCTTAGACGATGCAGAAGATATCTTTTTATATGCGTCGAACGAAGAAGTGACGAAATCTGTTACTTGGGATACTCATTCTTCATTAACCGATACGATTGAATTTATCCATACGTTCTTACCTCGGTATGATGCTCCATGGGGGATCGAGCTGAAGGAAAACGGAAAATGCATCGGAACCGTTCACTTTGTGTGGTGGCATCCCGAACACCACAGTGCTGAAATCGGATATGTTCTGTCTGAAGAACACTGGGGCAAAGGAATCATGACCGAGGCAGCAGGGGCCGTCGCCTCGTTTGGTTTCGACAGGATGGAACTGGTACGGATCCAGGCGAGATGTTTCTTAGAAAACAAGGGGTCCGAGCATGTGATGAAGAAGTTGGGGATGTCTTTCGAGGGAATCAGCAGGAAGGCTATGTATATTAAAGGGGAACACAAGGATTTAAAGGTGTACTCCCTATTAAAAGATGAATTTATCGAAGAACAAAAAGCTCAGAGCCGCAGTCTCTAAGCTTTTTTTTACTCTTTTCTATTTCCCCCCACTCGCACTGACGCTTCCTTCCAACACCTTCGCCTTTGTCCAGATCCCGCCGAACAAACCTGTATACACCAGCACCGTACCGAGCATGACGATGAAGCCGATGTAGACGCTCATCATCGTCGGCATAAGGAAGGCACCGATGATGATGGTGGATCGTGCGACGAGGTCCGCTCCGCTGAAGGACAGGTTGGAGAAGGCGGAGTAAGAGCCCCGCTTGTCGCTTGGGATCATGTTGGCCTGCTCTGCGTTTCGGATCGGGGAGTAGATCAGTTCCCCCATGGTCGCAATCAGATTGAAGGCCATCAGCATGTACCATGTGTTGGCAGATGTGACGGTGGCATAGCCGATTCCGTACAGAATGAGCCCGATCAAGAGGGCATTCTTCTTATTCAACCGGTCTGTGTAGCGGTTGATGATGAACGTGAGGCAGACGACGAGTAGCATGTTCTCGATGTTCAGGATACTGAGCATCCTCACCCCTACGATTTCGAAGTTCCCGATGTTCACGGCATTAAAGGTTTCCGCAAGGCGGATCCCGATATAACTGTTCAGGGAGAATTCCGCTGCAAAAATGAACGTCGACCCTGCCACCACTTTCACGAAGGCTGAATCCCGGAAGGCAATCCGGTAATTGTTGACGAGATCGACAAAGACATTTTCATGCTGCTTCTTCAGCTGGTCCTTGAAGTTGTCCTGCAGCCAGATTCCATAGGCAATCGGGATCGTGACAGACGTGAAGGTCAGCATCACGAAGAGCTCGGTCTGATGGTTCAGATACAGGAGCCCCCCAAGGGCTGCACCAATCGCCATGGACAGGTTGACGAGCCAGTAGTCCAGGGCATAGACGGCTTTCCGGTTCTCCGGCGTCGTAGAATCGATAATGATGGCATGCATCGCCGGACGTCCCAGGCTGCTCGTGATGATGAACCCGATATAAGCACCTGCGAACAGGAGAATCACATTATCCTCCGGAAATAAGCTTATGGTCATGATGAAAAAGAACATGGCGTTAAGCCAGGAGGTTATCAGCAGTACTTTCTTCCGGGGAAACCGGTCTGATATGTAACCCCCGACCAGATTAATGAAAAATCCGATCATCACGGTGATGATCAGGAACATCCCTGCCCAGATCTTATTCATTTCCTGGGCAAAGAACAGGGCCATGAATGGCATGACGGCGGATGAAACGGCACGGTTAAAGAAAGACGTGATCATCCGGACTTTAATATTCTGAGGTAATTCCTTCCACTTCATATTGTTCCCCTCCTCTATTTACTGTATAGTAAACTAGACGAAATAATTTAAAAATAGACACTTTTCAAAACCATGTCCCCTTTTAGGAGGAGAAGCACAATGGAGAACAAATTACTCACCCTTTGGAGGTACTATCCTTCTGGCAGCATCCGTGTCGAGGAGATTTCTGAAACCCTTCAACTGAGCCATAAACAGACGTCCCGCTACTTAAAGAAATGGAATGAAGAAGGCTGGATCGCCTTTACGCCGGGCCGTGGCAGGGGGAATGTATCGACGCTGAAATGGAAGCAAGATGTGGAGGAAGTGTTCGAAGCAGAAGTCGTGCAGCTCATGAATGACAGGCCCATTGAAGAGAGCAGCAAATACCTCATGTACAACTGGTCAACAGACAGCAAGCTGAGGCTCATGAATACATTTCACAGTAAGCTCGGGTTTGTGAAGGAGTCGAAGGATAAACTCATCGTGCCGAAGAGATACCCTTTCTTCTCCATCCATCCCCTGGAAGCGGCAGATGTCCACAGTGCCCACCTGGTGGCAAACGTATTCAACCGCCTCGTCTCCATCACCGCGGAAGGGGACATCCTCCCGGAGCTTGCACACAGCTGGGATGCCTCTCCTGCTAAACTGCGACTTTATCTGAAAAAAGATGTCCGCTTCCACGACGGCTCCATTCTGACGGCAAAAGATGTCGTGAATTGTCTCGAAAAGTTCCGGACCTGCGCCCACTATCAGGATCTCTGGGCACCGGTGGAAACCATCGAGGTGAAGACCTCCCTCATCATCGACATCCACCACCCCGGCGGCTGCAGCTATATCCTTCCCATGCTCAGCATGGTATGTGCGAGCATCTATAAGGAAAACAAAGACAGGATCCTTGGGACAGGCTGCTTCTCCCTGGAGGAAAACAGCGATGCCAAGACGACCCTGGCCGCCTTCAAAGAGCACTACGGAGAGAGACCGCTCCTTGATGCCGTGGAATTCGTCCAGGTCCCGAAAGACTTCAGGGGAATCTATCATTCTCATATAGAGGAGAGCCAGTCCTCTTCTGTTGAAATCGAAAGTGACTCCGGATTCGGGGTAGTCATCATGAATGCAAGTCCAGGACGGGATTCCCAGATTCAGAGAAAGGAAGTACGGGATTATCTCCACTGGGTGATCGCGAAGAACCGCCACACCCTTCGTGACAGCGATCCCCGACTGACACCGAACGGGAAGAGCATCCTCATCGGGGAGGATCAATCCATGACCATCCGTGAGGCTGAACGTCCACTGTTTACCGGACCCATCGTCATCCGCTGTGCCAACCATACAGCGAAGACCATCGAATGGCTTGTGGACATCTTCGAGAAAGAAGACATCCCCGTGGACGTCCAGTGGTTCTCGTTTGCCGACACCCTGACGAAGCAGCCGAAGACCTTCCATGTGGACCTCTTCGTGCACAGGGAAATCTTTGAATCGAACCAAAACTTCTCCTTCTATCACTTTTTGAAAAACGACTTTTCCCCTCTTTATCACCTTTTTACAAAGGATGAAAAGTGGAAGGCCCAGCTTGACGAATATCTTCATACGCCGTTCGGGGACTGGACCGCCTTGAATAAGAAAGTCGAGAGAAGGCTCATGGAACAATCGATCATGATCCCCCTCTCCTATGAAAAACGCCACATCCCATTTTCTACGGACATCATGAACATCGAAATCAAGCATTTCGGGTATGTGGACTTTTCGAAATTGTGGGTTCGGCCGGAGGTGTAGGAATGGAAGGGAGCCACGGGGTTTGGTTCTTTTCCATGGAGTTTTTTCACCTCGTGTTCCCCATTAAGTAAAGAGAATGTGGCAGTCGTTTAAAACGTATGGAACCGAGAAAGGATTAGAACACTATCGGTTCAAATCTGATGGTAAAGACAGAGTGAGGGGTCTATACTATATCCAAAATGCACATAACTATCACAGCCGTGTGAGAGGTGACCGTTTTAATGGTGTGTCGACGAAATACCTCGACCATTATTTGAGTAGATTTACATTCTTAGACACTATCAAGCATCGTAATGATGATACCACTGTTAGTAAGATGATTGTTGATAGTTGTTTATTCTCTACTAAAACAACCTATGAAAAACTTAGAACATTCAGGTATGGTAAATAAAAATGAGGAGAAATCTGATGCGGGAGAAAAAAGTTCGAGGAGTTAAGCGTAAATCTAATACTATGATTAAGCGTATTGAAGAAAACACATTGGAATTTCCAACAGAATTTCACAATGGTTATTGGCATTTGCACCTACCAGTTGCTCAAGACTTTATAAATTCCGACAAAACACCCAAACAAATTAAACGACTCTGCATTCAAACACTATTGAGTAGAGCTGAACATCTAATTGGCTTGAAGCCAAATGACAAAGAAAAGTATCGAGTAGTAGTTGCAGTCGATTTACCCGATTTATGGGGTTCTCAAATGATTGTATTTAAAGGTGACTCCCATTTTGAAGATTTCTTTGACAGGAACGACGAATATCAAAAATGGTTTCATCTATCTGATGATAGAAACATTAAAGTTGAATGGGGATTATCTGTTCCTAACGATTTACAAATATCAGGTTATAAAGAAGTAATTGCTGATGAAGATGGATACCATTATGAAGGTGAAATTTGGTTTATCGGGGAATTAACATAAATTTGAAGGGACATCAAATTTCGCATGTCCCTTTTCTTAATCAAAAAACACCAATATTATGTAACCGATCCTATTTTTTTACAAGCATACGTTTAATCATCCTAATTTGCCCACGATGATTGATCTCATCTTCGATTACGTGATACCAAAGGTAATAATGATTATAGGGAATTCCATTACCCCATTCCTTCTCCTCGAATAACCAGTCATCGTCTAACCCTTTAAGTTGGGATAGGGTTTTCTCTCTCACTTTAGACAATTCATCGATGTAATAATGAACAGTATTCTTATTGATCGTATTTCTGGCACTTTCACCTAGTTGTAAAGCGGATTTCCATTGTTTAAGCTCAGACTCATTGATATCCCTGCTTTCGAATGATATGACTTGATGCACAAATTCAATTGAGGCGATGTGGAGTAAAAGCGAACCAATGGTATTAGAACCTCCATCTATCAAGTAGTCCAATTCCTCTGTCCTTAGGAGTTTAATCTCCTCTAATGTAACGGCTCTTGTATGTTCTAACATGGATACGAGTTCACCTATTCTTGGAGCGAAATCTCCATTATATTTAATCCGATAATCTATCACCCTATTACCTCCCATCAAATCTATATTAAGGTTATCAATTTAATAAGATAAAAAAAGACTGAAAGTTTTTGGAAAGGAATGGTCCAGATAACCCAAGCGCCCACGTACAGAAGATCCTTCACCGTTCCTTATCAGTATCCTTCATATCGGCATTATTCTGATATCCTTTAGTCAATTACCACATTGAAGTTGGAAAAATATTGTTTTCGGCAGTCTTTTTGAACTACAAAAATGCCCCCTGGAGAGCCACAGGGGACAGGATCATTTCTATACAACTTTCCGATTATTCATTGACTACTCATGAAAATAGTTCCTAATTACAGTGACGAACGCAAGCCGCATCATTTCTCCCACAGTTCGATCAACCTGCCTTCAGGATCTTTAATCCAGATAAACTGGCCATACTCACTGACCTCTTTCTCTTTAACAAGAGGGACTCCCAACTGATGAAGATGGGTAATCATCTCGTTCAGATTATGCACTTGGAAATTCACCATCACCTGTTGTTCTGTCGGAAAGTAAGAATCCTCTTCCGTGAAGAACGAAAAGATCGTTTCATTTCCCTCATCGGGTTTCAGAATGGCCCCGTTCCAATCTTCCATATCCATTTTCAACACGTCACTGTACCATGTTTTCATTTCAGCCAGGTTTTTCGTTCTCCAAAAGATTCCACCAACGCCTTTAATCATAAATCTCGCTCCCTTTCTTCTTCCCAATACAATAGACATTCAAGAAAAGATGATAAATCCCTTCTTGAACCAATGATGACATTGAGCTCCCCCTGATCGATACATCTGAAGAGCACTGTTCTAGGCGTGTAAACCATGTAGTTGAATTAACCACTTATTACAGATAAAATGGAAGTATGAAATTACCCTATCATCCACCAATCGAATCCATACCATATACAAAAGTACTCCATGCATTAAGTGAACCTAATCGCATCCGGATTATCCGCTGTCTTCATGAAAGCGGAGAAAACAACTGTACGGCTTACTCGATCCAACTAATGCTCAATAAGTCTACCGTGTCTCATCATATGAAAATCCTTCGGGAAGCGGGGCTCATCGAGGGGAGAATCGAGGGGAAAGAACATATCTACTCTCTGCGCAAAGAAGAAATCGATCAAAAATTCCCAAACCTTCTTGACTCTGTGTTTGGTGTAAAAGAAGAAGATATTTAGACCATGTGCATTTCCTGCACATGGTCTTTTAGTATTTGAACGAAAAGCATATTCATTGTGAATCACGAAAGATGATGATATGATCCTAATAGTTCGATGGTTATCGAACCATAAAACAATTGGAGGTATTCTTTACATGAATAACATCTTAGTGATCAATGGACATGAATATTATGATTTTGCGAAAGGGCAATTAAATAAAACGTTATTTGAAGACACGGTATCAACCTTGTCTGAGAAATTCGAAGTGAAGACCACAATCATAGAAGAAGGCTACGATATAAAAGAAGAGCAGGAGAAATTCAAGTGGGCGGATGCCGTCATTTTTCAAACACCGATCTACTGGTTCTCATTACCTGCTGCCTTCAAAAAATATATTGATCAAGTATATGAATATGGCGTTTTCTTTGGACCGGCCATCAACCAGTATGGTGACGGCGGATTAATGGAAGGGAAAAAATACATGTTCTCCACGACATGGAATGCCCCTGAGTCAGCTTTCAACAATCATGATGCAGACTCATTCTTAAAGGGTGCAGACATAGAAGAGGCCATTGCCCACTTACACAATATGCAGCGTTATGTAAATATGGTGCCGTTAAAAACATTCGGTGCCCATGATGTTGTAGCGAATCCAGACATTGAAAAATATCGCAGAGAATTGAAAGCTCATTTAAAAGAAGTATTTTAATTCCGAAGCCAAACAACTACTCTCTTTTAAAAAAAGCATATGGGTTGGATTTTCCTTTGAACAACCAAGATGCCCCGGAATGAAATCCGGGGCATCTTGTGTTTAAAAGTCATAAAGGACTCCGCCAGGAAGCAGAGATTTCATTCATTCTTTTCCTGACAAGAGGATAAAAGTGATTTCGGGCATGATCTGTGGAGTTCCCCCCGAAGAATCCGGTTCCTGGACAGGTCTTGATGGCATGTCCTTCGCCATGATCCAATACTCTTTCGCCCGTATTGATATCCCACCAGTGATGGTAGGTGATGGTGTCCAGTGAAGGAGACAAGCCAAACCTCATCATCAACAGGGCCGTCATCGTAATGATTGTTTCCCTTTGCTCTGCCGTCATCTGATTATTGCCCTGATCAAAGTTCCCTACATTTTCAATAGCCAGGGCATCCGCTTCAATGGCTCGCATGGCCGATTCATTCTGGAGGCCAAACGAACCTTCAGGCGGTGTATTGAACGGCCTGCCTACTGCGATCTTTCCGTCCGGGAAAGTGGTCAATTGTTGACTGATTGTCTTCCAACCCATCTCTTTGACGTGGTACTCTTCCATCCCCTTCATGAGGCTGAAATGATTCGTACCGGTGAATTGCTGATAAGACGGCTGATAGGTGTGGTGCTGTTGGATTTTGCCGATTCTTCTTGTAAATTCGTGGTTAAACAGCCAATCCCTGAATTCCTCTCTTGTCATCAATACATATTGGCCCTGCATGTCCAATTTTTCAGGAGGAATCCTTAGCTTTTGGCCTGTATAGATGGTGTTCGACGTCAGCTTGTTTGCTTCCTTCAGTAACGGAACCGTCGAGTTAAACTTCATGGACAGGCTCCACAGCGTATCGCCGGAAACCACTTCATACATGATCGGTACCCTTAATTTCTGACCAACAAAGATTGTATCAGACTGCAATCCGTTGATCCGTTTCAAGTCTTCTGCCGTTGTGCCATAGGTATTGGCGATCTTCCATACATAATCCCCAGGCTTCACATCATACATATTTCGGGGGTGATTAAGGGCGTAAGCAGAAGATAAAGTGAATGGTGCCAATAAAACCAAACTAAAAAGGATGAGACCTACTTTTTTCATTCAATGATTCCTTTCATATTTAATAATTTCTGTCTTATCTTTTATAGTTTGCAATGGTGGGATGAAAGTATTCGAAATGGATCACTGTTAATTTTTAGTGCTAAGAGTATCGATGGGAACGGTGATGAAAAGGAGGGCAGGTACACAGATGAAATGAATCGGTGTGATGAATGTTTATGGAAGAAACTAACTGATCGTACAATTTCTGTGAATGTGATAGGGTTTGAATATGGTATAATGATCCAATCTAAAGAAAATGGAGAGAGAATACTATGGACTTTTTTGATATCATCATACCCCTGGGGATCCTTTCGTACCTGGTTCCAATCGCCTTTATTGCCTGGTTTTTAATAAGCTTTATTCAAACTCAAAAAGAGAGAAACACGATCCTTAGAGACATTTCTTCCAAATTGGACATACATAAAAGTGATACAAAGAAAGAGTGAAAGGCTCTTTCTTTGTATCACTTTTTTAGTTGGGCTATTTTTAGTTAGCTCTGAAAAATCATAAAGAAATCAGTAAATATACTCCATTATTTTTTGGTACCCAAAAGGCAAAGCGGATGCCACTACTAATCCTGTCACAATCGAAACAGTAGAGTACACAACGAGTTTGCGAAGGGAAATTTCTTTTCTTCTAAAGGCGATGATGAGTACCCTTACCATGGAGAAGACGGTGATCAGTATGATGATCGCTGAAAACACGCTTGCCAACCATACTTCCATAGGATTTCTCCTTTCAAAAAATCTTCTACTTCTAGTATAACAAACGGTGGCTGTGATGAATGGATGCTGATTTACAGGATATTGATGAATGGCTGCTGAAAAAACGAAGGCGCCGAATCCACTTGTTTAATCCAAACCTCTGATTCCCCGTTTAAACCATCCCTTATCCATACATCACCTGAGTGGACGTTTCCTTTGTGACGAAACCAGGTAAGAGCCGGGCCTATCACTTCAGGGGCCTCATCGAGTACATTTTCTTTCGGAAAGGTAATCCGGGTCTGTTCTGCCGTTTTGATGTTGATGGTATACAGGGCTGTAAACATAGTGGGTACAGGTCCTTCATTCCACTCCTTATTCTCCTTTGCACGAGCTACAATCACAGTATCCGGGGCGTACCACTCTAAATCAAGGTCTACATACCCAGCGGGTGTGTATTCTTTCTGCTGCCTGGAAATCGGTATGTCTGCAATCGTTGTTTTCTTGTTTTCGACGAAGAACCTCCCTTCGCCTGAAATGTAGGCCAGCTGGTTGGCTCTTGGTGCCCACTTTATCCAATCCTTGTACCAGAGCATCTTCCCCACCACCTGAAAATCGTTGCCTTCTGAGGATAACACGCACAGTGTATTGCTATCATTGGACCAGGAAGCGGTAGGGATCGCCAGAAAGCTCACCCATTTGCCATCAGGGCTCCACTTAAAATAGTCTGCATCAATGGCAAATAAATCCGGGTCCTTTGTTTGAATGGTGTAGAGAGGCTTTACTTTATCAGGGTTCAGATTGGCATCAACCGGAACTCTGAAAAGGGGGATCGGCCCCCACCCCGTAGGACGAATACTGGCTTGAGAGGAAACGATGAATTCCTTCCCGTTTGGGTACCATTCAAACGCACTGACACCTACTGTCACATTTTCGAATCCCTCAGGCCGTCCGTTCACTGTTTTGGTGATGTTTAATAAGCCCCGGTCCCTATAGGCCAATTGGTTCTTTACCGGTGACCATTTGAAATCAGCCGTCTCCACCCTTCCATACGGCTGATAGCTTTCTTTTTTCACCGTATCATAAATGAATAAATCGGATTTTTCTCCGTCCTTGCCTCTATCTATATACCCAATAAACCGGCCGTCATAGGACCATTTCGGGGAATAGACGTGACGATCCGTTGTGATTTGAGTCTCCTCGTCCCCCATCTTGATCCAAAGCTGGTGATCACGGATAAAGGCGGCCTGAAGGGAGGATGCACTCACCACTTCGGCATATTGAAAACATATGAAGATGATTATAACTAGAACTCTAACAAACAAGGTCATCCCTCCTACGTATAGGATGACCAGGGAATATGGTTTGATTCCATCATTGATCCGGACTAGCATTTCCTTTCATACAAAAAGCTTTTGGGTAAACATTCTTGCTCGCTTCATGTAAAAAGCAGGAGTTGGTTTTCGCTACAGGATGCTCGCTTTCCGCCCGGCTCGCGGTGAGCCTCCTTCCGCTTCAATCAACTTTCTGAGCATGTAATGAATAGGTTAATATCAAGCAGTCTATACAATTAAAAAGAGCTTACCCTTTAGGATAAGCACCGTTTCATTATTTCCCCAGCTGAGTCAAAATCACTTCCAACACTTCGTCTTGTGACAGATCCTTTGTCAATTTCACTTCTCCCTCGACACCAAGATCATCGTTCGGCCTCCACCACTTGCGCAAAGAGTCTTCGCCGAAGTCCATTTTCTTGGGACTGGAATGGTGACGGTTTACGGTTTCCTCAAAGGGGATGTCAAAATAATAGGTACAGGCTTTTTGATTAAAAGTCTCCATTAAATGCTGCAGCATTTTACCATACCGGTGTTTAGTCAAGATTCCTTCCACAATGACAAATTCGCATTTCCCTTTACCGTATGCTGCAATTTGATAAATCAAATCAATGGATAGGTTTCCATCTCGATCGTGGACCTTCAGCATGTCACGGCGCACGTTATCCTGAGACACCAAGAGTGTTCCGTGCCCCAAATGAGCTTGAAGGTTTTTCGCCGTTGTTGTTTTTCCACTTCCTGAGTTTCCCCGGATGATGATTAAGGTTGATTCCATATTTTCTCCCAACTTATATTATTTTTTATCAGTTTATTTTACGATTGTTTACTAAGACCGCACTGGAGAAATCAGATGCAGATAAGATGAATGACCGACAGGTTCGATTAAGACAGGCTTCATGGAGCCACCAAAATGTAATCTTACTTCCTCTTCTTTTATCGCTTTTAATGCATCCATTAAGAAGTTTCCATCCAGTGAGATGCTTAATTCTCTATCTCCATCAATGCTTTTTATAGGTTGTGTTTCTTCAATTCTACCTCTTTCTGAGGAGTTGGAAGAAATCTTTAATGTTGCTTCATCTGTAATTTCTACAAACACATTGTTGTTCTTCCATTCACGGGCAAAAAGACAGGCCCGGTCGATCCCTTTTAATAACCGTTTGGTGTCGATAATGATGCTTGTCTTAGCACCTTTGGGTATCAATCCTGTCACGTTTGGGTAATTCCCCTCCAGTAATCGTGAATAAAGAGATGCTGTACGCGATGTAAAAAGCATGAACCTGTCGGTTACATAGATATGTATGAATCCCGTTTCATCATGAAATAATTTAATAAACTCATTCAGGCTCGTGCTTGGGACGATGCATTCACCGGTGAAAGTGGAGTCAATCGGTCGTTCTCTCAATGCTAACCGGTGGGAATTGGTTGCAGCAAAGGTGAGAGAGTTTTCTTTGAATGACATATGGACCCCGGTCAAGAGTGGTCTCCCTTCACTTCTGGATACTGCAAAGACAGTCTGTTTGATCATTTCCATTAATTCAACACCAGCGATTTTCGTATGATTGGTTCCATCAATCTCTGGCAAACTAGGATATTCTTCTCCTTGAAACCCGTTTAGACGAGTAACAATCTCTTCCGATTGCAGGGTAATGATTTGATTTCCGGTGACTTTGACATGTATATCACCCGGTAATTTTTTAACAATTTCACATAAATAGGTTGCCGTTAACACCATGCTGCCCGTTTGATTGACCTTCAGAACCTGCACTCCATCTATTGTCAAAGGAATCCTTTTTTCGATGATGATATCCGAGTTGCTACCAATCAGAACTAAAGAATCCTCGTTAGCCGTGATCTTTATCCCTGATAAAATCGGGAAAGGCGTCTTTAAAGATACTGCTTTGTTCACGTCTGATAATGCTGTATGAAAACATTCGCTCCTAATAATAAAATCCATTAAGCGTCCACTCCATTTTAGTTGCTCGTATAAGCATTCGACAAGGATCCCTATGTTTCCTGTTCTTTTACAATTAAACGACCAGATGGTGAACTATTTCCTTCCCTGCAATCATGAGTTCTGTCTCGTAACGAAGGGTGATGAGTTCAATGCTGTCCTATCCACATAAGGTACGCATAGAAAGCTATAAAAAAGTTCATCGCACCCTCTTGCCCTAAACCTTGGTTTAGGGTCTATACTTTTGCATGTACAACAAAACAATCATGATTGGAGGAAGAACAGATGACGAAAATCGCATTTGTAACTGGGGCAAATAAAGGAATTGGCTATGAGGTCGTGCGCCAGCTTGCAGAGGAGGGCTATGACGTGTTTCTCGGGGCCAGGAATCAGGCGCTGGGTGAAAAAGCGGTGGACGAGCTGGGGCTTTCAAACGTTCGCTTCATCCACATCGACCTGACAGATCAAGCATCCATCCACCGTGCAGCCGAAAAAGTCAAGGGGGTAACGGGGCGTGTCGATGTACTCGTGAACAATGCAGGTGTAGCACTCGATTTCGGTCAGACGCCCAGCCAGGTGGATATTGAGGTGCTCAGAAGCATCTATGAAGTGAACGTCTTCGGAACGTTCCAGGTGATTCAGGCGTTCTTACCACTCTTGCAGACAGCTGAGGGAAGAAGCAAAATCATCAACGTCACGACGGATATGTCTTCTCAGACATTGCTCGCTTCCGGTGCCATCCCTCCCCTCAATATTCTCGGGTACAACACGTCTAAGTCCGCTCTTAACGCGATGACGCTCTCCTTCGGCCTTGAATTTGGATCGGAAGGGCCGGAAATCTTCGGTGTAACACCTGGCTTTACCTCGACAGACCTGAATGGAAACGCACCGGGAGGAAAAACAACCGTGGAAGGAGCCAAAATCATTGTCAGCTATGCGACTAGTGGGACAACCTATCATGGTAAACTAGTAAATGAGAAAGGGATCATACCCTGGTAAAGAGGTGATATAAGACGATGGCCTATACGATTGGACAAGTTGCAAAACGTAACAACATGACCATCTCCCAGCTCCATTACTACGATCGGCAGGGACTGCTTCCGTTCGTCAAGCGGACGGAGAACGGTGATCGGCTGTTCGACGAAAACTCACTCCTGTTTTTAGACATGATCCTCTGTCTAAAAAACACCGATATGCCGATCAAGAAGATCAAGCAGTTCGTAAACTGGACGATGGAGGGCGAGACGACGCTTCCTCACCGGTTAGCCCTGATGCAGGAGCAGGAACAGAATGTCCTTCAACAAATAAACGAACTGAACGGCAACTTGCAGAAGATCCGAAACAAGATTGCACGGTATCATGGGGAGATGGAGGGATAGTCCTTCACTCCTCGGACATCAAAAAAGCCGGGAACATGGTGTTCTCGGTTTTTAGTATGTGAGGCTGAAACACCTTTTGACCAATGGTTGATCATAAGCTTTCTATTCTGGTTCTAATCATTTTTTCTTGGGAATAATAAATAAATTCCATAAAGGGTAATGGGAGTAAGCATGGTTAATGGAATATAGGACGTTCTAGGGTTCAAGAAGGCAAGGGCCAGACTGTAGATGAACCCAGCAATAAAGATACTGAGAACGAATAGCCTTATTCTCCTTTGCTTTTTTGTATCTTTCATTTTAGCCCTTCTTTCAATCTATTTAGTATAGAACAAGAACACCCCTACAAATCCATCCCCATCCGCCTCACCTTAGTCTCTAAATGCATCGACTCATAAAAATTTATCGCCTGCTCGTTAAATTCCCACACGGCTAATTCCAGTGAGTCTGCTTCTATTTCCTTAGCGAACTCCACTATTTGTTCAAAGAACCGTTTCCCCACTCCTTTTCCTCTGACCTTCTCATCGACACCGAAATCGTCCATATAGACCACTTTCTTCGGTATGAGAATGTGCCTTTCCTTTGGAGGGTGGATCGTCAGGATAGAATATGCGACGGGTCGGTATGCTTCTAATACGAAGACCTTCGTGTTGTCTCTATCTATCAGGTTGTTGAAATAGTCCTTGTCTAACGTGATATCAGCCATTTTATAATGGTCCGGTCTTTCCTTTGTATGTATTTCGTGTACTTGTTTCTGTATGTAGTGGACTGTATCATAATCATTCTTTGTGGCTTCTCTCATATGGTAATCCAATTGCCTTCCCCCTCCGTTCGCTTCTGTAGAAAAACAACCAATGCCTGTTTCCCGTGAAGGAGGCATTGGTTCTATATGGTTACAGCATTTTATCTAATGATTTATATCCCACAGCCGTGTTCCGTAAGGTTTCTAACGTATTTTGCAGATGGTCTCTCAGTGTCTTCTGCAACAGTGGAAGGTCTTTCTTTTTGATGGCATCAATGATCTGTCGATGCTCTTCGAGACTTTTGTTCTTTTCTAAACTTCTGTGATCGATTACATCATAAATGCGCAGGAACATATCGATCCTGTCGATTACTTTCGTTAAGAATTCCATGACGTATTTATTATGGCTTCGTGAGGCAATCAGTAAGTGGAATTGTTTATTGACCGTAGAGTAACGGGAGATATCTTCAGTCTTGTAAGAAGAAATTTCTTCCTCGAGCAGACTCTCTAATTGTTCGATATCCTCCGAGGTGATATGTTCGATTCCGAATTTAGCTGCAATGCTCTCGAGTTCGATTCTTAATTCGAAGGCCTGGATGATTTCCTGGGTGTCCGGTTGTACTACGAAGGCACCCTTGTTCATGATAATCGTCACATACCCTTCCTCTTCCAGCCTCTTGAAGGCATGTCGGATAGGGGTTCTGCTAATGTTAAGGCTCTGTGAAATCGTGGATTCCACTAATTGGGTTCCAGGAGCGATTTCTCTATTCAATATAGCCTGTTTAATTTTTTCTACTACCACTTGCTCAGCGGATTTCTTAGCACCCATGTTCGCTCATCATCCCATCTTCAGTCGTGATATAGACGTTCTCATAGATTCTAAGTAAATAACCAACACACTTCGTCTTTAAGTAGAATGTGGTGCGATTCTCGTTCCGTATACTTCCTTGGCATCATTCACTGTGATAAATGCAGAGGGATCCGTATGGAAAATGAATTTTTTCAGCGCAGAAAAATCTTTTTTACTTAGAATGGTCGTGATAACTTCTTTTGGATTGTTTGAATACCCACCTTTAGCATAATGTACCGTCGTTCCTTTTCCAAGTATTTTAATGATAAACCCTCTGATTTCATCGCTTTTTTCACTGATGATCACAATTTCTTTATGCCCGTTGAACTGTTGCAAGACATAATCGATGATCACCCCGTTGAGAAACACCCCAAAGACTGCATACATCCCTTTTTCGTACCCGAATAGGAAGGAAGAGCTGGCGGCGATCATGACGTCGCATAACAGCACAGCTTTGCCAATGCTTAAGGAGATGTGTTTATTGAGGATCATGGCCAGAATATCAGTCCCTCCAGTGGAAGCGTTCTGACTGAAGACCAGGGCCATCCCGAAAGCCGCGATAGAAAAGCCGATAAACAGCTGGATAAGAATATCTTCCCCTAATGGACCGGCGACGGGAAAGAACAACCCAAATAGATACACATACCCGGACAGAGACAGACTGGAAAGAATCGTCTTTGTCCCAAAGCTAAATCCGACAAAAATGAAACCAATGATAAATAGAATGACATTCATACACAACATGATCAGCCCGATGGACAGAGAAGGGACTAACGCATTGGCCAGCACGGAAAGCCCCGTTATCCCCCCTGCTGCAAGCGAATTGGGCACTAAGAAGAAGTGTACATTGATACTGATCAACATCAGCCCTACGTTTATGATGATAAATTCCCTTATGTTCTTTTTCATCCTTGCCTCCTGAATTATAATACTAAATTGCACTACAATTTAGTATTATATACGGAGGCACAACCTCTGTAAATATCTTTTATGTGACAAGAAAAGCCGAATAGAAAAAACAAAATCGTTTACATTTTTTCATTGATTATCGGATAGAATATGCTACACTTATTGTAGTACAATTTAATATAACAAAATCGTTTTATAATATTAACTATTGAGAAAGCGGTGATTTTCAGATGTATCAACAGTTAAAATCGTTATCCCTTGCAGAGCAATGTGAGGCTATCACTCGTTCCCTGGTTGAACGGGAGAGCCGAAATGGAACAAAAGGAGAAGCCGATATCGCAGACTTCATTAAGGAAACCCTCCACTCCTTTCCCTATTTCACTTCGAACCCTGATCACGTTTGGGAACAACCGATTTCCAATGACCCCCTTGGCAGAAAGAACATTTTCGCATTTGTCAAAAATCCAACCCCCTCTGCACATACGCTCATTTATCACGCCCACCTGGATACGGTAGGGATTGACGACTATGGAAGTTTAAAAGATCACGCACTGAATCCTGATGAACTGGAGTCTTTCTTCCGTCATTATGCATTTGATCAAGAGGTACAAGAAGATGCCCGATCTGGTAAGTGGCTGTTCGGGCGGGGTGCCTTGGATATGAAGAGTGGCATCGCCGTTCATCTGGCAAACGTCCTTTCTTTCTCGGAGCGTCTTGATGACCTTCCAGGAAACATCCTGTTTATGGTCAATCCTGATGAGGAAAGTCAGCATAAAGGGGTGATTTCAGCCATACCTGAACTGAATAAGCTGAAACAAGCAGAGGGGCTCGAATATACCGCGGCCATCAATACGGACTTTACCACGCCCCTCTATAAGGGAGATCCTCACCGCTACGTTTATACCGGTTCTGCCGGCAAGCTGCTCCCGAGTTTCTATATTTACGGGAGAGAAACGCACGTCGGGGATACACTGGCCGGGATCGATTCGACTCTCATTTCTTCTGAAATCAACAGCCTCATCAATAATAATGTGGATCTGACCGAAGAGATGGAAGGGGAACTCGTACTGCCTCCATCCTGTCTTTATCAGAAGGATTCCAAGATCGAGTATAACGTCCAGACAGCGAAGAGCAGCTTTCTCTACTTCAATTACTTCATCTATAAGCTTTCAGCGAAGGAGATTATGACTAAGATTGAAGCGTTGACGAAAGAGGCCTGTAGAACCGTGGAAGCTAAGCTTGCCAGGAATTATGCTGCATTCAGTAAGCGTTCCGGCCTTCCAGAAAAACCGCTTTCTTGGAACATCGAGGTTACCAGTCTGGCAGATTATATCTCGTACCTGAAGAGACTCGGGGCCGACATAGAGGGAGTTTCTCAAAGAATCATAGACGAAAACAGCGGACAAGAATCAAGGATGATCTCCCTGAAAATAGTCGAGGCCCTTCAACAATTAGATCCCGATAAAAAACCAAGAGTCATCATTTTTTACGCACCACCTTATTTACCTCATAACTATCTCAATGAAGAATATGAAAGAGATCAAACCCTATTGGAAAGCATGAAGCAAAGCATCGAGTTATGTTCAGCCACGACAGGAGAAACCTTTGCTCTAAAGAAATTCTTTCCTTATCTGTCAGACGGCAGCTTCCTGTCCCTCCATGAGACAGATGAAGAAATTGATGCATTGCTAAGAAACTTTCCGAACTTCGATCAGCTCTATCCCATCCCCCTCAAAGAAATCCGGGGTCTGAATGTACCTTCCATTACGATGGGGGTGTATGGGAAGGATGGTCATAAATGGACGGAGAGAGTGAATAAAGAATACTCGTTTCAAGTCCTTCCTCTCTTCATTCAGCATACATCCACCCTGCTTTTAGAAAAAATGAAGGAAAGGGAAGCCGTTCAAACGAATTAGCAATAAGTGAAAACCTGAATAAGCCTCCGGTCCATTCCCGTAACCCGTTCGGATGGGAGGGAAAAAAAGCATATTTGTAATCGCTTTTACAGATGAAAATGACCAGCCTTTTGCAAGCTGTTTTGAAGTGTAAAACAAATGCGAAATCGCTCAAAAAAGAGGCGGCGGATATTGTTCGCAGTGCCTCTTTTTGATGTGTTATTCAATTAAAGCCTCCGTTAATGGAATATCGCTCAATAGTTGCCCAATGACAACAGACACTTGTTGAGGTTAAAGTTGATGACCACGACTTTCCAGGAAATTTACATTCCATACATACAGAATTAGAAAAAATGCTCTAACTTTATGTTAAACTTAAAAAAGTAATTGTTATTGAAAGGAGAAATGTCCTTACAATGGAGAAAGACTGTTGCCCTGAAAAGGATACACTTATTTTACGCGGCACGCTAACTAAGAAAGAATTTACAAAGCATGGGGATTATCATTTTAAGAAAATCCTCCATACGATTTTTTTTTCGTTCATGATTTTTTCCTTCCTCACATTCGTAATCGCAACTTGGAATGCGGAAGACCTTGATGATGTTTTCAGTTATATCTTCTTCGCATTGTTTTCGCTGATTTTATCAAGCGTTCTTCTAATAGGGTTAAAGATTATCACTAAGCTAAAAGCGTACAGAGAATATAAAAGTGATCCCCTAGTTAAGAGAGAGATAACTTATATAATTAGTTCTCAGGAGATTCATCAGAAAATAGGCAAGTCAAACAACTATCTAGAATGGGAACAAATTCGCACAGCATATGAAAACACTGAAATGTTTCGGTTATATGTATCAAGAGCAAAAGCTATTGTTCTGCCCAAAAGGTACTTTGCATCCGAGGAAGAAATTCAGTTATTAAAAAGGCTGATTACAAAAAAATTGAGTAAGGACAAAGTGAAGTTTTAGACTCCACTTATTCTTTTAAAAAACCAGGGCAACTTCCCACTTAAAGTTGCCTTGGTTTATATTCAGTTAAACTGCCCCATTAATTGAATAAGGGCAATAGCCGGTGATCAATTAGCGGATCTTCAGTTATTGCCCCTATAATGGAAGTTCTAAACAAAAATTCGCTTTGATAAGAAGATAATTAAACCACACAGTATCGCTACAATAACCAGAGATAAAAAATAAAAAGCTGGTGAAATAGTAGGTGCTCTAATAATAATTCTGTTGGGTAGGTTGTCAACGTTGTTCCAAGCAGCTTCCATATCAGGAACATACCTTTTCGTCCTTATATAGCCTATTATCATCGTGCTAATAAAATAAACTATATGAATAGCGATTGTACAAAAAATTACTTGTATTATGACTTTCAATCCCAATCCCCCTCCAAATTTATCCTAATTTTATAAGTATCATTGGTTCAGTTATACTACACTTCCTGTGAGTACCCGCATTCACTTATTCCGTTAATACTGCCCTTTACTTGAACAAAGGGGCGGCTGCTTGTTCAGCAAACGCCCCCGTTTATAGAAGATGTCTTCTAAGCCTGTTGAAAGCCATACATCGCTACATATACTAGAAATAATGAAAGAGAGACACCTATAATATTTATCAATACAAGACTCATTTTAACCTTACCGTTGATCCCAATTAAAGCAAAAATCAGTCCCAACACACCAAAAATTAAAGGTAAAAATACGCTAATATTCAATACAGCCACATATAGTTCATTCCCCCATTTTGTTAGTCCAGCTATAAGTGGGAAACTAGCCATAATGAAAAATACTCCCGAAATAATAGAATAGTATTTCTTTGCCATTCCAAATCATCCCCCTTCATATTTTTGATTGAGAAATATTGTTCTTTAGACGCATAATCCTCTTGGCCAGTTAAGAGACGCAATGGTAATAATTTCAATCCTAATGAATGCTCAGGATACTTATCGAACTCCTATATCAACTGCTTTTGAATTTTTTTATTACAGATACTATAACTGCAACAATGAAAACAATGAGGCTATTTAACATTAAATAGTATCCAACTTGCAAACCATAAAATATTGCAAAAGCATCTTGAATAACCAATAGTGCTAAAATACCTCCGATTCCCGCAAACAAAGCGGCTAGTAGTAATATTGTAAAAGCAGCAGAATATAGATTTGTCTTTTTCTTGTATGTTATAAATCCAATAATATTAGCAATGATGATGAAAAAGCATGTAAGTATTAAGAAAAAAATAGCCATTTAAACCTCCCTACCTACTACCAACACTTTCTGCAAGAAGTACATCCCATTCAGCCCCTCTTGTTTGCTTTCATTCCCAATGACCACTTCTTGCTAAAAAATAACCCTTTAATAGTTAGACGGACACCAAAAGATTAAGTTTTAAATTATTCCGTTAAACTTCCCTTTATTTGAACATCCGTGGCAGCTCATCATTCAGAAAATTCTGTTAATCTTAGCTTATCATAAGCCAGGAACTATAAAGACTAGGACGGTAAAATGGTTACATAATATGCAGACCAAACTGCATGACCTCATAAATTTATGTTGTACTGTAAATTTAGTTGCTTATCAGTATGGGAAATCACTAAAAACACTGATATATCAATAAAAAAAGCGATACAAAATGCTTTGCAAATTGTACCGCAAATTACTTTGCAATTTATTGGTTTCTCCCTCTCAATTGAACGGGTTACTATTCCCGGACAGGAGGCTTTACGTGTTCGTTTCTTACTTATTCTTGAACATTCACATTGAACGTAACCCCGAATTTGTCTTCTACCATCCCGTACAAGGGACTGAAAGCTGTCTTATGAAGAGGGATCACCACTTCCCCGCCGTCTTCCAAAGCGGTGAAGATGTCTCTCGCTCTTGCCTCATCTTCAGGATGGATGGCAATCTGCATGGCGTTGCCTGGATGATACGGCATGCCTTCATACGTATCAGAGAACATAAGATCCGCGTCGCCCACTTTCAGATGGGCATGCATAATGCGATCCTTCATCTCATCAGACATGGGATGATCCGGGTCACCCGGTACATCTCCATACGTCATGATACTCAACACGTTCCCACCGAGGGCTTTCTCATAAAAATGGACCGCTTCCCTCGTGTTGCCGTCAAAAAACAAATACGGATTTAAACGAATGGACATCATTGAACAGCTCCTTTGGAATTATTTAGTAAGACATGTACATGATACTTGAAAAGGGGGATTGGGTAAACTGGGCTCACCCATTTAAATCAATGAATAGATACAAGTGTCTGTTCGTTTACTTCCCTCAGCAGATCAATCATCGTTTCTTTAGGTACCCTACATCGTGCACGCAAGGCTTTCGCACCGTTACGTTACTAATAGGCAGTGGAATTATTTTTCATAGGCGTACAAGACCATTTCCATTCCACTGTGTGTCTTTCGCCAATCGTAAACCACGATGACTTCTTTCCCGCTATTTCGTTCAACCTCAGTCTTAAACGTCTGTACAGTCTCTTCTATAATGGCTTTCTTATGTTCGTACTTTCCTGAGTTTACTTCTCTTCTGTCATTATATACGATCGTATAATCAACTAATCTGTTCGTCATATTCATGTGTCGCGATGCCTCCATATCTGTACCGAGAGTAGTAAATATGTATTGCCCATGACAGCCAAAGTCCTCAATAAGATTCAGATGTACAACAAATCCATTACCAAGGTATTACCTTAAGCATCGGCCACTTATTCTTCCATTTATTCGCCTTCGCTTCATAGATTTCTCTCGTAATCATCTGCTTATTGGGTCTAACGATCATTGAATATAAGTCTTCTAAATCGTAAGGCGCGTAGATTTTATGCGAACCACCTCTTTCAAGCCTTACTCCTAATGCCGTCGCAGTGGTAGGCCAGCTGTCTATGGCTTCTTCAAGAGACTCATAAGGCTTTATGGAAAAGCCAAATTTCTTCTCGTACCAAAGGTGAACTCTTGCCTGATTTTTCACATCTAGCTTAAATGGAAAATCTCCAAGCAGGCTGCACAATTGATCTTTGAGCTTCTTTTCGCCCTCAGGGGTCATATCCCTGGGATCATAATACACGATATCCACGTCCGATATTCCGTATTCCAAAGGATAGTCCGAAATATCATTCCATATGGTGTTGGTGATACATCCTGCACCAACATAATAGTCAAAAGGTAGATTCATGTTTTTTAGAATGTGAAGAAGTCTATTTAATTCTTCACTTTTTGAAATCATCTCTACTAATAGGTCTTCATATAATTTCATACTTGCCTCCAAGAAAAAATGTTTGAAACCAATCGTCTATCCAATGAGTTCCTTCTTGAACAACTCCTTATAGTATGAATCTGGAGACTATTCATCACGTTTTGTATTCATTCTTTTAATGAGGAGTTGTGTTAAGACAATTGATATCGGAATAGGGGAAGCATTGATAGCGATTCTAAGGTGTTCACTTAAAGAAGGATGATCATACCATAGCCATCCTTCTATTATGAGTGCGGATACTGCATAAAGGGATAATCCTAATAGTAGCTGTTTGCCTTTGCTCATACTGGCTCTTTATTGTTTACATCATCTTTAGTTTTAAAGGACATTAAGCTTTACTGTCTATTATTTAAACATTCTCACCGTCAATGGAACAGAACCTACTTTTATTCTTGAATAATGACGAATAGCATGAACCAAAGTGCATTAACAGTTTTTCAGTTCTTGTTGCAACATTAATTCCTTCACAATCAAATCCCCAAAGGTTTGTATATCCAGGATATGATTAAAATTCTCATTCTCATAATTATATAAACTATTGTACATTCTCACAGCAACCGCTTTATATTTTGGAATGACAAGACAAGCACAACCTGAAGCACCAAGTATCTGATAGCTCCCTTCAGGTAATTTTGGCCTAATTCATTATAGTCACAGGATACTTTATTATCTTTTAACCACCAAAAGAAACCAAACTTAGGCAATTGGGGATTTACTGTCACAGGACTTTGAATTGTTGTGGAAAGGTCAAATACTTCTTTCGGCAAGATTTGTTTTTCATCCATTAATCCTTTATGCAAATGTAAGTTTCCCCATAAAGCCAACTCTCTGCTATTAACATATAAGTTTCTTTCATCGCCTATATTTGATCCAATCCTAATAGAAGGATGACTTTCTGGAGAGATTATGTCGCAAACTAGAGTGCTCTTACCCTCTGTCGCCCACTCTGTACCTTTCCAACCTAAGGGTATAAAAACCTGCTCAGATAGTATTTGATTAACTGTCTTTCCTGTAGCTTGCCTTACGATTTCTGCTAATAAGTCAGGACGTTTCCCCTCAATGTCGGTCCCTAAATCGAATACCCTTTGGACAGTATCATTTATAACATTTATTCCAGTACACCTGGTTACCAAATGTCGAATTGTCGTCTCACCCAAGATTTCTTTATCCCATTCTTTAAAATAGTCACTGATTTTATCATCTAAATATAAAAACCCTTCAAACACGGCCCATGCAGCTGCCAAACCAACATATGTAACCCTGGTTGAATATACGTTAAATTGTGATGAGGGATCTATGTTCCTGGCTCCCGGCTCAAAGTGATGGGTGCCGGAATACCATTCGTGTACTATTTCGTTATCTTTCATTATGACTAACGCTGCCCCTGAAGCGTACATCTTCTCTTTCATTTCTTCAGTATATGTGGTGATGTCTTTAAAGGCCTTCTCATTTGATACTTTATTCATTTTTTCACCCTATTCCTTTTTTGTTCCTAACTAACTATTCCACATAAATAGGTGTAACCCTGCAATAGGATATACCCTGTTATTAAGAAGTTCTTCCGCCTATAGCGCAATCGTTTATTTGAAATTAAAATGAATACTGCAAAATTCAAAGAATACGATTTATTAAATTCGAAATATATTGAACATTATATTCTGATATATTAGAATAACCTTAACAAGTTTTTTAAAGGAGGATTTTGTTTGAAACATTTATTGCAATCAGATGAAGTAGAATCCATATCCTTAGAAGTGGACTGGTCACCGGTCTGGGAAGTCATCCTTGGCATTTCAGGGTATACCCACAGGAAACTTCGGCACACATTCGATATGGATAAAGAATGGTCTATAAACTCCCACTCAATGCCTGAATCTTTGGTAAAGAACTTATATGATGTCGAAAAGACGAATGTCTGGTACGGACTTATCATGCTCCAAAATAAGATATCCGCCGCTACCGTTCAAGAATTTTCGAACAAACTAAAAGAGCTTCCGATTTCTACTTTTTATGAAACCTTGCTACCGTATAAGAGCAGAGATCTTGAGTCTGTTAGAGTCGAATTGGCCGGACAGTATATGAAACGTGAATCATTCCAGCATTACTCTACATATTTTGAAGGTCACGATTTCTTAGAAGGATATATTCAGAGTCTTGGGCGATATTCCTATGAACAATTAACGGATATGCTGGTGAATAGTGTTGGTGAATGGTACAACTGGATCAGTCAGAACGAAAATTGGGAAAAGTGGATGCAAGCTCTTGAGAATGAACAAAAACGTAATGGCTCTCTTGATGTAAGAAAGCCTGTAGAAGAGATAGAAAACGTTACGGACGGAGTGAAATACCTTCCAGAACCGACTGTCTGGAAAGTGAAACTCATCCCTCATGTAGCCTACCGACCATGGATATTAGAAAAGCGGACTCCTGATACGAAGCTATTTTTCTATCCTTTAAGAGATGAATACCTTGTACCACCTGGTTCACCTTCGACAGAATTAATTCGTGGTCACAAAGCCTTAGGGGACGAAATCCGATTGACATTACTCTATCACCTCATGAACGGACCACAATCACTACAAGAATTAAGTGTTCAGTTTCACACATCAAAAACTTCGCTTCATCATCAGCTCTCATTGTTAAAAGCAGCAAAATTTGTGGTCGTCGAGAAAGGGATTTATTCAGTGAACCTACATCGGATTCGCTCTTTTTCAGAGAAGCTTAATCAATTTCTGGATATTAATTGATGTATAGATTCTCCAAATCATTCAAAGCTCTTTGGATAGGAGAAGTCATTTCGGAGTTTGGCGGGGCGGCCGGAGGGATCATAAACGGATTGTTGTTATTTGAATTAACAGGTTCCAAGGAATGGATGGGCGTTCTCTGGCTAATATACTTTATTCCTTCCTTGATTCTCCAAGGAATTAGTGCTCCTTTTCTTAATCATGTTGTAAAAGAACAAATGCTGAAAAACATTCAATTAATCCGTGCATTTGCTTATCTTCTTCCTTTGATTGGTTATATGATGAACTCTACCACCGGGATTATCTTTGGATTAATCCTTCTGCAATGTCTCTTGGGATTGATGCAACCCATTTACGCCAGCCTGTCATTTTCACTATTGCCTGATATTTGTGAGGATAAAGAGCTGGCAGATGCGAATGGTCTACTGGATGGGACCATCAGGCTTATGAGTTTTCTTGCTCCTGGAGCAACTTCATTATTACTTGTAGTCAGCCCTACGCATTTCATTTACGTTTTTTCCTCGGTCATGTTCCTTGTCAGCTATTTCGCACTCTCACAAATTCCTCAAACCAGCATGAAAAAGATGGCAGCATGGACAAAGAAGCTTTGGTGGACAGAGATGAAGGAAGGATACAAAACCTTCTTTAAATACCCTCACCTTCTACGACTTACTATTCTTTCATCTACTGTACAGTTTGCAGTAGGAGCAACCTTAGTGTTAAGTGTCCCTTTTTTCCGCGGTGATCTTAACGGTGAGGCATGGCAATATGGTATATTTTCTGGTGCTTTTCCTGTTGGCTATGCACTTGGAATGATTTTATTAACCAGATTACCAAAAACCTTTCGAACGATGTACGTGGGCTTAATAGGAGGCGGCCTTTCTTTCGTATTCTTGAATTTTGTTCAATCAATTCCATTAGCTTGGATATGTGAATTATGTGGTGGTATTTTGTTCCCTCTCTTCAATGCCCAGAATGCGGCTATCTTTCAGAAAGAGGCTCCAAAAGATCGTCTCACACAGCTAAGTGCAGTAAGATTACTGTTCATTAGGGTGACGATGCCTTTAGGAATCTTATTTGCTTCCTCTTCGATTGTAGATTTCAGTACACGTCACGCCTATTTAATTGTTGGATCGGCCATAGTTTTACCGGGATTGTATTATTTTGCAACTACTTTTTTCAAGCCTAATTCCCGATTCCTTACACGAGAAAAACAAGAGGTCGGTTAAAGAAGAGAGTATGTTACAGCTTTTGCTGTAACATACTCTCTTTTTGGAAAGCTCTTTTCGAAAACATTGTTGCAATCCTGAAGAAGAAAGTAGAAGTTGATTTTCTCTCCACCATGCTCCAATCAAATTTCTGAGCATGTGTCGGGATTAGAGAACCAAAATGTTAGTAAACAAAATGAACATCCCTTTATTAGAAGACCCCAAAATTAAATACATTAGAAGCCGATGACATGCCTCCGAATATCTTTATTTATCCTGTGCACGTATCCTTCTATGAATCATAAAACCCTAAAATCCTTCATGCTTTCACCAAGAAGATAATGTGAAAACCACATCAGATTCTGCTTCATAATCGCCAGATTCATTCGTGGCTGATCGGAACGATAGGCCATTCCTTTAAAGATCATTAATTCTGTTTTCACATCCATATCCTTTAACCCTTGATAGAGTTCGTAGGCATTGGAAGCAGGAACTCTTGCATCCTTTTCGCCGTGTTGGATCAAGGTGGGAGTACAAGCTGATGGAAGATAGGTCATGGGAGATGTTTTCATATAGATCTCTGGATCATTCCATGGAGTATCTCCTAAATACATGCGAATAAAGGAAGGCATATCTGTATTCTCATAATGGTTGCGCCAATTTGTAATCCCGCCTCCCACTGAAATCGCCTTAAATCGATCACTGTAGGTAGTACAGAAGGCGGATATAAATCCTCCCTGGCTCCATCCCATAACCCCTACCCGATCCTTGTCTGCCATTCCCCTGTGAATTAGTTCATCCACTCCGGATATGACATCTTGGTAGTCACCGATTCCCAGGTTTCTGTAGCTGGCTTTTAAGAATTCTTTCCCATAGCCTGAACTGCCCCTGTAGTTTGGTTCTAAGACGATAAAGCCCTTTTCAATAAACGGCTCAACAGGGTATTTTTCATTGAAGCAGCCTGAATGGATGGGGAAGGATGCCCAATCTGGGCCACCATGGATGAGTACCAATAAAGGATATTGCTTGTTTGGATCGAAGTCTGCCGGGGTTGAGAGCACCCCTTCTATTTCAAGGTCATCACTGCTTTTCCAGGAGATGATCTCCCTGTTGCTTTTCTGTTTTTCCTTGAATAGCCGATTTTCATTGGATATTTTTTTATCGTCAAGATAGATTTCAAAGGTCTCATTGGACGTGGCCTTACTGTAGGACAGGTGATCTCCATTCTCTGATATGGAAGCCTCCATGATAAAGCAATCTGTCGTTTCACTTAACATGTCCACCTTGCCGTCCTCTGACAGAAGCCCAAGCAGAACATTCGTATGATCCTGCCATCTTATGAGAATTCCTTTAGCGGTCCACCTGATTGGAGTCACCGTAGGATCAACTTCCATTAAAGGTTGAGTGACTTCTCCACTCGTAAGATGATAGATTTCTAATGTACGATCCTTTATGCGGGTCTTATAGTAATCCTTTTCCCTTATGCTTGCTGTATAACATATTTTAGTAGCATCCGGCGAAAAGCAAACGCTCTCCCCCAAAAGCTTGTTTCGATTCAGCTTATGTATATGACGAGACGGAAGATCGAGAATGTACAGGTCCCGATTCAGATCATCTTCCCCATCCGGGCTTGGAGTAGCCATCCATACAATCTTGTCCCCTTTACTTGAAAGATCGAATGCACGGATATGAAAGTCTTTACCGTCAGTTAGTTGATACACGCTGTTATCGCTTCCCAGCTCACGGTAATATAAACAATGATTCTGATCTTCCCTGCCTGCATGATGGAAATCTCCCTCTATCTCCTTGCGTCCCTTGATTTCTTCAGATTCTTTTGACTGGGCGACATAATATAAACCCTTGCCCGTAGGCTCCCATTTGAATTGACTGACTCCTTCTTTTTCATCAGTGATTTGAGCCCTGTTCTGCCCATGAATTGACTCAACAAAGATCTGATTCTTCTCATCCCCGTCACCAGCGGAACCAAGGTAGGCAATATGCCGGGAATCTGGGGACCATAATGGGGATGTACCCTCTCGATCGTTGGATGTTAGTGAATAGCCTTCTTCATTTTTTTCATACATCCATATGTGATGTCGATATGCATTGTCTTTCCAGTCAGCTGTGGTTCTGACAAATGCCACGTGTTGACCATCTTCACTTATGTTGATATCTGATAAGGTTGGGAGTGAAATAAGGTCTTCACTACTGAGATATGACTTTTCAATGATACTCATTTATAAATCTCCTAATCTTTATTGATATTGTCAAAGTGGTAAGCTTGAATAAAATCCGTACACCTTAGATAAATTACCCCTAACTCCTTGAACACCCTGCCACTTCATATACTCCGCAGGTATCTCCACATTGGAAGCAAAGACCTCAAACGGGATGCTTTTTTCCACTGCTTCTTTCGTTTTTTCTATCAAAAAGGATACGTACTTATCCATCGTACCCAGCAACTCACTATTTCCAAGAGACCCGTGACCAGGTACGATCATGTCCATATCCAGCTGCTTCACTTTACCTAGAATGGCCCTGAATTCTTCAGGATGATGAATCGGTACATGCAAATCAACCGTTACGAGATCGCCCATGAACCCAATCTTCTCTTCAGGTAAATACATGAATGTGTCACTTGGCGAATGGCCGCCCCCAAAACAGTGCAGTTCAACCTTTCTTTTGGACCCCTCAATCACCAAGGTTTCGTCAAACATAACGGATGGAAGCACCACCTTTAAATGAGGTAAGTCCTTTAAAATCTTGGACATTTCGTTGTATTGATTTGTGAGACTCTCCTTCAGGACCGTATCTTCCGTTGCATCGATTTGATTCTTAAGATTGTTCAAATATTCTTCCGTTTCTTCTATTTCCTTCTGCAAATCTCCCATTTTATTTTTCTCTTCACACCATTTTCTTGTTAAGGAAGTGGAAATGATCGTTGCATCTGAAAATGCTTGATTCCCAAATACATGATCTCCGTGATAATGACTGTTTATCACGTACTTAACCTTTTTCCCCGTCATCTCTTCGGCTTGCTTCTTAAGCTCCGCCCCAGCGGAAGGAGTGGCAAACGAATCGAAAACCAGTAATTCCTCCCCCAGGTCAACGATTCCCGCATTGCTCCAGGCACCTTGTCCCGGTTTAGAAATCGCTGCATAGACTCCCTCACCTAAAGCATACAAACGAAAATAATCTGTGTCCTTTATCGTTTCTTTCACTCGTCTCACCCTCAGTATAGGAGCTTTAATGGCTGCCTGTATCATTTATACCAATTATTTCAAATAAAAAGTTTAAACTCAATAACTAAATTCCATAAAAAAGAAGCTTCCTTATTGGGGAAGCCCTCATTCATTACTCATTGAAAATGTATGACATACCCAATGTTTCGTACTCATTTTTCTATTTTTCCAACCGTTCCGTTTCAGTTCCTTGGCAATCATTTTATTAAAGAACCCGTGACCGACTAACACAATGTGATGATGTTTTCGGGCAGCTTCACTTAGTTGTTCTGTCGCTCGGACAGCGCGTTCCTTTGCATGTTTAGAAGACTCACACCCTTTAGAATATCCCAGGAACCAAATCATTCTTACGATCACGAGCCAAACAGTCGGTGGTAATAGTATCTTTTCATGGACCTTTACCAGAGTTGGAAGTTCTACTTCCCTGAATGTTGCGTCTATTTCAGGGGTGATCGTAGGGCTTAGGATACTGGCCGAATGAACAGCCCTTTTCAAATGACTGGTGAATACAAGATGACTAGAAGAAACTTTTTCAATAGACTTAGAAGGATACGTCTCTTCTTCGAAGACGCCTGCATTATCATACTCTTCTACCCATTCTTTGAAGGTACTGTAAGGAATGGGGGTATTGTCATTACACAGCGATTTGCCGTGTCTGATTAATGAAATTTCCATGGGAGTCTCCTGATTGGTTTATTTATAATTTGTTTCTCCTTCATTATTCCTTTAGGTACTGTCAATACAGTTGAATGTAAAGGATTCATTTCTTTCTCTTGTCTTCTGAACCTTCCCGTTCTAAGTCCAAACTCTCCAAAGCTGGCAAACTCATCATCCACTCACAAACGAAACGACCCTGTGATGATTATTGTCAGGGTTAATCATAAAGGACTTTGAAATCGTAGACAGAAGGCTATCGCTAGTGGGAAATTCACACTAACTCACAGGTACTTAATCCTTTTATATACTCCCGCTCCAATATAATAAAGGATACCTATCCCCATGATGATCGCGCCATAAACTATAAAACCTATACCACTCCATCCTCTGATAAAGACAATACCTAATACAAAGGATATGTAACCTGTGAATGATATTGAAAAAGGAATAATGCAAAGAAAAAGGTGACGACAGTCAGAATAACTCTTTTACTCGTTTTCTTTCATTCTCTCCATATCATCCGTTCCAAGCTCCTGATAAACTCTGTATGCCAACACTAAGAAAAAGGCAGTTACTCCAAAACTGATAACAATGGCCGTTAGAATCAAAGCCTGAGGAAGAGGATCAATATATCCTTTAGGAGAATGTTCTCCCAGTATGGGAGGTGCTTCTTCTCCCTTGGGTAATCCTCCCATTGTTATCAGCAAGAGATGAGCCCCGTGACTGAGAAGTCCTGTCCCAATAATCATTCTTAGAAGATTTTTAGATAGAATTAAATAAACTGCACACATGATCACAATGCCGATTACTAAAGACATTACTAATTCCACTCAAAAATCCCCCTTTCAAATCAAAAGCAGAAAACCTGCTGCCCGATTATTAGCTATCACCACTGTTACGTTTCATAAAGAAATTAGATTCGAAGCTGATTTTTAATTTCTTTCTGAGTGCGTGTAAAAAGATGATAAAGCCATTCACTACTACTAGAAATACTAAGTTGTCGATCAGTTCAATAAACCTTAATAGGAGAATGGCAACAAGTAATGGGATGCCATATATGGAATACGTTGACTTAATACTGTTTTACACACTCCATAACCGTATCGCCAAATGATCTTACATCAGCTAAGTAGTCAAAGCCTTCTGGAGAGCCAAAACTATTAAACATACGAACAGCCACTATTTCTTCTTCGGGAATAACTAATAAGGTTACATTGGTGAAGCCAAGAATTTGATAAGAACCTTTGGGTACATGGTGTCCTATCTCTGTCTTTCTGGCAGGTAAATCTTTAACGAACCATAAGAAACCATTTTGAGGTAAATCGTTATGGAGGGTGGATGGACTTAGAAGAGAAGTGGACATCTCTATGATTTCTCTTGGGACAATTTGCTTACCATTGATGTTTCCTTTTTTTGAATGGAAATACCCCCAATAAGCTAACTCTCTGGTCGATACATACATATTCATTTTGTCTCCTTCTGTACTTTCACTTGTCCTCCAGTCTTCATCCCCTTCATAACGTAATATCACATCAACCAGTTGATTATGTTTATGGGAATACCAATTGGATTCGTTAAAACCTAATGGAATAAAGACGTTGTTATGTAAAATATCTGCGACGGATTGATTTGTTGTTTGTTTTACGATTCGGGTTAATGCCTCGATACCAATTTGTTTATAGGACCAGCTTGTTCCTGATGGAAACTCTCGGACGATTTTATCTCCCTCTTGTTTTAGTCCATGAGTATGAGTAAGTAAATGTCTGATCGTTGTTTCTTTCCATATGGTCTCGTCCAGGTCAGGCAAATAGGACAAAACCAGGTCGTCTATACTGTTTATGTATCCATAGTACACTGCATATGAAATGGAAAAGCCGATATAGCTTTTCCTCACGGAAGCTACATGAAACTGAGTATCCTCCTGAACTCTTCTAGCCTCATTAGCAGCCGATTGTTTGCCCATATACTCTTCTAATACAACAGAATCCTTATGAATCACAAGAGCGGATGCTCCTGAACAGATTACACGATTAAATGTATCCTTAACGTGATTCAATAAGGGTACAAAAGATGGATTATTCCTGTTACTAAGAATCAAGGTCATGTACTTCCCTTCAGTTTTTTTGCGGTTATATCATTTATCATTGAAAATCGTCTTTAAATAGTCTGCGTGACCTCTAATTAATTCAACTTCTTCATCAGATGATATCCAAAAAAATTGAAAGGTAAGTCCTTTTTCTTCTCCGCCACCTGTTGGGTTGTGCTCCCATTCATCAGCCATTTCATGACAAACTATTTTATAAAAATACCTATTGTGAACAGCACCATCATCCGTTTCCCAGTAATCTACTGATATTAATTTTTCCACTTCAAACCTTTGAATACCCGTTTCCTCTTTCATTTCTCTTATGACTGCGTTAAACGTGTTTTCACCTTGATTTACAGTTCCTTTAGGTATTTGGATACCGGCCTCGGGAATACCTTTGTGTCGAAATACCAATACTTGTGTCCTCTTATCTCTTACTCTAGTGACGTACCCGTAAGCTTTTTTTGTAGGTGTCATTATACACACTCCAGTTAAATACGTTCTCCAATATAGTAAATTTTCCGTTAACCTGCCTTCAACTTAATACCAATTATTTCAAATCCTCTTTCTCTATACAAGAAAAAATTCAACAAAAAAAGAGCTTATCCTATTCTGGTTAAGCTCCTGCTTATTGAATCCTTTTTTTAAAAGTCCATCTTTTCTATTTTTTATATAACATTTCAATAATACTATGATAATGTGGCTCATCGTGACCTATATCCAGCATAAAGGTCTCAGAAGACTTTATTTTTTGATATCCTTCAAAATAATTATTTAATTCTTTTTTAGTGAAAAAGTGTATATAGGTACCTGACTTGGGGCGATAAAATGTAAATTCATTTATCTTTTGAGCACTTTTGACGATTTTTAATATCGATAGGCGACTTTCATCCGTTGCCACTCCATTTATTAATTCCACTAAGTTTCTAATTTACAGTTTTAAATACTCACCATAAAGCAATTTCATGGCTTCAATAATCTTGTTATCTGCAACCTGACTGTTAAATCGATCAGGTAAATGAATAGCCCCTAATGCAAAAATAGAAGGATGTTTATGGAATTCGCCGATGATTCCCATATCAATGACAGCATTGTGTAAACCACCTGTCATATGGTTTAGATGGTGTGTTGGAATCGTGATGACGTCTCCCTTTTGTCTAACCAGGCCATTTATGATCGGCGTCCATAGAAGAGGATGTGTTTGGTAACCTTGATAGATATGTATCATTAGATCGAGCATGTGGTTTAGCTGACCTTTGTTTTCCATGGCTCTTGGGTTTTCAGTCACATGGATGGACGGATAGTATATTTGGATGGACTGGTTTACCTTTTCCCAGCCACCACAAAAATTCACAATACACTTGGCAACACAGCTATCGTGACAAGCGATCATCACTTCAACCGCCTCTCTTAAAAGAAGCGTATTTCTTTCTTGTAGGTGAGGATAAAGTTCCTTGCTGTCCTCTTCTGGATTAAACTCGATTTCTTCAACTAAGTCATCCCATTTTAATAGATCCTCTTCTACCCATTTCGCCACACTATAGGCGATGGCTACTTTTGCTGCTGATGCAAGAGGGACTATGAGCTCACTATTTGATGAGTGGGTATGTCTCATTTCTTTAGTGGAATAAATAGTTATCCCTACATCTCCATCCTCTATTTCCTCAAGTTTATCTATCACTTTATTCATTTATGTATCGCCTACTTCGTTTATATTGAAAAAAAGGAGCCTATCCTATTCGAGATAAGCCCCCTTTTGTTGAATAAGATCTTATAAATCCTTTTCTAGACAGTAGTGTGGTTTTCCTTCAAATGTGACTTCTTTAAATTCACTAAAGCCTAATCCAGTCCAAAACACTAACCCTTTCTCATTCACCTTATGAACGGCCAGACGACATTTTTTCTTTCCTTCCTGTCTAATCCGTTCTTCTACTTGCAGAAAGGCTCTGCGAGAATTTCCGGCTCCCTGGAATTGCTTATGGATGACAAATAGGCTGATCCACGGGGTCTGATCCGAGGGATTATGTAAGCAGTAATCCACTAAACCTATGTAATCTTCCCCCTCCTTGATAAATAACCGAGTGGTATTGAATTTCTTGGATTCTTCAAACTCAGATTGAATATCATCGAACTGAATGATGCTTTTATCTTTTGACATCAAATTATAGGATGAATTTGAATTCATGATTTCTAGTTCAATCTTCCATTTGTTTATGTCATTTGGTTCAAAACGTATCATGTATTGCACCTTTTCCATTTTCGTTTTCTTTAAATATTTGAACATTTCAAGTGTTAGGGGTTGCTGTTATCTTCAGCTATCACCGTTAACGCAATATGCACAATGGCATTTAAATATATTTTATTATGAGTAATAAAATTGCACCTACAGCAATTACAAGTCCTATCCCCTTAAGAATGCTACACCCAATTCTTTATCTTCATCATTTCCATTGAAAATGGCATTTACAAAACTTCCAAACAGCAATACGCCAAAGGTTATTATGATAAATAATAGTGTATGATAAGGAAGTTCTATAAGGTCATACGTTTCAATTCCTGTATATAATGTCATTGAAACGAAAAAGAATAATAAAGAATACGGAGCCAGAAGTAAATAGGGTCTGCTGTTTCTTAATTCCCTTTCCCAAACAATGATGGCTGGAAGACTCACAACCAGGATTATCAAAAATATCCAAAACATATATATCCCCCCTATTCTGTCCAATCTCTAAAAATGGGCCACTCTCAAAATCGTAACAGCTCTTCGTAAATACCATTAGTAAGATTTGTTGACCACTTACGTATCAGCTACACTTTATTTCCTCATAAGGTTCTTCAATAGCTCAATCTTCAAAACACCGGAATTTTCACCTTATGACAACCATTGTCTCTTGATATGGGTCAATATCTGGAATTGTTTATGATTCTTATAAGACTTTCACAACATCCAAAGACCAGTCCCTCTTCTTTTAGTTTATATTACTCATTAATTCAATTCATCTGTTCATACTAAAAAGGATGAAAAACAAACCATTACTGGGGATGAAGTCATGATAAAACGTGTATTCGTTATTTTTTCTTTCCTTATTTTCGCTGCCGGCTGTACCGGCAGCAGTCCGGTATCGCCCCTGGATACGAAGGTGCCACTGCCTCTTAAAACCGGCAGCGAGTCCCACCCGAAAGTAATTCTCCTCATCATTGACTCATTAATGGATCAATCGTTGAATAAGGCCATTGAGGAAGGGAAAGCCCCTGCTCTGGAATTTATTAAAAAGAACGGCCAATACAGCACGGATCTGGTCAGTTCGTATCCGACCATGTCGGTGACGATCGACAGTTCGTTCATTACAGGCACTTATCCGGATCAGCATAAAATTCCAGGGCTTGTCTGGTTTGATGATGACGAACAGCGAATCATTACCTATGGAAATGGGTTATTTGAAGTGTTAAAGCTGGGTGTGGCTAATTTTGCAAAGGATGGTCTGTATGCTTATAACAATCTAGACTTGAGCAGCCAGGTAAGTACCATACATGAAGACCTGGACAATGCGGGCTTCAAGACTGCTTCTATAAACGCTTTGATTTACCGTGGAAATTATCCTCACACCTTGAAGGTCCCCGGGGTCATTTCGAAAATGACCGATCTGCCTGAAGAAGTCGAAACCAAGGGCCCTGAAACCCTGTCGTTAGGATTGTTTTCGAGAGGGAATCAGGAAAACAATCATATCGTCAATCGCTTCGGACTGAATGATTCCTTTGCTGCAGAAGAATTGAGACACCTTATACGGAATAACCAATTGCCTTCCTTTACAATCATGTATTTACCGGAAAATGATCATGCGGTACACAGAAAAGGTCCTTCCACGATTAAGGGAATAGAAAAGGCGGATAAACAGCTCCAACATGTTCTGAATAGCTTCCCTGATTGGAACGATGCACTCGAGAATATCGTCTGGGTCATCACGGGTGACAGCAACCAGTCCTCAGTGAAAGCAAATAAAAAAGAAGCCCTCATTGACCTTAGGAAAGAACTATCTGAATACACCATATTGGAGCTAGGCGAAGCGGTACAGGCTAAAGACGAGGTGGTGATCACCGCCAATGAACGGATGGCGTATCTCTATATTCTTAAAGAGGATATTCAATTGCGGCATGTGGCGAGAACAGTACAGAAAGAGGAACGGATTTCTTGGATAGCCTGGAAGGACAATGAACGGATCAACGTCATTTCCCCAGATCATCAAGGGGAGCTGTCATTTCAACCAGGGGGGCCCTATCAGGATAACTATCAACAGTCATGGTCCGTAAAAGGGAACCTTGAGATCCTCGATATGAACATGAAAGGGAATAACATCAGCTATGGTATTTACCCTGATGCTTTAGCAAGGCTATATGGAGCAGCAACATCACAAAAAGGCCGCTTTCTTATCACTGATGCCAAACCGGGATATGAATTTATAGGAGAAAGTTCTCCTGAGCATTCCGGCGGAGCTGCCCATGGCTCCATGCACAAAGCAGATTCACTCGTTCCACTCATAGTGTCAGGAACAAATAAAAGCATCGCGAACTTACGAATCGTTGATTTGAAAGACTGGATCATGGAGATCATCCAACCATAACGAAAGCCCACCTGAGTGGGCTTCGTACTATTGCTTCTTCATTTGGTTCTGATCAGGAGCTAATTCATTGGCAAATTCGTTAATAGACGCCAGGTTTGGCTTCGCGCCTCTTAGTGGCATGGTATTCACTAAATTCTGGAACGTACGTCCGATGTTGCTGTTCATACTCCTTCTGTTCAGTCCATAGGCAGCAGCACTCATGGCAAGACTCAAAACCGTTCCCCAAATCATCGTTCTGTTCGTTCTTCTTTTTCTGCCCAACATATTTAAAATAGAAGATCTGGTTCTTCTATTGAAAAGCGATAACAATTGATTCAAATTCAAACGAAACACCTCTTCGTTTAGATTTAGAAAGTACGCATTTCCCTTTCACCATTATTATCTGTTAAGTTGTTGGCATTATGACTGGTAATTCATTAAAAGAATATCGTGTCTGCCTTCATGTATGAAAGTTATTTTTTTGATCTACTTACATCCAAAGTCAGACTCATTTTGTTTTTGAGTTTTAATGAACAAACCCGTTGTTAAATGATTCCTCTTTTCTTAACGGCCTATAGATTTTAGACAGGAGGATACAATACCCTTATGATGAGGTAAACGCCAGTAGAAAAGCTATCCCCCAGCTCCCTATAAGGAAAACCAAACTTGAGATAAAATATAAGCTCACTCCTGAGGAGCTCGCTGCTTCATACTGATGCTTATATTCATTGTTCGTAATGAACTTGGCTGCGGTACCTGCAGAATTCCTGCTTGCCTTATTGGTAATATTGGTCATCCACCCCATTCCAAAGAAACACAAACTTAGAATAAAGACCGTATCAATAAAGCTCCAGTTCCCTAACCGGCTGACTCCATAGGATCCACTCACCATGAACAACAGAAGTAACAAAATAACGGTGAGCTTCACATATTTAGGGTTGATCATCCTTTCCAGGGTCTTGCCGATGAAGTCAATGGCAAAGGCAGCTAAAGTTAACAAGATGATCAAAATGACTGTAAAACCGATTCTAAAGTAATAATAATTCATCCCTATCCCTCTTTTCCCTGAATATCAATCGTTCTTCCACACTGCGCCTATCATGAGGCATTCTGAGTACACATCGTTAAAATCAGCACCTGGTCAAGACTTACTGAATTTCCTAACCAGAACAAACTCAATTATTAATAGGATACAAGCAAGACAATAGAAAAACGCAAAGCATATGATCAACCACATTACTAGCGGGAGTCCGATGATTGAAAGATAAGCTGAACCGCTTTGAAGGAATGCCAACCAGAATTCATGGTCGTCTTTTTGCATCTCCAACCACACATACGCGCTGGCAGGAATAAACGGAAGAACAATAATAGATGAAAGATGTAAGGAATTTCTGTCTGTTTTTTTGATAACAAAATAGTTTACGCATAAAATGAAAAGGATCATAGATAGAATGTCCAAACAAAATACCTGCCTCATTGAATGTAGTTAAAAAGAGCGCTGCACGTGTTTTCGGTTTTATTTCTTTTTTACGCCAACATACCGCTGTCGTGGTCACTGTTTGATACCCAGTCCATCCTCGATCAACATTCTTTTCTTTATTATCATTGCATTTCATCATTCGTTAATACCAATTATTTCAAATTTTTACAATTTAATCAATACTCTTTCTTCAGCTATGTAGCTCTTCCTTATACATACAGAATCAATCCTCATTTACTGAACCAAACCTTTCCTTTTACTACATCTGCTACCGCCTCATCCCTTTACTCTAAAACTATAGTCGCTCATCCATATTCTTTCCTTAAATATACACAAACGATTTCGACAGAATACGAATACCCACTATTGTAAATAAATTACATTTATGATGGACAATCGTTTATACAGGTAATCAGTCCTATGAATAAACTAGTTCTGAATCATTCATTTAAGGAGGTACGTAACATGTGTCTTTCAAATTCTTTTTGCTGTCCTGTAACTTGTTCAAATGATTTTATACCGAAGAAACAGTTAATTGGAATCAAGCGTTGTACACCCATCAGCTCCCCATGTGACGGGACTACTGTCACAACAGTGTTTGCTGTTACTTCTACACCTGCTCAGGAATTACCAAGCGGGATCATTTCCATCATCAATTCTTCCGTGGACTGTACGATGACGGTCACCGTAAGTGAGAACGGTACGGCTCTCCCTTCCTACACCATCATTGCCCAATCATCACTTGTGCTGGAAGTATCGGACTTAACGAGCGTAACCGTTGTATGTTCCGGCAATGATCCAGACGCCTTTTGCAGCGGGACGTTTGAAGCCGATCTTCAGTACACTGCATTCCAATCATAAACGTCAAAACAGTAGGTATTCCATTGTGCAAGGCCCCCACCCCGGGAGCCTTGTCTCTACAGAAAGGAGGAACGTTTGAATGGATTTTAAAGAGTATAGCCAAATGTGTCAGCCTGTTCTGGCTCCGCCTGGCTGCCAAAACATCTACCCTCCTACTCCCCCTCCCTCCACACCGGCATGTCAGTTAGTAAAGAATGAACTTTGTGGAAACATTGAACAGCCTTGTAACAGCGAATGGATTGAATACTGGAGCATTCTGGACGTAACCCCGGCTCCTTCAGGTTCTCTCATTATCTATAATGGTAGCGGGTGTCTCATGAATGTACGAGGGATAGTGAATGGAGTCCTTACCAATCTTCTCTCGGTATCAAACCAGGGCCAATCCAAAGCGATAACGGTTAACGGTCTTGAGAGCATAGAGGTACAGTGTGTCGGGGATACGGTAGGATCTACTTGCTCCGGCCGCTTCTGTCTCACCATTCATTATCCGGTTATTTGTGAAGTTGAATGAAGAAGGTTCATCACATAACAGAAAGGAGTGAAAATCATGGCATTTATTAATCGTTATAACATCAGAACCTGTGGTGCCATGACCTTTACCGGCAATACTCTCGGTCTGAGTCAATTACTGAATGAAAATGAGGCAGGTACAAGTGGAAGCATCGGTGCCTTTACTACCATTGATGTTAATCTTCAGGAACCCACTTTCCCTCCCGGCACCACTTCAGATTATCAATTAAACAGCTCGAGTGCGGAATTGGTCATACCAAGCGGCAGTACGGTCCTGTATGCTGAACTCATCTGGGGGGGCAACTATCTCTCAAGGGACGAAGATATCTCCCTCCTGATTGATTCTTCTGTCACCTTAACGGATCCATCTTCAACCGACACTGTCGTAGCCCCTGACCCCGCCACCAGTAATCAGCCAATCTTTACAGTAAACAACATAGATCGAGGCTTTTACATGCGTTCCAATGATGTAACAGCCGTTGTCCAATCGGCAGGTCCCGGTACGTATACCGTATCAGGGGTTCCAGGTCTCCTAGATCCATTGCTGGCTTCTACTGCGAATACCAACCACGCAGGCTGGACTCTTGCCGTTGTTTATGCTAACGATACCCTCCCTAATCGGTCGATGAATTTATTCGTGGGGGCACAGGGAATCGTGAACAACAATACAAACCCCATCGTAGATATCACCGTCTCTGGTTTCATGACTCCCCCTTCAGGAGATGTGGACAGCAGACTGTTAATCTCCGCCCAGGAAGGAGATGCCAATATTGGCGGAGACCAAGCGTTATTCGGCCCCGATTCCGTCTCTTTGACACTCTTGTCAGGTCCAAATAACCCTGTCGATAATTTCTTCGGTTCCCAAATCAATGACGACTCAGGAAACCTTGATACGACAGGGACATTCGGAGACCGAAACCAGGATCCTTTCACACAGACCAACATCGAAGCCGGCCGGCAGGGATGGGACATCACGAACGTCAGCGGCTTTAATCTCCTGCCCAACAACCAAAACACTGCCGTCTTCCGCTTCACCTCCACCGGAGACGCCTATATGCCAAACGCTCTCGGAGTCCAAATTGATGAAGGGGATGCCGTACTGGATATCGTCAAACGGGTCGACAAGCCTTTCGCGATGAATGGGGACGTCCTTTCCTATACGATTACCATCACCAATAATGGAGTCGTTCCGGCTGATAACGTTGTATTCATTGATGAGATCCCTTCTGGAAGTATCTTTGTTGAGGACAGTCTATATGTCGACGGTGTACAATTCCCAGGAGTCAATCCTCAATTCGGTGTAGCCCTTCCTGACATTGACGTTGGGGATACCGTCACCATCTTTTTTCAGGTCATCGTGACAAGATGCGATTGTTTCGTCAGCAATGTGGCCGAAGTGGAATTCAGCTGCGGAAAGATTTCCCGGAGTAACCAGGCGATCTCAACAGTATGTAAAGCATGTCAAAATACACAATTCTATTGCTAATAAAGCCCCAGGAATCTACCCCTGGAGCTTTTTTTATTCAATGCGCATGATGGTTAAATGGGTTATCTCTTCAGAATCTAAAACAAGACCTGAAAGAGTTGTCCCAAACAATTGCAGGGAGATCGTTTCCCCTGCCGAAATGGGATAGATGCACTCCGATTGAAAGGACTCTACGGGAGCGGCAGGAGCAATAACGGATGGGGGAATCTCTGTACCATTTTGAGTCAGCCTTGAACCAGCCGAAACCGGACTATCCACTTTGATCTTGTATGCCAATCTGTACCGTCCTGTTTCTCCAATGGTGAATGACGTGTTGGTACTATCCACCGTGATACTCGAAGCTGGAAGGCTCTGAAAATCCGGCAGGGGAATATTTGTACCTGCCACCTCTACATCAATGACTGTCCCACTGGCATTCGCCGCATAAGAAGAGGTAGAAGTAACAGACTGACCAGACGGTCCTTGTTCACCCTGGGGACCCGGCGGACCTGGTATCCCCTGAGCACCTTGTCTTCCCTGAACCCCTCCACTATACGTTCCTCCTGAAGAGCAGCAATCATAATAAAACATATTCATTCCTCACTTTCTAGGGATTTACTATAGTAAATGGCAAAATGTGTTAAAAGGGCACGGCACACGAACTATTATGCTCACCTAGAAAGATTTCGAAGATATCCTTCAGCGATTTCTATCTCTTCTCTTTTGACCATTGAAGGCAGTATTACCTGAAGAGAATCTAGTAACTGAAGTCTGAACAGTATACCTGGATTAGACTTCAGTTCAGTATCGATAAGAATTTAATATGTTTCTCAAGTCACTATTTTAACCTTAATAGACAATCAATAGAGCGTGCAATCCTCTGAATGACTCCTTCATTCTATCCCATTTAACGCAATGACTTTCTTACTAACGTAAACCTATCCTCACTACCATAAAATGCATCCCCTTTTCTCTCCACGCTATCCTCCTTCTCCCTGCCAACAAATTGATGTTCAATCACTCGTGTACTTCCAATTAACATCAATTTAGCAGAAAGAATCGTTAACGTGAAAAAAACCACCGGAACAAAAGCAATCCAAGGATAGGTTGTCCAAAGAAACGGCCACCAGCTTCCAAGCAATCCGGACCATTCATGGGATAAGGAAACAAAAACGTTATTGCCGAACAGGTCCGTCTGTAGTGAAGACCCTCCTATGTAGATACTCAAAACCCCTAAGTGAGCGATCAATAGCATGACAATGATGAACTCCCTGATGAACACAAGGATAATCTGTGGAGCGATGAACGGTTTTATGTGGTTTAGGATGAAATGCCGCTTGGTAGCGCCTAAAACCTTTGAACTGTCGATAAATTCGTAATTCATGATGTTGTCATATTCATTCGTAAATAATAACGTTAATGAAGGGATGGACATGACGACAAGGATGGCAAAGTAAATAAGCAATTTATCAGTAAAATCATATGGGAAATTCTCAGGATCCATTAAAGGACCATCCAGCATGACCCAATTCATGAGCAGAAAAGCTAAAAGAGAAGGTGGAAAGAAATTGGCCGCATCTACAATGGAATTCAGCATTTTCCTAAAGGGCTTCATGTAAAAATGTACAAACATACCAATCAAGACAGATGGTATGACTCTACACATGGTCACGAGAATAGCTGTACCAATCGTGTATTTAGCCCCTACCAGGATTAAGAGTAGAATGTTCCGGTTAAAATTATCTGTTCCCAATGGGGGATATTGAAGAGGAGAGTACGGTGGATTCATGATCCCCCCTTTCCCATCTTTCATTAATTCCACTTTGGGAACCTCATCCCCATTTATCACAAAATAGGCAATGCTTATGCTCAGCATGCCGAACAGAAAGATAAATCCTGTTAGAAAAGCCGGATTCTTGAATAAGCGTTTATACACTTAGATCACCACCTTTTGTCCCGTTGTTCGTTCTAACACCATTCTGACAATGAAGAGAAGCACAAAGACAGGCAGATAAAAGAGAATGAGGCTAAAACTGATGACCTCCATCTGGGGAAAAGCGATAATGAAATGAGTGATTCCGTATATATTAAATAATCTCTCAAATACGATGAGACTGGATAAAATAAATAGAATGATGGTTTTAGAGTGATTTAATAGGCTGAAGGAAATGTTTCTTAAAATATGAATAAAAAAGATATAGTGTTTAGAAAACCCTTTGCTTTTGACCAAGGAGACATACGTTTTAGTAAGCTCATCATTGATAAGGAGGAAAATGATGCGAAAGACTAAAATGGACGGCAGGATCGATAACGTGAGGATGGGCACTAAAAACACCTTCTCTTGAGCCCCCACGATGGGAAATAACAAGACCCCCGTATGTTTGAATGTAAAAATAACCACATACTGTATGACAATCAAGATGAATAGATCTGGTGTCGATTCCATTAATGAGCTTGCTTTCATGATGAACTTCGACCATTTAGATGGCAGCAAATAAACAACGTATGCCAGCACGATCCCTATGATAACCGAAAGGACAACGGCTGATAGAAAGATCACCATAGAATAGAAATACGCTTCCCAAAAGGTAGGAAACATAGGATACGTATTATTTCTTTCATTCGTTATGGTTAAGTCGTTGTAGTGGATCAATGAGACGATCACCTTCAGGACATTTTCAACATATTGCTTCAAATCCAGGTTTATACCGTTGTGGAAAAGGCCAATGAGACTGGAAATAAACACAATCCCTAAAGCCACCAGCAGGAATTTAAATAGCATGGACGCCATTGTTTTGATATACATCGTTTATGGAAACCTCCCCCTCTATCACTACGTATATTCTATCTTTTAAATTGGAATATTTGTACAATTATTTCAACAATAATGGAAAATAATCTCAGTATCTTCCCCTGGTCCAAGAAGGAAATCTTTAGTTTCACAAAAAAGACCGGCCAGCAGCTGATGCTTCTGACCGGTCTTTGCCTCCTTCTCCCCCTCATTCCGTACTCCGATTAATCGCTTCCGTCAAGGATATACGCTTCAGCTTTTTACTGTTCAGCAGAAGTGAAATGTAGTAGGACACCACGATGACCACAAAGCTGATGAGGATACTGACCCAATCGATGATCACGGGAAAGCTCACGTTCATTTCGGCTGTTATGGAGTCCAGGAAGGAAGAAATGGCGAGCTGTGTGACCGGGATTCCGATAAGAAACCCGATGATGATAAACCATACATTATAGCTGACCATCATCTTTCTGATGTTGCTTTCTTCGTACCCGAGTACCTTCATCAATGAGATTGTAAACGAGTTTCCTTCTATTAATAATGAAATCAAGATGTAGATGATGATGATGGCTATGACTGCAGCGACCAGTGCGATAAAGGCAATCCCGTAATTCAACGGCTCGATCATTTGTTCAAAGCCTGCTACTGTATCCGATGATTGGGATACGGATAGCACCATTTCGTCCCCTATATCCAGTTCCTCCTGGGAAAAGATTTGGGTATAGCTGCCTGAAGGATATCCATTTAACTGATTGAACTCCTCAAGAGGCATATAGATGACATCTCCCAAATAGGAATGTGCTACACGATCGACGGTTAGATCAAAGGTTGTATCAGAAAGCTCATTTGTAACCAAAATCGTGTTTCCTTCTTCGAGCCCGGTCTTGTCTGCAAGGGATTTCGTGATGATAACTGAGTCAAATGAGAGCTTTTCCCCATGGGAATCCTTTAATCTGATAGCATCATTTTCAGGCTCCAATCCATTGATGGTAACCGTCTGTTTGTCGTTTTCATGATGAAATGTAAAGGGGGCAGCCGATCCTATTTCGCCTTCTGCCGGCTTTTCCGTCTGCCATGCATTCAGTACATAATGATACTCATAGTGATAAACATCGTTGAAGTGATCTTTCACCAGGTACTCCATGGAATTTTTCGTGATAAATCCGAATAGCAGCAATAACGTGGCAAACATGACGCCTATTGTTAAAAAGATGACCCTTGGCACGTTTCTCATCATTTCCCGAATGACAAACTTGCGTTTAAACGGCAGCTTTTTCAATTTGATGGCCCGTTCCACTCTGCTTACCTTGAGCTTCCTCTCTCCCCCTTTCATTAAACTGACAGGCGGAATCTTCAGGACCCGGCTGATCAGCCAGTAGGTCATGGGAAGGAATAACACAGAAGGCAGCAGCAAACTGATGGCCACATACAGCATATGAGGTCTGATCACTAAGACAGGGAGATTGTAAAATGCTGCGAACATGGACAGCAATGGCTCCAATACAAACCAGCCGATGAGGGTACCCGCCACACTTCCGGAGATGGCGAGAATACCGGCATAGGATAAATAGTGACGGATGATCTCACTTCGTTTGTATCCAAGGGCATACATGGTCCCGATCTGGACATATTCCTTCTTCATCAATCGCCATAAAAGAATCAGAATGATGGTGAGGCTGATGAGGAGAATGCCGACTGGAAGGAACTCGCCCATTTTTTTGATCCCGGTAATATCACCTTTAATAAACGAGATCCTGTTATTCTCTTTTTGATCCACCCAGCTTAAAACAGAGTGATCCTCGTTCAACTGTTTCTTGAACTCTTCTTTATTCCCATTAGAAAAGCGGACGCTATAGTACTGACTGCTTCCTTCCCACTCTTCTAAAACGGATTGCTGGACCAATGCAGTACCAAACGCCTCAGGGTTTTTAAGGAATCCTGATACGTCCTTTAGAGGGTAGATATAATCAGGAATCGCCATGAAACCGGCCACAGTGAATGACGTCCCCTTCCATTCGATCTCGTCGCCAACCGCGATTCCATTTGCTTTCGCAAAACCTTGATCAATCAAAATATCCTGATCTGAATCCAGGTCTTCCCCTTCCACAACAGAATGGAGATTCACCTTTTCAGCTGCATCCAATAGACGGAGGACGGCATCATCAGAATAGGCAACATCCGCTGTATAGCGATGCTCCATGACCACATTATGCTGCTTTTCCAGCTTCCCGATTTCTTTGAGGGGTTCGGCCGTACTAAATTGAGCATCTTCCACTCTCTTTTTCTCGTTAAATTCATTCAGGTTATCTACAAGATTGGCTCCGGCGGCTGTAAAGGAATAGAAAACGATGGAACTCATGACAATCAAAAACCAGGCAGAAAAAAATTGGGCTTTCTTCTCCAGGATCGTACGAATCAGCTTTTTTCGTAAGGGCATCACCATTCAATCCTTTCTGCTGAAGTGATTCGTTCATGGAGCCTGTTGCTTTCAATTTTCCCATCTTTCAAGGTGATCACCCGGTCCGCCATTTCACTGATCGCGGCATTGTGGGTGATGATAAAGACCGTCGTGCCGTATTCCCTGTTCACCTTTTCGATCAGCTTCAGGATTTCCTTGGAGGTCAAGGAATCCAATGCCCCAGTCGGCTCATCACATAATAACAGCTTCGGTGCCTTCACGATGGCACGGGCAATGGACACACGCTGCTGCTGTCCGCCGCTTAATTCCCTGGGAAAGCGTTCCTCCATACCGGACAAACCGACAGCATCGATGATTTCATGGATGGACAACGGGCTCGTGCTGATGGCCGCCGTCATTTCAATATTTTCATAGACTGTCAGATTGGGTATGAGATTGTACATCTGAAACACAAATCCGATGCGTTCGCGCCTGTATTGAACCAACTCCCGGCTGGAATACTCCGTAATATCATGATCGTCCACGAATATGTGACCCGAATCGACCTGGTCAATCCCTCCGATGGCATTTAACAGTGTAGACTTTCCTGAACCGGAAGGACCCAATATGACGACCACTTCTCCCTGAGCTACTTCTACATTCACATCGGTTAACGCCTGAAAGAAGGAATCTCCACTCTCATACCGTTTCGTGATTCCTTCCACCCTCACCATTTTGTTCATCTCTATTCCCCATTTCCAGATTTAATTTTCCCGGCAAACAAGAATGCGATATGTCTTGAAATCTGTTCTTTGTACTCCTCATGAGTCATCGCCTCGTTGTACATATAGAAGATGGTATCCGACATGGAGGCGCTGAAGATGGCATAAGCCGCTTCTTCCGGATCCACCGGAACGAGAAAACAGTCGGATTCGTTTTCTAAGATTCCTATGATCCATTTCATCATCTCTTCATCGATGCCAAACAGCCCTTGGCGAAGACGGACACTTTCTTCCACTTCCTCCGTCATCACATGGAAAAGATCCCGCCAGAATGCTTTTGGGTAATGAGTAAAAAGCTCCGCAAACTGATGGAGAGCGGTAATTAAGCTATCCACTACCCCAACATCTCCCCTTTCATAATGATGTTCGTTGATCACCTTCAGCTGGGCGGCCTCTTCCGAAAAGATCCTTAAGAGCAATGCCCCCTTTGAAGGGAAATAATTATAAATGGTTCCTGTCCCGACTTCCGCATCTCTTGCGATTTCTGCCATTGATGCCTGCTGAAAGCCTTTTTCAGAAAAAATTTTCTTTGCGGACTCCATGATATTCAGTTGAGTCTGCTGTTTTTTATCTTCACGTAAGCCAGCCATTCTGTCACTCCTAAAAAATGAATTGGTTCAATTATGAATACGTTCATATTTCTATTGTATACTTAATTTGGGGAAAAATGCAAAAAAAAAAAATCCCTTTCTACAGGAATGGGATTTTGGGAAAACTTTTTTTATGATGTAGATAGTAGAAGTTGATTTCCGCTGCAGGATGCTCGCTTTCCGCGGGGCGTGAGTTGAGCCTCCTCGGGCGTTGCCCTGTGGGGTCTCAACTTACCCGCTATACCCGCAGGAGTCGAGCATCCTTCCGCTCCAATCAACTTTCTGGGTATGTATCCTTTATTTTATTAGAGTGAGGTGAATACTCCTTGTAAGCAAGAAAGTTGGTTTTTTCAAACTACGTATTTTGTTACACCTACCCAATTCTTTTCTCCATTCAGTACATTATGATTAAGGAGATTGGCAGAACTAAAGCAACAACCTTTTCAAAATACGTTAAATGCTCGTTACAAACGATTATTCTTCTCCACTAAATTCCACAATATTTAAACCCTCGGATGCTTCTGGTGCTTTGAAGAATGTAGTAACGTGTGTAAACACTTCTTCTGTGTCGAAGGCTGCTCTTTCGGGTTGTTGGATACGCCTTTGGGCAATTTGTCGCAGGCATTGGTCGTTAGTTATATTGAGGAAGATGAGTTGATGGTTTGCGTTGGCTTCTGAGGCTATCTCTAAAAACCACTTTCGCAGTTTTGGAGTGTTGGCTGGAAAATCCATCACTACATCTGTACCTACACGTAAGATGTTTTGGACATGCTTTTTCACCAAGGGCTTGAGCTGTGCGGAGAATGTCAGGTAGTCCTCAAATGATGCGATCTGATTGGGATAAAGAGAGGAAAGCCATTCATCCTCAGACAACAGTACCGCATGCTTATCCTTCGCCCATTGTTTTGATTTAGTTGATTTTCCTGCGCCCATTTTGCCACAGAAAAAGTATAGTGTCGCCATTGTTATTCCCCCTTTTTCCTTTTCCTCTTCATTTTCCATTCAGTTCTTTTAGTAGGTTATATGTTCCCCATAATAGTTGATTTGGGAGGCTAGCCTTTTTGACATGAATTATAATCTAACGTTCTTTGAATATTTAAAGTTTAATACCCATTATTTCAAAAAAGTGATTTCACTTAATCCATTATGAGAGAAGAATCTATCATTTCCTTCAGGCCTTATGAAATGAAAGATGTTCTTCTAAGCCTTTGGGATTAATTCTTCCATTAAATCCCCTTATAATTGAAGAACTTTTCTTATTTCCATTCTTTCTTTAGCAGTGAATAGGAATAATGGTCATAGTATTTGCCCCTAAACAAATGTTTATCTCGATAAATCCCTTCATTTTTAAAACCTAAGCTTTCTAATAGATTTGATGATTTATTGTTTTTCAGAGCTACATATGCATTTATCCTATTTAGTTTCATATTACTAAAGCCACTCTCTATTGCTGCAATCAATGCCTCTTTCATATAACCGCACCCCCAAAATTCATACCACAAATCATACCCTATTTCGGCTATATTATTGGTCCTGTCCCATGAATCAAACCCACAGGTACCAATCTTTTCATTGCTGTCTTTTTTCTCTATGACCCATCTATTGTATCCTTTTATTTCTGGATCTGTATTCCACTCAATAAACTCGATTGCATCCTCTTTTTTCATGAAAATCTCTTCATCATATAGATATTCACATATCTTTTCATTACTGAAAAGCTTAAAGATAAACTCGGTATCAGCCTCGCTGACATTTCTTAACTTTAATCTGTTAGTCTCTAATTCAGGGAAAAAAATTTTGCTCGCTCATTGAAAACATCCTTTATATTGATTTACTGTCTTATTCCATTAACCTGCCCAACAATTGAAGTTGAGAATTATCCCAATCAAATAGCTGACCTTAGTTATTGCTCCCCTTCAACCCAATCTATTAATGTCCACTCATCACAACAATGTCACCTATCATTTGGATTTTTTTATTCTCCACTATCATTCCATCTCCATCATTTCCCGCATAGACTGTTGTTCCAGTTGTTTTAGCATAATCAAGAACATCTTTCTTATAATCGTCATTCCAGCGATTGTAATGAGGTAAAAATTCAAAATCCACCAGTTGTAATAGTAGTTTGCTGCTTATAATCAATACTATTTACTTCTCCAATTTTATTATTGATATCAATCCGAACATAATCATACTCGACTATTGGAGTTATGATTGCCTTGCTCCTCCAATTATCTTCTTTTAATGATTATTCCATTCTAAAATTAATCACTTTACACCTCATTAATATTTGAATTCACGACGATTAGTATGAAACTGAATCATAAAGTGGATTCAGTCGAGAGCCGAATATTTACGCTGAGCTTCCAATTATAGAGTGAATTTCCCACCATGATAACAATAGTAGGTTTCAGCTTTAAGACCTTTCACCTTATTTAAAGACTGTTTGGCATTCTCAACATGTAAACAAAAATGTGGATTAGCAATGACCAATTCATGATTCTCATGAACAGCTGCATCCCCTGTAATGACACTGTTTAAACTTGGAAAATATAACGATATATGCCCTGAAGTATGCCCTGGTGTTGCAACCACTCTACAGTTGTTATCTAGAATCATCTCGCCATCATGTACCTTTTCATCAATTGAAACATGCTTCAAATCTTTTAATTGCTGTACAAACCATTTTCCAAATTCAATTTCTTCATTTGGCATATTTTCAAGCATTTCTTCCGCTTGAACCAATCTCTCTGACTTCATCTCGCCACTAATGTACTTTGCTTCCATTTCACTCGCTATAATCTTAATCCAAGGATACTTTTCTTTGAAATCATATAAGGAGCCTATATGATCATCATCATAGTGAGTAATGACTATATTCTTTAAATTCTTCATTTCATACCCATTTTTTATTATTTCATTTTCTATTAAATGTATAAAGTTTGTATACCCTGTATCGACCAAGGTTAGTTCGTTATTCAATATTATTAAACTAGGATAAATGTGATTTTTTTGCCCATTAAAATCAAATTCAATAGGTAGTTCTAATATATTCATTTTTCTTCCTCCCTATTGTCCGTTTGTAAGACATCTGTTAAGTAAATTTTATACAAGCCAATTTAAAAACCTTTTTGGCAGGAGTTATAACCGGAACTACCAAGTACACTCATGTGGCCAACTTTATGATTCACCTTGTACCTGCCATTCTTATTGGCCTGTTCATGTTCTCATGGTCATATCCAGACTTACTTCCTTTTGTGGCAATGTTTGCTGTGTACTCAGAACACCCACTATATAAAAATACGCTTCAACAATAAACCTGCCCAATAATCATATAATTGAAAAGATGAAGACCAGCTGCGTAATCTTCATCCATCATCCCTTTAATTGAGTACTGACTCCATCGTTAAAAACCTGCTTACGATATCTTTAAATTCATCCGGTTGCTCATAATGTGGACTGTGACCACATTTATCGAATGTATATACCTGACGATTCTTCGATGACTTTTCGAATTCTACAACTTGTTTCTCACAAGTAACCGGATCATGTTCTCCCAGTAGCAAGAGCATGTCATTGTTTATCGTATGTAATGTGGGCAGGAGGCTTTCAAATATTTTGCCTTCCTTCCTAAGTAATTCGAAATGAACGTCCGACCTGTCATAGAATAGGTTCCATTCTTCATCTGTATAGAAGGAGTAATCAGTTGGGTGATCATCATTAAATCGATAGATTTTCATTCGTTCAGAACCCAATGTATCACTATATTCGAGGTATTTTTCAGTAAGTTCTTGTATGGAGATTACTTTTTCGGAATTTGCCAGTTCCAGACACTTCTCGGCCATTTCATCATTGTTGTTGATTTGCCTAGATAGGTAGGCTGTTTTTCTAAGTAAATTTCTAGAGGTTAGTTCAAAATCAAAGGTTGGACATTCCAAAATGACTTTATGTATAGAGTCTGGATATATTGATGTATAGAGTACACTTAAAAATCCACCAAAGGAGTGGCCAATCAATGACCATTTTTTTATATTTAGTTGTTTTCTTAATTCTTCACAGTCTTCCACTAAATCCAGTAAACCGAATGGCTCCCCTTCTTTTATTCCTTCTGACCGGCATACACCTCTTTGATCAATGGCAATGATTCTGAATTGATCCTGAAGTCTACTTGCCTGGTGATATGAAAAATCATAGCAACTCTCTCCTGGACCTCCATGTAAATATAAAATGGCTTCTTTATTGCCAGGTCCGTATTCTTCTACATATAAATCTTTACCCCTTATCGAATAAACATTTCCTTGTTTCATGCTGCACCCTCCTGTACCTTGTGAATCTTGTAACTAAGTTATTGTATACGTACTTAATAGTTAATCTGGTCTCTTTTCTTTTACTAGAGAGATGTAGGTAGATTCCCAGGAATACTACGAAAATCAATACGGCATACGTTACCCATGGTAGTTGCTCTGACACGTCCTCCCGTCTCCATATGTACTGCTGTTTCTGTGAGAGAAGCCGAAACATTGTTTGGTGAATGAGGAAAGCTAACAAAGCCTAAGCGATAATATCTATACCTATTAAACGTTTCACCGACCATTTCCTCCTTTTGGAAACTACATCATTATTACATTCGATATAAGGATGTCAGGATCCTTCTTCAAACAACCTGCCTTTCACTTGATAGATAAAATTTATTCTAAACTTTTGAAAAAGCCTTCAATAAATGTATATAAAATCTCATTATCAAAAAAGCTTGTAGATAAAGTCATCAAATGACATTCATCTACAAGCTTAGTATACTTACCTACCCCTAAGTTTTTGGTAGCTTCTAAATTTTAAAATAGGAATAATGATCATGAACAGCCCCAAATAACCAAAAGTTATCCAGTCTAGTAACTTAGAGATTTTCCCATAATACAATGCAAAGTTATATACCGCAAATAATGCTACTAATATTATGAACATGCTATACATTATGAGTGGCTTTCCTTCAACTTTGCCAGAATTAATGATATACACTAAAACTATGAGAAGAAAAACTACCACACAAACTCCTATAATCGCCCATGTGAGACTACTCACTGAAGCTGCTAATGTTGACAAATATAACACCTACTTTCTATTTCATTGTTACAATTCATTCATAACTAATAAGAACCTTAAGGTAATGGGTTCCCTTGTTCTAGATAAGTCCTCTTTAGTGGACTCCCCATGATTTTAATTGGGAAATTATTTTGGTGAAAAATCATCCTATAATTGAAGAAAGGCCCTTACCAGATCAATTAGCTGATCTTCGGCTATAGCCCTGGTTAATTTATATTGAACTTAAAAAAATTTTTCCCCAATAAAGAAAACTCATAGTTAAAAACACAGATGCAAATACAGTAAGTCTTTTTGGTAATTTTCCATAATAATAAATTATTGCTAATCCTATAAATATATGAACGATCACAACAAGAAATATATTCACGCATTTCACCTCTGCATTAAGTGATTGTATACTTCTTATTCCGTTAACCTCTCCTTTACTTGATCAAGAAAATTATATCAGTTAAATGGATATGATTCAGTCCTTTCATCACCTGAAAACATATCTTTTACTTTGAACTGGTTATTTCTAACTTCATTCTCTCCTATAATAATAACGTTACGAATCTTCTCTTTATTTGCTTTATCAAGTGCCTTGCCTAACTTTTTGTTACTCATTTCATATTCGACTTTATAGCCTTTGTTTCTTAAATAGCTCGCTAACAATAATGATTCTTTTTGTGTACCTAATGGGACTATATAATAATCTACATTAGGATTTTCTTTTAATTCTTCCACTGTCGAGCTTTTAGCAGTATAAATCACATCTAAGCCAAATGAAATTCCTACTGTTGAAAAGTCTTGATTTGTACCTATTAATCCACCGATTGCATTATCATATCTTCCACCACTTCCTATACTTGATTTAATTGATTGGTCAACCAAGAATATTTCATAGATTGTACCAGTATATATCTCTAAACCTCTTGCTAAAAATGGATTGAATACGCACTGTTCTTTTACTCCTAGAAATTCAAGATATGATTCTAACTCTTTTAATTCTTTTAAACCTTGTCTTACCACTTTATTTTGTTCGGCAAATGACTCAAAATAGGCAAGGCTTGAATTTCCATCATCAATTAGAAACTGTTTAATTAGAGTAATTGTTGAACTTGATAATCCTTGTTCATTAAGCTCAGAAACAACAGATTCTATTCCAACCTTTTCAAGTTTATCTAGAATTAAAACTACTTTATTGATTTTTTCATACTCGGTACCAAATACATTAAACATTCCATTTAATAACTTTCGATTGTTATATTGAATCGTTACCTTCAATTCAAGTTTCCTGAAAGCATCCAATGCCATAACCATTAATTCAGCTTCAGCGATTTGCGAATCCACACCTACTATATCAACATCACATTGTGTAAATTCACGAAACCTTCCCGCTTTAATTGGTCCATCCCTAAATACCTTACCAATTTCATATCGTTTAAAAGGCATCTTTAGTGTTGGGTTCATCGCGACAACCTTTGCAAATGGTATAGTGAGGTCATAGCGTAAAGCTAAATCTCTTTCTCCTCTATCAGATAATATATACATTTCTTCTAATATTTCTGCTCCGCCGCCATACTTAGAAGCCATTAATTCTGTGTAATTTAATATAGGTGTTTCCAATGGTTTACATCCATATTGGATAAATACATCTTCTAATGTTCTTCTTATGTCTCTTCTTACCACCTCAGCATTCGGCAAGTAATCTTGAGTACCCTTAACATTTTGATAATCCATTTTCTTCATTTTCATTGCCTCCAATTTTTAATAAAATAAAAAACCGCACTTGATTTAAGTGTTGAACTTAATCAAATACGGTTTAATGATAAATAGCCTTCCTATTAACGATTTTTAATAAATCGGATAGCAAGGCTACTTGAGATGATGATGTAGTTGTGAGAACGAGATAATTGCCTTTATAAATGATTGCATAAATAATCACCTCTAATTTCCAATAATGTTATCATGTTACAAATCAGTTTTCAATAACTTCTTCTTCAATTAAACCGCCTGATAATGGAACATACATAAACCTGAAGATCGGGTGCCAAATCTTCAACATTGCCCCCATTTAAGGAATAAACCAAGACCATCTATTCTTAATTTAATTCCAACCAACCCTCGAACTCTTCATTACTATTTAAATTGAAATAGTGCTTTGTGAATCGCACAAATTCATTTGTGTTAACCTCTTTGTATTTATATGTTGAAATGTAAGACTTAAGGAAATCTAGTGCTTTTTCTTCTTTTACTGCATTCTTTTTCAAAAACATTCCTAATTGTGTCGAAGCTTTTCCATAAAAGTAATTACTCCCATATTGGCCGAGGTATTGATCTAATGATAAATTAACTGGAAGAGTTGTTCCCGTTCTTTTTTGCAGATCTTTCTGTAACGCATAATTTGCTTTTTCAAAGTTACCATAATAAAAACGTTCAGCAATTGTTGCCAACCCCTCATCTAACCAAGCATCCTTGAATGGGTCATTGCTCACCATCCCATAAAACCATTGATGAGCTACTTCGTGAACGACCATTCGTTTCAGTGAGTCTATATCCACTGGCTTACTGTTATAAATAGAACCGACTGTTACGACACCAGGGTACTCCATTCCTAGTCCGCCAATTATCACGTCGAACTGCTTTCCTGTATAATCCCCGAATTTACTTTGGAAATAATCTAATGCGTTGACTGTGGTTTCAAGAACTTCTTTTTTTTGTTCTGGATTTTCATTACTTCCGAAAACCCGTACATTTACTTTATTTTGAGAGGAGCTTTTTTCAAGAGGCGAGGCATTTTTCAACACCCCCAGGAAAACCTCTTTTTCATTTTCTACAAGCACTTCTGTACCTTTTATTTTAAATGAATCGTCTTGGTCACTAGAAGACACAACTGTATATGAAGCTGGCACGTCTACTATTAAACGGAAATCACTAAAAGATGTATGGTACGTTTCCCCTCTCGTTCGGTATTCTTGTTTGTTCCATCCGTTTCGGTAAGTAGGCACCATTGGATACCATTGAGCTAGGTGGAAATTTTCCCCTTCTTTTGTAAACCGTAAACCTTCTGATGGTAAAGTAAAATCATAAACCATTCGGAATTTGATGTTTTTACCAGGGGGTAGCTGCGTTGATAATGGAAGCGATAGAGTGTCTTTATCTAGGGAGTAGTCAGAGACTTTTTCATCTATAAAAAGTGAGTGAATATTAACTGATGCAGGATTTTCTAAAGTTGGGGCATTTTCTTTTGTAAACATATTTGGAATAAAATACAGAACGATTTCATTCCAGTTTTCTTCAGATACATTAGTAATGTCTATTTCTGCTTCTACATAAAACTTTTCATCTTCATCCATTTCCAACGAAAGGTGATAGGTACTCTTACTTCCAGAAGGAACCTCTTTAGCATTAAAAGGTTCCTTACTGCTAGTGGAGAAGAACGACACCCCTTTAAAAAAGAATGAAAATATCAGCAGCACACTTACAATTGCACAACAGACTAAGAGAGACCTTTTCAAATCTTAACCTCCATATCAAATTTGCCTATTATATATTTATTATAAAAACATTAATATACAAACTGAATTTCCTCTCTAGCATTAAGCTAAGGGTATGATACTCTGTTAACCCGCCCCTTTAACTTAATAACAATTTTTAAAAATTCCCTAACTAACTCTAATCTTCGATTTCCTTTGCTATAATTAAATATATATTACACTTCAAGGAGTTATTATGCTTAAACAAAAAGTGAAAGTCTCATTTATTTCAATCGTCGCATCCATCCTTCTTTTGTCCGCATTATTTCCTGTTGATTGACCCTTTACTTTCTCTGTTAGCGGTTATCTGGAAGCCTATATTAAATCACTTATGTTTTATGCTTGGTTAGGCGGGATCTTCATGCTTTTGATAGGAGCCCCGGTCAACTTTTTGGCAGGAGTTATAACAGGAATTACCAAGTACACTCATGTGGCCAACTTTTTGATTCACCTTGTACCTGCCATTCTTATTGGCCTGTTCATGTTCTCATGGTCATGGCCGGACTTACTTCCTTTTGTGGGAATGTTTGCTGTGTCAGCATCAGTCTTCTTTGTAGTCGATGAAATCATTTATCATAAAGTCAATCTTAAGAGTCATAAGGTGAAACTCCTTTTTACTATTCCGTTGATTGCCTACTTTACGTTTATGGGTCCTACCTATATAAACACTCTTGAAAACAAAATCACTTCAGCCCAAATTGACAAAAAGGGACCTCCGGTTGTCAAAGCAACTATAAATGGACAGGAAGTAGGAATTCGCAGTACCTACTGCTGGACCTCGGATGGGGATGGGTGTGCGTATGATAAGGAACCGTACCTGATCCCACCTGGAAGAGGAATTGAAGGGCTGGAAGATATTCATTTCACAGAACCGCCATCTCCTATCAGCTTTGATTTTAAAAAAAGCGTAGGAGAACCGGAATTCTATGCTTACTATTTTCAAGATGGAGAAAAAAAGGAAGTGAAAATACAAAATTCAACTTTAGAACTACCTGAGGGAATACCAAATCAATTGGTAAGGTTATTGGCAAAATGGGATAACCATGAGAGGGTCTGGTTTTATATAGGGGTATTTACAGAGGAATAGCAAAGTGTAAAGCAGACTCGCCGAGTTAAGCGAGTCTTTCCCTATTTATAGATACCAGATCTAATGTTGATATTTCTTCATAGGATACCCTTTATTCTTACCGTATTCAAAGCCATTTTGAAAGTTATGTGCGGAAGATGTTCTACTTGCATTTCGCCCTTTGGATGCAACGTGGAATTTCTTTTCCTTTTTCTTAGTCTTTCAAGAGCCTGCTTTTGGGCCTGTAAAAAGAATAATGTTAATAAAGACTCAGAGTAACCTCTTTAAGAATAACTAGTTTTTACTTAAACGATTCCGCCATTTTGATTAACTGCTCTTTACTAATCTCTATAGGAGTAAGTTTATAGCTAAAGGCTATTTCATAAAAAAGGTCTTCTTCTTGCCATGAAATGATTCTTTTACCAGAGTGTTCTGGAATATACTTACCATTTACATCTCTTCCTATCTCAATATTCTCTTTCTTTATTTCTTTTGGGTACTCTATCTCATCTTTCAATATCTTAATTGTTAAGAACTCTTTATCCACATTAAATAGGGTAAATTCAATTTTCTGATTATTAGAACCGAATTCATAAAGTTGCATATCATTGAAAGGAACTTTAGTTGGAAATTTAGCATTAAATGGTGCTGTTTCCATTTTAATAGCTACTTCTGAATAATGGTATTCATACATCTTTTCTCTTGAAACTGACCAGCCAACTAAAATGACTAGTATTGCCCCTAATAGAAGAGCAAATATCATGATGATCATTCTCTTCACTTTACTCCTCCTTTCCATTATTGATAAACCACCTCAGATTTTTTAGTAGGAATAGAGTAACGAAATTTTAGTCTGAGAGTATGATTGACCGATTGAACATTCGCAGAATAGTGATTGGAACAGACATGATTCGTGCATTTTTGGTAGCAATCATTTGATTAATAGTAACACCTCATCTTATGAATTCTTATCTATACTTTTTCTGCAAAAATCAGGGATTTCCTGTAAATGTTAACACTTGTCACAATTGATTCATAACTAAAAAAGAACCCTAAGGTAAAGAGTTCCCCTGTTCTAGATCAATCCCCTTTCATGAAAAATACAATTAGGAAAGTGAGATATATAATAATACCTAACTCTTTTAGTCTTCTATGTTTCGATTAAACTCCCCTTTAACTTAATACCATTTATATAAAAATAGAACAGCTTACTCTAGAGAAATTTGAAAAATAAAAGAGGCTCATATGTGGTAAATAATATACTTCAAAAACTTTATCCATTCTTTTACTAGTCAAATAATTGTAGTAATAACAGAATAATATCAAATGAGTTTAAGAAATTTCTATTATTAACAAACCTGTTGTTCTTCATAACAGGAATTCTGACCTTTACTTGAACAGCAGTCTTAAAAGGCTAACGAACAGCTGAAGATGATAGTATGACAACATCTCCATTAAAAGATCCTGAACAGTTTTTTAGAACATACTGGGTTTCTTGATCTTTTTCTTCAATATCTATATTCTCACATATGAAATCTTGAATGAACTTTCCCTCTGCTCTTCGCACAAAGTGTATATTTCCCAGTTTAAAGGTTAATGTATCAACAACCCTTTGACCTTCAATTCCATAAGAAATAACGTCTATTTGTGCCTTCTCATTATTTTTTACATTTTTAACAAATGCATTTAAATTACCCAGCTTACTGATATTTCCGTGCTTATTTATGACTTCTCCAATAAGATGAAAGGAGAATTCTTCTTCTCCATTTACTTCTTGCTCATTCTCTTCACTTACTGAAGCTGTCACTATCTTTTCGGTTTTACTATCACACGCTCCTACTAGTATAGATACGGCTAATAGTATTGATAGTCCTTTTTTCATTATTGTCTCCCTCCATGCAGGAATCCTATGTACAGGAAAATTGTAACATAATGGATTAAACGTTTGTTTTAATCTCCCATATTACTATACAATCTCTTCAATTAGATGACTGAATAACCTAAAAAAAATCAGCCCTTTTCATTCAAGCCCTAAACTCCATGAAAAAGGAATTGCGATCGATTCTCATATTCGCCTTCCATTAAAGCTCTCCGGAGACTAATGTATTACGTATCAGACATTGTACAGATTCTTGCAAAAGAATTCTAAAGTACAGACAAAAAAATCGAGTATGATTTCACATACTCGATTTCATATGATTGGAAAATTCACGTGCGACAACAAGCACCCTGATTGAATTCCTGGATTCATTTATTCAGGAAGAGGATCTGGAGTCCAGATCGTCAGCTCTTTACCCGGTAAGGCACTTACCAGTTCACTATCTCCCTCAATTCCTGCTTGCCAGCATTCGAATTCGTCATGATTTCCGTTTATGAATAAGGAATAATCGTTTTCAAATCGAATGAGTAAGTGGGGAGCATGGTCGTCCACCAGTTCGACCTTTGTTACCCGTTGTCTTCTCATTCGGATGATGTGCAGCAATTTCTCCTCTTCGGAAAGATCTGCTATTTCATCCTCACTTGAAGGATACTGTTTTTCACCTGGAGCGAGGAAGCACCACGTTGATTCGATGTTTAAGAAGAGTTGGGGATCCTCTGCATCAGTATTCTTATAATGAAAGAAAGAGAGCGTAAGGGGACCCGGAGACATCCCGAACTGAACCCCGTCCAGCTGGGATCCTTGGAACAGGTTGTTTAAAAGGGCTTCAGCTTGAACTTTATCGTTTGAATCCATTTCGTTTTAGCTCCTTATTTCTAGATTTTTTTATATCGATGTTAACAGAATCCGGGTGTTCTTCTCCCGTAATCTCTAACTGATCCCCCTCTTCGTCAATTGTTTCACTCAACCTATTATTTTTTCAGTCTCATGTGCTGACACTTCTGGATTTTCTTGAGCTGAAGCAATATTTGGTAAGACCGCTGCAAGCAAGACGATGACGACGATCACTCTAAAAAATGATTTCATATTAACCTCCACTTGATTTGATATATCCAGTTCCAATGAACAGATGAAAAGTCTTTACTTATGATGGATATCCCATCAAAAACGTCATGTGTATGGTCCATTCCACTATCCAACACCGCAACCTTGACGTGTGGTTTATGGGTAAGAGTGATGCTGAGAAAAATGCCGGATAGTAAAGCAACGAAACCAAATCCAATAAGAATGTTTTTCATGGGAAGACGTTATCCTTTCACTGATCGATTAGGGCCGCGTTTGTCATTTTGGAGTATTCTGAACAGATACAAATTATACGGGACCACTGTTTCAGGAACCTTAATTGAACCATAATTTAACCTTAATTTCGTTCATTTGGAATGAAGTTAAAAGCAGAATGAATAGGGCAACTCAGAACATAGGCAACAAAAAAAGAGTACAAAATCAGATTAATTTCATACCCAAGCCTTAGGCTATGTACTTCTGTTACACTACATATAGTACATTTTGACAAAATGGAGGTGATGGCTGCATGGAAAATGTGACACAGGAAGAACAGCAGCAGTCAATTGAAGCGTTTCAGTCCATCATCCGAAAATCGGAAAATGCTCTAGCTTCTATGAATTCAGGTTCGCCCCAGACAAAGGTGCTTGAGAAAAGGTTGAGAGCAGCAAGGATTGGGGTTGAGACACTTCATGCCCGTTGGGAAGGCAACCATTTGGATTTCAGTTATGAGGAGTTAGGTGAAGCAAAAGAAGTATTGGAAGGTTTACTCTTGACGCTGCCGCCATTTCTTGAGAAAACAAAGCCCGGAAGCGGACAGCGGACCTACTTGGAGAGAAGGATAAAGGCCATTCAAATGGCGGTTTCTTTTCTCGGTGATTCGAGGAAATAGGAGATCCGGCAATTTGCAATTTCCGGATCTTTTTTTACATTTGCCCCGGGGGGGGATGGCCTCCACCGTTGTTCTGGGGAAAGGAAGATCACTGAGGGATGTACTCCTTACTAACCAGAGTACATCTCCAAAATATTCCCATCTGGATCAATCACATGAAACACAGACCGTCCTTCTACCCGTTCTACACGAAAGTCCTTTGCATCAAGCAATCTATAATAAAAGAAGATCTTCTCCGGATTTCCTTCCTTGATTGCTTTTGAAAACGGACCGATGATGTGGTGATTGGGTAACTCTTTCATGTCAGGAGGGTCCTTGGGGACTGGCAGCTTTTTTCTTGAACGGTGAAGGGCTGTCTTGATCGATTCGTTGCTGGTACGGAGCATGACAGCTATTTCCTTCGTTTGATAGTGAAAGACATCTTTCAACGTGAGAAGCATGGCTTGCTTTAGGGGCAGATGTACTAATAACGCATCTATCAGAAGGTCATAGTCCAGGAAATCCTGGGTTCCCTTTATCTGTTCCTCATCAAAGGAATACACCACTTTTTCTTTCCTCTTTTCGTCTATAAAGAGATTCTTCGCAATCGTATAGAGAAAGGAATACGTGATTTCCCGCTCAGGTTCTGTCTTTTTCAGCTTATAAACGTTTAACATGGTGCCCTGGACCAGATCCTCCGCCATCCAGGTAGAGCCCGACATTGACAGGCAATAGCGATAAAGCTTTGAAATGGTTTGTTCTACGTTTTCAAACAGCATTGTATCCATCCTTAAGAATTTTTTGAAAAATATGTAACCTTTCCATTATGATATACGTTATACATAAGAATGTCAGGTAAAGGAGAGATGGTATGTTTAAAGTAGGAAGTATCTTTATCCCGGTAACGGATATGAAAAAGGCAATAAACTGGTATGAAAACAACCTTGGTGTCAGAAAAATCGGAAGCTGGCCTGGTGGGGCAGGATTCTATTTTCCCAACAGCTCCACACAACTGGGATTGGTCGAGGTCAGCACCCCGCAACCAACCGAGTTTGTCATCAAAGGCAGCCAAAAGAACGCCTATTTTAATTTCCTGGTCGAAGATATCCAACAGGCACATGACCAGCTGACCAGTAAAGGCGTCGTGACCACTGAAATTGAAGACTTCGGAGGTATGAAAGGCTTTGATTTCTTTGACCCCGATGGAAACCCCTTCAGCGTAGTCGACGAAGATATCGAATCTCCTTTTCATAGAGAGAATGTGAAAAAGAAGTGGGACTAGGGGACAGGCACCCTGTCCCCATTCCCCCTTTTACAGATTGAGCTGACACTAATTCGAATCTGCGTTTCAATCCCCTGTGTTCCATGCTGGCTCTACTCATGATCATGGTCATCGGTATTTCCCATGGAAAATACTGTTCATATCTAATTACTCCCAGCTAATTTAAAATCAAGAAAAAGCAACTTTAGGTGATATCAACATGTGGGTAAAGATATTGTTAGCACTTCTTGCATTGTCTGGTTTTTGGCTGGTGTGGTTTTCTGTTTTTGGTAAGAAGAAGCATATTGATGAATTGGATGGCCGTGAAGGTGTCTCTATTAGTTTCTTTGAACTCGTATTTGATCTGGTTTTAAATCTGTCACCGACTTTGATAAAAAGAATCCTGTTATTTATTCTCGGTTCAGTCATTGCCGGAATCTCCACCATCGGAGTCATTTACTCATGATGCTGACGAAGAAAAGGTCAGAGGCTGATGCCCTGACCTTTTCTATATTGGGATGCTTTAATCATTTACAATCCTTATAATATCTTATTTTCTCAAAATGAAGTAAATAATCGTGGAAAAACAAAGAGTAAGAATAAACCACTAACCGTATAGGTAACGTACATTTTTTTGTTTTCCCCTTCTCTTAGCTCCCAAATCCCGAGTGTTAATAAATAAATCCCCAATAGTAGAATAAGTAAAAATAATAAAGCTATAAAAAATTCTCCTTTGTATGAGTTGTTCTAACATATAAGGAGGACAGGCACCCTGTCCCATTCTCTCCTCATAGACATAGATCTGCCCCCGGTTCACTTCACGGAGCTAGAGGGGCAGTTCTAAACTTCCGTTTGTTACATTTTCATCAATACCTTCCCCTCATACTTCCGGCTTTCAATCAATCTATGAGCTTCTGAAGCTTCACTTATATGAAAGATATGGGCGATGGGAAGGCTGACTTTATGTGCGGCAAACAGATCCAGCACTTTATCCGCCACTGGTGCCAGCCTCTCGGGATGATGTTTTCTAGTCGTCCCTAAGCTGAAGCCTTTAACGTTTCTGCAGCTGCTGTGTACATCACTCGTTTTAAAATGACCGGCTTTTCCACTGCTGTTTCCGAATTGAACCAGGGTTCCATACAGGGCTAAGCAGTCGAGACTCCGGCCGGTCACCTCCCCTGCCACTGAATCAAAGATAATATGGGCACCTTTTTCGTTGGTCCCCTTTAGCACTTCTTCTGAGAAGGTATCATAGGTGAAGACTGCATGGGCTCCCAGCTGCTTCACATATGCTGCCTTGTCCGGGTTACCAACCGTGGCGAAGATCGTTTGAACCCCTGCCAGTTTGGCTAATTGTACGAGCATGGATCCCACCCCGCCGGCTGCGCTATGGATCACGATCGTATCTGATTCCTTTACCTGCCCGATTTCATGTAGGAGTATATAAGAAAGGATTGACACGGTCGGTAATGCCGCCGCCTGTTCAAATGATAGACTGTCGGGAATCCTAAACACCAGCTGCTCATTTGCCACAACATATTCTGCATAGGATCCACCTTTCGGAAAGGCGATGACCCGGGTACCTTTCGTAAAACTGGAAGAAGGAGAAGCCTCTGCGATTGTCCCGGCAACATCCAGTCCAAGTATGAAAGGAAACGAACCGTTCCCTTTCTTTCCGGTCCGTTGTTTGATATCCGCGTAATTCACACTTGTATAGGCTGCTTTTATGAGGACCTCTCCCTCACGAGCCTTAGGCATGTCTGTTTCAGTGTATGTAAGTACATTGGCATCCCCGAATTCCTTTTGAATGACTGCTTTCATCTCCATATCCCCTCTCAAAGCGCGGTTCTTATCTTACGTAGTAACCCATTCGTTACAATGCTTTATCACATACTTGGAAAATTCAATCGAGTGGATGATTCGTTCATCGATTGAATGAAAGGCTTTCGACTTTATTCCTTTTCGAATGTCAACCGCTTCCCTGATGATGAGGTGCCACTCTTCAGGCTTCCGTTTTAGGGATAATATCATGTTCCATCAAATTATAGTATTGACGCGGCAGCCCAAGGACGGTCCACTCCACCAAACGTGGGCAGGCAACTTCATCGATTATTTATCTCTTTCCATCTCCATTACAATTCCAATTATTTCAAATGTTGAAATATTTAGCAATGGACATTCCGTTTTATCATACAAAAAAACAGGTGCAATCCTGATGAGGATCACACCTGGTTGGTTTCTATTCAGTTCCATCTTTGGAGGATTAAGTTTTTACTTTCAACAGGCGCAGGGCATTCAAGATGACGATGATGGCCGCTCCTGTATCACTTAACACCGCCAACCACAACGTTAACCATCCCGGGAAGATTAACGCCAGAGCCACAAATTTGACAATTAAGGAGAACCAGATGTTCTGCTTGATAATCTTCAGGGCTTTCCGGCTCAGATTCATGGTATACGGCAGCTTTTCAAGGTTATCCGCCATCAGGACAATGTCCGCGGTTTCCATCGCAGTGTCCGTGCCGGCACCGCCCATGGCAATTCCGAGATCCGCAGTTGCCAGTGCAGGGGCGTCATTGATTCCGTCTCCCACCATGGCTACGTTATGGCCTTCCCTTTGTAATTGCTTGATTGCTTCGACTTTATCCTCCGGCATTAGTTCAGCAAAATAGCGGTTGACGCTTGTTTCGTTTGAGATCATCTTCGCTGTGCCTTCATGATCACCTGTCAGCATGACAACCTGCTGGACGCCTGCTTTCTTTAAACCATGTAGCGCCTCTACGGTCGTGGTCCTGATCGTATCAGCGACTGAAATGACTCCGATGATTTTTTTGTTCGTACCGACAATCACAACCGTCTGTCCCTTGCTTTGCATTTCCGTAACGGTGGCTTCGGCTTCACCTAAAGGGATCCCGATTTCATCGAACAGCCTGGCATTCCCTGCATAATAGATGTCTCCGGCAATGGTGGCTTGAACGCCTTTTCCTACTATACTTCTAAACGATTCGCCCTGTTTCGATTGAATTCCTTTTTCGTTTACATAGTGCACAATGGTTCGTGCAATCGGATGGGTCGAATAATCTTCCAGCGTTAAGACGATCGAGAGCAATTCTTCTTCTGACGTCCCTAATGGTCTGATGTCCGTAACGTTAGGCTTACCTTCTGTCAAAGTACCTGTCTTATCAAAGGCAATGGCATTGATGGCTCCAGCCTTCTCAAGGAATGTCCCTCCCTTGATCAACACGCCGTTCTTAGCAGCATTCCCGATGGCAGAAACGATGGCCACAGGGGTGGAAATGACCAATGCGCACGGACAGGCCACCACCAGCAATTCAAGTCCTCTGTAGAACCATTCTCCCCACGTTCCTAAACCGATGAAAGGCGGAATCACCATGACGGCTAATGCAAGGACGAACACGATGGGTGTATAGATCCCGGCAAATTTATCGATAAACGCCTGGGTCGGGGCCTTCTGTTCCTGGGCTTCTTCCACGAGGTGAATGATCTTGGCGATCGTCGTATCCTCCACCAGCTTAGTGACCTTCACTTCAAGAGAACCGTTTTCATTGATGGTTCCGGCATATACGGTATCACCGGCTTGTTTATCCACCGGAATGGATTCTCCTGTAATCGGAGCCTGGTTGACACTGGATTCGCCTGATACAATTTCTCCGTCCAATGGAATTTTATCTCCAGGCTTCACCACCAGGATGTCCCCAGCAGACACATCTTCAACCGACTTCTTTATCAATTGTGAACCCACTTTGATCCAGGCCTCAGATGGCGCAAGATCCATTAAATTCCGGATCGAGTTCCTCGTTTTTTCTAATGACATATTTTGTAGAGTGGTTCCAAGGGCAAATAACCAAACCACTGTTGCGCCTTCGAGCCATTCCCCGATAAAGGCCGCTCCGATGGCCGCAGCGGACATCAGGACGTTCATGTCCAATGAACGGCTTTTAATGGAATAGAAGGCACTTTTCACCGGCTTATACCCGCTGATCACCATCGCCATGGCGTACATCAGGGTGGATAGTATCGGCGCCACATCCGCAAATGATCCCGTGAAGCCCAACGCAATCAGGATCCCTGATGTAAGGATTAACCCCTTACCTTCATGGTCCCTGGACCGTTCTGCCCCCTTCTTTTTGGACGATAATGACGCTTTAAAGCCGATTTTTGCCACTTCCGATAGGATGTCTTCCACACTGTTCTCATGTTCTGCCTTCATTTTTCCCGTTGAAAAATGAACACTTACATGTTTCACGCCAGGGACTGAATTCAAATGATTTTCAATGCTCTTGGCACAACTGCCGCAATCCATGCCTTCTACTTCGTACACTCTCAACTGTTTATGTTCTGAGGGCTCTACCTTAAATCCAAGGTTTTCCACCTCTTTTTCCACTTGTTCAAGACTCGTGTCTTCTGTTCCCATGAAGCGAAGCTTACCTGTGTTATAGTTCACCTTGATGTCTTCTATGTGTTTTAATTTGCCTAATCTTTTTTCGATGGAAGAGGCACAAGAAGGACAATCCATCCCGATTATTCTGTATTCCACCATCTCACCCTTTCCGGCTCCGGCCGTCGAAGATGAGGAGAAAGGTGCCAATGCCTCTGCCTCACTGGCGCAACAACTTTTTTCTATCCGTTCTTCTGAAGCTTTCGTACTGCAACATTTATCTGCCAATTTCCCCAGCTCCTACACGATATGATTATGACAAGGGTCTACATCCTTTTGTACTTCTTCAAAAACGACATCGAACATCGTTAACAAATCACGGACTTTTTGATTTCTCAAACTATAATAGATATATTTCCCTTCCTGCCTGCCTACAATGAGGCCGCATCCCTTTAAACAGGAAATATGCTGGGAAATGCTTGACTGACTGCCTTCCAGTTCATGGACAATCTGGGACACTGTTTTCTCTTCTTCTTTTATACTTTCAAGGATTTGAATTCTTAATTTATGGCCAAAGCCTTGGAGGAACTTTACTTTGGTTTCCATATCTAGCTCTTTCAACACCATTCCCCTTCCTCATATTATCCATTTCTAATACGTTCTTCTCACTAACATATTACCAACTTCTAATATGTGTGTCAAAAAAATAATAAGTATGTAAAAAAGCCTGCAGATTTGGTCATCCCAAAACCTGCAGGCTTGATTTCGTTATGCTTGTTCCCTTTTTACAAACAATAAAGAAAGCGTAATGAGAGTAAAGGCAGTCAATGCGAGAAAAGGAATGGTGATAAATCCGAACCAATTGATATATTCCGCGCTGCAGGGCACCCCACTCGCACATTCCTTGATCCCACCAAAGCCCGGCACTTTCTGCTCCAGATAGTGAAGGCTTGAAATGAGGGCTCCCGTTATGGACATAGGGAGGATGATTTTTTTCAAGGAAGTATCATGTTGAAACGTCGCGACCCCTAACATGAGGGTAAGGGGATACATGGCGATTCGTTGATACCAGCACAATTCACAGGGAATGAATCCTCTGATTTCGCTAAAGTATAAACTCCCCAGAGTGGCAGCGAGAGAAACGACCCAGGCACTGTACATGAAAAATTGATTCTTTCCCATCAATTCTGTCCTTCTTCAATCAATGTGCTGATCTTTTCGTAATCATAAGGATCCTCGAGTTTGGTTCCATTAATGATAATCGTCGGTGTCAGCTCGACCGTAAATTCATCCACTAACGAAGAATCTTTTTTGACTTCGTCCATGTACGTTTGTTCCTCTATGTCCTGTTTGAATTGCTCCATGTCAACATCTGTCGTTTTCCCTGCCACCTCTACAAGGACCTCGACTGTGATCCAGCCGTCATGATGCTGGTCGGGCTGAGTTTCGAACAATTCCTTATGGAAATCCCAATAGGAGCCAGGATCATTCTTCAGGATCGACTCAGCAGCCAATGCAGACAGTGTGGACTCTTTTCCGTGGAATTCCGTGTTGATGTAAGAAAATTGCGCTTTCCCCGTATCGATAAAATCCTCTTTCAGCTGAGGGTAAATCGTCTCTCCCCATGACTTACAGGCAGGGCACTTAAAATCACCGAACTCTACGACAGAGACAGGCGCATTCTGATCTCCCAACACAGGCTGATCGACTGTGGACGGATGGGACTCCAGCGTCTCATCTTCGTCCCCGCTTTGATTCGTCAACAGAACAACCAACACCAAAGCCACTACGATGGCTAACGTGATCATAACAAGGTATTTCATCTTATTCATGCGGTCACCTCAAGTAAAAAATGTCATCATAGAACGATCATACCATGAGGATCAAGGGTGTATACTATGAAACTTTTACAGATTATAAAACATTTTTAAAGCTTGTTCCATGTGGGCTGAAGAATAATCCTATCATGAATTGATACAGGTTTTTATTCTTCTGAAACGATTCACTCCCTGATTAATGTTCCCTTCAAGCGTCGGGTATCCCTTGTCGGTCACTTCACCTAATCTCGAGAACGGACTTTATGAATGCGGTCACTCACAATCGCAACCCCAAACCCGGCAACGATGGGAAATAGGGCAATTTCAGTATGGGATGGTGACAGCTTAAACATAAGAAATTCGATACTTCCTAGATTGCCAATGACATAGAGCAAGACCATCGTTCCCAATGCGGCACTAAGCGGCAGCCAAAAGGATTTAAACATACCCTCACCTCGATTCAGTTCATTCACAACATTTCCTCTATATTTCTAATACCTTTCCGTAATACAACATTCACCATTGTGATGAATGGGATTACATGCTGATTCTGTTTACCTCCTCATTCCCGACTGAATTCCCTAAGGTTGCGAGGCTGCCGGCAATCAGGAATTGAGCAGAGTAATACGTTGTCATAATCAAGACATCCGAATAAGGGATGGCCGATACAAACATATTCCATGACAGGATCGAGTCCGAGATGACAAACAGGATGCTTCCCGCTATTGCCCACAGGTTACCGGTCATCATTGCGGACACGGCCATGAGGGAAATGACCAGCATATAGGCGATGACTGGAATCACTAGTTCCTGGTTTCCTTCGGTCTGAAGCGCGGAAATCAATTGTCCGCCAATGATAAAAGCGTACAGTGTAATCGGCAGGATGGTGGCAGCGAGCCGGGTCTTGTTCATTCGGGATATGTTCAAGAAGCCCATTACATAAAAGACGTGTCCCATGAGGAAGGCTCCGAGACCCGCTACAAATGACACGGCGATCAATCCGTCGCCGAGCATGCAGAAGAACAGGCCGATGATGATAAGGCGCATGGCCGGTACAGGTTTATCGGGCAGCTGACGGAATGCCAAGAGAATGATGAGCAGCATGGGGATCAGCTTAAAGACGATTTTCAATGCCAATGGCTCTGAAGGGATAACCGCTATGTAGAGAACGGCCATAACTCCAATTAAAGCCGGGAGGTTGGATTTTTTCAAGATGATTCACATCCTATTTGAAATTTATACGTATTCCTTTAACCTATATACTCCTTCGAAAAGCAAATCCCTTCTATTAATCCCTTAGTTGTCCTAAATAGGGGTGAAAGTCACACGGAGGGTCAGAGTTCGCCAGTCATCAACATCAAAAGGACCACCTTGAGACGATGGTCCTTCTATCCGTCACTTGAATGACGTGCTCTTTCCAATGATCTCTCCCCCGGGACCAACACTGTATTGAGCGATTGAGTTGCCCACTACTCCTTCCTTCGTTACCCCATCCTTATAATTGAACGTGATTTCCCAAGCCTTTGAATCACTGCTGAAATAGGTTTCTTTCGAAAGGAGCTCTACATCATCCAACCTGATTTTCTTAAAGCTTGTATTATTATGTTCCTCTACATCTTTTTCAAATTGTTCCCTGGCAATCTCTTCAGCTTTCTCACTTTGGATCACTCCCGTTCCGTCATTAGCACAGCCTGCTAATGAAAGGAGTGTAAGCAGGATTACAAGGAATATCATGATTCTCTTTGAATGAATTCCCTTAACCATAGGGACCACCGCCTGAATGGTGATTCTGATTCATGACTTGGTGGGAATACCGGGCAGACTTTTCATAGGCTTCATCCTTAGAATTTCGGGATGTATTCTTGATGCTGTCCCCGTAGTACTCCATCTTTCTCGAACCAATCCAAATCCTACTCGCCAAGTAAAGAACCAGAATTCCGACAAAAATAAAAAAAACCATCATTTCGGTTTCCCCCTCTATACTCTTTATGATGTGTTACTGTTAATTATTTCAAATCTTAAAGGGTGGAGCAATACTTATTCATAAAAAACACTAAAAAAGTGATTACTCACTTTAATAATTCTTACTTCTAAAACGGAGGTTCAAACACATGAATATGTTTAAAAACAAATTGGTGCTCGCCTCACCCATTATTGCATTGGCCATTATCTTTGTTTTCTCCCTGACCCTGTTCCCATCGGTTCAGCCACAACCGAAGAATTTGCCGATCGCGATTGTGAATGCCGATCAGTGTGTACAGGTACCGGACCAACCAAAAATGAATATGGGGCAAACACTGGTTGAAAAGATCCAAACCATGTCCAATCCCACTACAGATGAAGACCCTGCGGTGAAATGGATCGAAGTAAAAAGCACAGAAGCTGTACAAAAAGGCTTGGATAACCAAAAGTATTACGCAGCACTCGTCATTCCGAAGGATTTCAGTATGAAGCAGGCTTCTTTACGAACTCCGGATCCCGCTTCCCCTGAAGTGGAGATTTATATCAATCAAGGGATGAATGCGATGGCTGCCACGGCTGCCGGACAGATACTGAATGGAGTCGTCGACACGATGAACACCAGCGTCCGCACTGAGCTTCTTGATGGATTTGAAAAGCAGGGTGTCACCCTTTCGCCAAAACAGGTATCGACTCTGGTCACCCCGATTACGAAAAACGTCATCAACGTGAATGAAATCGGAACGAACAGTGCCAATGGAAACTCGCCAGTATCCCTATTCCAGCCTCTCTGGATGGCAAGCATGGCCAGTGCCGCCATCATCTATGTGGCTGACAGCAAATTATCTGTCTCCACTCGAAAAGAAAAACTGGCAGCAACGTTCATCCAAATCCTCATTGGAGGGGTAGTCGCCCTTGTCGCAGGATTTGGCTTAACCTGGATGGCAGATGGATTGATCGGATTCACAATTCCCGATGTGACCGATACCGCCCTGTTCCTGAGTCTGACGTCCTTCAGCTTTTATCTCATGATCTCAGGCTTTCTTTCCCTGACTGGACTTAAAGGCATGCCCCTCTTTGTCTTGATGCTGTTCTTCGGGGCACCGCTCCTTGCCATGGCGCCTGAAATGATGTCATCCTTTTACCGGGGCTGGTTTTATTCATGGCTGCCTATGCGATTCATGATCGAAGGCTTGCGGGAATTGTTCTTCTTCGGAAAGGGATTGACGTGGAGTTCTCCTGTTTCGACCCTCGTGTGGATCGGGCTCGGAAGCATGCTTGTGATTCTTGCTTCTGCCTTCAGACCCAGTCGGGGTGGAGAGGCGAAATCTCAATCCAGTATAGAAGGGTAATGAGCAAATGGTCAGGGGGTATAGCCCCTGACCATTTTTTGCTCGTGATTCCATTAGCAAGAAGACCCGTCAGGAAACAGCCTGCAAGAAGAATCGTGGAGTTTCCGTATGGGTGATGTACCGGCTTATGGCGAAATCTTGGAAATACCGCAAAAAAGATCAAAATTCTTCCTAGATGTTTAAGTATAATGATTCTATATGCTTTTCTAAAAAAAGGAGAATGAAAAATGGACGTATTCCTTTGGATGAATGCCAGCTTCATCATAATCGGATGCGCGGTTCTCATTATGATGAAAAGAAAGCTCGATCACAACAAAAACCCGTCCGTCCAAGCAAGCATTTGGTTAATCGCTGGAACGGCTGTTTGGGGAACAGTGAGTATCCTGCTTATTGTATGGTCATTTCATAAAATATGGTAAACTTGTAGAGAAAAGATTATGGACAAGGTGGGATTGCAGTGAAATATATGATCAGCATGTATGTCGTCATGGCACTCATGGTGGGGGTCAATTTGATCAGTGAATATTTGTTGAACGGGGAGTATTCAGCTATTGCCAGTTGGATGGTCACCGCTCTGTTTTTCTTCGGGACACTGTTTTTTATTAATGCTAGATATGTAGTTTCTAATAATAAGGCGTAGAGTGGGGACGGTCCTCACTCTCCTTTTTTTCATAAGGCTCATTTCATAAACGTTGTTGCTTTCCTGAAGAAGAAAGTAGAAGTTGATTTCCGCTGCAGGATGCTCGCTTTCCGCGGGGCGTGAGTTGAGCCTCCTCGGGCGTTGCCCTGTGGGGTCTCAACTTTCCCGCTATTCCCGCAGGAGTCGAGCATCCTTCCGCTCCAATCAACTTTCTGAGCATGGTCGGGAATAAAAATATGAACCAAGATGTTAGTAAACAAACCTCAATCTAAGGTGATTAGAGATTCCATTTCTATCAAAAAGAAGGATTTTACTCTTTAATGCATCCTTCATTAGATCAGATACTGCAAACTTATCATCCGGCATATGTTTATTCACAAACCCTTACAGAGCTTATGTTGATAAGCAACAAGGAATACTTTACTTTTTATGCTATGAACACCTTTAAAGAAAGGAGTGTTTATTTGAAGAAAATAACGTTTTTTATCTTTCTTTTGTTTTTGTTAGTGGGATGTAGCCAAAGTAACGTTCAGCATAATGAACACTTAGAGAATTCTATATATTTTATGGTACAGGATAAAAATAAAAGTGAGATAGGTATAAAATCATTGACGACTTTCGATTGGGATAAAGCATTCCTTTTCACACCTTATAGTACACAAGATGCCATAGAAGAAACATTAGGTACTGACTTCAAAGACCCAAGCAATATCAGTTCGAGAGATGACATATACCTATTGGTTTTCCTACACGGAGATAAAGTAGTTCAATATGTTGAAATGGAACGCCTAGGGTCTGACTTTTCAATAGGGGAAGAGGGACACCTCACTCCATCCAATGATGTGATAAGCATTGAAAGGCATTAAGAAACTTTTTGATAGCAACAACCTTTGCGAAAAGAGCTTTTCGCAAAGATCGAACGTCAACACGAGAAACCGTCCCCATTACGAGTTTCTATCAATTCGTTTACATAGGTTTCATGCTCAGGAAAATGTGTTATAGTCCTCCATATTCTTCTATTTTGAAAGGATGTGAGAGAGAATGAAAAAAGGATGGCTGTTCCTTGCGGCAGGATCTCTCCTACTGGGAGCGTGCGCTGATCCGTCTATTACTGAGGAAAGCAACAAAAATACGTCCCTGTCAGAAGAGAAAGAGTCTAACAAAGAAAAAGGGAAAAATGAAAAGCAAGAACAGCCCTTTAAATCGTTGGAACCGGCTGAAGATGCCGTCTCATTAACAGAAAGCTTATCAGAAGAGGAGCTGAAGGAAATCCCTGCTAGGCAGGCAGCACTGGGTGCAAATCCCGAGCGTACGGTACCTGCAGGTCAGACGCTTACCCAAGGGATGAAGGATGAAACGGATGGACCATTAAAAGATCACCGGTTAGTCGCCTATTACGGGACGCCGGATTCTGAAAATATGGGCATTCTTGGAGAATTGGAGCCTGAGGCGTACATGAAGAAGCTGAAGGAACAGGCCCAGGCCTATTCTGATGCCGACCCCGACCGTCCGGCGGTACCGACGATCGAGTTGATCACGACAATGGCCCAGAGTGAGCCCGGGCCAGATGGGGACTATGTGCGCATGACGTCGGAGGAAAACATTCAACGGTATGTGGACCTCGCGGAAAAGCATGACGCACTGGTGCTCCTCGATATTCAGCTCGGGACGGACACGGTCATGGAACAGGTGAAAATGGTCGAGAAGTGGCTTAAACACCCCCATGTTCACCTTGCCATCGACACGGAATTCCACGTAGCCCAAGGAGAGAAACCGGGAGAGGATCTCGGGCAGGTGGACGGAAAGGAAATCCAGCAGGCCGTCGAGTATGTATCGGAGCTGACGGAAAAGAACGACCTCCCGGATAAATTCGTCCTTGTCCACCAATTTACCGGGTACGTCCTCACCAACAAAGAGGTGATCCAACCGACTGACAACGTCGAAGTCGCCATCAACTTTGACGGCTGGGGCGCAGCTGCCGACAAGCAGGCCCTGTACGGGAAATACATACGGGACGAACCGAAACAGTACGGTGCATTCAAAATCTTTTATGATAAAGATGTGCCCGTGCTGGAGCCTGAGGAAGTGGTAAAAATGGATCCGAGCCCTGCCATCGTCAATTACCAATGAAGCATGGGACGGTTCTCATGTATTGATGACAGGAGAATTGTCGTTCCCATTGCTTCAAAGAGAGTAGGGCAAATTGATTTTATTGTAAATAAAACCCGAACTCATTTCCCTGCAAAGAGGTACAATAGTTCGGGTTTTATAATATGTATAAATATCTTTATCTTAGCACTTTCCAGCGGTTGATTGGAGTGCAAGACGGAGACTCCTGCGGGAAAAGTAGCTTATGTGAGACCCCGCAGGCTTGCCGAGGAGGCTCACGGGCTTCCCGCGGAAAGCGGAGTCTTGCACGGAAATCATTAGCGGTATAAAGAAGCTTTACTGGAATTGTTCGCGTTTATGTGAGGTTTGTGTCCCAAGCTCTTTTTACGTTTTAGCAGTATTAATCGGTGCCAGACGAGAGTCAGACACAATGGTTTTCCCCTATCCACCCTCACGAAATGAACATCAATACCTGGTAGTCAATGGTTACTGTAATGGGTACTGTTGTGACTTTACTGGGCATAAGTTGTGAATGGAGGACTTGAACCTCAAGGGTCACCCCGGAACCCCTGCCACTATGACAACATATACCTGTTGCAAGGTTTGATATTCGCCTGGTCATTTCGCTACCAACTAGCCTTACGTTTCGATTAAATCCGTCTTCCAATTCAGCTCTTGTATTTTTACATCAGTCAACCGATATTTCTTTGATAATACATCCGCATGCTTCTGAACTTTCTTGACGTTGATGGTTGTAACATTCTTTATCTCTGTCCTCGAGTAGCGGTCATGACGGAGGGTGGCCTGCTCCAGGAGGTCGCTGTAAATCTTTCTTTCCTGGCCAAGCAGATCCCGGCTCGTCAATGCATCTGCCAGCGTCTGTTTGGTATCATACGGGGTTAGTAGATTGGTTCTATTAATCTGTTGAATCAACTCTTCCAACTTCCCTAACAGCTCAGCCAATTCATCCATTAACTCCACCGGCTCCTCATTAGGCAGGTCCCCTTCCTGAACAATGGCATTCTGCATTAATCGGTTCCTTAACTGCTCCACCCGTTTTTGATGATCAGAACGCAAAATAAGCGCTTCTGCTAGTTTCATATGGTTCACTCCTTCATGAATTTGCTTCTTTACACGTTCAAATGGAAGGGGGCCGGCACTACCCTCCAAATGAATAACCAAACAGAATAAACAATGTAATACCCATAACCAAGATGCTTATGATCAAGGTCACCATGGATAGTCCTTTCCCTATACCCGTTTCTGTTTTGGTGCCTAAAAAGCCAGCTATCAACCCTAATACTCCAGTGATCGGAGCATATTGAATAAAGTTTACAAGTGCCCCAAAGCCATTATTAGAAAAGATGGATACCATAAAGAAGATAAACTCCATAACAAAAACCAATAAGATGATGGCTGCAAGCTTACCAGATAAAGTTTTTGGCATACGATCCCCATCTCCTCTGTATCATCTCAAAGGAAAAAAATACTTCTCCATTTCCCTTTCAGAAACAATGATTCTCTTTGATAAATCCTGCGTCCGCAACATATACTCCTTGATGCCAATATACTCAGATTCAGCAATCAAATAGAACGCTGCCCCTCTTTTGAACCCTCTGAAATCTTTTTTTAATTGAAATCTTTTCAACATGGTCTCTTGTAACTCCTTGGTTCATTACTATAGCCGGCAGGGCCGCCCGGGTCCGATACCCCTTCAACTGTTCTCAAAAAACACAATCCTGTTCCCAAAAGGATCTATAACCGTAACCTCCTGCGTATTCCAGGGCGTTGTTTCCATATTTGGATTGGAATGCTTGTACTCCTTTTCAAGAAGCGTTGAATGCAGAAGCTTTATGTTCTCTACTTCCACTCTCATTGCCCCTCCAGGACTGCAGTCTCCGTGATGTTCCGAAAGATGGATGATGCAATCCCCATTGGATACCTGCATATATAAAGGCATCCCCTCAGCAAAACGATGTTCCCAATCCAAAGAGAATCCCAAAAACGATAGATAAAACTCTTTGGCTTTTTCCTCATCGAACATACGCAGGATAGGGGTGGGGCTTTTCATCTTTGGTTTAGATGTACTCATGATTCATCACCTATCTTTCATTATTTTTTTGATCCTTACGTCAACCAATACTGAAAAACAAGAAAAAAGGTTGTTAACATGATGAACATTTCTGCAATGGTCAAAACAGCTTGTTTGGGATATTCACTGTGTTTCAACTCAAAGAATACCCTGACAGCATAATCCGCTGTCACCAACAAGGCGACTCCCAACATGTATACATTAATCAGGTGTTCAGAGTGTATAACCAAACCGGACAGGATCATGAATGGAATAATAGAAAGAAATCGAATCCGCATGTCCACTTTTCGATGGGACTCATTTACATGATTGTAGGAAAAAAACGCTCTTTTCACTTTCTTTATTTTAAACATTTTTCTTAACAGCCGTTTTACCGCTGAGATCAGTAAAAAAACCAAGGTCGCAATCAAGAAGAATTGTACCCAGAACACGTTGCCCCTCCTATTCCCTAAGGACCTGGTTATTTTGTAAAGTCAAAGAGGCGGCGCTACAAACTCTACCTTAATCCGATCCGGATCCTCAAAGAAAACGGCATAATAATCCTCTCCGCCTGCATAAGGATGCTGGTCTTCATACAGGATGTTCATGCCTTTCTCCTTCAGTTTCTCCGTCATCTCATCCACTCTCTTCCGTGAGGAGGCGTGGAAGGCCAGGTGATTCAGGCCGGTCCGGCATCTGTGATAAGGAACATCCAAATGCTTGTCTTCTGTCTGGACAAACACTACATACGTTTCTCCAAGCTTGTAGCTTTGACCTTGTTCCCATTCCTGAAAAAGATCGTACCCCAAATCTTTCAGGAACCAGCTCCAAAAGGAAGCTGATCTTTCTAGGTCCGACACATAAATCTCTACATGATGAAGCAAACCTTCCGACATGATGGATCCTCCTTTTTTAGGGGACAGGTCCCATGTCCCATTCAGCTTTTTTCTACATGGAACGAAAACTCCAGAACCTTCCCTATATTTCCGTTTTATTTAAAATAGTCTTCCCGGATCATCCCCATAAGGATTTCATCCGAATACGTATGATTCATATAAAGAGACTGCCTCAATACGCCTTCTACTTTAAATCCGGCCTTTTCATATGCTTTCACACCCCGAATGTTATGAGAATAGACTTCTAACTCCAACCGGTTAAGGTTCAGTTCCTCGAAGGTGAATCGTTGGGCAAGTTTAGTAGCTTCAGTACCATACCCTTTGTTAATCAGGTTATGGCTATGAATTGCGATTCTAAACCCTGCCTTTTTATTGACTTCATCTATATCGAGGATGCTCAGGTCCCCTATGACTTCATCATTGACTATTGTACAAATGGCAAAATCATAACGTGTGGGATCCTCCCTGAACTGCTTGTACGCTTCCATGATGTCACTCCGTGTAAATGACTGACGAGTGCCGGTCATATAACGAAACTCTTCGTTTTGACAGGACTGATAGATCCCTTCCACATCTTCGTCTTTCACAGGTCTTAAATAGAGAGATGTCCCTTTAATCATCGTATAATCTCCTTTTGTTGATAGACTTCACCAAATCCCACTCACGCTTAAACTCCTTCAATGACGGCTGCCGCTTCGTCCTCTCATCACTGACCGCTTTACACGCGACTTCATACAGCTCCTTACTGAGCCGCCACTTATCCAAGGACCGGTCGGTTTCTCCGCCGAATAAGGCGAAGGCCGTCGCCCCCATGAGATAGACATTCGTCCCTTCATCGATAACTTCCCCTTGTGTGAATTCCTCGGGCGCCATAAAGCGTGAGGAACCCCACATCCTGCCCATGGTGTTGTGATAAGGGGCTTTTGAGTAGAGGTCAATGTCACAGATCAGGGTCTTCTCCCTGTCAAAATCATAGAGGATGCTCCCATCATAAAAGTCGATGGCCACATAGCCCTGATTGGCCGCATGGATATGGAAATCAAGGATATCCCTGAACACGTCGAGCCGTTTAGAGTCTGACATCTGCAGGAACTTCTCCCTGGACTGTGGATACATTCTACCCATACACTCACCGTCCGTCCATTGGAAAATGGCAGCGAATCCTCCCCCGACTTCCTCGGAAGTGATCAGCTTGATCAAATGAGGGTGGGCTAAGTCTTGATACGTTTGAACGGCGGATTTCAAATTCTCGACGGCCTCTTCAGCTGTGCCGGCATATCTCTCCGCCGGGGCACCGGCGAATTTGATGAAATACCGCTCTTTCCCGTTCTTCACCCCAAAGCAGATATTGCCTGAGTCCTGATCGTCATAGATCTTGAACACCTCTCCATATCCCTCAATGAACGATAAGTCGAAAGGAGACTTTACTTTGTAGGGGATCTGATTGAGATACTGGATATGGAAGTCCTCCACATACCAGGTCGGCACCGGGTTGTTCATCCCGTCAAACCAGCCCATCACTTCCTTTGCCTGCTCCATCATGACGTTCACCTCTTCCTCCCCGAAAGCCATGGCCCAGGGAACCGACGACAGTATATTGCTGCTGATGTAGAACGTCATGAGTCGGAAGAATTCCTCCGGTGGCCTGCCGTTAAAATAGCCGTTGAGCTGGCCGCTGGCAAAGAGGGGACTGGCAGAAGCACTCCACACAATGCGGTTGAACTCTTCCCACGGATCACCGAAGTCATGACGGTTGAAATCGATGATGGACCATTTGCGGTCTTTTGAAATCACCATATTCCCTACATGATAGTCACCATGATGAAACGATTGCGGCCTCCCCTGAAGGAGATGCCTGTTCTCTTCTATGTAAGCCATGATCCGGTCCCCGTTTTCAATTTTGATGGGACAATCCGTATACTGCTTGATCTTGCTGTCGACTTTCCGGTTGAATTTCGCTTCCCAATCCTCCTGATCAGGCGCAGCTATTGAGTGGATTTCCCTCAGAACACGCCCCGATGTCAACCCGAGTTCATACTGCTCCGCATCGGTCAGCGTGGGCAGTACCGTCTGGGCGTCTTCCCCCTCGCACCATGTAAAGAGGGAATAGACAGACTCTCCGTCGTCACAAAGTCCGAACTCCAAGGGCCGGGACATGGGAATTCCGCTTCCCGCAAGCTGCTTCATCGCCTCAAACTCGCTCTTCTTCATTTCATAAGCGGAACGATCAGCCGTGCGGAGAAGGAGCTCCTCTCCCGTATCGGTTTCAATATAATATTTCTTGTCACTCGACCACCCCTTCGTGATCGGTTGGATCGTTTTGAATGTATAGTTTGTTTGAATAGTAAGCATGGCGATGCCTCCATAGGGACAGGTCCCTTGTCCCGTTTTTCATATTGTACTATTGGTTCCATTCAAACTAGGCGGCTTGAGTGGTCGAAATGATGACAGCATCACTAACCTAATTTTACTAGTTTATAAACTACAATAATAGTAGGTTGGTTCATAATCGGGATTGCATAAGAGAGCATTCAATACTTGAGTGCTCAGTATATTTTCAGATGGCGGCTTTAAATATAAAAAGGAATCAATGATTTTTTATCGTACTGTATATACAGACACTTCTTCGGCATAGATGACTATAAATGAAGAAACCAAGTGTATGAGGGAATAAGGAGGTTCATGAGTTGCTAGTTGTTTTCGCCATAATCATTTTGACAGGTGGATGGTTTTTATTTGTCAGAAACACAATGAAAGAAAGGTCCAACTGGGTTCTTTGCTTCATTATGCTTTTCATCCCCGTGTTGTTCCACATAATGGGTCTATTGTATGCAAGTTATCTCCACGATCAGGGGCAGGCATTTGGTTCGGCATTTTTAGCATTTCTGCTGCTCTTCAATGGACTCTTGATGCTAATAATCCATATCATTAGAACGCTGATAATGAAGAAAAAAAGAGCACATACGGTTAACTGAATATGTGCAGTGAACCTCATTTAAGATGAATGAGAAGCGTAGCTTTAGTTGAACATACCTGAGGCGATGTTACCTTTATGGAGGTGGAATGAATGGATTTTTTATCCTGGTATGATTGGATCACTCCGTCGAATCCTTTGGCATCGATATTTTTCGGTATGGTCTTTACGATCATCTGCGGAATAACGGTATGGGTGACGACTAAGCAGGTAAGGACAGTATTGGTTACGGCGATTGCAGGAGTGGCTGTAACGGGAATAGGAGTGGTCCTGTTACATGCCATTGGCTTCTATGCCTGAATGAAAACCCAACAAACAGAGCAGTTCTTCCATGGAAGAACTGCTTTTGATCTGCTCTCTTCTCTTTCACTGTCAATCAAAATACACCGGCTCATCTTCGTGATGTAAGTGCCTGAAGGCCATGTGGATTTGGGATTCTGTATTTCTCTCGACGGATAAGGAGGGCAGATCATGTTCCGGAAAGAATCGGACATCACTCGTCTCAACCCCTTCCACTGCTTCTCCGCCGATGATGTCGCACCGGATAAACATCTTATACACGTGATAAGGGGACGGAGGGTGTGGATGGCACTTCTTATCAAGCACCCCGAGCAGCTTGACCGCCTTGACGTCAAACCCCGATTCTTCCTTTACCTCCTTGACTGCCACTTCACCAGGAGTCAGTCCAATATCCCCCCAACCGCCAGGCAGGGACCAGCCCCCATCTGATTTCTCCTTTACCATCAAAAGTTTATCATCCTTAAATACGACAGCCCGAATATCTACTTTAGGTGTTGCATAACCCGTTTCATTCGCAAACAAATCCCGGATCACCGACTGATCCACATCCGTATGCCTGGCCATCATTTCCACGCTGATGTCACGGATCATTTCAAACCGTTCCACGTCATACACATCGTTGGAATACGTCAATCCCGCCTGGGCAATCGATTGAAGCTGCTTCGCCCAATCAAGCCATTTAGGTTCCATTCATGATCACCTCTTATTGGAATACTGTCTATATGTACTAATGAAGCATTCAACCACCGTTTCTTACTGCAAGCCATTCTGTACTTTCGAGATTAATTTCCCTTTCGTAAAGCTAACACTCAAAAACGACTTCGCCTGTTTCCCGTCCCACGCATACGTTTCTTTGTCACTGTCATCCTGTTCGTCTGTCATCGCATTCCCGGGAGAACCGAGAATCTCCGTTACCTGCTCATAGCTCATGCCTTTTTCCAGCTGATGATACTGTTCAAGTGTGACCAGTGTCGATTCTTCTTCCCCCTGTACATTCCCTTGTCCTCCAATCCTGCAGCCGCTCAGAATTCCCGCAGACACGAGCAGCAGGACAGCGAAAGAAATCACTGCTTTATTCCATCTCATGTTCTTCCCCCCTCTTGAAACCATTTACGGACTATTCTGGCAAAAGGTTTCAATTTTTTTGGAAGAAGAATTCCACCTGCCCCCGGACTTATTTAAATTGATACGTCTCGTAAAATCCAGTATCTGATGAGAGTTTCAACAGGTTCCGGTCCTTCGGAATTCCTTCAAAATAGGCACCCATACAGCCCGTTGTACACCGATGCCCTGATAGTAAAATATTCATCTCTTTCTTACTGAACCTATCTTCAAGTTCTTTCATAAAACCAAATACCCTTTGAACAAAATCATTGGGGTCTTCCACCCCTTTGTAGACAGCTCCATCAGGCAGGAATCCATCCATCTTCAGTTCCTTGATGGGTACCCTGTCGGCTTCTCCCAGATCATAAACATCGAGCCTGTCATCGACCACCGCTTTTTGTCCAGTGACGATTTCAGACGTCTGGATGGCCCTTTCCTGCGGGGAAGAAAATACAGCATCAAACGTAATATGCTTGAGTTCCTCTCTTACTCTCTCTGCCTGCTTCACTCCATATTCATTTAACGGCAAGCCCATTCTCCCCTGCATTTTTCGTTCCTTATTTAAGTCCGTTTGACCGTGCCTGATGACGTAAATCATTTGTAGGCTCCTCTCCATCGAAAATCTCCCTTATCTTTTTTGGAAAATTTTGATAATATAAGTGTATCACAGGTCACGGTCATTTGAGAACAACGCAGAAGGATGGGACAAATGATCGCTGGATGGGAACAGGATCCTTTTCCCCAAGCAACATGTCATCTTTTGTTAAATGAATCATAAAATTTGAAAAAAGATCCCTTCACCGAAAGAAAACGTTATGGGAAGGTCCATAATCATTCAAGGAGAAAGGGGAGCTCTTTATGGACACCATCCATTTCATCACGTTCATGATGACAGGTTTTGGGTTAGCCACGCTTTTTCAAATCTTACAAAAACATGAAAAATTAACACCTTTCTTTAATGTAATATTCTTTTTATCTCTCTTCATTTTATCTGCTTTGGCTTGGATATTCAGTTTCTCAATGGGAGGATGGGTTGGTATGAGCATGGGTAACATCGCCTTGTCCACCCTTGTTGCAGCCCTTTCAGGGTTGTTATCTTCATTTGCTTTAAACTTGCTTAAATTTAAATAAACCTAAATACGCTTTCAGGAGGCAATCAATGAAAAAGATTATGGTGTCACTGCTCTGCGGGCTGTTAGGTGGAGGTACACTAAGCTATCTTTTCTTAGAAAACCACCCATCGAGCTATATCATTTATGATCAAGGCGGAATAGATGAACGAGTAGTAAAGGAATGGGACTATCATTTTCTTTTTAACAGTAGTGTCCTCATCATTGTCGTTTCTGCTCTCACATACGTCCTATTGAGAATGATTGAAAAGAGATGGAGATGAAAAGATTATTTCCACTAAGGAGAATGGTAGATGAAAGTTGTTCTGTCAGGGATTGCGATTATTCTGTTTGGTATGGCTATCATCCTTGCGTTTAGTTCAACCGGATTAGCCTATTCAGATGGAACGGTGACAGGTCTTTGGGTTGCGGGGTTAGGATTATTGGTTTCAGTTACAGGGAATTTTATAGGTTCTGGGAAATAAGCTTATTTTATTACCGGAGCTGGAATATACTAAGGAAGCATTCGTTCTTTCGGTTTCCAATGATTCATTTGAGGATCGTATTCTCTCCAAGCTCCTCGACCAGCCCATAGCACATACCCAGCACCACACATATAAGGGGAAGTCCACTTACTATTAATCTACTTTTAAAAGATGAAGACTGTACGTTCTCATGGTAAGATGTAAACAAAAACAAGGAGTAACCATGTCTATGAAAAACGATCATTCCATTGAGTTAAACCATTTTTCCAATGAACATTTGGATGCCTTACTTTCTTTTGAACTCCCTGATGATCAAGAGCAGTTCACGGCATTACCAAGCCAGATGATGAGTGTGACAGAGGGGCAGCATCGAATTGTCATTCTAAGTGAGAATGAACCTGTAGGCTTCTTTTTGTTACATTCAACTGAACGGGTAAAGGAGTATTCAGATAACCCCAACGCTATGTTGTTAACGGCATTATCTGTTAATCATGCGGAACAAGGAAAAGGGTATGCGAAACGAGGAATGCTCTTACTTGGTGATTTTGTTCAATCGGAATTTCCTGAGTGTGATGAAATCGTTTTAGTGGTTAATCATCAAAATATTCCTGCTCAACACCTGTATGCAAGAGTAGGGTTCAAAGACACAGGCAGGAGAAAAATCGGTCCGATCGGTGAACAGTTTGTCATGAATTGGTCGCTGCCAACTACGACACTCTCTTAAACGATTGTGTCGTTTCCCCCGTTCGGTAAAGCATTCGCGTACGAAGTGCCAAAATTACATAAGAAGCTTTACCTCATCTAAAAAAAGACCTGCCCCATTCCCGGGACAGGTCTTTTCCTTAACCTACCTTTTGATTCGTTTTCATCTTTTCTTTCGGTTTCCAATGATTCATTTGAAGATCGTATTCTTTTCCAAGCTGCTTCACCAACCCGTAGCACATGACCAGCACAACGAATGTAAGGGGAAGGGCACTGACAATGATGGCTGTCTGCAGCCCTGCCAGTCCTCCGGAGGCCAGCAGTACGAGTGTGGAGGCGACGAGGATGATGCCCCATACCACTTTCACACTGTTAGGCGGGTTCAATTTCCCTCCTGTTGTCAGCATGCCAAGAACAAAGGTGGCGGAGTCGGCTGATGTGACAAAGAAAGTGGTGATCAGTGCCACCGTCAATACCGATAGAATCGCCCCGAACGGTAGATTTTGATAAACAAAGAACAGAGCGGTTTCGAGGCCTTGTCCTGAAACATCCAAGCCCTTCACCATTTCGAGATGGATTCCCGTTCCGCCAAATACGGTGAACCATAAAGCACAGACAAGAGATGGCACCAATAAGACCGCGACCGTGAACTCACGGATCGTACGTCCTTTGGACACTCGTGCAATGAACATTCCGACAAACGGTGTCCAGGAAATCCACCAGGCCCAATAGAACACCGTCCAGCCCTGGGTCCACGCTGCTTCATCCGCGTTGAAAGGAGACAAGCGCAAGCCCATTTGAACGACATTCTGCAAATAGCTGCCCATCGTGGTGGTAAACATATTCAACAAGAATAATGTTGGACCAAGGATGATCATGGCTATAAACAATACGACTGCTAAAGACATATTGATATTACTTAATACCTTGATTCCTTTCGAAATGCCTGTAGTTGCTGAAACAATGAAAAGTACAGTAATAATCATCATAATGATGAACTGGACGAAAAAGTTGTTCGGAATGCCAATCAGGTATTCCAGTCCAGCATTGATCTGTTGAGATCCCAATCCTAATGATGCGGCAACGCCGAACAAGGTCGCAAACACGGCGACAACATCAATGGTCTTCCCGATTGGGCCTTTCACCTTTTCACCAAGTACAGGATGAAGCGTCGCACTCATCAATCCAGGGGCCCCTCTGTTAAACTTCTGATACGCTAGTGCCAATGCGACGATGGCATAAATCGCCCAGGCGTGCAGTCCCCAATGAAGCCAGGTATAGCGCATTCCCATAATCCCCGATTGAGCCGTCCCGCCTTCTCCTGCAGGTGGCGAGGAAAAATGAGAGATGGGTTCAGAGACACCATAAAATAACAAACCGATTCCCATACCGGCTGAGAACAGCATGGCAAACCAGGTAGGTCTGCTGAATTCCGGTTGTGAATCTTGTTTTCCTAATTTGATCTTTCCATATTTACTGAAAATCATAAATGTGGCGAATATGAGGAAGAAGGTGGCGACCAGCTGATAGAACCAGCCGAATTTCTCAAGTACGAATCCTTTTGCTACTTCCATTGCAGATCCCAATTGTTCGGGTATCAATACCCCAATCAGGACGAAAACGACTGCAATACCTACCGAGATCCTAAAAACGGACCTATCCATGTGCATCATCCTTTACTTCTTTAATAGATAATTCTTAATACTCAGTACAACTATCCATTAAACCATAAAAGGAAGATTTAGAAAAAGCCCTGTCACTTTCATATTTCGTCAAAATTCGTGGTATTCAGCATAGAGACCCGTTCATCCCTGTTAGGGATACAATTGCTAGTGGATGGTGGTGAATGCTCCCTCATTCACCACCCGTAAGCTCATTCACGGTCACAAACTAGTATTCTTCTTCTGTCAAAGGGCGGGAAGGAGCACCTTCCTGCATGATATCCTCCCCCGCAGCTTCTCTACCTGTCCTGGTGCTTCTCAAGCATTTCCTGTAAAAATTCTTCCGATTTCCCCTTCGGAATGCTGAGACTCTCCCATTGGTGATCCTTAAGCTGTTTACCGATAAAAACGATTTGTCCAACATGATTAGCATAATGGGCCAATTGCCTTTCAATGGCCTCCAACACCAGATGTCTTTCCCCACGAATGGTGACCGTTTTTACTAAATCCTCCACATGTAAACCATTCAGTGTTTCAAATAAGACTCTCCATCCCTTCTCCCATACAGTCATCAACTCACGTTTCGATGAGAGATCATCTCTAAATTCATCCTCACGGTTTCGATCCTCTTTTTCCCCATCTGTAGTTAAAAAGTCACTCCACCTGGAAACCATATTGCCACTGACATGCTTGACGATGATAGCGACGTTGTTTGACCCGCTGTTATACCTCCAATGGATTTCCTCTTCTGATAATTGGGCTAATGCCTTATCTCCAAGGCTTTTCACACTGGTAAATCGTTCGATGATAATCCGTAAATATTCTTTTCCAATTTCCATCTCAATCCCTCCCACTTCCATAAAAAAATCCTTTATACGACTGTATTCCCTAGTCCTATTAATACTTCTTTCTAGTAACGTGAAAACCCTCCCTTGAGGGTATATTCACCCTACATTTGGTTAATACATAGAGAAAAGAGTTTGAAGGTTGTGAAGCATGTGTATGCGTTTATGAATGATATCGAGATTACATCCCTTTGGATCTATGTGGCCGTCATGTTTTCAGGAGCCGCGGTATTTGCTTTATGGAGCCGGAAAAGAAAAGGCGTCCCCCGGGTGGAGTACCTGATTGCCTTTCTGATTCCCGTTTGGTCAGGTCTTGCCTATATGTCCATGGCTCTGGGGCAGGGAGCGATTCTGGTTGAGGGGCAAATCGTTTATTTTGCCCGCTATCTGGACTGGGTCGTGACAACGCCTTTATTGCTAACGGCTCTTGCGTTAACGGGGATGTTTCATTTAAAGAAGAAGGATCCCATCATCATCGCCAGTTTAGTCGTGGCAGATGTTGTCATGATCACCACCGGGTTTATCGCCGACCTATCCTCCGGCGGGATGGTGTACACCTGGTATCTGATCGGTGTCACGGCATTTCTTGTGATACTGTGGGTCATATGGGAACCGTTGCGTAAGCTTGCCAAGAAACAGGATCATAAGCTTTATAAGGTCTATCTGATCATGACTGCTTACCTTACCTTCTTCTGGATTAGTTATCCCGTTGCCTGGCTGCTTGGACCATCCGGTGTCGGGGTGGTCGGGGAGGTCGGGAATACATTGTTGTTCGTGATCTTACCTATCTTTTCAAAGGTTGGATTCAGTTTATTAGATTTGGTTCAGCTGCGAGGTTTGAGACATTCGGTACAAGCATAGGACATGGTTCTTATGCTTTTTTTCGTATGGGGACATCAAAGGACAATGCTGGATGAGAGGACCGAGATTCAAATCGGAATTGTTACGCTTTACAAATCGTAATCATTACGATATTATACAAAAGGTATTTTACACGTGAAAGGAGTTCCTTCATTGAAGAAATTATGTTTACTTATCGCAGTTCCTTTCTTGCTTCTCCTATCTGCCTGCAGCGGGAGCAGCCCTTCCGGGACGTCGGATTCGAAAGATTCTGCTCATGAACCAATCATTATTCAAACCACGCTTTATCCACTTCAATACTTTGCTGAACGAATCGGAGGAAAGTCAGTGAAAGTCGATTCCCTATTGCCTGCCGGATCGGATGCCCATACATTTGACATAACATCGAAGGATATGGTGGAAATAGCCAACTCTGACCTGTTTATTTACAATGGTCTCGGTATGGAGCCCTATGCCGAGAAGATTTCGGAGTCACTGGAGGGTGAGGACACGGTCATGCTTGAAGCCTCAACAGGAATCGACGTTATCTCCTCTGATCATCATGAAGAAAGTGATCATACAGATGAACATGACGAAAGCTCCTCTGAAGACCACGGTGAAGAAGAAGGTCATGATCAAGAGGAAGAACACCACCATGGCGATCTCGATCCCCATGTCTGGCTCGATCCGGAAAGAGCCGTGAAGCTTGCAGGGAATATCCGGGATGCCTTAGTTGACCTTAGACCTGAAATGAAAGATACCTTCAATCAACAATATGAAGGGTTAAAACAAGATCTAGAAACACTTGATGAAGATTTCAAGGCTGTTGTCAAGAACAGTGAACACCCGGAAATTCTCGTATCTCATGCGGCCTACGGGTATTGGGAAGACAAATACGGAATCGAGCAGCTTCCCATTGCGGGACTCTCCCCTACGGAAGAACCTTCTCAGAAAGAATTGAAGGAACTGATCGAGACGGCCAGAGATCACGAGATTCATTATGTGATCTTTGAACAAAATGTCACCACCAAGATTGCCGAAATCATCCAAAAGGAGATCAACGCCAAGCCGTTGAAAATGCATAATCTCTCCGTCCTTACTGAAGAGGATATGGCCAATGAGGAAAATTATCTGACCATTATGGAGAAGAATATGGAAACCCTTAAACAGGCTATTCAATAGTGAACGGGGCATTCTTTTCTGCAACTCTATAAAAACAGTAAAAAGACACTGACTTCTTCAGTGTCTTTTTACCATGTGCTCCTACCTCTCTATTATCCTGTCATTTTTCTATTCAAAGCCGGCTCAAAGTCCTCCTTCGTCAACCTACCGATTCCCTTCCCCCCTTTATGGATAGATTCATGGTTTCGTTGTTTCGGCAGCATCTTCTGTTCAGAGCTCACCATCCCTTCAAGCCCCTTGGTGATTCCGTTCAGTGACAGGATCGTCAAGGAGAAGAAGAGCATGGGCACCATAAAGATCCACCACGCGTTAAACAGTTCGTTGAAATTCATGGCCATGAGACCTGACCACTCGTTGACAATCGGTTTAGGGGGATCGCAGAACGGTCCATAACACACATCGGTCCCTCCAAAGAACAGCTGAAAGAATCCAAGGTGGGCGATGATTAAGAGAACCTGAATCGTAATCTTCGGGAAAATGATAAACAACCTCATTCTCAGGTGGGGCATCAGGTGCTTTCGAAAAAGAAAGAATCTGCTTCCACCAAGCACCCTGGCACTCATGATGAATTCTCTCTGCAAGAGTTCCCTCGTTTCATTGGCGACGAGGATGGCCGTTGTCGGAACGGTAAGGACCCCAAGGGTAACCACACTCCACACGACCCTTTCCGTAAGTGTCGTTTCGAAGCCCTGGGGCGGTTCCCACAGAAGGGGAAACAGAACGTTGTAGGCAATGATGGACTGTGGGATGAAGTAAAAGGACGACAACACGTTCTGAGACCATTCATAATACGAAGACGTGACGAATCCACCCAAGATTCCCAAGACGAATGAGACGACAAAGCTGAGAAGGGAAATCATGATCGCCGCACCAAGGGTATACTGTGCCCCTTGAAGCACTTTGAAGAACAAATCATATCCGTCCCGGTCTGTACCGAATGGAAAGTCCAGGGAGGGAGGAAAAGGCGCCGATCCAATGATCTCTCCCGTTTCAGACGTTTCAAGGATCGTTTGAGGAATGGCTCCGTCTGAAAGAGAGAAAAGCACACTTCCTGTCACCATCATCAACACAAAGCACATACCAGTCACAACAAGCGTTAGATGTTTCGCTCTATCGGTCACAGCCTGATCTCCTTTCCGATTCTCCTCTTAATGATAAACTGGAGACTTTTCAAAAACGCATAAATAGGGATGAAAAGGAGAATGGCGGTAACGGCAAAGATGGATGGCGTGTTATACGTGAAGAGAAAAGAGGTGACGCCAAACACATTGAACAAGTATTCAAGGATGAGCAGATTCGACAGCATCATCCAGACGATTTGCTTCCCATGAAAGGTCAGGCTGACCAGGATATTCCGGATCATATGGGCAAACAGGATACGGTACATCGTCAGCCCCTTGCTCCTGGCTAACTCTACATAAGGGGACGTTTCCTCCTCCTTCACAAACGAAACCATCAAACCTAAGAAGAAAAAGGTCGGCAGAATGCTGAGGGTGACCGCAGGAACAAGAATGACTTGATTTTCCCCTACGGAAGCCACATCAATAAGGAGGATCCCCGTTTTTTTGAAGAACCACACAACGAAAAACTGCAAGGCTGCGATCACAAAAATATCTGGTAAAGAACTGAAGAAAAAAGAGGCTGATTTTATAGCCTGTCTCACCCTCCTCCCCACCGTCACATACACGACCAGAAGAAGCAGCGAGTTGGTGACGGCCAGCAGGATCCCAAGGAAAACAATCTTCGCACTGCTGAAAAACGCGAAGAAAAGGATAGGGAACAAGTCTCTTTCTACGTTTGAGACCGGATTGATATACACCAGATCAAACGGCAGAGCTACATCATGCAATACCCCCATGAGGCTCTCCCCATAGGATGAAAGGGAAAAGAACTGGGTTTGGAATAAGCCTGAACCGGCACTGACCAGGATGATTCCGGCGATGATGAGGAAGGGTTCGGTTAGGGTGTTAACTAGATGGCGCAGGTTCTTTGTCTTTCCTCCGGACTCTGTTATGGTCTTCCTTCTTGAATAACGGCTTTTCGCAGCTGTGTTACGTTATTGGGATTGGATGACCATCGTTTCATCAATTCCATTTGTTTCTCTTTCAAATCATCATAAGGTTCTTCAACTGCTTCCACCTCATGGAACTTCTTATCAAATACGTTCGTACCCTGTATTTTTTTATAACCACCGAAACCCATATCATCGTTAAGTAACCAGACTACTCTTTGGATCTTGGCGAATAATATGCCCCCAGTGCACATGGGACAAGGCTCCAATGAGGTATACATCGTAAACTTTTTCCGATTGACTTTTGCAAGAAAAATGGATTTACCTGCCTTTCGTATCGCGTCAATTTCAGCGTGGGCTGTTGCATCGTGTTGGGTATGTACTCTGTTACGGCCCGTGGCTATTACTTGATCGTTTTCATCTACCATAACGGCTCCGACTGGATATGTATTCTCTTCCAATGCTTTTTCTGCTTCCTGCAGGGCCATCTCCAAAAAATATCGATCCCGCTCAATCGTCATGAAAACCTTCCTTTCCTGAGTCACATTTTTATTTGGAAAATTTTGATAACTCCAGTGTATCATAGGGAGAATGTGTTGAGAACAGGCAGCATTCGACAATCATCTTCCCTCACTCATGATGAAAGGATATCTGAATCAAAGGTAGTTCCTTGACAGTAAACCGACCGGTAAATGCATTTGCCGAACTCGATGAATCCCATCCTGGAAGGGAAGTCATCATGGAAGAGAAAAAATGGCTGAAACAATTGTTTACCACACTCGTGAAGGAGCTCGGGCTGTCTGAACCTGAGAGTATGGGGGAACAGCTGTTGGTTCTCCATGAAGGCATGATGGTGACGTATTCCATGGGTCTATCAGCAAACGGCGTGGCTTCAGTGAAAGAAACCGTGAAGATGATGGTGAGGGCACATGTTACGGACGCATAAACGATGCCTATCATGCATTCACTTGATCATTTTCCCATTTTGGGACAAGGTGCCTGTCCCCGATGTCCCAAAATCAAAAAAACTGCTACCTTCTTAGAAAAAAGGTAGCAGTTCCCTCAGTTAAATCCATTTCATTTATGCTTTTTTAATCCAGAATTTCAGAACGCTATCTTCCTCTGCAGTCTGCAGCAATTCATGTCCGCCTGATTTCACCCATGCGGCGATATCACTTTTCGCCCCTTTGTCTGTGGCATGAACTTCAAGCACGTCTCCTGAGTTCAGATCCTGAATCGATTTCCTTGTTTTCACGATTGGCATAGGGCATGCCAGTCCTTTTGCGTCTAATACCTTCGTTGATTCCATGGTTATCCTCCTTATGATTCTTTTATCGTTAAGTTCAAAGCCCTCTTTATTTCTCTACTTCATCTTTCCAGTCAAGCATGCCGCCTGTCATATTCAGCACCTTGAATCCTTGCTCTTCCAGCAATTGATAAGCCATTCCGCTTCGTCCACCTGAACGGCAAACCATAATATGCTCTTTTGTTTGATCGATTTCGCCCATGCGATTCGGCAATTCACCTAAAGGAATATGAGCTGCCCCGGGAATTTTCCCCTGTGCCACCTCATCATTCTCACGCACATCAATGATGCTTACATCTTCATTTCCCTTTACTTTCATGGCTACTTCTTCTGGTTTGATTTCCTTCATGTTGACTACCTCCTTGAATATAAGTTATTCACCTTCCGTTATACCTGCATAGGTATAAAAGAAAGTAAAAAAATTTGAGCTTTCATTTCATTTCTACGCTGTCCACTATATACCCCTATATGTATTTTGTCAAACAAAGCAGTCTCCTACATCCAACCATCATAAAAAAGAACCCATCCCCTTTCAGACAGGTTCAAAAAATCATGTTATCCTTCCATCCTTCTCCCGCTGTCATTTTCCCCTGGATCATACGTCAATATAGACCGACCTTCATAAACCTTCTCAAACATCACACCTAAGAAGTAGAAGAACACAAGACCAAAGCTAATATGAATGAGCGTATACTTCACGCCAAAGGAAGACCATTCATAAATCACGACGGGTAATTTCGCCGTCGTCCAAACTCCTAAGAAAAAGACGATGTAACGGAGACTTGCCCCTTTTTTTAGAAGAAGGACTGCAATGGGAAAGGCGACATAAAGGGGGCCTGCTGCAATGCCTCCCAACAAGAGAGCGAACACAATGCCGGATAGTCCTGAGTCCTTCCCCATGTATCGGATCAGCGTTTCTTTCTTTACCCAGATGTCCATCAAACCGACGAACACGAGGACAGGGGGAAGCAGGAACAGCATATCAAGGATGCTTATACCTGTTAAGGTAAATGCCTTCCATCCCAACGATCCTTTTAGAAGCGTAAGGATACCTAACACAACAAACAACACGAGGAACAGACGGTATTTTTTGATTATATCCATGCCATCACCAGCCAGATGATCAGCGAAAACAGGACACACATGAGGACAGCGGCAGCATTTCTGGCATAAGCAAAGCTGCGTCCAAACAGTTGTTTCTCCATTCGTAGAGTGACGATGCCTACTGACATTAAGGATGCCATGAAGGCAGATACTTGAGGAAGACCTGCCCCGTTCTGGACGAGTGTGGCTCCGAGGGGGAACACGACGAAGCCTGGAATGATGGAGACAGAACCGATGATGGTGGCGTATACTACCCCCAATGCGCCAGATTGATCTCCCATGATGGAGGATATAAGCGATGGTGTTAATACAGACAGGGAAAGGCCGACGAATAGCATGATGGCTAACACATCAGGCATAATGTTCTGAAACATCTTCCATGCTTTTAACAAGGCTTGAATGGTTTTTTCTTTGCTTTTAGAAAAGGATACCCCGGTCAGAATGATGGCTATTCCATATAGAATCGCACCATTAATCATGGGCATACTCATCTTTCCAATCATGGTACTTGTTCAAAAAGAAGGTGAGATTATGGACCTTCCCTTCAATATCCTCCTGAAAGTCATCTAATTTTCTTTTTCCTTCAGACGTGATCCTATACATCTTCACCGGCTTCTCTTGATTCGTCGTATCCACATACGACTCGACGGCTCCTTCTGTTTCTAATTTCTTCAGAGTGCGGTAAAGGATGGCACTGTCGATGGGATTAACGGGAAGCTCCTTCTCACACTTCTGCAGAAGCTCCCCTCCATAGCTGTCCCCTTCTGTTAAAAACAACAATAGAAATGCCCCTGTATGTCTTCCTGTGTGTTTCATCTGATAAAACCTCCTATGTGTTGAACTGTCATCTACAGTATACTGTCATTAACAGCACACTGTCAACAACAGTATACTTTCATCTCCTCCTCTTCATAACTTCTGCCATCTGCCGGGAATGAGCATCCGGCTCCTGCTGTAATTGAGTGATAATGCTTTGGCGATCCTCTTCATTCCGATTCTGGCTCAATTTATATGCAGCCTCCATGTCTGTAATGGCAATCTTAAATCCGACAACCCCTTTCAGCTGGGATTCTACAAGCTCTGAAGACAGGGTATCCCATAGGACTGGTTGGCTTCTGTGTTTTTCATATTTTTCAAGCATGGCAGTCATCTCCTGGATTAATTCTTCTTTCTCCATCCTGCTTGCTTTCCCGTATACATGAACGGCCTGGTAGTTCCATGTGGGGACATTTTCATCCCTGTACCAGGAAGAAGAAATGTAGGCATGAGGTCCCTGAAACATGACCAGTACTTCTTCACACGTATCAAACGTTCGCCATTGGGGATTTCCGTAGGCCATGTGGCCAGTAAGAATGAACTGATCCCCCACCTGCTTCAGGATCATAGGGATGTGAGTCCCAATCGGTCTTCCACCTTTCATTGAAACCAGTGTTCCAAATGAGTGTTCTTGAATAAAATCCACCACTTCTTGAACATCTTTCACCTTATAATAGCCCGGGATAAACATGTTTGAACTCCTCCTTATGGGATGATGAAGAACATTTTATACTGAAGACTGACATATAAAAAGGTACAATAATAGACAAATCGACATGTCAAGGAGGGGTGCAGGTGAAAACGACGATCTTTGCTTTCCATGATTCGTCCCCCAAGTACAAGCAAATTTATGAGAAGTTTAAGGGATACATTGAGAACGGCGACCTCCCCCTGAACGAGCAGCTGCCTTCCATCCGGCAGCTGGCAGACTCCCTGTCTGTCAGCCGGAATACCACCCTTAATGCCTATGAACAACTGGTGGCTGAAGGCTATATTCGGAGCGAAGGACGAACAGGATATTTTGTAAACAACGTAGAGCCGCCTTTATTCCCGGAGGTGGCGGTGGCATCGGGAACCACTAAAAGCGCTGCCGGAGAGGAGGAACCAATCATCGTTGATTTCCGGGCAGGAGCCGTAGATCAGCAGCATTTCCCGTTAAAAGTGTGGAGAAGAATGGTGCATGAAGCACTCTCGAAGAAGGAAAGTTTTCAATACGGGAATCCACTGGGGGAAGAGTGCTTGCGTGAACAAATCGCAACCTACCTGTTTCAATCCCGGGGAGTGAGAACAGACCCAAGCGCCGTCATCATCGGCAGTGGCACACAGCAGCTGTTAGTGAACCTGGGTATGCTGTTGAAAGAGGAATTCCCGAGCATCATTGTGGAGGACCCGGGATATGATGGAGCCAGGGAAGCCTTTCATCTTCATGGATTCACCCTTGAAACGTTACCGGTCTTTGAGACAGGTGCACATTTCGCAGGATTGGATGTCACCCCCTCCCACCAAAGTCCCGTAGGAGTCAGTATGTCCATCCAAGAACGGGTGCAGCTCATCCATTGGGCGAAAAGCAGACAAGGTTACATACTTGAAGACGATTATGATAGTGAATTCCGGTATACACAGCAGCCATTCCCGGCACTGGCCTCCATTGATTCCACAAGAGTCATGTATGTAGGCAACTTCTCGAAGTCCTTTCTTCCAGGAATTCGCCTTAGTTATATGGTCCTTCCAGAACCACTGCTAAGCCGGTATGTACAGCGGTTCCTTCCTTTCGAATGCACCGCGTCTCTCCAGAACCAGCTGGCCATGGCTGCATTCATAAAGACGGGTGAATGGAACCGGCATATCAAACGGATGCGCCTTGTGTACAAACGGAAAATGCAGTGTCTCGTTTCAGAATTAAGAAAGCACTTCAACGAATCGATCCACATCGTTGGCGAGCAGTCGGGATTGTTTGTATTAGCCCAGCTCCAGCTCAACCGACCAGAAGAATGGCTCATGGAACAAGCTTCAATACATGGAGTGAAGGTCTATCCTACCTCGATTTATTCTATACAGAACCACGTGCAGCCGACGGTGAAACTGGGATTTAGTAATATATCGTGTGAGGAGATTGAGGTGGGGGTTGGGTTGTTGAAGAAGGCTTGGTTGTAAGAAATACCACACAGTAGTCAGTACCTCACTGACATTGCGTGGTATTACGATGTTTCTAAGAATAGACAAGTCCTTGGCATACAGCATTGGGATCAAGGCCATGTATGAACAGGTTCCAGGAAAACCATCTCCCATCGCCTGCTTCGTGACATATTTCTGCCGTGATAAATCAGGTTCACCTGAATAGACGGTGAACCTTCTAACCAGCACAGCATGACAGCTTTGAGACGTCTTTATCGAAGGTAAGACTGGCTAACTTTAACCCTTCAGCCATTGTAAGATAAGGAGCCATGGTCTCTTGAATGTCATTTGCGGTTAAATTGAATTTCACAGCTAATGTGGCTGCATAGATGATATCTCCTGCATTTTCTGCCACCACTTGAGCACCAATCAGCTGTTTGTTTGTTGCATTCATAATCAGTTTGAAAACACCCTGGCTTTGATGGTTCACTAACGCCCTAGGGACCGATTGTAATGGGAGCACGGATGTCTTCACATCATACCCCGCTTCTTTGGCCTGGTGTTCGGTCAGTCCAATGGAAGCAATGGAAGGTGTCGTAAACGTTACGGCAGGCACATGCTCTAGGCTTTGTGCTTTTTTGGTTTGCTTCGAGACATTATGTCCAGCGACTCCTCCTTGGTGGGCTGCTACATAAACGAATGGAGGACCGAGTGTTACATCGCCAGCTGCATAGATATGCGGGAGATTCGTCTGAAGATAATCATTGGTGATAACTTCACCATTGTCCCCCAATTTCAAACCAATCATTTCTCCATGGAGATTTTCTGTATTAGGCTTTCTTCCTGAAGCGACCAGAAGGTGATCACCTTGTATGACCTTTGTCTTCCCGTCTACTTCAATATGAACGAACTTATGGCCTTTTTTCTCCTCGATCTTCTGATATTGAACACCTTTCAGTAATCGAATTCCCTCTTCTTTCAACACATTTTCAACTGCTTCAGAAATCTCTGGATCATATTGCTTCAAAAATCTTGAACTTCGTTGCATCAGCGTAACGTCAGCACCTAAATGGCGATACATCTGTCCCAATTCCAGTGCGATGTATCCGGATCCAATAATAACAAGATGGTTAGGAACCTTTTTCAACTCTAATGCAGACGTGCTTGTTAAAAAGGATGTTTCTTTCAAACCAGGAATATCAGGTATAAATGGAGAGGCGCCTGTGGCAATTAAAAAGGATTTCGAGGTCAGATCCTTCCCGTTAACGGATATGGTATGTTGATCAAGGAAGAAACCTTCCCCTTTAAAGAAATCTAATGCGTAATCCTGAATGAGATCTTCATACTTCTCTTTACGCAATTGACGAACTAACTGATCTTTTTGTTTTTGCAGCTCAGACATATCTGGTTGATTAGCCGACGTCTTCAAACCACGGAATGGTTGATTCGCTGACTGAGATTGAATGTGTCCAGCCTGAAGGAGGGTTTTAGAAGGCACACATCCTATGTTTACACAGGTGCCTCCAACTTCCCCCTTTTCTACCATGGCAACTCGCAATCCATTCTCAGAAGCTTGAATTGCTGCTGAGAATGCAGCGCCACCAGAACCGATGATCAAAAAATCGTAATCATACGCTTTATCCAATGAACCCTTTACACCATCCGAAGAAATCCTTATCCACTTCCCCGGTTGATAAGGAGTCTTTTGTAGCTCTTTTCGTATACTCTTTTCCTTGTTTCCATCCAATAATTGAAATTCAGCTTTCCCTTTTAAATGGTCAACATGAATGTGTTTAGCACCAACCTTTTGAAGGATAAGTCGCACTTGATCTTCACAGCTTGGACAGGTCATCCCTTTGACTTCCAGTTGAATTTTATTCATCATGATCTACTCCTTCGTTATGATGAGCAGCAGTCCTTTTTGATTGATGGAGGGTTTCTTTTTTTAAAAGTGACTACCGCAAGTATCAAAAAGAGAACCAAAAGGGGAATTAAAACGTAATCCAGGTACCCTGCCACGGCTCCTAATCCAAATAACCCCAATACAATCACCAGTAACGGCGTTGCACAGCAAATGAGGGTTACCATAAAGCCTATTACACTTCCAATAAACCATTTATTCTCCCTTTTACTATTCATAAGGTGCTCTCCTCATGCTTCTCACCCGCAATAGCCTTTTCTATCATAGGGCACGCATACAAATCTTTTTCATTCGGACAACATGTCATTAATTCATTCAACACGCTTTGCATATGTTGTAACTCTCTAATTTTCCTCTCAATATCCTGCTGTTTTCCTGACACAAATTGATACATATCCTGGCATCGATCGGAATCTTTATCCACCACCCCTAAGAGCTTGTATATTTCACTTAAGGAAAAACCAAGACCTTGCATTTTCTTAATAAATGTTACTCGTTTTACAGTATCCACACTGTATATTCGGTAACCCGATTTGTTCCGACGTGGCTTTTGCATTAATGACTTCCGTTCATAGTACCGGATGGTTTCTTTGTTCACATCACAGATTTCAGCTAATTCACTAATTTTAATTTCCAAAGGAATCACCTCACTTCATACTATAAACCACGTACCATGGTACATGGTCAATAATCAGAATCCCTATTTAGATTTAGGCGATTGCATCATTTTCATTCATTCCTTATTTTTAGTAATCACTTTATCTAATGGTAAGTAAATTAGGGACGGTCCTCATTCTACTTTTTTGGTAGAGTGAGGACCGTCCCTAGGTTACTCATGCGTTCATGCTATGTTTATTATCTTATAGATAAAGCATTGTTTTTCTTTTCTGTTTACTTCACACAAGAAAATGCCAATACGACAGGGATTCTTTGTCTTCTTGAGAACTCTTCTTCACTACTGAAGTTCTCTCGTTTGGGTGTTCCCTCTCGTAAGCCCTCTACTGAAAATCCCGTTTGAGTAAGAGCTTGAAAGTATTGTTCAATTGTTCGATGGTACTTTACGACAGTTTGTTCAATCCAAGGTTCTTTTCTTTCACCTTCAATGAAGTAATCATCTACTATCCAATTCCCTCGTTTATCGCCTGTTTGTTTGCTTATAAAGGACGAAGTTGTAAGTGGATGTTGAACACTAAAGACAAACTTGCCATTATCCTTCAGTGCTTTATGAACACTCTCAAACAGTTTAGCTAAATCTGAAACGTAGTGTATGGCAAAGCGAGAAGTTACAATATCAAATTCGTCTGTTGGATATTTATAAGATTCCATCGTATCGTGTTGAATCGCAGCGTTTTCTTCAGACAAATTCATACGAGCAGATGCTACCATTTGCGATGAGCCTTCTATGCCTGTGTAAAATCCAGCGCCTAGATTTAGAAGTTCCCTCCCGAACGTAGCGTCCCCACAACCTAAGTCCAGGACTTTTTTACCTTTAAAATCACCAATAAGTTCGTACATAATCGGGCCTTCTATTGCATTATTAGGGCTATCTTTTCTGCTTCTTCTTTTCATGTAGTTAGAAAAAAAATCCTTTTGATCGTAAACACTTGCCCCTCTGAAATCCATGCTGGAAATCTCCCCCTCCTTAAATCTTCCTAGTATATCTTAACATAGAAATTGTAAAATCCTAGGTGAAGCAAAAACAACACTCTCTTTCATAAAACGCTAAAAAGCAGAGCAAATTCATGTGTGAATGGCTCTGCTTTTATTGATGTGTTTATATGAGCTTATATACCTGAGACAACTCAAAAGAGAACGGCTAATTTTCAGTTCCCAAACTCTTCTACTCATTATAATGAACATATTTAATTCCCTCACATACAGTTAAATTCCCATCTATAACATGAGACAATGAAAACACAAGACTCTCCAAGTCACTTAATGCTTGAACAAAGCCAAGTGAAAGTACCTCTCCACATCTGGTAATCTTCGGCTTTTTAAGTTCTCTTAAATTCTCGATTGGAGAGAAATCCACTATGTTTTAATCTCACTAGTGAGTTTATAAAACTACTAAAACATACATTTTCCGGTTCCAGAGTCACCAAAATTCTTCCCATATCTTAATCCTCAAGAAGCTCTTCATTAAAGAAAACTATATTTACTTAAATAATAGTAAAGTAAATTGCCAAATATCGTAGCAAAGAGAATAAGAGCTAACGCTAATAAAGACAGGACATATTCCCGATCAGACCGATTATGTCTCCACTCCATAAACGCATTGAACCCACATAAGACGACGAATAGAGAAGTTAGCAAAAAGAGGGATGACGTAAAAACCACACTCATAAAGATGGCCGTCCAAAGGATTCGCTTAGTCCAAACGTGAAAGGAATTTACCCCATTAGGGTTCTCTTTTTCTTTTTTCCGTATGTTGAATGTGTTTCTTACGAATTGCTCAGCGAGAAAGAATAGGATAAAAACGGATAGCATAAACAGGAGAAATTGGATCATTGGGGGACACCTCGCTCCAAATCATTTGTTTTCTCTTTTATAGACGATGTTCCTTTCCACTATTCTGCACCCGTTATGTTGGAATGTTTGTAACATAGGTACGTTATGTTGACTTGTACTGCCAATGTAATACGTTGCCTTAAAATCGTTCTTTAATATCTCTAACGCCTGTTGATGAAGAAGTTTACTCTTTCCTTTTCCTCTCTCCCTTGGAATAAGCCCGAAGAAGAAGATCCTGCCCTCATTTTGAGTGCCTGGCTCGATATGAGGAATCATAACACCTATGGGTGAACCACTTTCGTAAGCGATCATACATGATCGTTTATGATTTGTACCCAACTCTTCTTCAACACTTAGCATCTGCCCACTAATATCTAAAGAAGACGGAGCGTTTAATGAATGCAGCATGGAATCTTTCCACACTTTTTTAAAATCATCTGCAGGTACTTCCTCAAGGTTTTTTAAAGTATAGAGGGATGTTGCATCTCGATTTGAGTCATGTAATTCTTTCCGTACCATAACGGTCTCATCATGAACCGTAAAACCGTTTTTCTTCAATATATGATCTACTTCACTATTGAAATCACTTTCCACCAGAATGTTTATATTCTTGGTCGTTTCCATGAAAGGCTGATTCAACAGACGAATGATTTCTTGTTTGGTAAGATTCTTTGTATCTTCAATCGTGATAAAGTTGTACCCTTTGACAACCTTCCCTTTTTTTAATACATCACTGGCACATTGAGAATCTAATGGTTCCATTCTATTCACTCCTTAAGGGTTTTGGGTAGATTGAGAACCGTACCTGTCTAGGTTAGCAACCCATCTTATTAACGTAAGAATGGGGCTATAACAAGCAGCAACGTTGAACATGTGAGTAAAGAGATGCTTACTTTTCTTGAAAGCTTTCTTGTCTGTTTATAAAAGCCAGAAAATTGAAGGATATTTCTATATAAGACGTAAAGAAAAATAATGATTGCCAATCCGACTACCCAACCACCCAAAGTCTCATCTACATTGATCCCGATACTGGCATAAAAGAGCTTTATGGTACCTCCAAACAACGCACCCAATACAAAGAACAGGATAATGATCCGAAATATCTCCATCACCATTCTCAATCTTTTCATTCCTTTTCATTTTACTTTTTTGGCTAAAGTGAGAGTATGTAAATTATTAAATTTGCTCCATTAGCCTGTCTTTCTAGCCAGGATGCTCACCCTAACCAATCAAGAAAAGAGCTATATTTCACCAGTATCTCTATAAATATAAAAAAGCAACATACCAGACCACATCCATTGACAAACAATGGATATAAAACGACCACTGTTAAAACCAATGAGAAGTCCAATCATAATCATGAGCATACTTAAAAAAAGTTTTTCTACCATAATAAACTCCCTTGTCAGCTTGGGTAACAGGGGGACGTTTCTCATTCTACTCTTTTGGTAGAGCAAGAACCGTCCCTGTTTACTCGCTACCTTAAAATCTTATAATAATAAACCGTCGTATCCAATTTCCCGCCTTCAGACTGGGCATAGTGAGGAATCCGCCCGGCTTCGATGAAATTCAGAGATTGATAGAGCCTGTTGGACGGATCCCCTTCCCTTGTATCCAGAACGATTAACGAACGGTGATGCTCCCTCGCCAGCTCCTCTGCCTTCGTCATGAGCATGCGGCCGATGCCTCTCCGTTGATATCCCGGGTGTGTCATCAGTTTGGCGATTTCACATCGATGAGTGGCGTTGGGCTTGGTGGCTAATTGTACCTGAACGGTGCCAACGATGGTGTTCTTTATCCTTGCCGCTAATAAGAGATTGGAAGGTGTTATGACAGAGTCAACATACATTCTTGCCTCCACTTCCCTAAGCGGCGGTAAAAAACCGATAGACGCACCGTCATTCACCACGCTCACCAGCAGTTCTGCCAGCTGGTTCAGATCCTCTGGGCTAAGAGTATCAATCGTTTCAATCTTGATTTCTTCATTCATACTTGCACCTCGGAAGATAGTTTTTATCTTTTTTAGGTTCTTTTCGTAACCATTGTTGCTATCCTCAAGAAGAAAGTAGAAGGTGATTTCCGCGGGGCTGGCGGTGAGCCTCCTCGGCAAGCCTCCGGGGTCTCACCTGTCCAGCTATTCCCGCTGGAGTCGAGCATCCTTCCGCTCCAATCAACTTTCTAAGTATGTGACATACACTTCACAACAAAAGGGTAGTAAACAACCTCAACTTAAGAATTGGAGATTGCATGTCTCTTTGTGACAGGGTTCATTAACTCAGATGCTCCAATTCAACATAGGGCATCTATTTATTCACAAAGCCTTGAAGAGCTTAGTGTAAGAAGCAACCATCTTTGCGAATAGCGCTGCTCGAAATCCATTATATAGGATGGACGTCAATGTTATGCCAAATGCTTTTCCACTTTTTCTTCATGATTCTCGTCTCATAAATGGCCGCCCGCTCTGTCGTCTCCTGGAAAAACGGGGTCGGCTTCAACTGCAGCTGCACTACATCCTCTACACCCCAGGGAGCAGTAAGGATCAGGTTGTTAGTCTTGTCTACCTTCACCCCGAGAGCTGTTGCCGTTTCTGGAAACTTGGAAATGGCATCCTCACAAGAATGATAAGGTGGGATATCGTTGATCCGATGCATCCGTGCTTGATTTTTGACGGACCATGGGACGTCAGGCAGAATCGCTTTCAACTCTGCCTCCAGTCTTTTTTCCGTTTTTTCATCCACCTGTGTATCGTCAAAATAGATCACATCCACATCGGGAATCAGCGTTCTTTCATCAAACCCGTGTAATGTGTCCCAGATTTTAGATCGTACGAACCCGGCACAGATCCACCAATCCGGCAAGTCCAGTTTGCCTGCAGCCTTGATGATCTCCATCATGCGATCATCCTGTTGAATGAGGCTTACTATATCTTCTTTGTTCCTTAACATGTGATCTCCCCCGCCTTTTAACATGTCATACCAAGATCAACCAATTCGAAGATGACCACACGGTTTCCTTTCCCTATTCAGGAAGCTCTTTCGCTTCAAAAAGTGATTTGTATGTCCCCATGAGTATGATAATGACAGATGCACAAAGCACCACCGTTACATCCACATGATCGTATATCCCCGCCATAAATACACCTGCTACCATCACAGAAGCGTATAGAAAGAACATACCTTTATTCACTTTTTTTCTGTAAACGTTTAGGAGGATATCTGAAGCAGCAAGTACTAGAAATACGATTCTCGTATAAAAATAGGGTTCATAAAAGAACAAACTAATCCCTATGAGAAGCAAGACGATAGAATTGATCATGATTGTCCACTTTATGTCTTTCATGCTGATTTCCCCGCTTTCATTTCTTATATTTACCTTTCCATTCTCTGTATTTGGTAAGCCCGGGACATTCCCTTCCTTTTCATTCTACCATCTATTTCCTTCCACACCCCTCTCCTTCATTCCTGCTTTACAGTCATAAATGTAGTGCACGCTGCACGATGTCATCCAATTTTTCTCCAAATGCCGGCTGGATCTTTTTAATTGACTGCTAAACAGCAGGATGTTATATTTTTATATGTTTAAAAGCTTAAACACATAGAAATAAGGTGTGGTTAAAAAGACTTTGGATCTCTTTGAACAGTGCACACCACATGCAAAAGCACACGGCCTGATCGTATGAGAAAACGGAGTGCACGGGCGGAAGAGGTAAAAATGAACTGTGATGTATAACCTCTACACGAGATAAGAAAGGAAGGAAAAAAGATGAAAACAGCACTGATAACAGGAGCTTCTACAGGTATTGGCAAGCAATTCGCCTATTCGTATGCGGAGCAGGGATACCATGTCATTTTGGTCTCCCGATCCGTGGATAAACTACATCAACTGGCAAGGGACATCGAGGATAAGCACGGGGTGAAGACGTATGTCATCCCCAAGGATTTAAGCCGGGAGTGGGCGGCTAAGGAAGTGTATGATGAGGTTCATGAGAAGGGTCTGTCCATTGATACACTTGTCAATAATGCGGGTGCCGGAACCACCGGGGAACTCCTGGAGAACACGGCTGAACGAAATCATCAACAGGTGATGCTGAATGTGAATGCTGTTGTGAATATGACCCATTTGTTTTTGGAGGATATGGTTCAAACCGGGCGGGGAGAGATCATCAATGTGGCGTCCATGGCTTCCTTTCAACCGATCCCCTATATGTCCATCTATGCGGCCACCAAAGCCTTTGTCCTATCTTTTACAGAAGGACTGCATGAAGAATACAAACAGAAAGGGATACACATTATGGCCGTATGCCCTGGCAACACCGAAACAGAATTCTTCAACGAAGCCCCTGATTCCATTAAAGTAGGAAAAATGAGAACGTCGAAGCAGGTGGTGGAAACAACGTTTAAAGCCCTCTCCAAGAAAAGAAGCCATGTCATTGACGGGAAACTTAATGCCATCACGGCATTATTACCACGCTTTCTGCCAAGGAAAGCAGTCGTGGGTGTGAGTGCTTCATTGATGAAAAAAAGCATGAAGCGGAAATAATGTGGGAGACCAGGAAGCAGGGGAGCGTTCTCTTGCTTCTTTTTTTATCGTCTTCAAAAGCCGGTTAGAAGGATTCTTCCGAATATGTTAAAATAAACCAATCCGGACATTTTCACATAAAAGATTGGAGCTGTAAAAATGAAAAAATCAAACGTCGCCGTGGCACCCATACTGACAATGTCTCTCGTCCTCATGTCTGCTTGTGGTTCTTCTCCTGAAGAGAGTGCTTCGAATGACACGATCCCGGCAAGTACAAGTGAATCACCTGCAGAAAACCAAGAGAATCATCAACAGGAAGATGCATCCATGGAAGAAAGCAACACTCAAGCGGACAGTGGCGAGGAAGAAAATCCTCCTCCCGTAACGAAGGTAGCCGGAAAAGAAGAATACTTGAACAAACTCGACAACATCCAAAAAGAACTGGATGCCATGCCTGATAAGAAGGATTCGGACAAAGGTGTTACCAACGCCATGAAAAATGTGTATGGAAAGTCTTATGAAATGTATGACCAGGCTCTGAATGACCTTTATGCTGTGCTGAAAAAAGAACTGTCTTCAGAAGTCATGAAGGAGTTACAAGCCGAACAAGTGAAATGGATTAAGGAAAAAGAAGATCGAGCCCATGAAGAAAGACTGAAATATGAAGGGGGAACGTTTGAACATGTGGCGTTTTACATCTCTTTATATGAGTCGACGAAGGAAAGATGTTATGAGCTGGTGAATGGGTATATGGTGGAGTAGAGAGGGTATTCAAGTGAAGGGTTGAAACCTGCTTTTGAACATAAATTTCACCTGGACAACCCTCTCGTTTGACCGATCAATCCACATATTTACTAAATAACACTCTGTCCTGACCCGGTCCGTCATAATGACTGTTTACTTCAACACCATCGATTTGTTTATCTCCCTTTTCTATGCTGAAGCCCATCTTGAGGTGGTAGGCAATGGACGCTTTATTTACAGGAGAGGTTACACAGCGGATCATATGACGGCCATTTTGTTTAACAAGATGGGTAAACCGATCGTAAAGTGCCGTTCCAATGGCATGCTGCCTCCATTCAGGATGAACCCCGACAAAGTGGATATAGGACTCATCAGGATTGGACTGGGAGAGAAACCCGATTAGAAAGCCTACGATTTCCCCGTCCTTTTCTGCAATCAGACTCGTATCTTGAAAGTGGTCAAAGAACAACTTCGGTAGCATATCAGACATCTGCCTCCCTCCCCACCACTCATTGATCAAAGGAGATATCGCATAGTAGTCTGCTCCTTTTACAAAACGGATGTTCAATGTATCAGCTCCTTTATTGGTTTCCATTTCTCCTTAACCCTCGAACCAAACCACTTCAACATTTTACCATATTCCTTCTACTTAAATGGAAATATGGCCTAAACATCCACCAATACACGATGAGGGCACGGTCACCGGGTATGGGCCTTTACCTTCCGTTTACAATCACTCAACAATATCTTAATAGTACGATGATATGATAATGGTTCTGTTATTTTTTTAACAAAACATCCATTCAACATGAACAACCAGGAGGATTCAGATTGCTATTCCCAGTCATTCAAGGACCTTTTTCCAATCGAAAACACGCTATAAAGAATGCTAAAGTGACAGAATGCGGGATCCCCTATCCTGATTTTTTTGAAACTATCCAGTCGGCCAGAAAGGCCATTCTCTTTAAAGAGATACAGGACATTACGTGTACTTCCTGTAAGGAGAAGATCGAAAACCTTATTTGATCATCTGCCTCTAGTAGGGGCAGATTTTTTTATATATAAGAAAGTAAACAATTCTTTCCATCTGCCGATATTACAATTGCTTAAGACTGCACGCAAAGAGAGGAGCACGTATGAACATCAAGACCAAGCTACTGGGAATCATATCAATATTCGTTATGGCCATTATCCTGATTGGAGGCTCGTCTGTTTTCATCATTACTTCAACAATGAAGAACAATGACGTCCTGAAGGATAAGATGGAGGTTCAGAAGGAAGTGAAACACATTCAATACCGCCTGGCTGGTTTATCCAATGATGAGCGTGGATTTATCATTACAGGAGATCAGCAGTTTGTGGAAGGGATGAACGAAAAGGCGGAGGATATTTTCACAAGTATAGAAGGGTTAAGAAGCCTCGTACATAAGGAAGAGTATCTTGAAAATATCGAAGACATCCAGAACAACTTCACGGATTACTGGTCGATCAATCAACAAGTGGTGGACACCTATACCACCAACCCGGAAAGTGCCCGTTCCCTCCATTTCGGTGAGGAACGATCGTTGAGAAAAGAGGTCCTTGACCCATCGGTGAACGAGCTGGTGGATCAATTGAATCAAGATGTAGAAAGTCTGAAAGGGACGATCCAGACGAATGGATCCCTGAGTCAAACGCTTATCATCATGGTCACCGTCGCTTCTATCTTAATCGGAGTGATCTTGAGCATCGTGCTGTTAAGGTCCATTCTCCTTCCTTTAAGGAGCCTGACGAAACAATTTGACCAACTGGCTCACGGTGATGCGGATTTAACAAAGAAAGTCATGGTGAAAACGAAGGACGAGTTCGGTCAGCTGGCGAGCTCCTTTAATGCCTTCTTGCATTCATTAACCGGAATCGTGAAAAGCATCAACGATTCTTCTGAACAGGTTGCTGCATCGTCAGAAGAACTATCTGCCACGGCTGGTGAATCGACTTCTACTTCCAGCCAGATTTCAGAATCCATGCATTCGATTGCAAGGAGGAGCACACAGCAATGGGAGATGACGGAAAAAAGCTCGGCCTCGATCCATGAATTGCTGGAAAGCACCTCAACCTTGGCTGCGAACACCAACAGCATTGCGACGTTATCGACTTCCATGAGGGAGAAGGCGGAGGTCGGATCGGATTCTGTTCATAAGATGGTCAGCCAAATGAACTTCATCGATCATTCGGTTGAATCCGCAGGCAAAGGCCTTCAATCTCTGGTTACGAGCACGACAGAAATCAGTGACATCTCTTCCCTGATCACGGAAATATCCGAGCAGACCAATCTGTTGGCCCTCAATGCAGCCATTGAAGCAGCGAGAGCCGGGGAACACGGAAAAGGATTCGCCGTCGTGACCGAAGAGGTACGCAAATTAGCCGACCAGTCCAATCAATCGGCGAATCATATTAAGAATTTGGTGGGAACGATTCAGCAGGAGTCCGTCGAAACCGAAAACAATATAAAGGTCGTCCGGGATAACGTCCGCTCTGGCCTGACCCTATCGGAAGAAGCCACCGGGAACTTCACAGAAATACTCGACCTGGTGGAGCAAGTGTCTTCGCAAATTCAAGAAGTCGCCGCCACCACCCAGCAGCTGACTTCAGGTGTGGAAGTCGTTCAACAGACCATCGACACACTCGCGGTGGGAACAAAGGAAACTTCAGCAGGCACAGAAGAAATCTCTGCTTCTGTCCGGGAGCAGCTGGGTTCCATGGAAGAAATATCCCATGCCGCCGAATCCCTGTCGAAATTGGCTGAAGAGCTGCAAGGTACGATGAATCGATTTAAATATTAGGTTCCGTGGGGGACAGTTTCTATTCTACTTTTTTGGAGTGGGGTGGGAACCGTCCCCTGTCTGTTTCTAAAGGACCAGGAAAAAAGATTCAGCCTTTGTAAAGAACGGGTATTTACAAAATTTTAACTTGTTAGAAGGTTCTTCCACCCTCTATGATTCAAGTAAAACGAACAGAGCATCTACCCAAACCTCTCTATCTATTTTTTGCTCCACAGCTCAATATGAACATCCCATTCTCTGAGATGTTGATATAAAAAATGACCTACAGGAGGCACTTCCATGCTGAAGAAATCGATGTTGTTTATGTTTGCACTGGTTCTCTCATTTGCGTTATTCCTGCCGACCGCTTTTGCATTTCCGCCGGGTACACCGTCCAAATCCACGGCCCAGTCCCAGCTGAACTCCCTGACCGTGAAATCAGAAGGCTCCATGTCCGGCTACTCCCGGGACAAATTTCCCCACTGGATCGGGCAGGGCAACGGCTGCGACACCCGTCAGCTCGTTCTCCAGCGTGACGCCGATTACTACAGCGGCAACTGCCCGGTGACGTCGGGTAAATGGTACAGCTATTACGACGGTGTCACGTTCTACGATCCATCCGATCTTGATATCGATCATGTCGTCCCACTCGCTGAAGCATGGCGTTCCGGTGCCAGCAGCTGGGCGACAGAGAAGCGCGAAGACTTCGCCAACGACCTCAGCGGCCCGCAGCTGATCGCCGTCAGCGCCAGCACCAACCGCTCTAAAGGAGACCAGGATCCATCCACATGGCAGCCTCCCCGTTCCGGTGCAGCCTGCGGATATTCCAAATGGTGGATCAGTACCAAGCACAAATGGGGCTTGAGCCTTCAGTCTTCAGAGAAAACAGCGCTTCAAGGGATGCTGAACAGCTGCGCTTACTGATATCAATAGAGGAAATGCCCGTAGGATTGGTTCGTACGGGCATGGTTCATACAAGATGGGAGGAATCGAGTTGGAGAAGAAATCAACGATTTTTATTGCGATCCACGGTGTCATGACCTCAGAAGTAGGCGTGATCAGCGGCGAGCTTGAACTTGTCACCACCTGCCATGACGACGGCGTGCTGACACTTGCGATTACCTATGTCGGGGCTGAGGAGTGGTATACTCTTCCCGGTGAGGAGTATCGGCTGTTTGATGGGAGGGATCATGAGGTTGTGCACAGGATGCTTGTGGCGGTGTTGGAGCGGCCATAAGGCTGGGTGGGGACGGTTCGTATTCTACTTTTCTGGTAGAATACGAACCGTCCCCTGTCTACTCAACTTTTCACAAACCCACCCTTAAACATTTCATACCATTCCTCAAGTTTCTCTCCTTCCAGCACACCAAGCTTACGGAGGATATCCCTGGAGAACTCCAGTGCAGCCGTGCCATTCGCTGTGATCACACAGCCGTCACTCACCGATTGCTTTTCCATATAGTGATCTTCCCCTCGGTAGTGAGGCGCTCCCTCTTTTAAATAAGAGAGTGAATTCCCCGTATGTTTATGGTCATCAAGAAATCCGTGCTCACCTAAGAACGTGGTGGCATCACAAATCGCAGCGACTGTGATGTCCTGTTCAAAGCAATACTCCACCATTTTTTTCACCTGAACATGCTTCTCTTCTCTCCATCCCGTACCACCGGGAATGATCAGCATTTCGAATTCTGAAGGATAATCTTCTAAACAATGATCCGGCAGAACCTTTAATCCACCCATAGAAACTTTAGGCTCCTTATCAATCGCCATCGTCTCCACTTCATAACCTGTTCCTGCTTGATTGATTTCTGCTGTCACGTAGCTTGCTTCCCAGTCGGCGAAACCGTCTGTAATGAATACCAGCACTTTTTTCATGCGTGTGTCCTCCTTGTTTTGGATTGGAGAGGTTTAATCGTTCAGCCTATCCCTCATTATTTTTCAAGAAAATGGTTACATCTTCTCTATTTTAACACGCAGATCTCATTATCTATCAAACTATTTTGAACATTTACAGAAAGGTCCGTCCCTAACACGATAGGTTGAAACGTGTTGGGGACGGACCTTATTTGTCTAGATCATGCCGGTATTTTTGCTCTTTTTACCAAGAAAAGAATACACAAGATACCCCAGAACATTAAAGAAAGCAAATACAACGATCCATCCAAGCGTTAACCGTCTGTGATGATACGCGTTAATCGTGGCCCAAATGGTAAACAGGGTCACATACATGGCCATCCCTGAAAACAAGATGATCGACAGGAGATCCCCAATATGCCTTGTTTCCATATCCACATACCACTTCTCGTCCCCATTTCCGTACGGGAAGAAATCCGCCTGGAGCCATGCAGGATTCCACACTGTCTGTTCATAGCGGTAATCGGGCTTCGCATCTCTTACATAATCAAATACCATATTGCCATTCTCTACACTGCTCACATCATAGATTTCAACCTTGGAGATTTGATCCGTACTCTTGATCAAAGAATTGATTTCTGATTTCATGTCTTCTGTGATCTGAGTTGATTCTCCTAACACACCAAAAATGTTTGTAGCGACAATCGAATTTTCATCGGCGTTCTTCTCTTCAATGGAATAGACAAACGTAAAGGCAGAAGCCGTTATCAGCAGGATGCCGATGGCAAGATAGAGAACCCACTTGGCGAAGGTTTTCTGTGCCTGAAACAACTGACCTACAATCGAGCGGATTTCCTGCTCTCCCCCGAATCGCTCGATAGCCGTAGCAATCGCTTCCTGTTCAGTCAGCCCTTCCGCTTTCAGTTCGTGAACGGCCTCCATCAGGTGACTTTTCATTTCTGCTTTCAATTCCTGAATCTCTTTCCGATTGCCTCCGATATTCTGATACACCGCATCCACATAGGCATCAATTTGTCTCACGATTCTCTCCCCCTTCAATGAACGTATCTATTATTTTCTTCACAAACTGCCATTCCCTGCGCTTTAGCTCCAGCCCCTCTTCTCCCAGTTCCGTAAGGGTATAATACTTCCTTCTTCCCCCCGGGCCTTGCTCATCCCCCCAGTATGATGAAATCCACTCATTCTTTTCCAGTCGCTTTAATGATAAATAAAGCGTCCCTTCCTTCAGCTCGAATTGCTGTTCACTTTTATCACGAACCGTTTTGGCCAACTCATATCCATACATATCCCTCTTGTGCAGCAACGACAGGATCAATGTATCAATATGGCCTTTTAACACTTCTTTATTAATTTCCAAAATTTACACCCCCTTATTTAGTTATAATCGATAATACCTTATAATGCAAGGTATTATATAAATTAAAAACACTCTTTTTGATGAGAGTGTTTTTTCCCTTAGAACAGGGATGGTTTTCTTTCTACTTAGGTAGGGAGAGTGGGAACCGCCCCCGGTCTATCAGTGTTCCACTTTGGGACAGGGAACCTGTCCCCCTGGCTCATGAAATAAAAAGTTGCAGAAATATTTTTTTAGTTTTATAATCTAACTAATGGTAGTTAGATTTTTACTGTTACTGAATGTGCACAGTGTATTGGTACAAACTAAGAAGGATTGATTTTATTAAACAATGTGAACCTTGAAAGGGGTATTTTATATGGCGTGGGTGTATCTCATATTTGGAGGAATAATGGAGGTTGGCTGGGCTTTGGGCTTGAAGTACTCTGATGGTTTTACCAACATGACGGTGGTTATTCCAACTGTCATTCTCATGATACTCAGCTTCTATGCGTTTTCTAAATCGCTGAAGCTTCTGCCTGTATCAACAGCTTATGCGGTATTTACGGGTCTCGGATCCTTTGGAACCGCCCTTGTGGGAATGATCTTCCTGGGAGACTCCGTTAATGTGTTAAAAATTGTATTGGTAGTGGGATTAATTAGCTGTATCATCGGTCTAAAATTCGTATCCGGCCAGCCGGAAACAGAGGATGGTGTATAAGATGAGTTGGTTATTTCTGGTGACGGCAGGATTATTGGAAGTAGGCGGAGTCATTTTCTTGAAATTGTCCGAAGGCTTCTCAAAAATAAAGCCGACAATACTGTTTATTTTATTTATGGGCACAAGCTTCATCCTTCTCTCCTTGTCTTTAAGAGACATCCCCATCAGCGTCGGTTACGGCATTTGGACCGGTATTGGGGCAGCCGGAAGTGTTTTATTGGGAATGGTGTTGTTCAAAGAGCGGAAAGATGGTAGGAAGTTGGCTCTCGTTGGTGGTATCATTATATGTATTGTCGGACTTAAGCTCGTTTCGTAGCGGGAAAATGAGGTGAAGAACGTGAGTAAGGGAGAAGAAACAAGAAAAAATATAGTCAAGCATGCCCTTTTCTTATTCTCAACAAAAGGATATGAAGAAACCTCTCTGAAAGATATCGCAATGAGAGTGAATATTAAAGCACCTTCCATTTATGCGTATTTCTCAAGCAAAGAAGAATTATTTGAAAATGTAACGAATGTGGTCATGGAAGAGTATCTGGTGTTTGTACGGAGCCAATCAAGTTTGTTAAAGAATCTTTCCGTGGAAGAACAGTTATTCACACTCATGAAAAAGCTGAACACCTACTTTTATGAACATGATCTGGGTCTCTTCATTAAAAGATACGGTATGGTTCCCCCTGAAAGATTTAAAGATTTTCTTATGGAACAATATAGTCAGATGGAAAAGGAAATTAGGCACCTGCTCTATGAAGTCATAGAGCCTTCTGATCACCTGATTGACAGAGAAATCTTGGCAACGGCCTTTCTCTGTATGTTGGACGGAATGATTTTCTATCTCGTGAATCTGTCTGAAGAAGAATATGAACGAAGATTAAGAGAAAGTTGGGAAGTGTTTTGGCGGGGGATAACTAAATAGTAAGGCAATGGGGACGGTTCTCATTCTACTTCTTTCAGTAGAGCGAGAACCGTCCCCTGTTTCATCTGTAAAATATCACCTTGCCTCACGATTGGTTTTAGGACAAGGTGCCTGTCCCCACTGTCCCACTCTTCTTCCATCCTTCATAACTGTTGATTCCCCCAGCAACGAGCAAGCCAATGGAGGCTGTGAGGTAGAACCACTGGAATTGGAACGAGCCGTTGAACAGTTCCTGGATTCTTTCTGTGAAATCGGTGTTGAGGATCTCTATGTTCCGGAACATGATCATAAAGACGGCAACAGGGATGATCTGAAGCACTGTATTCACGAGAGCAAGCTTTCTGGTCCAGATACCCGCTTTCCATTTGCTGAGAAGCAGGAATAGTTCCAATCCAATGAGGAGGACCACCAGGGGCCAGTATCCAAAGAGCACATCCTCATGAAAGATGGGAGTGAAGGTTCTTCCGCTGCCCGTCCCTTCATATAACCCGATGATGCTGGACGCTTTAAAGTAGCAGGTTGACCAGATTACCGTCCAGATCAGGCCCCCGAAAATCTCCAGTTTGGAAATCCGCTTTTCCTTCGGGATATACGGGATATCCTTCAAGTCATCCGGCGTCCACTCTTTTCCATTGAGGGTGAGGGGAAGCTGACTGTGGGCAGGGACGGTCCTTTCGATGATGGCAAAAATGACGGTCAGCCAAAAGAAGACCTGCATTCCGATACTGATCACCTCTACTGCCCCATTGGCTGCAATGGAGAAGAACATCCCAATCGGACTTGTTTCACCTGAATAGCTCAAAATGGATGATACAGCCCCGACAATGAACGTGATGCTCGCAAGAATCGGGATGATGATCTTCAAGAGCGTCATATACAAATCATAATATCTTGGCCCGATCAGGTGCATCGGCCGGTCCTGGTAATTGGAAGCCAGCACGGCAGGATCCCCGAGTGACGCCAGCACCTCTCTCACATCACCTTCTGTGTAATCCTCCGGTAGCATATCTTCGATGGAGGAGGTCAATTCAAGGGCTATATCCTCCCGATTCTTTTCCGGCAGCCGTCTCATCACTTCTTGAATATAGAGTTCAACAAGCTTCATCCTTCCTCATCCCCCTTTAATAAAATGGACAATTCGACAGACATCTTTTCCCATTCGGCCTGCAGCTGCCTGAGAATATCCGCGCCGTACTCACTCAACACATAATATCTCCTCGGCCTGCTTTCCGACCGGTCCCAGCTGCTCGTGACCAATTCTTGCTTCTCTAAACGGCGCAGCAGTGGATACAGTGTACTCTGCTCCATGGAAATGCCGCTTTTCTCTAGTCGTTGGACCAGTGAATACCCATACTGAGGTGTCCGCAATTGACTCAATACCGCCAGGGTCAATGTCCCCCTCCTGAGCTCCGTCGTCAAGGACGTCAGCAGTGACTTATCCATATGTTCACCTCTTTGATTGATCTATACTGTGTGTCGTACACTATATGGTTTATACTATGTATCATACACTATAATGGTGCGTTGTAGAACGGTTTTTTGGAAAAAAGTGAGTGTGGGCGGTTTTTTAGCCTGCTTTTTCTTGGGGGAGTGGGAACTCCAAGGGAAAAAGACGATAGATTGTCTATTTTCAGCTGGAGATGGATCCTGGATGGGTAGGGAGCAGCCTGTTGATGGGGGATTTCCTTAAATGAGGGTCCCTTCGAGTGGGGAATCAATCCGGATCGGGACACATTCAATCCTGATTTTTTATTATCAATCCTGTAGAGAATTTATTAATCCTCATTCTCTTTTTTCAATCCTTATTTTAAATAATTGATCCTTGTTGCCGGACTTCCTTTGCAACACCTGGGGACGGACCTCATCCTACAGTTCAATCTTCACACCAGGAACCGGATCAAAACCTTAGATTGTCTATTTTAAGCTGGAAACGAATCCTGGATGGGTGGGGGAAGCCGATTGAAGGGAGGATTTTCTTGATGGAGATCCCTTCGGGTGGAGAATCAATCCGGATCGGGACACATTCGGTCCAACCCCATAAGTTTGGACACGTTCTTCAAACTTCTCAAGTATGCTTAGTTTTTCATTTTACTACCGCGCTTTCGCTTGCTCACCTCCAATTCTTTAAACTGGTTCCCAGTTCAAAGAA
>NZ_JAAXCV010000021.1 GCF_012911895.1 Bacillus sp. RO3
AATTCTTTGAACTGGGAACCAGTTTAAAGAATTGGAGGTGAGCAAGCGAAAGCGCGGTAGTAAAATGAAAAACTAAGCATACTTGAGAAGTTTGAAGAACGTGTCCAAACTTATGGGGTTGGACCGAAAGCAGCAAAATCTCACCCTCGCATAAAAAAGGCAGACCTGAGTCTGCCTTCCATCATTGAACCTGCCCGCCGTACCCATATGGAAACTGGGAAGAATACTGTTGATGCTGCTGATAGGATTGTTGAATCTTCTGACTGTCTGCCGCCTCAAGCTTATACCAGCCTTTACGGAACATTTCATTGTACAGCTCGCGTTGAGCGTTTTGAGTTTCATTGAAAATCGTGAGCAAGTCCTGGTACAATGCCTGATGACTCGCTTCGTTAAGGGCTGTGCAGTAAGAAGCGGTCATGTATTTTTCCTGGGACAGGACATCCGTGATAAAATCACGATCATTCATCTGCGGGGTTTCCGGTACTTGAGTTTGCGGATTCTGGATTTTTTGCTGATTCTGTTGGTTCATGTCAAAGTGCTCCTTTCTACATCATGTTTTGGTTCGTCGTGTTCAAATGAGTCAATAGCTGTTGATAATGTCGCTGATGCATTTGACCGCACTTATCCAGCTCAGCTTTAATCTCTGCATCCTGACAGTGAGCCGCTGCAAAGTGACACTTCTTCATCGCATTCAAATTCCATGCGAGCATGTCATTTAAGTAGAGTGAATCCTTTGTAGTCAGCATCTGTGGAGGCTCGGTGTAAGCTTGTTGCCCGCTACTTTGTTGGGGTTGTTGTTGCATATTATTTCCTCCTTATCCTTCGTTTCGTTTTCATGTGATGTCAGTGGGATAGGTCCATTTACCTTGTGTAAGTGCCAAGGCAGATGGTTAACAAAGGTTATTTTTCCTAATGATGATGAACCCTATTCACGAATTTACATATTTCGATAATATTCTACTAAGAAAGTATTGAAAGTATATTCAAAATGTTTAAAAGGTGATAGAATGTTGGTAGATATATTAATGGTATGGATCTTCTTTTTTTAGCAATAAAGAAAACGTTTTCATAACATGATATATATGTTTTTTCAGGGGGTAAACAACATGGAGCAAGCAATGCGTAATTTCTTTTTATTCCTTTCAAAAAATAAGCCAATGACGAAGCTCGCTAAGAAATATGGCCTGCGTTTTGGAGCGGGGCGGTTTGTAGCGGGATCTTCGATTCTTCAGGCTGTTGAGGTTATTCGTGAACTGAATAGTCAGAATCTTGTTGTAACGATCGACTATTTGGGAGAGTTTGTGGACAGTGAGCGTGAAGCAAACGAAATGGCCCTTGAATGTGTAGAGGCTGTTCGTGCGATCGGGAGAGAAAATCTGAAATCTCAATTATCCCTGAAGATGACATCAATGGGGTTGGATATATCCGAAGAGATTGTCATGAAGAATATGAGGTTGATTCTTGATGAGGCAACGAGGCAGGATGTATTCGTGACCATCGATATGGAAGACTACTCACGTTGTGGGAAGACCCTTGATATCTTCAAACGGTTAAAGTCTGAGTATGATAATATCGGAACGGTCATACAAGCCTATTTATATAGAACAGAAAAGGACATGGAAGATCTGAATGCGTATTCCCCCAATCTGCGTCTAGTTAAAGGGGCCTATAAAGAGTCACCTGAAGTGGCATTTCCTGAGAAGAAGGATGTAGACGATAATTTCAAAAGAATTATTAAAACTCATCTTCTGAATGGCAATTATACGGCTATTGCCACCCACGATGATGAGATGATCGAATATACGAAAAAACTCGTGGAAGAGTACAACATCCCGCGAGATCAATTTGAATTTCAAATGCTTTTCGGTATCCGCGTGGAACGTCAGCATGAACTCGTCAAAGAAGGCTATAAAATGCGCGTATATGTTCCATACGGTACGGATTGGTACGGTTACTTCATGAGAAGACTGGCTGAAAGACCGGCCAATGTCGCTTTTGTTCTAAAAGGTGTCATGAAGAAATAATAGTAGATTGTATGAAGACTCTATGGATCCCCATAGAGTCTTATTTGATTTATAGGAGGGCAATTAACATGAACATCATTCCGTTTCGAGTGGAAGGAAAGTACTTTATGAAAATGCTCAAGCTGTATTGCCACTTATTCAAAGTAGACCCCCTGGGAATGGAACAACAATTTAAACGCCATTCCACCTATCCCCAATTTGAAGGGTATCTTGCTATTATCAATGAACAAGTGGCAGGGTACATCTATGGCTATTCTTCTAGAAAAGGTCAGTATTACCATGAATTACTTTCCCGTCATTTACGTTCAGAGCGGGAATGGATGAAGAATTGCATGGAATTGGTGGAGCTTGGTGTACATCCAGGATACAGGGGCAGGGGAATAGCAAAGCAACTGGTCACCAGATTATTGCACAATCGACATGAAGAACGGGTCCTCCTTACTACGCGGAAAGATAATCTTGAAGCTATTGCCTTTTATCATTCTCAAAACTTTAAAACGATTAAAGAGGGGTTCTTTCCAAATGTCCCTGACGAATATATCATAATGGGCAAACCTTTAATAAATCGTCTATAGGTCGACTCCCGTTGAACTCCCCTTCTTCCTGCCCGATCTTTTTTTTCTTTTCTCATAAACCAAATAAAGCACAGAACCGAAGATGCCGATCAAGTTGACGACCCCGAAAACATCTCCATAGTGACGAGAATCCCAGTAGGAGATGGGAGAGTGAAACACATAAGTAGACAGGGGATAGAAAATGGGGATTGCATCATCGGCATGAGTGAGAAAATCCAGGACAATATGGCCCAACCATCCATAAAGGAAAGCGAGGGCTTTATTCAATCTGGCTCCTCCCAATAAGACAACGGTAAAAACTATTCCCCAAACGAGGAGAGAGTGTCCAGCCTGTCTTAAGATGATGACGACAGGGTGTTCGAACAGCAGGTGAATGAGTCTGTGCATCTCTTCTCCACGATCACCGGAAGTAAGGATGGCAATCAGGTTCTCAGTGAAGCTCAAGTAGATGAACATACCATAATAAATGAGATCCGGAGCAATACTACCCATAATGAAATACTTTAGGAGATGTTTCTTTTTTCTTGCAAAAAAATAAGTCCAATAACCATGGTGGAGTGTATTCATATGAAAATCTCCTCTCAGAAAGGTTGTTGACAACGATAAAGATGGAAAGTCGTTATGATTGTTACATAATTCACAATATTATACAATAAACGAGAATAATCTTCATGAAAAATAGAGGCGATAATATGGAAATTACCATAGACAATTTAACCCTGCTTCTCGGCCTCCTGCTCTTGATTGGTGTCATAACAGCTAAATTCTCCACACGATTGGGCGTTCCCTCACTGGTTTTATTTATTATTGTAGGTATGGTATTGAATACATACTTTTTCTTCGATAATGCCCCGATGACACAATTTATCGGGACACTTGCCTTAATCATCATTTTATTTGAAGGCGGTCTTCAAACGAAGTGGAGCAATGTGAAGAGTGTCTATAAACCTTCATTATCATTGGCAACGATTGGAGTAGTTGTAACCACGCTTTCTATTGGGGTGGCAGCCAAGTTCATACTGGATGTGACGTGGCTGGAGGGAATGTTATTTGGGGCGATCGTCGGGTCTACGGACGCTGCAGCGGTCTTCTCGGTTTTAGGAAATAAAAACATTAAACCAAACATTTCTTCCACACTTGAAGCAGAATCGGGCAGTAACGATCCCATGGCCATCTTTTTGACGGTCGCATTTTTGCAATTGATCCAATTCCCGGGATTAAATCCTGGAACCCTGGTGTTAAGTTTTTTCTGGCAAATGGGTATGGGTTTGTTACTCGGGCTGGCATTGGGTGCTGCGTCAGTTTGGATCATTAATCGAATCAATCTTGATTCGTCAGGTTTGTATCCGGTCCTGTCCATCTCACTGGCGATCTTTACTTATGCTTTTACGAGTATTCTAGAAGCAAGCGGCTTGCTGGCCGTCTATGTCATGGCCATCGTAGTTGGCAATCAGGATTTAACCTATCGCCATTCGATTGTGCGGTTTAACGAAGGATTCGCCTGGATGATGCAAATTGTCATGTTCATCCTGCTGGGTCTCCTCGTCTTTCCGCAGCATCTGCCAGGTATCGCATGGCAGGGGATTGTCCTGTCTATTCTCTTGATTGCGGTAGCACGTCCACTTGGAGTCTATTTAAGCCTCTCCCTGTCAAAGACGTTTACTGTGAAAGAAAAATTCTTCATTTCCTGGGCAGGATTAAAAGGAGCAGTCCCCATCGTCCTGGCCACGTATCCCATGGTAGCAAATATTGAGAACAATGAAATCATCTTCAATGTCGTGTTTTTCGTTGTCCTTCTATCGGCTCTTATCCAAGGGACGACAATCTCTCCTTTGGCAAACTATCTGAAGCTTGCGGGAGAAGAAAAACGACCCATCGCTCACAGCATCGAGCTCGTGTCCATTGGGAAGACAAACAATGAAATGCTTGAAATCCTCATCAATGAGGATGCGTATATAACCAACCAAGCGATTAAAGACATCAGTCTGCCGGAGAAAACGTTGATTTCAGCGGTCATTCGGGACAATGAATTGATCACCCCCATGGGAGATACGGTCATCAAAGCGAATGACACCCTCTATGTACTGGCTAATAAGAGCCAGAGGAAACAAGTCAATGAGCTGCTGAACTCTAAAAGGGGATTCACTTCCCATTTTTGAGGATCAGCACGTTGTCAGGATTTTACGTTTATAAAGTATCCGTAAAAAAAGCAATCTCCTTCAAGGAGATTGCTTTTTCATCATTTAATCAGCAGAAACAGCTGCCTTTCCCATGGATTTCTTCTCAAAGAGCTGTTCGAAGAACGGGAAGCTGTATTGAACGACAAAGCCCAATAGAAGCGTTACGATAATGGTCCCGATCCCAATATCCCCTTTAAACAGGAATGCAAGTGACAGGGCGAATCCTTCACTGATGATGCGGGAATTGCGCAAGTTCAGTCCAAAACGTGTGTGGATGGCAACCATAAGAGTGTCCATCGGGCTTGCAGGGAACTTAGCCTGTAAATAAATCGCAATTCCAAGTCCCATTGTCAAGATCCCTGAAGCCAGCGCAAACACTTGATTCATCAACATTTCAGGGGCATAATTTTTGAATACGACGAGTAACCAGAAATCAATCAAAAGGCCAATCACAAGTATGGAACCGGCAGCGAGTACATCAGGCTTTTTCTTCATTATGACAGCATTCAGACCGATCAATACGATTCCATTAATGAAAACAGCGGTCCCGACTGTAATCCCGAACATGTTGGATTCTCCAACAGCCAAGGCATCCCAGGCAGAGGCACCCAGGCCGGATTTAATGATCAGGGCAACGCCCATTGTCAAAATAAAAAGTCCAATCGTAAAAAACAAAAGTCTGCGTTTCATCTATTTAGTCTCCTTTTCTGTAAACGTTATCATTACTGCACGTTAAAAAACAGACGAGCTACTCTCAATCGTGAAGATAAAGTAGGAGGTCTGACAACTTAGTTTCGATATTCCTAGTTTACTGCATAATTGTGTACAAGGCAAAGTTAATTTTTGTATGGGAAGGTAAAAGATTTTGGTTGGACTGTCCAGGGCTTAAATCGAAAGGGTTTGGATAAGCGGGTTGGTCAAGGGAGAGGTGGGAATCTTACGAGGGTTCGACAATTGGTCAGCCAGCATCAAATATGGCACCTGATTGCTCAGGTGCCATTGATTCTAAGGCTGTTTCTTATATTGATTGTTTTGACTGTTTCTTTTTCCGCCGCCGTCCATATCAACGGTAGGACCTGCGTCTCCCTTCACACTAGCCGCACTGACTCCGGCCCTTGAAGGATTTTTCTTATGCTTAGCCATATTGAACACCTCCAATCATAAGGTTCCCTGAAGTTCAATAATTTATAAAGGCAGCTTAAGAAGAGGTCCGTCCCTTTTAACCTTTGACCACTTTCCAATTGTGATTGCAGGAAGTGTGTACGGTCTTATATTTCAGGAAGTAATCAGCAATGAGTTCGGTCATGTCGATTTGAATTTGTTTGATTACCGGTTTGTTCTTAAACATCGTGTAGTCTCCGCCGCCGCCAGCACGATAATGATTCATGACGACGTGATAAAGTTTATCTTCTTCAACAGGGAATCCGTTATGGAGTAGAGAAGTCACCCGCTCCCCAATTGGTTGATTGATGGTCAGGACGTAGTCAATCCCTTCCCACATGTCATAGTTATAATGCTGAGGCTTAGGAATAGTGAAATCCGGATTGACACCCATTTCCCCTTCCGGATTTATGGTGAAGTAAGTTGCCGAACGCTCGAGTGCAAGGCGTATGTCTTTCCCGGATATTTCGAGTACCGTTAAGGTGTTGGGGTAGATGTAGTTGGAAACAATATCTCTCATTGTAACCTTACCAGAGAGACCTCTTTGGGACTCACTAAAAAGGGCCGTTGTTGAAATGGATGCATCTGCTGCTTCCATTTGTACCCGCTGAATGAATTCTATGAATGGGTGTTCCTTCAAGCGTGCCTGAAATGAATCTTCAATCAGCATATTCCCTTTAATGGTCCCAATGGGCTCATCAAGCCAGGATTGCGTTTCCCGTTCGATTGGGTGAGCAATGGAAAGGACGTCACGATCGGCTTCGATTCCAGTCATGGAGACCACTTGAGGTACTTTGTTCATGATCGTCCAGCCTTGATGGTTCTGTTCAAGCTCAATGGATACTTTTCCGATGCTTTCACCATGCATTCCAGGCTGAACGATTGACACGCCGTGAATAGTGCCGGCAAGCTTTCGATGTTGATGACCTGTCAGCAACACATCGATCCCTTTAACATCCCGACAGATTTGATATCCCTGATTTTCACCGGATTGTCGTTCAGTCAGTGCCCCTGTTTGGATATCCTTCTCAAAACCACCATGATAGGAAACAATCATTACGTCAGGTTTTTCGACTTTTCGAATGGTTGACACCCAGCGATCAGTGGAAGTAAGGGCATCTTTGAATTCCAATCCTTCTATATGTGAAGGATTTTCCCAGTTCGGAATATAGTGGGTCGTCACTCCAAGAACCGCTACTTTTACCCCGTTCGGCATGACTTTGATGATATAAGGAAGGCCCAAGAAAGGTTTTTTTGTCGTTTTATCTAGAATATTTGCGCATAAGAGCGGGAAGTGTGCTTCCTTTTGGGCGATATGTAGAGGCTCAAGTCCGTAATTGAACTCGTGGTTTCCGATAACGGCTGCATCATACTGAATTTCATTTAAAACAGAGATAAAAGGGTTTGGCAAATGACGAGCTTGTTTCATATAGTAATAAGTAAGGGGAGTGCCTTGAAAGAGATCCCCGTTATCAATGACGAGGACATTCCCGGTTTGTTCCCGGACATTCTTTATATAGGTAGCGATGGTACCTAATCCAACGGCAGCTGTTTCTTTACTTCCATATAAGACAGGGAAAATGTGACCATGAATATCACTGGTTTCTAATACCGTTATCGATGTTTTATGGTTTTCCATGTGCTCCTCCTTATCCTCATAGCGTTCTTCAAGTCTACATGATTTAAAAAGAAGATAACAGAGGGGAAGTGTCAAAGTTTTTGTAAAATTTATCATTTTTAGTCTTTTAAATATTGCGATATTTCAAGAAATCCTTTATATTAGATGTAACAGGAAACTCATTCGAGTCTTTTTTTTGAGTAAAAAATGAATGAGTATTCATTCAAAGTGTGTAAAAGGGGGAAATACCATTGGTTCGTAGAATTCAAAAAGCAGCAGTGTTAGGATCGGGTGTCATGGGTTCAGGAATTGCCGCTCATTTAGCAAATATAGGCATCCCGACAATGTTATTAGATATCGTTCCAAGAGAATTGACCGACCAACATAAAGCAAAGGGACTGACAGAAGAGAGCAAGGCGTTTCGTAATGAATTTAGTGAAAACGCTTTAAAAAAGCTTCTAAAGCAAAAGCCGGCTCCACTTACTTCTAAACAGAACCTATCACTTATTACAGCAGGTAACTTCGAGGATGATCTTAAACTTATCGGGGATTGCGACTGGGTCATTGAAGTAGTCGTTGAGAACTTGGATATCAAGAAAAAAGTGTTCGAACAAGTCGAACGTTACCGTAAACCTGGAAGCATCATTAGTTCCAATACTTCCGGGATTTCAATTGAAGCAATGTCGGAAGGGCGTACGGAAGACTTCCAGAAGAACTTCCTGGGGACTCATTTCTTCAACCCGCCACGCTACTTGAAGCTTCTTGAAGTGATTCCGACAAAAAACACAGATCCTGAAGTAGTAAGCTTTATGAAGACATTTGGTGAAGACGTACTTGGTAAGGGCGTTGTAATGGCGAAGGATACGCCAAACTTCATCGCGAACCGCATCGGTACGTATGGCTTGCTCGTCACAGTTCAGGAAATGTTGAAAGGCGGTTATTCTGTAGGTGAAGTTGATTCCATCACGGGACCAGCGATCGGAAGACCTAAAAGTGCCACTTTCCGGACGCTTGATGTAGTCGGACTTGATACATTCGCCCATGTTGCGAAAAACGTTTACGACCAGGTCGATGGAGAAGAGCAAAAGGTGTTCGAAGTACCTGCATTCATGCGCAAAATGCTTGAAAATGGATGGCTTGGAAGCAAGAGCGGACAGGGCTTCTTCCTGAAACAAGGGAAAGAGATCCTGGAACTTAATCCTCAAACGATGGATTACCAACCGCGTCAGAAGCTTAAAACGGCTTCACTTGAAATGGCGAAAAATGAAAAAGGTTTAAAAAATAAAATAAAAACACTTGTGTATGCAAAAGATCAGGCAGGCACGCTTCTATGGAACATCGTGTCACCTGTCCTCACGTATTCCGCCCGTCTACACGGAGAAATTGCCGATGACATCGTAGCGATCGACCAGGCGATGAAATGGGGCTTCGGATGGGAAATGGGTCCATTTGAAACATGGGATGCAATCGGAGTCGAAAAGTCTGTGACCCGTATGAAGGAAGAAGGCCAGGAGGTTCCTGAGTGGGTGACAGGCATGCTTGAAGAGGGTCACTCCACTTTCTATAAAGAGGAAGACGGAGAACGCTTTTTCTATCATGGAGGAAGCTACCAGCCTGTCGAAAGAAATCCAAAGGCAATCGACTTAAAGCTTCTAAAGAAGCAAGGAAAACTGATCAAGAAGAATTCAGGTGCAAGCTTGATTGATATTGGTGATGGAATCGCCCTTCTTGAATTCCACTCTCCAAATAACGCAATCGGATTGGACATCACTCAAATGATCACCTTCGCAGTGGACGAAGTGGAGAAGAACTATAAAGGTCTTGTAATAGGGAATCAGGGCAAGAACTTCTGTGTTGGAGCGAATCTTGCCATGATCCTCATGGAAGCACAAGATGACAACATATTTGAAATCGATATGGTCGTCCGCCACTTCCAACAAGCGATGATGAAAGTGAAATATTCATCCAAGCCGGTGGTAGCCGCTCCATTCGGCATGACCCTTGGTGGAGGAAGCGAGGTCTGCCTGCCGGCAGCCCACATTCAGGCTTCCATGGAAACATACATGGGCTTAGTCGAGGTCGGGGTCGGATTGATACCTGGAGGAGGCGGAAACAAAGAGCTGTACATGAAGCACTTGGCGAATCTTCCGAATGGTGTGGAATTTGATCTTCAAAAAGTCGCCAATAAAGTATTTGAAACAATCGCCACAGCAAAAGTGTCTACTTCAGGGGACGAAGCAAGAGACAACAACTTCTTAAATAAGGCTGACGGTGTCAGTGTAAATAATGATCATCTGCTGTACGATGCAAAGCAGGCAGCACTTGCTCTATATGAAGGCGGATATACGGCACCGATTCGCAGGAAGGTTCCGGTAGTTGGGGAAACAGGGTATGCAACCCTTCTTCTAGGAGCTCAATCGATGCTTCAATCAGGATTCATTTCAGAACATGATTTAATGATTGCGAAAAAGCTGGCATACGTCATTGCCGGAGGGAAAGTCCCATACGGTACCGAAGTAGATGAACAATATCTATTGGATCTTGAGAGAGAAGCATTCCTGAGTCTGATTGCACAGCCTAAATCACAGCAACGGATGCAGCACATGCTTGTAAAAGGAAAACCATTACGCAATTAAACAGCGTTTATACCATAAAAGAAAGCGGGGGAATTTCATGCGCGAAGCAGTCATTGTAGCTGGTGCAAGAACACCAGTCGGAAAATCAAGAAAAGGATCACTAGCACAGGTTCGACCAGATGATCTTGGAGCACTTGTTGTCAAAGAAACCCTCAAGCGTGCAGGAAATTATGAAGGCAACATTGATGATCTGATCATCGGATGTGCAATGCCGGAAGCTGAACAGGGATTAAATATGGCACGTAACATCGGTGGGCTTGCGGGCCTTCCCGATACGGTACCGGCCATCACGATCAACCGTTATTGTTCTTCCGGATTGCAATCCATCGCTTATGCGGCAGAAAAAATCATGCTGGGTCATTCTGATACAGCCATAGCAGGCGGAGCGGAATCCATGAGTCTCGTTCCCATGATGGGACACGTCGTACGTCCAAATGCCAAGTTGGCTGAACATGCACCTGAATATTATATGAGCATGGGTCATACGGCAGAGCAGGTAGCAAGGAAGTTTGGCGTATCCAGGGAAGATCAGGATGCATTTGCAGTAAGAAGTCACCAAAAAGCTGCAAAAGCAATCGAGGAAGGGAAATTCCAAGATGAAATCGTACCGGTTGATGTACTTCATCGTTCAGTGAACGCTGATCATAAGCTCGTCGAGAAATCCTTCCAATTTTCAAAAGATGAGGGAGTGCGTGCTGAAACGAGCTCGGAAGTTCTCGCTAAATTACGCCCTGCTTTCAATGTGAAGGGGTCTGTAACGGCAGGGAATTCATCACAAACGAGTGATGGAGCGGCAGCGGTCATGGTCATGGACCGTGAAAAAGCCGGATCACTAGGACTTCAGCCTATGGCGAAATTCAGAAGCTTTGCAGTTGCGGGAGTACCACCCGAAATCATGGGAATCGGCCCAGTTGAAGCGATTCCAAAGGCATTGAAAATGGCGGGGCTTGAGCTTTCGGATATTGGATTGTTCGAGCTGAACGAAGCATTTGCTTCTCAATCCATCCAGGTCATCCGCCAACTGGGGTTAGACGAAGATAAAGTAAACGTAAATGGTGGAGCCATCGCTCTTGGTCATCCACTTGGTTGTACAGGTGCTAAGCTCACCCTTTCTCTTGTACACGAAATGAAACGCAGAAATCAACAATTCGGTATCGTCACCATGTGCATCGGCGGAGGAATGGGTGCAGCAGGAGTCTTCGAATTAATAGGGTAATGCTGGTGGGAAGGACTTCATCCGAGGCCCTTTCTCACTCAAATTAAAATACTAGGAGGATTCGAAATGGCGAATCAAACAGAAAAGTTAATCAAAGGTGGAAGTTTCTTAATTGAAGATGTGACGTTTGAACAAGTTTTCACACCGGAAGAATATTCTGATGAACAAAAAATGATTGCCAAGACAACCGAGGATTACGTATTGAATGAAGTGGTCCCTGTCATCGAAAATCTTGAAAATCATGAATTCGATCATTCAGTGAGGCTGTTAAAAGAAGCAGGCGATCTTGGACTTCTTGGAGCAGACGTTCCTGAAGAATACGGCGGATTAGGACTGGACAAAGTAAGCTCTGCCTTGATCGCGGAAAAAATGTCCCGTGCAGGCGGATTTTCCATCTCTCATGGAGCACACGTAGGAATCGGTTCCCTGCCGATCGTCCTTTTCGGTAACGAAGAGCAAAAGCAAAAATACCTTCCGCCACTTGCAACAGGGGAAAAGTTGGCTGCTTACGCATTGACTGAGCCAGGTTCAGGTTCTGATGCACTTGGTGCTAAAACGACAGCTAAGTTGAATGCTGAAGGCACACACTATATCCTGAATGGTGAGAAGCAGTGGATCACCAACTCTGCCTTTGCTGATGTATTCGTCGTATATGCGAAAATCGATGGAGAACATTTCTCTGCATTTATCGTAGATAAAGATTTCCCAGGGGTTTCAACAGGACCTGAGGAAAAGAAGATGGGTATCAAAAGTTCATCCACACGTACATTGATTCTGGAGGATGCTGAAATCCCGGTGGAAAATCTTCTTGGGGATGCAGGTAAAGGTCATATCATTGCCTTCAACATCCTGAACATCGGCCGTTATAAGTTGGGTGTAGGTGCTGTCGGAGCAAGTAAACGTGCCCTGGAAGTAACGGTACAGTACACAAATCAGCGCCAGCAGTTCAAAACACCGATTTCCGCTTTCAATCTGACGAAAGAAAAATTAGCGACAATGGCTTCAAAATTATACGCTGCTGAAAGCTCTGTTTACCGTACAGTAGGATTGTTCGAAGATCGTATGAGCAAGCTTACGGATGAAGAAGTAAAAAATGGAACCGAAGTGGCTAAATCGATTGCAGAATACGCAATTGAGTGCTCATTGAATAAATTCTTTGCAACAGAAGTTCTTGATTACGTTGTGGATGAAGGGGTTCAACTTCATGGTGGTTACGGATTCATGCAGGAATATGAAATCGAAAGAATGTATCGTGACTCCCGTATCAACCGTATCTTTGAAGGGACAAATGAAATCAACCGCCTTCTGGTTCCGGGAACATACCTTCGTAAAGCCATGAAAGGCGAACTTCCACTCCTTCAAAAAGCACAGGCACTTCAAGAAGAGTTAATGATGCTTATGCCTGAAGAGGTGGGCGATGAGCCGTTGGCACAAGAAAAGTATCTTGTGAAAAATGCTAAGAAAATCGGCCTCATGTTGGCTGGATTAGCAGCACAAAAATTCGGTAAAGCGCTTGAAAGAGAGCAGGAGATCCTTGTCAATATTGCAGATATCGTTTCAAACGCTTACGCAATGGAATCCGTTGTTCTTAGAACGGAGAAGGCGATCGATAAAGTAGGGGCAGAGAAAGCGAAGCAAAAGCTTCTTTACACACAGATCTTCTGTCAGGAAGCCTTTAACGAAATCGAACAGCATGCAAAAGAAACATTAGTGGCAACGGAAACAGGTGACTCCCTGCGCATGATGCTTTCAGCACTTCGCAAATTCACCCGCCACACACCGATCAACGTGATTGCTACCAAACGTGAAGCATCAGAAAAACTGGTTGAAGCAGAAAAATATATCGTTTAATTGAGTAAAGGGACGGACCTCGTATGCAGAGGTCCGTCCCTGTTTGTATTTTCCATTTCCCCACCCCACATCATCCTTGACATCCGCCTTTTTATCCTTTACTATATGTTCAAAAGATTAAACGTTTAAATACTTAAACATTAAAGATAAGGTGGTAATCATAGATGAACAAAACAGTGTTAATTACAGGCGCTTCCAGTGGAATCGGCTTACAATTCAGTCATAAGTTTGCAGGATCAGGTCATGATGTGATCCTAGTGGCGAGAAGCGGGGATAAGCTACGCACACTAGCAGAAGAAATGGAGGGCAAGTACGGAGTGAAGACATATGTTTTCACGTCAGACCTGTCCAAGCCGGATGCCCCAAAAAAATTATATGAAGAAGTAAAATCACAAGAGATTCATGTAGATATCCTGATTAATAATGCCGGGTTTGGCTTATTCGGGGAATTTGAACAAACGGAACTATGGAAAGAACTTGATATGATCCAGGTGAATATTACAGCCCTGACAGAGTTAAGTAAATATTTTGGAAGGGACATGGTGACTTCGAAGCGGGGACAGATCCTGAATGTTGCGTCAACAGCCGCATTTCAGCCAGGTCCTTTAATGGCTGTTTATTATGCGACGAAAGCATATGTGCTTTCATTCTCAGAAGCACTGGCTAATGAGTGGGCTCCCCATGGTGTGAAAGTGAAAGCTTTATGCCCGGGTGCGACCAAGACAGGATTTAGTGATGCAGCCGAACTGCAATCTTCAAAGCTCTTCCAATCAGGGGTGATGAGTGTAGAAGAAGTGGTGGAGGAAGCTTATCAGCAAATGATGACCAAGAATAAGACCGTGATCGTCCCAGGATTAAAAAATAAAATGCTTGCCCAGTCCATCCGATTCATGCCAAGGAAAATGGTCACAAATATTGTTCGCAAGGTACAAGAACGGGTATAATTGAATGTGAATGCATGGAAGGGAGAAGACTATGGGTCAAAAAGCAATAGATACATTTCGTGCTTGTATTCCATTATTTCAAGCGCTGAGTGATCCTTATCGTCAGGACATAATTTTACTTCTTGCCGAACAAGAACCTCTTACGGTCAACCAGATAACTGAAAATTTAACATTATCCCGCCCTGCTGTCTCTCATCATCTAAAAATTCTGAGAGAACAGCAGTTAGTCTCATTGGAACAAAAAGGAACGCAGCGGTTCTATTCTCTGGAACTGGATAATGCAACCGTCCTTCTCAAGGAATTGGTGGAAACGGTTGAAAATCACTGTGAGTAATGTTTCTTTCATGATGTAGTTGTCGATGTAAGTACCAGTTTGTCTGGAGGGGGTGATGCCCCCGATACAGGCATACGATGAAAGGTGGTGGAATCATGTCGTTGTCTTTTTATTCTTATCCAAAGTGCGGCACATGCCGAAAAGCTAAGAAGTGGCTTGAAGATCAAGGGGTAGCTTTAAATGAAATACATATTATTGAAAATCCCCCATCTAAAGAAGAGCTTAAAAGCCTATATGAAAAAAGCGGATTGCCCCTCAAGAAGTTTTTTAATACGAGTGGGAAGAAATATCGTGAATTAGGCTTGAAAGAAAAAGTGAACTCGGCTTCTGATGAGGAATTATTGGAAATCCTTTCTACAGACGGGATGCTCATCAAGCGTCCGATTGCAGCAGATGGAAACAAGGTGACAGTAGGATTTAAAGAAGAAACCTACGAAGAGACATGGAAGTAAAATGTGCACCATGAAGCCCTCATCATGGGCTTTGAAAAAGTTTCATCATTCACACTTAGTTTTCTTGCTTTTTCATTTACAAGTGTGTCAATATTAGGTTGTATAACTAGCATTTGGAGGGATAGAGAATGAGTACACCGAAAGAACTTCGTTATTCAGAAGAACATGAGTGGGTCAAAGTTGAAGGGGAAAATGTACGCGTAGGAATCACATCATTTGCACAGTCTGAACTTGGCGACATCGTATTTGTGGAGCTGCCAGAGGTTGGAGATGAAATCAAAGCGGACGAGCCATTCGGCAGCGTCGAATCGGTTAAAACCGTTTCTGAGCTATATGCACCAGTATCAGGCAAGGTTGTAGAAGTGAATGAAGAGTTGACTGACAGCCCTGAATTCGTAAATGAATCACCTTATGAAAAAGCATGGATGATCGTAGTTGAACCTTCAGATGCTGGAGAAGTAGACAAGCTGATGACAGCTGAACAGTATGATGAAATGATTAATGAAGGATAAGTCCTTCAGAAACACCTTGAGAATTTCTCAAGGTGTTTTTTTATGATTTTGGGTACCATATGAGTACAGTTGTTTAAATAAAGAAAGGGTGCGCATATATGGTACTTGAGCCTAAAAAAATGGATGTAACCAATAGAGTGACAGGTAAACTGAAAGATGGTGAAGTAGAATTATTTTTGGACAATCAACCAATCGGCAGAATGGCCTTGCCTCTTGATGGATTGAAAATGGAGCCGAACTTTGAAGCAAAAGAAAATAAAATATATCAAAGCTATACTTCCACAGAAGGACATGATGCAAGATATACAGACTGTGATGAAGGTGGCTGGTGTTAGCCTGAAACGTGCCAGATTCGATCATGAATCTGGCACTGTGTCTATAATTGCGACAATTAGGCAAACAACTTGCGCTTTATTTTGTAAACATGAGAAAATATAAGTAGAAAGTGGACATCATCTCTTGTTATTTGAATATACTATCGTAATCTTATTTATGAAAGATAAGGTGATGATCATGATGGAAATAGACGAAAAAGTAATCATTGTCGAAGGAACCACTGACAAACGAAAAGTAAAAGATATTATTAAAGAACCGATTGAAATTATTTGTACAAATGGAACCATCAGTATTACAAAAATGGACGAACTGATCGATGCATTTTTGGAAAGAGATGTCTATATACTCGTTGATGCGGATGATGCAGGTGAAAAATTACGGAAGCAATTCAAGCGTGAATTTCCAGAGGCTGAACATTTATACATTGACAGAATGTACAAGGAAGTGGCTGCAGCACCGGAGTATCACCTTGCGTCAGTGCTTATCGGAGCGAATATAGACGTTCATAAAGAATACCTGGGAAAAAGGATGATCTAGTTTTGATAGAGGTAAGCAGCACCGGAGCAGTAAATCAATCGATAGAAGACCATACCCTTGAAGCGGTTTACCTTTATACACCGATGTGTGGTACATGTCAGGTTGCGAGTAAGATGATGGACGTGGTGGAAAAGCTTCCACAATCGTTTCATTTTGTGAAGGCGAATTTGAATTACTTGCCGGAATTCGCAGAAAAGCAATCCATTGAAAGTGTACCTTGTCTGCTTTTATTCAAAGATGGCGTTGAAAAGGAACGAATTTATGCTTTTCAATCTGTACCGTTTCTTTATGAATCATTAAACAAAATCGCGAATGAATAGAGAGTAAAGAGACCTTTCCGAAGAAGGTCTTTTTTGATGGCTGTTAAAAGGACTGATACATTTCTTCACTCTAACCGTTACATACATGATGAACAGACTTTGAATGATTTTCCTTCCACAAACCTAGACATATTTCTTGGGAAATGTTGCGAATACCATCATTATTTGACTCATCATATACTGTCATCTTACTATTCGACATTTTGATTCCATTCGTTCAAAACATGTCGAGAATGTCTAAAAGGAAAAAATGCCTAAAAGTGGAATTTATACTATATAAACGTTTCACTGGGAGGGAAAACATGAGAATTTATTTAGAGGGATTAGTAGATCAGTGTCATTCAAGATACCACTTACAACTCTTGTTTCCAGACAACCCGTTTATTCTTTATTTTGAATGTGAAAATGATGCATACGGTGTTTCCATTTCCAGCAAGGGATGTACAGTATTAAATGATTTGAGTGAGGAACCGCATTTTGTCATTGAAGGATTGGAGGGCGAGATGACCCCCCTTTTCACAGGAGAAGAACGATTGTCCCAACTGATTGAAGAAGGTGTGCTGGAAATTCGGGGAGGATATCGGCCCCTGTTATTTGTGGAATCCGTCCTTTGGCTTACCAAATCAAGAAGCAAAGAGCATATCGTAGTATAATAATCGTGCAAAAAAATAAATTGACACACACTATATCCGGTGATAAAATCTCTCTTGTAGCAAATTTTCAGAGTCTTTTCTATTTAATAATTAAATAATCGATACTTTACTCTTATTAAGAGAGGTGGAGGGACGTGCCCTATGAAGCCCGGCAACCGTCAATGAAAATTGAAATGGTGCCAATTCACTCAAAGCTGCTGCTTTGAAAGATGAGAGAAAGGATAGTCCTATATGATTATGCCTTTCTGCTTATCGCAGGAAGGCATTTTTTATTCATTGGAGTAGAAATAGCCGAATCCATTCGGCCTTAATTCTGATTAAACAGGTCGTTTTACTTGTAAAGAAGGTGGAATACAACATGATTACCATTTCAGATGTTAATAAAATCTATCCATCCAAATCCGGTCCGATTTCAGCAGTTGATGGAGTGGATATTGAGATCGCCCAAGGAGAAATCTTTGGTGTGATTGGTTACAGCGGAGCCGGAAAGAGCACATTGATCCGCATGTTAAACGGTCTAGAAGTCCCAAGTGGCGGAGTCGTGAATGTGAATGGACAACTCGTTTCCAAGATAAAGGGCAGACAGCTGAGGGAAGCAAGACAGTCCATAGGGATGATCTTTCAACATTTTAATCTACTCTGGTCTCGGACCGTATTGGAAAATATACAGTTTCCATTGGAGATTGCCGGAATGGCTAAGAAGGAAAGGGTTAAAAGAGCCAATGAATTATTAGCGCTTGTCGGACTGGAAGGAAGAGGGGATGCCTATCCATCTCAACTGAGCGGTGGACAGAAGCAGAGGGTAGGGATTGCGAGATCCCTTGCTAACAATCCAAGTGTCCTGCTCTGTGATGAAGCGACCTCTGCCCTTGATCCACAAACGACCGACTCCATCCTGGATTTGTTGGTGGACATAAATAAGCGGCTGGGACTGACGATCGTACTGATCACCCATGAAATGCATGTGATCCAAAAGATCTGTCACCGGGTAGCGGTCATGGAACAAGGGAAAGTGGTAGAGCTTGGAGAGGTGCTCGAGGTGTTCAGAAATCCGCAAGAGCAAGTGACCAAGCGTTTTGTGGGAGAGGTTTCCCAAGAGAAGGGGACGGGTGAGACCATCGATCATTTATTGACACAATATCCGGATGGTAAAGTTCTGAAATTCACGTTTGTAGGAGAATCAACTGAACAACCGCTCATAACCAGTCTCATTCGGAATTTTGATCTGGAGGTAAACATCCTTCAAGGGCAAATCTCCCAGACGCAGAAAGGTGCATACGGAACATTGTTTGTTCACCTGGATGGCGAGGAAGAGACCATCAAAGGGGCATTGGCTTTCGCAGAAGGCCAGATGGTTCAAGTGGAGGTGTTAAGAGGATGATGGAACAATTATTTCCAAATGTAGACTGGGAAAAAATGTGGGAAGCGACCCTTGAGACCCTTTATATGACAGGCATGTCTGTAGTGATTACCTTTGTACTGGGATTGATCCTTGGGATCTTGCTCTTCCTTACATCAAAAGAAAATGTGTGGGAAAACAAATTGACTTATACGATCACGAGTGCAGTAGTCAATGTATTCAGATCGATTCCATTTATTATTCTGATTGTGTTATTGATTCCATTCACTAAATTTCTATTGGATACAATCCGTGGAGCAAACGCAGCCCTGCCGGCACTAATCATCGGAGCCGCTCCCTTTTATGCCCGGATGGTTGAAATCGCCTTGCGTGAAGTGAACAAGGGAGTCATCGAAGCAGCCAAAGCAATGGGGGCGAAAACGAGTACAATCATTTGGAAAGTACTGATCCCCGAATCTCTGCCGGCGTTGATATCAGGAATTACCGTAACGGCCATTGCCCTCGTTGGATATACAGCGATGGCTGGAGTCATCGGAGCCGGCGGTTTGGGGAATCTCGCTTATTTAGACGGCTTTCAACGAAGCAGGGAAGACGTAACCTTGGCCGCAACCATCATGATTTTACTCATTGTGTTTGCGATACAACTATTGGGTGATTTCTTTACAAATAAATTAGACAAACGATAAAGGAGAGAAAGAAAATGAAAAAATGGTTAACAGGAGTTATTGCAGCGACAAGTATTTTTGGATTGGCAGCATGTGGGAGTGATTCAAGTAGTGGAAGCAGCGATGGGAAGGAATTAGTGGTAGGAGCTTCCAATGTTCCTCATGCTGAAATCCTTGAACAAGTGAAGCCGATCTTGGAGGAAAAAGGAATCGACCTTCAGATTGAAACATATCAGGACTATATCCTGCCGAATAAAGACCTGGATAATGGAGATCTTGATGCGAATTATTTTCAAACCGTCCCGTATATGGACCTTCAAATGAATGAAAACGATTATGACTTTGTCAATGCAGGAGGAATCCATATCGAACCGATCGGTGTGTATTCTAAGAAATACAAATCACTGGAGGACCTTCCTGAAGGTGCTACCATCTTAATGAGTAACTCTGTATCGGACCACGGACGGATCCTGACTCTACTAGAGAAAAAGGGTCTCATCAAGTTGAAGGACGGAGTGGAAAATACCCAGGCGCAACTTGAAGACATCGAAGAAAATCCAAGGAACCTTCAATTCGATTATGAATACGAAGCGGCCCTTCTCCCACAAATGTATGAAAACGAAGAAGGCGACGCGGTTGTGATCAATTCTAACTATGCCATCGATGCCGGTTTAAAACCTCTGGAAGACTCAATTGCCATTGAAGACAGCAAATCTCCTTATGTGAATGTGATTGCTGTAAACAATGGGGATGAAAAGAAAGAGGAAGTAAAGGCATTGGTTGAAGCCCTGCGTTCAAAAGATATTCAGGACTTCATTAACAATGAATGGGACGGAGCCGTTGTTCCCGTAACTGAATAATAGGAAGAAACCCGGCGCTGATTCGTTTCACTGTCGGGTTTTTACGTAAATAAATAACATAATCATTTCCCGATTGGCTCATACTATTTGCGATGAATCTATTTAAGAAATGGAGCTGGATGAAATGCAGATGGAACCAAGGAATACGACAGAAGCTGCTCTTCATGATTATAAAATGGGGCTTGGTATCTTCTCAGAAAAAATGCCCGAGCTTGCACATCAGTATAATACGTTCACCGAGCACTGCTTTAGAGAAGGGGTCCTTTCTAAAAAAGAAAAGCAGTTAATCGCATTAGGGATCAGTCTTTATTCCCAGGATGAATACTGTATCATCTATCACACAAAAGGATGTCTGGATCAGGGGTGTTCTGAAGAGGAAATCCTCGAAGCAATCGGTGTCACGGCTGCATTTGGCGGTGGGGCGGTCATGAGTCAGGCTGTTACGTTGGTACAACAGTCCATTCAGGATTTGAATCAATTAAAGCAATAGCATGTTAAAAAATCGGGAGGAAATTCTTCTCGATTTTTTATGTTTGAAATAATAGCCATTTTTCTTAAGACCTGGGAGGGGCCATCTTCCAGAGAGAGAGCGTTGATGCCCCACAGGGCAAACTTCAAGGAGCCCCGCGGAAAGCAAGCATCCTGCGGTGGAAATCAACTTCTATTATCTTTTCAGCAAAATGTTTACGAATAGACCCTTTGATAAATATACGGACAATCTCATAAAATTCCACAAAGTCACTATTAATTGGCAGTATAGTGGCGGAATTTTGTGAAAACTTAAAGGTAACCCTCTGATGCCAGGATGATAAGGATGAATATAAGAGAAAATGACCTCAAACCGGTTTTGTCTTGTGAACGAGGGGGTAGTATAGTGGTAAAGTAATTAAAAACCTGAAAGGAATGATTTATTATCGACTCTCTTGAGAGTATCTCGTACACAAGTGAAATGGAGAAAGCAATGCATGGAGCCCATGGGATTGGTTATGAGGTGTACAAACGAAAGCATGATGTCAGGATGCAAGTAGAGCAAAGAAGAGAGCGAGAGTATAAGGAAAGCAGAAGAATGGTAGCTGCATTTGATCGCAAAGTGCACTCTAATATATAATAAGGAAGAAAAAAGCAAACCAGTGTAATCTCATACACTGGTTTTTTTACTGCAGACAACCAGGGAAATCATTGTATTGGGACTATTTTAATTGAGTTTTCCCCTATCCTGGTCATTTCGGAAAATGGCAGGCTTTTCTACATTTTTATGTCCTATTATGCCAACAATAGGAAAGGATTACCTTGTCCTTCTTATCCAGTCTGTACAGTTGAAAGAGTTGATTATAGCTTTTATTTGTTATAAGATTGTAATGAGAATAAATTGAGAATGATTAAAGAATTGTATTCTTAAATTCACTATAAAGTCACGGAGGTATATACACATGGCAGGTTCTACTTTAACAATTAAAGATCTTCATGTTGAGATCGACGGAAAGGAAATCCTGAAAGGGGTTAACCTTGAGATTAAAGGTGGAGAAATCCACGCGGTAATGGGTCCGAATGGTACAGGTAAATCGACTTTATCTTCTGCTATTATGGGTCACCCTAAATATGAGGTAACAAAAGGAAGCATCACGTTTGACGGTGAAGATGTCCTGGAAATGGAAGTGGATGAGCGTGCCCGCGTAGGTCTATTTCTTGCAATGCAGTACCCAAGTGAAATCAACGGTGTAACAAATGCTGATTTCCTGCGCTCGGCAATCAACAGCCGTCGTGAAGAAGGAGAAGAAATTTCTCTAATGAAATTTATCCGCAAAATGGATTCTGAAATGGAATACCTGGAAATGGATCCGGATATGGCACAACGTTACTTAAACGAAGGGTTCTCCGGTGGAGAGAAGAAGCGTAACGAGATTCTTCAATTGATGATGTTACAGCCTAAGATCGCCATTCTTGACGAGATTGACTCTGGTCTTGATATCGATGCTCTTAAAGTGGTTTCAAAAGGTATCAATAAAATGCGCGGTGAAGATTTCGGCTGCTTGATCATCACTCACTACCAACGTCTTCTTAACTACATCACTCCTGATCATGTTCACGTTATGATGCAAGGACGCATTGTGAAATCAGGCGGGGAAGAATTAGCACAACGCCTGGAAGCGGAAGGATATGACTGGATCAAAGAAGAGTTAGGAATCAAAGACGAAACTGTCGGCCAAGAAGCGTAAGTGTTAGGGGGATGAAAATGACTGTAGAAACGAAACTACCAGTAGATCAGGACTATGTCAGCTCCTACTCAAAACAACTTGGAGAGCCAGAATGGTTAACAAACCTTCGTACAGATGCCTTTACTAAAGTGAAGGATCTGAGCCTTCCTGTTGCAGATAAAACGAAAATCACAAATTGGAATTTTACTCAATTCCAGAAGCATACAGTGGAAAGTGATGCGTTTTCGACATTGAGTGAGCTGCCGGATGAAGTGAAAGCATTAGTTGATCTGGAAAACACAGATCAAAGCCTATATATTCAACGCAATAATACACCTGCTTTTCTTTCTCTTTCGAACGAATTAAAGGATAACGGTGTAATTTTCACGGATATCTTCACAGCAGTGAAGGACCACAGCGAGCTTGTAGAAAAGTACTTCATGACTGAAGGTGTGAAAACGGATGAGCATAAGCTTACAGCGCTACATGCAGCGCTGATGAATGGCGGTGCCTTCCTATACATTCCAAAGAACGTTGAATTGACCCAACCGATTCAAGCGGTCTACGTTCATGATAATGCTGAAGTGGCCATGTTCAACCACGTATTGGTTGTGGCTGAAGACAACAGTTCTGTAACGTACGTTGAAAACTATATCTCTACGACAAATGTTGAAGAGGGTGTATACAACATCGTGACGGAAGTTGTCGCTAACAACAATGCGAAAGTAGCATATGGTGCTGTGGATAACTTAGCAAGCGGATTGACGACTTATGTTAACCGTCGTGGAGTTGCCCAGAGGGATGCACGCATCGAGTGGGCTCTTGGATTGATGAACGATGGAGACACCGTTTCTGAAAACGTAACAAACCTAATGGGCGACGGCTCATACGGTGACACAAAAACAGTTGTCGTCGGACGTGGAAAACAGAAACAAAACTTCACGACAAAGGTTGTTCACTTCGGTAAAAACTCTGAAGGATACATCCTTAAGCATGGAGTAATGAAGGACGAAGCATCTTCCATCTTTAATGGTGTCGGTAAAATCGAGCACGGTGCGTCCAAGTCAAACGCAGAGCAGGAGTCCCGCGTATTGATGCTTAGCGAAAAAGCACGTGGCGATGCCAACCCGATCCTTCTTATCGATGAGGATGACGTAACGGCAGGACATGCTGCGTCTGTAGGTCGAGTGGATCCATTACAGCTTTACTACCTCATGAGCCGTGGTATTCCGCAGCGTGAAGCGGAACGTCTGGTTATTCATGGTTTCTTGGCTCCAGTGGTGAAACAATTACCGATCGAGGGAGTCAAAAAACAACTGGTTGAGGTAATCGAAAGGAAAGTAAACTAATGGATGTTAAAGAGATTCGTAAACAATTTCCGATTCTCGACCAGGAAGTAAATGGCCATCCACTTGTTTATCTTGACAGTGCCGCAACTTCACAAAAGCCGGTCTCTGTCATCGAAGCGATGAATGACTATTATCGCGGCTATAACTCAAATGTTCACCGTGGTGTCCATACTCTTGGAACAAGAGCGACAGATGGTTATGAAGGGGCCAGAGAAAAGGTCCGTCGCTTCATCAACGCTTCCTCTACTCAAGAGGTCATCTTCACACGTGGAACGACAACTGCCATCAATACCATTGCAGCAAGCTATGGTCGTGCCAATGTGTCAGAGGGTGACGAAATTGTCATCACTCATATGGAACATCACAGTAATATCATACCGTGGCAGCAGTTAGCCAAAGAAACCGGAGCGACGTTGAAATATGTTCCTCTTCAAGAAGATGGAACGATCGCCATTGAGGATGTAAGGGCGACCGTTACTCCTCAAACGAAAATGGTTTCCATTATGATGGTTTCAAACGTACTTGGTACAATGAATCCAATTAAAGAAATCACCCGGATTGCTCATGAAAATGATGCGGTCATGGTAGTGGACGGGGCACAGGCTGCTCCTCATATGAAAGTGGATGTCCAAGATCTGGACTGTGACTTCTTTGCATTCTCCGGCCATAAAATGGTGGGTCCTACAGGGATCGGGGTACTTTACGGCAAGAAGAAACACCTGAACAAAATGGAGCCGGTAGAATTTGGTGGAGAAATGATCGACTTTGTCGGTCTTCAGGAATCCACCTGGAAAGAACTGCCGTGGAAATTTGAAGGTGGCACGCCAATCATCGCCGGTGCCATCGGGCTTGGAGCTGCAATCGACTTTCTTGAGCAAGTCGGACTTCAAAATATTGAAGAGCATGAACATAAGCTTGCCGCTTACGCTCTGAATAGAATGAGTGAAGTAGAAGGAATGACGATTTACGGACCAAATGATCCGGGGCAGCGTGCAGGTCTGGTTACGTTCAATATTGAGGATGTCCATCCTCATGATGTGGCAACAGTACTTGACGCAGAAGGGATTGCCGTCCGCGCAGGCCATCATTGTGCACAGCCGCTGATGAAGTGGCTGAACGTCTCTGCCACTGCACGTGCCAGCTTCTACCTCTACAACACAGAAGAAGATATTGATAAACTTGTTGCAGGGTTAGTGAAGACAAAGGAGTTTTTCAGCGATGTCTTTTAATAATTTAGATCAGTTATATCGACAAGTCATCATGGATCATTATAAAAATCCGCGGAACAAAGGTTCTTTAGAAGATGGGAGCTTTACCATCGATATGAATAACCCTACGTGTGGAGACCGTATTCACCTGACGTTAAAGGTGGAAGATGGAGTCGTTCAGGATGCAAAGTTCGATGGAGAGGGTTGTTCCATCTCCATGGCTTCTGCATCCATGATGACCCAGGCGGTTAAAGGGAAAGAGATTGAAAAAGCCCTTAAGCTTTCCAAAATTTTCTCTGAAATGATGCAAGGCAATGATTATGACGACGATGTGGATCTAGGAGATATTGAAGCTTTACAAGGAGTCGCTAAGTTTCCAGCCCGTATCAAATGTGCGACACTGGCCTGGAAAGCGATGGAAAAAGGAGTGTCGGAGGAAGAGCAGGAATAACGCTCTCCTCTGGCTCTACCAAAGAATGGAGGAACCAACATGGCTAAGAAAGCGCCTGAGATCGGAGATTATAAATACGGTTTTAGCGATAAAGACGTATCGATTTTCCGTTCTAAACGTGGTTTAACGCGAGAAATCGTAGAAGAAATTTCCCGTATGAAAGATGAGCCTAAGTGGATGCTTGATTTCCGTTTGAAGTCACTTGAGCATTTCTATAATATGTCTATGCCTCAATGGGGCGGAGACATGCAGGAACTGAACTTTGATGAAATCACATATTATGTGAAGCCTTCTGAAAAGTCAGAGCGCAGCTGGGATGAAGTACCGGAAGAAATCAAGCAAACATTTGATAAACTTGGTATCCCTGAAGCGGAACAAAAATATCTTGCAGGTGTTTCTGCACAGTACGAATCTGAAGTTGTTTACCACAATATGCAGGAAGATCTTGAAGAGATGGGTATCGTATTTAAAGATACAGATTCCGCTCTTAAAGAAAACGAAGAACTTTTCCGTGAGCATTGGGCAAAGGTTATCCCACCGACGGATAACAAGTTTGCTGCCCTGAATTCAGCGGTTTGGTCCGGTGGATCTTTCATCTATGTTCCTAAGGGAGTTAAGGTGGATACACCTCTTCAAGCGTATTTCCGTATCAACTCTGAGAACATGGGTCAATTTGAACGTACGCTGATCATTGTGGATGAAGGCGCAAGCGTCCACTATGTAGAAGGTTGTACAGCACCGGTTTACACAACGAATTCACTTCACTCTGCAGTCGTTGAAATCATTATCAAGAAAGATGCGTACTGCCGTTATACGACGATTCAGAACTGGGCTAACAATGTGTTCAATCTGGTTACGAAGCGTGCCGTTTGTGAAGCGAATGCAACGATGGAATGGGTCGATGGAAACATCGGTTCTAAATTAACCATGAAATACCCGGCGGTCATCCTTAAAGGGGAAGGCGCCCGTGGTATGACATTATCCATCGCACTCGCAGGTAAAGGCCAGCATCAGGATGCCGGAGCGAAAATGATTCACCTGGCACCTAATACATCTTCTACGATCGTTTCTAAATCCATCTCCAAGCATGGTGGTAAAGTAACGTACCGTGGAATTGTACACTTTGGCCGTAAAGCGGAAGGCGCACGTTCAAACATTGAGTGTGACACGCTGATCATGGATAACCAATCCACTTCCGATACGATTCCTTACAACGAAATTCTGAACGATAACATCTCGTTAGAACACGAAGCGAAGGTATCAAAAGTATCCGAAGAACAATTATTCTATCTGATGAGCCGTGGTATTTCAGAGGAAGAAGCAACAGAAATGATCGTAATGGGCTTTATCGAGCCATTCACGAAAGAACTTCCAATGGAATACGCAGTCGAAATGAACCGCCTGATCAAGTTCGAAATGGAAGGTTCAATCGGTTAATCCATTATTAAGCTCCCTTGATTTTGATCAGGGGAGTTTTTTCATTGATTTTTTGTAAAGCTTTTTTGTTGAGTCGACATGTAAAAGCGTGGACCGTTCCTTTCGGCTTCAGGAACTTTCCCCAGGGAGGAAGTCTAGCTTCCTTGCGGGGTCTCGACTGTCTAGCTGCGGGCTTAGGGGTAAAGCCCGCAGCTTTTTAACCTTTCCTCTATTTCCACAGGAGTCAAGTGCCTCCCGCTACCATCCATTCTCAGCTTTTTAAAAGTTCTGACTTTCTAATGAATGATAGACAATGTGGAAGGATCCGGCACACGCTGATTGGAAGGGCCCAGATAGATGAAGCGTTATTAAACAGAAGCTTAACTAAATCCCTGTGATTGTTCAACAATCAATTCAAACATAAGAATTTCCATCCCCCTTTATGATAAAATGGACATGTTCATAATAAAGCAGGTGAATGCGGATGATATACATAGGAGTAACAGGGTGGGGAGATCATGATACCCTATATGAAAATGTCTCCCCCAGAGATAAATTAAAAGAATATGGAGCCCATTTTCCCATCGTCGAAGTGGACACGACCTTTTACGCCGTCCAGCCTCTCCGAAATGCTGAAAAATGGGTAAAAGAAACACCCAAGGACTTTAAGTTCATTGTAAAGGCGTATCAGGGAATGACCGGACACCAGCGGGGGGAGATCCCTTTTGAAACAAAGGAAGAGATGTTCAATGCCTTTAAGGAATCCCTTGCCCCGTATGTGAACGCAGGTAAATTAGCAATGGTGCTGCTACAATTTCCCCCTTGGTACGATTGTAAAAAGGAGCATGTTGACTATATCCGGTACTGCAGGGAGCAATTAAAGGAATTTCCCCTGTCTTTGGAGTTCCGTCATCAAAGTTGGTTCAGACCGGAGTACAGGGATAAGACGTTAACGTTTATGAAAAAGGAAGGATGGATCCATAGCATCTGTGATGAACCTCAGGCAGGAGAGGGATCTGTACCGCGGGTCTTGGAAGCCACGCATGAAAATGCGACTCTTATTCGGTTTCACGGAAGGAATCTGTATGGGTGGAATAAACCGAATGGAGGAGATTGGCGGGAGGTTCGTTATTTATATCGCTATAATCGTGCTGAATTAGAGGAGTGGATTCCACATATCCATCAGTTGCACGAGACCTCTAACGACCTTTATATTCTCTTCAATAATAATTCAGGTGGAGATGCTGCTGACAATGCCAAAGAGCTCATTGAATTATTAGGTCTTGAATATGGGGGACTTGCACCAAAACAACTGGATTTATTTTAGCTGACAGGAGATGAAAGACTGATGGAATGGTTGGTACTTCTATCAATCGGACTTTTAGCAGGAGCAATAGGATCCCTTGTAGGACTTGGCGGTGGCGTCATCATTGTTCCTGGCCTTATTTATTTCGCTACATATACAAGCTTGATAGAAGGGATGAACCCTCAGACGGCTGTAGGGACCTCTCTGGTTATTATGATCTTCACAGGGTTATCTTCCACTCTGGCTTATTTAAAACACAAGACCGTCGATTATAAGAGCGGATTGATTTTCTTTGCAGGGAGCGGCCCCGGGTCAATACTCGGAGCATGGGTGAACAAGGGATTGAACATGGAGAGCTTTAATTTATACTTCGGCATCTTTATGATTCTGATCGCCATTGTTCTTATGGTCCGGAACAGGTTAAAGCCCATTGAGAAATTCAAAGACGCTTCCTTTAAGAGGGCCTTCACCGATCCCAATGGAGAGACGTTCCATTACGGATATCCTCCGATCTTAGGAGCGGCTATTGCCTTCGTCGTTGGATTTACGTCGGGGTTATTCGGTATTGGCGGAGGATCCCTGATGGTCCCTGCCATGATCTTGATTTTTCTTTTCCCACCCCATGTTGCCGTTGCGACGTCCATGTTCATGATTTTTCTATCGGCATTGGTCAGTTCGGGAACACATGTGATGTTCGGGAATGTAAACTGGTTATATGCACTTGCACTCATACCGGGAGCATGGATCGGGGCTAAGTTCGGAGCCTATTTAAATACCAAACTGGAATCGAACGTTTTAGTCAGTGTTTTACGCATTATTTTAATACTTATTGGAATTCGACTGATTTATCAGGGGATTACAGGATGATATACCTCCAAGTGGGAGTGAGCAATTCATGAAGGAAACCATTCATATCTATCATACAAACGATCTTCACAGCCATTTTGAGCATTGGTCCAGGATCAGGGATTTTTTGAAGAGGAGGAAGCAATGGCATCAGGAGGAAGGCGAGCCTGTTTATCTATTTGATATAGGGGATCATATGGACCGTTCCCATCCATTAAGTGAAGCGACTTTAGGAAAAGGAAACACTCATTTCCTGAATGAGGCCGGATTTGACGCTGTGACGATAGGAAACAACGAAGGGATTACACTGGACTATGATGATTTAGATCGTCTTTATGACGATGCAGCCTTTCACGTGATTGTAGGGAACCTGCTGGATAAGTCATCAGAGCTTCCGGATTGGGTAAAGACTCATCATATCTATCGCACCCAAAGTGGAATGAGAATAGGGGTCATTGGGTTGACTGCGTATTTCAAACCGTTCTATGAAGCCCTCGGATGGAACATTACATCACCGATGGATGAGCTTACGAAATTGGTGCAAGAGATTGATCCCCAGGTGGATATGATCATCCTCCTTTCCCACCTGGGTATAAGAGACGACGAGTTGATCGCCGAACAATTTCCCGAAATTGACGTCATCCTTGGCGCCCATACCCATCATATTTTGCATCAGGGGAAGGATATAAAAGGGACAATGCTTGGTGCTGCAGGTAAATACGGTCATTACGTTGGCCACATGATGATTGAAGTTGATACGGTCACGAAGCAAATTACCGGGAAGAAGGCTCAGCTCTATGAGCATAATGAGCTCCCTCCTGTTAAGAATGAAGAGCTGGAGAGACTCAAGTGGTATCAGGAGGGAGAGGATTTATTAAGGAAAGAAGTCACATACCTTAAGGAATCATTACCTGTTGACTGGTTTAACCCGTCTCCGCTCCCCATTCTGTTGAGTGATGCCCTTCTTGAATGGTGCGGGGCTGATTGTGCCTTTCTGAATTCCGGTTTACTCATCGACGGGCTCAACCGAGGACCTGTGACCAAACAGGATCTGCACAGGATTCTCCCTCATCCAATCAACCCTTGCCTCATCAGGATGAAAGGGGCAGAATTAAAGGAAATCATCAGACAGACATTTAATGACGAATGGCCTCATCTTCAGGTGAAAGGCTTGGGATTCAGGGGCAAAGTAATGGGAAGGTTTGTCTATACGAATATTCAACTAGTCGATCATGAAATCCTTATCGGTCACAAACCGATTGATGCACAGAAAATATATAGGCTTGCCTTGCCTGACATGTTCACGTTTGGACATTTCTTTCCTGATCTTCAAAGACTCGAAAAAAAATATTATATGCCTGAGTTTTTAAGAGATGTCCTTGAGTGGAAATTAAAGCGGTAAATGTTTCACCGTTTCCTTCCTTCCGTCATACATATGAGGGAAAGGAGCGATGAAACATGATGAATGTATCTCCGATTACCATTCAGGGACATACCTTTACAGCGATTTCTGTTGAACTTCCCAAAACCAATCTTCTCGTCGTGACGAGTGAACTAGGATATATAATGTGTGGAGCACTTGACGTAGCGTTGCTTAATGAGAAGTTGAAAGACAGAGGGATTATTGCAGGAAGAGCGGTCGGCGTGAAAACCATCGAACAGCTTCTCGATGCTCCGCTTGAGTCCATCACGCATGAAGCGGAAAATCGGGGCATCACGCCTGGAATGATCGGACGGGATGCGTTGCTGAAGATGATATAAGCATGGAACCAGTTGCTTTAATGGCGGCTGGTTTTTTGTTGTATATGGACCAATTCCCATGCCATGTACCACACCAGTCAAATGCTGAATTGATCCTATAGAATAAAGCGCACATAGCAAATGGAAATTTAGTCCATCTCTCCTTAAGGGAGCATTTTACTGTATTATTCCAATATTCTTTCATGAATATTTAACAAAATACACCTTGCATGTACATTTATATCCTTTATAATGGAGATACTAGGAAATTTTGTCGAAAAATGAAAGAATTACATAGGAGAATTCTATGAGGCTTATATCCACTAGGGCTTTGAAACCGGGCATGGTTCTAGCTACAACCGTATATAATTTGAGAGGTCAAGCTTTAATACATGATAATGTTCCCATAACAGAACGCATGATTTTCAGATTGCAGGAGCTTAGCATCCAATATGTATATATTGAAGACTCACTCTCGAAGGGAATCCAAGTCAAAGGTACCGTTTCGAGTAAAGTGAGACAGCAGGCTGTGAACAATATAGAGACGGCCTTTAAGCAGTTAAGCTCATCTAAAGCCACTCCAAGTGTCCTCATGATTGAAAATAGTGCCAAGCAATTGAAGCAGGTGATTGATGTAGTCCTGTCCGAAGTAAAGGGAAACCATGATCTCCTCACCATTTTGACAGATGTTTTCACATACGACTCCTATATCTTTCATCATTCATTTAACGTAACTTTATACACGCTTTCCATCGGTCTTGAGCTTAAGCTTTCCACTAAACAGCTCGAGCAGTTGGGAGTAGGAGCCATATTGCATGATATCGGAAAGATGCTCGTTCCTGAAGAAATCCTCCTGAAGCCGGGCAAGCTTACAGAAGATGAGTTTTATGAGATCAAGAAGCATTCTGAACATGGTTTTGAGATTCTGAGGCAGCTTCATTCTGTGTCTTTGATCATTGCACACTGCGCCTACCAGCATCATGAGAGGCTTGATGGCTCAGGTTATCCAAGGGGACTCAAGGGAGAAGATATCCACCCCTTTGCAAAAATCATCGCCGTCGCCGATGTATTTGACGCTATGACGTCTAATCGTGTGTATCGGAAAGCCATGCTCCCCCATCAAGCACTTGAAGTGTTATATGCAGGCAGCGGCACGCTTTTCGACCCAGCCGTGATTGAAGCTTTCAGGTCTTCGGTTGCCATTTATCCAAACGGGATGGTGATCGAGCTGAATGACGGCCGTATAGGAATTGTGACGCATCAAAATAAAGGAGTGACCGATCGGCCGGTGATACGGATCATCGAAGAAGGTGGAGACGAAGTAGCTCCTTATTCACTCGATTTAAGCAAGGAACTGGACAAGGTCATCATCGGATTTGATCCGGATTATGAACCGCAATCTCTTAAAATTAAATAAATTTTTTTGCGTTAAACCCCTCTTACCGAGCATACAAATAGCTTGTAAGGGGGGATTTTTGTGTCAAAGTTTAAAACATACAAACCCCGAAGAGGAGGGCCGCTGCCTTTTCGATATGTGATGATCATTACGATTCTTTTCTTTATGATTTCTACCGGGTTCGGATTGTGGATCATCAATAAAGGTCTGAAACCGACACTGCTTGCTTACGCTGAAACCCAGACGAGCAGGATCGGCACACTGGTGATCAATAAAGCGATTAACAAAAAAATTGCCGACGTTCTTGATATTTCGGATATCGCCGAAGAAGTGAAGAACACGGAAGGCGATATTGTTTCATTTAAATACAATACGCAGACCATCAACCGGGTCCAGGCAGAAATCACAAACTTAGTACAGCAGAACCTTCAAGAAGCGGAGGAAGGGAATTTAGAGAACTTGGAATTCATCACTGAAGTAGAGATTGATGAGGGGGAATCCAAGCAAACGAAAGGGATCACTTATTCGGTGCCTCTAGGTCAGGCGACGAACAACGTGTTACTCGGTAACCTGGGACCAAAAGTGCCCATCCGCTTTCATTCGATCGGGGATGTACGCTCTGATATTAAAACGACCGTAGAACAGTTCGGAATTAACAATGCCGTCGTAAAGGTTTTTGTAGAGCTTGAAGTCAATGTTCAAATCATTATCCCGTTTGCCACGAAAACGGAAACTATAAAACAGGATATCCTGGTTGCCATGGGTACCGTTCACCTGGATGTACCACAGTTTTATAACAATGGAGGAGGGGAATCCAGCCCGTCCATTGAAATTCCCACAAATTAGTTATGAATAAAAAGTTGTCAAAAGAATGATAGTTTGTTATATTAATAAAGAAAATTTTATAACACACCACATCATCAGTCCGATGGGGTAGAGGTGCAGGGTTCAAGAGTAAGCTGTTTGAGGATGACAACGAAGAGAACAGCCGGAAGGGAACTTATGCCGAAGTAAATAAGCAGGTCAATTGTTTATTTGCTGGGGTTATCTTGAAGAAGGATAACACTGTCATTATAGGGGTATCTCTATAATGGGGAGCTACAGATCGTGATGGAGCACTTACGTTACTAACAAAGGTAATGATAGTTTCTCTATCGTTGCCTTTTTTTATTATCCTCTGTCATGCTACATGGTTCCCCCCTATCAATTAGGAGGAGGACATTATGGAAAACACGATTTACTCACTTTTACCACCCCTTTTAGCCATTCTTATGGTTATTCTCACAAGACGGGTTCTACTTTCACTTGGAGTAGGAATCGTTGCATCTGCCTTACTGTTAGCAGATTTCTCAATGACCAAAACATTCAGCTTTATGTGGGACGCCTTCAAAGGCATCTTTGTCTCAGATGGAGCGCTTAACACCTGGAATGTCTATATCATTTTCTTCTTACTCATTCTGGGTATCATCACAGCATTTGTTAATATTTCAGGCGGTAGCCGCGCCTTCGGTGAATGGGCGATGAAACGTGTGAAAACACGTAAAGGTGCACAGCTCCTTGCTGCAGTCTTAGGTATCATAATTTTTATTGATGATTATTTCAATGCCCTTGCTGTAGGACAGGTATCAAGACCCATTACGGATCGTCATAAGATTTCACGTGCAAAGCTTGCTTACATCATTGACTCGACATCTGCACCGATCTGTGTCGTTTCGCCGATCTCAAGTTGGGGAGCGTACATTATCGGGATCATCGGTTCGATTCTTGCTGCGCACAGTATTACAGAATACACAGCATTTTCAGCATTCCTTCAAATGATTCCAATGAACCTTTATGTCTGGGCTGCCATTCTGCTTGTGATCATGGTCGCTGCTAAAGGCTTGGATTTTGGGAAAATGAAAGAACATGAAATAAGAGCCCTTCAAACAGGTGCCCTTTACGACCCTGAAAAAGAAATACCTGGTGAATTGAAAAATGATTTGCCTGTCAGTTCAAAAGGAACGGTTGGAGATCTTGTCTGGCCAATCGCAGCCCTTGTAATCGGTACGATCGGAATGATGCTCTGGACAGGGTATCAAGCGGTAGGTTCGTTCGATATTCTTCCGGTCTTTGAGAATACAGATGTAACGAAATCATTGTTATACGGCGGTTTATTCGGCCTTGTGGTTGCCCTCATTTTCTTCATTCGTCAAGTAAGTTTGAAAGGGATTGAAAGCAGTGCAGTTGGTGTAGCAGTAGTGGAGGGAATCAAATCCATGCTTCCTGCGGTTTACATCCTTATATTTGCTTGGACGATCGTCACATTGATCGATCAATTGCAAACAGGTACGTATCTGGCTGGCCTTGTGGAGAAATCGAACTTACCTATGGGAGCACTTCCCGTCATCTTATTCCTGGTAGCCGGCATCATGGCCTTCTCTACAGGAACTTCATGGGGATCATTTGGTATTTTACTGCCCATCGCAGGGGAAATCGCTGCAGCAACAGATGTAACGATACTACTGCCTGCCATGGCAGCCGTATTAGCCGGATCTGTATTAGGGGATCATTGTTCACCGATCTCAGATACAACGATCCTTTCCTCTACAGGAGCAGGAAGCAACCATATCGATCACGTTCTCACACAGCTTCCATATGCACTGATCGGTGCTGCAGCCGCGTCGATTGGATACCTTGTATTGGGATTCACCGGAAGCACACTATTTGGATTGGGAGTCGTAATCATTCTCATCGTGGCATTCGGTTTACTGTTTGGTGAAAAAGCAAAACCTTCTGTAACAGAATAAAGAAATGAAGAAAGAACCAGGGGCTATGAGCTTCTGGTTCTTTTTGACGATGCGGGTATTGCGTTTCATTGAAGCAGTGGATGAAAAGGCCGGCAGGCTCACCGAAAGGAGAGAGGATCCATGTTACTCCTTTTCAATCTTTTGCATCATTATCCTTCAGATTTCGACAAAATCCTATAGTGATATAGTACCTGCTCACCCAAAAAAGAAATCTCCCTGTAAGTTTAAAAAATAGCTTTGACAATTGTCCCAGAACTAGCTATACTGACTTTAGATTATAAATAATCTGAAAATATAAAAATTTCAAATACCTTTATATGGTAGTTGAAAAGAACTAGGGGGGACCAATTATGGAGAATCGTGCCCAGTTTGGAACACGAGCAGGATTTATTCTGGCTGCTGTCGGGTCAGCAATCGGTTTGGGTAACATTTGGCGTTTTCCGGCAGTAGCATATGAAAATGGTGGAGGAGCCTTCTTTATTCCTTATTTATTCGCTCTTCTAACAGCAGGTATTCCATTGTTAGTGCTGGAGTTTACATTAGGTCACAAGTACCGTGGATCTGCACCGCTATCTTATTTCCGACTTAACAGGAAATCTGAGTGGCTTGGCTGGTGGCAGGTATTGATAGCATTCGTCATCTCCACTTATTATGCCGTCATTATCGCGTGGGCCATGTCCTACAGTGTGTTTTCTTTCAATTTAGGTTGGGGGAAGGATACAGAGTCCTTCTTATTCAACGATTATTTAAAGCTTACTGTTGATCCCGGTCAAACAGGAAGCATCGTTCCAGGAGTATTCATTCCTCTTGTGTTGGTATGGTTAATCACTTTAGGGATCCTTTTCAAAGGTGTTAAAAAAGGTATTGAAGTAGCGAATAAGATCTTTATTCCGGCACTCGTTATTTTATTCTTAATTATTGTTGTTCGCGCTTTAACTTTACCAGGTGCATTTGATGGTTTAGACGCTTTCTTCAAACCGGATTTCAGCAAAATAGCTGACCCTGGTGTTTGGGTAGCGGCTTATGGACAGATTTTCTTCAGTTTATCCATCGCGTTTGCGATTATGATTACGTATTCAAGTTACCTTCCGAAGAAATCGGATATAACAAACAATGCGTTCATCACAGGTTTCAGTAACTCTGGGTTTGAATTACTGGCAGGAATCGGAGTATTTGCTGCTTTAGGTTTCATGGCTCAATCTCAGGGTGTAGGAGTACAGGAAGTAGTAAGCGGTGGAGTGGGGCTCGCGTTTGTGGTATTCCCGCAAATCATTAATGAATTCCCTGCCCTTAACGGATTATTCGGATTCTTGTTCTTCGCTTCCCTTGTGCTGGCTGGATTATCATCACTCATCTCGATTACAGAGACGTATGTAGCAGGGGTTTCTGAGAAGTTCGGAATTTCCCGTACGAAAGCGGTTCTATTCGGTGGAGGACTTTCTGCCATCATCTCCATCTTGTTCGCTACACAAGGCGGGTTACTATTCCTTGACGTAGCAGATTACTTTATCAACCAGTTCGGTATTGCATTCGTTGGATTGATTGAAGTTGTAGCGATTGCCTGGTTCCTGCGCAAGTTAGGCACTTTCCAATCTCACGCTAATGGAATGTCGGATATTCAGCTTGGTTCGTGGTGGAAAATATGCTTGGGTGTCATCACGCCAATCGTTCTTGGCTGGATGATGTTCGGTTTATTCAAAATGAATCTTCTTAAAGAATTTGAAACGGAAACTGGGAACTACGGCGGTTACTCAGATGCCTTCATTCTTTACAGTGGTTGGTTCGTAGCCGGATTCGCAATCCTTGCGGGAGTTGCCTTCTCATTTAAACGTTGGCACGCGAAAACGGAAGCTGAGAGCTATAAGGAGGTAAGCTAACATGACGGGTAGTGCGATTGTAATGATGGTTGTTGGAATGGTCATTATCTGGGGAGGATTGGCAGCTAGTATCATGAATGCTGTTTCCAAATCCAAAAATCAAGGGTAAAAGATAAAGGTGAAGCAGACGATGGGTACCCCATTGTCTGCTTTTTTAACGTTTTTTGTTTTTATTCCTGTCCTGACGTTCCCACATCTTCAAATGTGGGTAAGGATCAAAGGACCATTCCGTCAATCCATTATCCTTATACATACCGTAATGTAAATGTGGAGGGAACTTTCCTGATGTTCCTGGAGGTCCATATCCAGAGCTTCCAACCCCGCCGATCACCATTCCAGGCTCAACCACTTGACCTACATGAAGATCTTTAGAGAAACCACTGAGGTGGGCAAAATAATGATACGTATTATTAATGTCACGTATCCCTATACGCCATCCCCCATACCGGTTCCACCCTTTCATCTCAATGATCCCATAAGATGTCGCCCTGACAGGGACACCGTAATCTGCAAAAAGGTCAGTCCCTTCATGAATGCGTCTTCCTCCCCAACCTCGGGCATCGCCCCATGTGTTCTTGTAGCTGTAATTAAATCTGAGGGGAAGGGGGAAGGCTTTCTGGTTCAAGTGGATCGTTCCGTACTGCTTATAGATTTTTGCATTTCCCATAATGATACTGACCGTTTTATCACGTTTGTAATAGTCCCACAGGGCCAGCTTGAAATGATCCCGGTCAATTCCGTAGCGCAGTATATAATCGGTCAAAGCAGCCAAAATATCTTCGTCACTTTCTAGGCTTGCTTTTCCGTCAAAGTCCCCATCACGGCCAATCCCATGAAAGAACGCAATGGTTTTAGGATTGTCATCGTCCCGGTCAGGGTTTAAAGGACCCACCCACTTTTCAGGTTCCATATAAATGGATATAAGAGAAGAGGGCTTTTCCCTGTCTTTACGGGCAAATCGAAGACTTCGTTCATACTGATCGACAGCTGCCAGATAGTACCAGGGAATTTGAGTGAGAGCCTCACTTTTCTGGAATAATTCCATCCTCTTTGTGTGGATTTGATCGTCTGTTAATTTTTCCTCTGCGAAAGTTTGACAGGGACTGATGAACAGGCATAAAGCCACAAGGGGTAAGACCAATCGTTTGTACAAAATAATCCCTCCATTTTTAGGGGCCTACTTCTAGTTTGTATCTTTCACTTGGATTCATAATCATCAATAAATGGTAATAGGGTATCACATGCTTGTTTTCACATTTTTAGTATGATAAAGTGACAAAAGAAGTATATTGATGATGGCTTTTTTTACATAAGATGAACGATCTGGAAAGCGTTTCACTCTTTGCCTAAGTCAGAATTATTAGGATTGGAGATGAGGGGTATGAGCAAGAAAGATGAACATATTCGTAAACCGGATTGGCTTAAAATTAAGCTGAATACGAACGATAATTATATGGGCTTGAAGAAAATGATGCGTGAAAACAACCTTCATACTGTATGTGAAGAGGCTCGCTGCCCTAATATACATGAGTGCTGGGGAACTAGAAGAACAGCAACCTTCATGATTCTGGGAGATATTTGTACAAGAGCATGCCGTTTCTGTGCAGTGAAAACAGGCCTTCCGACTGAATTGGATCTGAAAGAACCAGAACGCGTTGCGGATTCTGTGCAATTAATGAATTTGAAGCATGTAGTGATTACAGCTGTTGCCCGTGATGACCTGAAAGATGGTGGATCACAAGTCTTCGCTGAAACGGTTCGAGCCATTCGCCGTAAAAGTCCATTCACTTCAATTGAAGTTTTACCTTCTGATATGGGTGGAGTTTTTGACAATATTAAAACATTGATGGATGCCAAGCCTGACATCATGAATTACAACGTAGAAACGGTTCGCCGTCTGACTCCAAGAGTTCGTGCCCGTGCAACGTATGACCGTACATTGGAATTCCTTCGTCGCGCGAAAGAATTGAATCCAGATATCCCTACAAAATCCAGCATCATGGTCGGTCTTGGGGAAACGAAAGAAGAAATTCTTGAAACAATGGATGACCTGCGTGCCAATCACGTTGATATCGTAACTTTGGGTCAATATCTGCAGCCTTCGAAAAAGCACTTGAAGGTACAGAAATATTATCACCCGGATGAGTTTGCTGAACTTCGTGAAGCAGCAATGGAAAAAGGCTTCAGTCACTGTGAAGCAGGTCCGCTTGTTCGTTCTTCATACCATGCAGATGAGCAGGTTAACGCAGCAGCGAAAGCAAGACAGGCTGCCGGCGAGGAAAAAGTTCAAAACGCATAATTGAAACATAGTAAAGGACTGACTTGAAGGAGAATATCTCTTACAGTCAGTCCTTTTTGCAGCAAGTGTCATTCGATTTCTTAATCCATCATCTTCTGTGTGTCTGTATGGTCATACCGTTTTTGACGATCTCTGTTGATTTTGTGGACATCGTCATCCTGCATTTCGTATTTTTCAGATGTCATTTCCCCATTGGGATTTTCACCTGCATCAACATTTCTTCCTTGAGGAGAATCCTGAAGCATAAGGTTGATGGTATCATCAATTGCTGTGTTGACGTTACGGCTGTCTGAATCCATTTTGGCCAGGTTTTCTACATTCCGCATTAAGCTTTTGTCATCGGTTACATAGACATGGTACCAACGGGGAATGACAGACATGGCTGTTTTCTTGACTTGATCGGCTACCTCAAAGCGGCCGTCTTTGTCCTTTTTGTCTGTTATATAGGAAACAAGCACCTCTTCGTCGGTGACCAGAGTAGAGCAATCCTTTACGTCAGGAAGTGCGACGCTCATCTTACTGATGGTATCGGCTACTTGTTCACGGTTGATGCTGTACATATCATTAGTGGGCATTTGCCCGCCGGTAGGACTCTTCTGCTGACGGACATAACCGAAGTCTTCACCACGGTGAGCTCCTTTTTTCGTCCAGCTGTTTTCGTTATAAAGATCTTCCCGGTCATTGACATTGATGGTATTCCCGTTATTGTGGTACAGATCTTCATTCGCCGTATCGATTCCATTACAAGCGGTTCCAATTAGCGAGATACTTAATACCGTCGTCCCTAGAATGAATTTATTCAACTTAAACACCCCCTATTTGATAGGGTGACCATCTCAATTGACAATTTTTCATAGTAATTAATGGACAATCCGTTATAATTTAAGATAAGGAAATGAAAGTGGGTGGACGAGATGATCTGTGTGCAGAATACATGCTACGAAATCGTTGAGGAATTCAGAGACGGATTCAACGAGGAAGCATTCAAGGAAAGATATAGCGATATCTTAAGCAAATACGATTATATTTTAGGTGATTGGGGTTACGGTCAACTGCGATTAAAGGGATTTTTCGATGATCATAACCAAAAATCTTCTTTTGACACAAAAGTCAGTACCCATAAAGATTATTTGTATGAGTACTGTAATTTTGGATGCGCCTATTTTCTCGTGAAAAAAGTGAATAAATAAAAGGGAAAGGAACAAACCGTCCAGTTTGTTCCTTTTTATTATGGTTACTTATTCTCAGTATACGGAGGTTCTTCATTTACATCTGGATCTGCATGGACGGGATGAGATCCCGGCTCCTGACGAGGGATGTCCTGATGAAGTGATTTATTTTCATAATTGAAGGCACTGTAATAACGCTGTCCTTCCTCCCAAGGAGTGCTTTTGTTCTCCACGGGAGTATGTTTTCCTCGTGGAGATCCGTACGGGCCTTCAGGAAGTGTTTCTGGAACGATAAAATTACGATACGTTTCAACATTGGAGAAGTCGCTATAGATTTCTTCTTCTTTGTCTCGTGGTTTTTTACTCATTTTATCTCCCACCTTTCATACGTTTAGTATGTGAGAGTGGAATGGACTTCATTCTCTCCATTCCTCATGAATGGGACTATATAATGATTTCCCCTAAAAAGTCCCTTAATTCATCGGCTTCTTCTTCCGTGAGTTTAAATACACTTTCTACATAACCGGGTTCATCAAGATCATCTCTTCCGATGATGGCGAATCGACTTCCTTGCAGATCTAATATTAAAGATTTTCCATAGTATCGATCTGTACGCGTAATAGCCAAATCGTAACGCTGATTCTCACCCATAAAACTGACAAACCGTGTTTTTGTATTTTCTGTATCATCATATAAATAAAATCGTTCACTCATGTTGATAGCCCTCCTCTTTTCTGACTTATACCATCATAACAAACTGAAGTGAGATTTGCAGGATGTCCCTGTATGGTACGGATGAAATTATGTTAAAATAAAATGTGGAAATATCGTTCAGGGAGAGGTGGCACCATGTATTTCGTAGACAGGGAAAAGATTGAAACAATATTACTTTATATGGAACATCAGTTGAAAACCGTCAGTCAACGTGAACAATGGAACGGATCATTAGAAAGATTGGCATTGGAGCGGATCGCCCATACGATCATCGAATCGATTCTCGACGTGGGGAATAGCATGATTGATGGATTCATCATGCGTGATCCGGGGAGCTATGAGGATATTATCGATATTCTTTTAGATGAAAAAGTGATTGATGGGAAGATGAGTGAGGAGCTTAAGCTTCTTGTAGGCCATCGGAAAATTCTCGTTCAGGAATATACGACTGTGAATCATGAATCATTACATAGGTTGTTAAAAGATGTATTCCCAACGTTAGAGCAATTTCCGAATCAGATCCGGAGCTATCTCGAAAATGAGCTTGGACCTGTGTCGGCTTTTAAAAATTAACAGAACATGACAGCGCTTTCCGTAATTGGAAGCGTTTTGTTTTTAGGTCAAAAAACAGATGGAACCATCATGTTCTCCTCTAAAACAACTAGAGAAATAAGGGATAATATAAACTACATGGATTTAGGACATGCTAATGACAATCAACCGGAGGTACATAATGAAAGAATACAAAGGGTATTTAATTGATTTAGACGGCACGATGTATAGAGGGAAAGAACAGATCGAAGAAGCGGGTGATTTCGTCAGAAGACTGCAGGAAAAAGGATTACCCTATTTGTTTGTGACGAATAACTCTTCAAGAAGGCCTGAACAGGTTGCAGAGAAACTGCAATCCTTTAACATTCCTGCAACGAAGGATCAGGTCTTTACTACATCCATGGCGACAGCGAAGGTTATCGCACAGGAAAAACCGAATGGAACGGCATATGTGATCGGAGAAGAAGGAATTCGTTCCGCTTTGTTGGAAAATGGCATCACACTACAGGATGATAAACCTGACTTTGTGGTAGTGGGGATCGACCGTGACATCAATTATGAGAAGCTGTCCCTCGCTTGCCTGGGAGTCAGAAACGGGGCAACATTTATCTCAACCAATGGTGACATAGCTATTCCGACTGAAAGAGGCTTGCTGCCGGGGAATGGCTCGTTGACATCCGTCGTCACTGTCTCAACCCAAACAGAACCGATCTTTATCGGAAAGCCGGAATCGGTCATAATGGAGCAGGCCCTCTCTGTTTTGGGAGTCCCGAAAGAGGAAACCTTGATGGTCGGGGACAACTATGACACCGATATATTGGCAGGAATCAATGCAGGGATTGATACACTCCTTGTCCATACGGGTGTTACAACGAAAGAGGCCCTGCGCTCCAAGCAGGCTCAACCAACCTATACGATTAATACCTTGGATGAATGGGACATCTAGTCACCACCCCTGTAAGGCATAATAAGGATGGTGAAAAGGTGTGGTTCATTCCATCAAATCTAAGTGGAGGCAAACGATCAGCCTCCACTTTCAAAAATTTAGAATTTTAGCACATAATAAATAGACAACCATCCATTGTATAAGTAAAATAGAGCTAGTGTTAAAAGAAGTAATCAATATACTCTTTATACTCATGGGCCTATTTTTTGGTCTTTTTTGATAAGATCTATTCCTCTTCAGGGGTTGTCACCAGTATAATAGCAGGAACGAGAAACATACTCCTTATGTATTAAGTGGTTTTTCCCTCTAATTTACTAACTTTTCCATTACACCATTCCGGGTACTAAGAAGGACCATGGAGACAGAATTTGACATGCAAGATGATGATAAAAAATGATTTTGAAAAAAATTACGGAAAGAAGTGTAAAGGTACTAAACTAGGGTAAACATCTTGGGTAGTAGGGGACTATTAGATACCTTTGGATTTCTAACTATTCTTTACGAATGCAAGCAACTTTAAGAATGGAATTTTTGAGGCATTCAGGTCATTTCTAAAGAATAATTAAAAGGGTAGTGAGGTAATGGGTATTACAGTAACAGGACTTGTTGGAAAGAAAATAAGGCACCATCGAAGAGCCAAAGAAATCACCATTCAAGAATTAAGTTACAAATGTGGATTGACAGTTAATTATATTTCATTGATAGAAAAGGGTGAGGCAAACCCTTCTCTTAACAAGCTGAACGCCATTGTTTGTGCCCTGGATGTACAGTGGGAAGATATTATGCCCACTTGCGAGGAACATCAGGATATTTATAAACAAACAATCCTTTAACGAACTAATTTTCTCTTGTCAATTTCTTGTTCAATCAAAAAGATGAAATCGTTGCTGAGCTTTAACTGTGTTGCTTGTATATATACATCAATAAGGGTTTTGTCACTAAAGAACTGAATGTGAATTTATCTCAATTCGTTTAGTATACAGGTGTGAATGTATCTCCACTCTACTCAAGCAATAGTATTCAGTTGATGTATGTACGGTTTAGAATGGTCACTGGCACAATTATAATCATAATAAATACAATTATATTTGTATTTATTATATATAATGATTCAGTGATGTGCAATCATTAAGTTAGGGAACAGGAGCTATTTCTGCTAATTGAGTACTATTTTTGGAGAAAATCATGAATGATTATCCAAACTTCTTCTATCACTTAAAAATCAGACGACATGTGTCGTCTGATTTGAATATTTATATAGGTTTATTCTGCGCATTTCGCCCGATGTGCAAGACGGCTTGAAGCGGCTGCTGCAATGGCACCCACGATATCGTCCAGGAAGGTATGGCACATACCGGACGATTTATCATTTAACTTCTCCAGGATACCGGGCTTTTGCTTATCGATATATCCGTAATTGGTGAATCCGATTGATCCATACACATTCACAATGGAAAAGGCGAGGATCTCATCTACACCATATAATCCTTCATCTACATCAATAATCGATTGAAGCGGTTCTTCCAACTTCTTTTTCTCAGCTAATATATCAAGTTGAATGCCTGTCAGTATCGCATTCTGTACTTCCCGCTTTGTTAATACACGTTCAACATTATACACACATTCCTCAAGTTCGAGATCAGGATGATACTTCTGTTGAAGGTACATGACCAGTTGAGCGATGTCTTCAATTTCCACTCCTCTGTCATGCAGCCATTTGCGTGCCGTCTTCTCTAATAAATCCATTGATTCTTTATCCTTCATCCTATTCACCTTTTCTTTGAAAGATTATAAAACCCCTATTTCGATTAGACGAAGCCTTGTTTTACACATATGATACCCATTTGAAAAATAGACATAATAATAGCTTCTAATCTCATTCTTGCCCATCTCCGGTTTCAGATATTCATGAATAGATCCGTAAAGCTTGTTTTTATATAAACTGTAAGGTTCTGAATGAACTGAATTTAGTGGAAAAGAACAATATGAAAAAGTACTCCGTTGACACGCATCACCTTTTAAAAATGACGGTCCTAGATAGGAGAGGTCAGCATGTCTCAAGAAATATTAATCAATCATTTTGGTTTGCATCCAGAGCGGGCATTCTTTGATGGAATGATGGATCGATATATGGTCGGGGGATTAGTATATAGTATTGTCGGCGTATCGAATATGGAACAGGAAACCCTGGTGGAACTGTACAAATTAGCAGAGCACTTGAAAAGTCAGGGCGACCGCTATGTGTCAACCTTCGTTCCCAGTATGGAAGGAAGATTTCTCGTTGTAGAAAAAGATAAAGACTATGTGGTCCTGCAAAATGAACACACCCAACCTCCAACTGATCAAAAGCTTGGAAGAAAGTTAAGTAAGTTCCATTTCAGGGGACGGACCTTTGAAGAGAAGGTGGAAAAAATCAACCGCATGGGTAAGTGGAAGAGTCTCTGGGAGACCCGGCTCGCCCAGTTAGAAAAGGCGTACTATCAAGTCATTCAGGATCAGCCGGTTGACGAGTTTGAACGCCGCTTTGCCGAAAGCTATCCGTATTACAGCGCTATGTCAGAAAATGCCATTCAGTACTTGGTGGATACGGAGCTTGATGAGGACCCAAAGCCTGAGGATGCAGGTACGATTTGTCATGAGCGGTTCCTTCAATCGACGTGGGGGACGGAAATGCATATCCACTTTCCATTTCAATGGGTGTTCGATCACTGCAGCCGGGACATTGCAGAGTGGGTGAGAGAACGATATTTCATGAGAAGCCAAACCTTCCACCCTGAACTTCAGAACTTCATGAAAGAGTATGAGTCCATTACTCCTCTTTCTCCTTTCTCGTGGAGACTGGTGTATTCCCGACTCTTGTTTCCACTTCACTATTTCGAGTGCGTCGAGGAATATTATATTTCCGAATCAGAGCAGAAGAAGAAGATAGTGGAAGAAAAACTGGAGCGTTATCTGAAGAATTCCCATCATTACGAAGCGTTCCTGTCAGACTTTTATCATTTATCGGAAGTACCGGTTAAAAAATGGGGGATCCCACTTGTAGGGTGGCTTTAATATCCATGTCCCAACCATGTTCATCAGGGAGAGAAAAGACCTTTGCTTTTGTGCTAAACTGTAAAAAAGAAAAGCGAAGGTAGGGACTACATATGAGGCCATCCATCTATATCACAAGAAAACTTCCCGAATCAATTATTGCCCCCTTACAGGCTCAGTTTGAAGTCGATATGTGGGAGGATGAGGATGTTCCTGTACCAAGGGACATTCTCCTCCATAAAGCAGAGGCTTCCTCTGCGCTGCTTACGATGCTTTCGGATAACGTTGATCAGGAGCTGATTCAGAATTCTCCTTCATTGAAGGTGGTGGCAAATCTTGCTGTCGGCTATGACAATATTGACCTTGAAGCGGCAAAGCAAAGAGGTGTAATCATTTGCAACACACCTGATGTATTGACGGAAACAACGGCTGATTTAACCTTTGGTTTGTTAATGGCAACTGCGAGGAGAATCGTTGAGGCAGACCGTTATATCAAGGAGGGGAAATGGAAGAGCTGGTCCCCCCTATTATTGGCTGGTTTAGATATTCATCAGAAAACGTTGGGGATTGTCGGAATGGGAAGCATCGGGGAAGCGGTGGCAAGAAGGGCGAAAGGATTCAATATGGAGGTCCTGTATCATAATCGTTCCAGAAAGAAAGAATCTGAACAGCGTCTTGGTGTTCATTATGCAACCTTTGAAGATCTTCTGAAGCGTTCTGATTTCGTCGTTGTTCTTGCTCCTCTCAATGAGGGGACATTGGGCATGTTCCAGATAGAACAATTCACCGTGATGAAGGAGACCGCTATTTTCATCAATGCAGCCCGTGGGGCAATGGTCAATGAAGAGGCGTTGGAAAGAGCGATCGTAACGGGGGAGATAGCAGGAGCAGGACTGGATGTATTCGAATCGGAGCCCATTGATCCAGACCATCCGCTGCTTGCGTTAGACCAGGTGGTCGCCCTCCCTCATATCGGAAGTGCATCACAAGAAACGCGTTACAGGATGATGAGTTTATGTGTGGAGAATATTCTCGCTGTCTTAAAGGGGAACGAACCAAAGACATTTGTATAGTCAAAAAAAGCAGCCTGTATCCAGTGAAGGATACAGGCTGCTTCAAAAATGGTATTAGAATACTTGCTCTACTTCAACGATACCAGGGACTTCTTCCACTAAGGCGCGCTCGATACCTGCTTTTAATGTGATGGTCGAACTTGGGCAGCTTCCGCATGCCCCCAGCAGGCGCAGTTTTACAATCCCGTCTTCAACGTCTACAAGTTCACAGTCTCCACCATCGCGAAGCAGGAACGGTCGTAATTTATCTAATACTTCCTGAACAGGTGCAATCATTTCGTTTTCAGCCATAATTATCTACTCCTTTCCTTACTCTCTATTATAATGACATATTCACAAAAAATCTATCAACCTGCAAACTATTGGGAATTTCTTTTCGGGAATTTTTCTACAGTAAGCTTCTCGAGAGAAATTTGATACATTCCTGTTCCAACCGTGCTGCTTTTTTTGTAAAATATACAAAAGAGGGAAACAAAGGGGAGAGAAAGATGGAGCGTAAACCTGTTGAAATGCACGTATATGGTGCGGAAATCCTGTGTCCAAGCTGCGTGAATTTGCCGTCATCAAAGGAAACATACGAATGGCTGGAGGCTGCCGTCAGTCGCAAGTACCCAAACCAGCCCTTTGTCATTAAATATGTAGACATTCATAACCCGCCAGATGAGGAAGCTGTAAAGCAGTTTGCTGAACGGGTGATTGAAGAGGATATGTTTTATCCAATCGTCCTGTTAGAAGGGAATATTGTCGGCGAAGGCAACCCGAAATTAAAGACCATTTATTCTGAGTTAGAGAAATACGGTTATAAAGCCGTTTGATGGGGATCATGATCTTTGAAAATCGCGGGTGATAAAACCTGACATTCTTCAAATATAAAAAAGAACCGCAATCCGCGGTTCTTTTTTATATCATCCATTATGATATTTATACATCCACAACACACCGGACTTCAACAATCGAGCGACACGGCCCGTGATGGAGCGTTCATTTACAAGTCCGAATCCATGTTTCTTTCCGAGTGACCCGAGGATTCCCTTCAGCTTGATCTTAGGCAGCTCCTCTGGAAGCGGTTCATTCTTCCAACGTTTAAGTAGGACTGTGACGATTTGTTCCGCTTGTCCTTCAGCAAGCTGGGCACTTGGGGCTTGAGGAAGGCTTGCACAGTCACCAACCACATAAACATTCTCATCCTGGGGAAGGTTGTGATACTTTGTCAGAATAACGCGACCGCTTGCATCCTTTTCAACATCCATATCACGAACGACTTTACTTGGCTGAATTCCTGCAGTCCAAACGATGGCGTCGCAGAAAATCTGCTCTTCGTGGTTATGGAGGGTGTTTGGCTCCACTTTCGTAATATTCGAGCCATTGACGATGTCTACGTCATTTTCGTCGAACCATCCATGTACGTATGAGCTTAAACGTTCAGGAAAGGCATTGAGGATACGTGGACCACGGTCGAATAATTTAATTTTTAAATCAGAACGGCTTTCGCGAAGTTCACTTGCTAACTCAATCCCGCTCAAACCTGCTCCAACGATCCCAACAATGGAACCTGCTGGAAGGTTACAGAGTGTCTGGTACGTTTTACGGGATTTTTCAATCGTTTGGATCGAGTAAGTATGTTCATCGGCACCAGGGACATTGTGATATTTATCCTCACACCCAAGTCCAATGACCAGATCATCGTAAGGGACCGGATCCTGGTCCTTCATATGAACGAGCTTGTTCTCTATATCCACTCCGGAAATATCTCCATATACATAGGATAATCGGGCATGTTCCGGGAATGATACGCGTACATGTTGATCCGAAATCGTACCTGCGGCTAACGCGTAGTACTCTGTCTTAAGACAGTGGTAAGGATTTCGGTCAATCAGGGTAATGGATACATCTTCAGGTAATTGATTGGGTAATAAGCGAAGAAGAACGCGCATGTTCCCATATCCTCCGCCGAGCAGCACTAATTGTTTCATGAAAATTTCCCCTTTTTGCACTCTACATTATTGTTGAAATAGTGTGTTTGTATATGATGATATCCCTCTAATGGTGTGGGACAGGATTGAAAGGACATCGTGCGAAAACGTGTCCTGTAAAGTAAGCATTTTCAATATGAAGCATATATCGGGTAAAGCCTGCATTAATAAACCTATTAACATTAAAAGTATATCGAAATAACAGGGTTTTCACAACAGAAATAAGCGAAAATGTTCACAATCTGTTATACCATTAGACGGAACCCAAATGATTGACGATAAGGGTAAAAAAAGGTAGCATAACAAAGAGTAGTGAGGTGATGGAATTGAAACCTATTATAGAATTTTGTATAAGCAATCTTGCTAGCGGTGCGCAAAAAGCGCTTGAAATATTAGAGAGAGACCCCAACCTTGATGTCATAGAGTACGGATGCCTGGGATACTGTGGAAAATGTGCCCAATCCTTTTATGCTCTCGTGAATGGGGAAGTCGTGACAGGGGACACACCTGAAGAACTGGTGGATCATATCTATCAATTCCTTGAAGATAATCCAATGTTCTAAAACAAAATGGATCATATCCAATCAAAAAGGAGTGCCGGATCATTAGATTCCGGCACTCTTTTTTCATGCCACATGATGCATTGCGCAAAAAATGGGATGGTCATCAACAGTGGGGTGAGACTGGGAAAATTTACTAATAATCCATACTAAATCAAAATAAGTATGTACAAAGACTCATTGTACAAGTTCAGTGGAACACTTGGATGATGAATCAAGCTCTGGATTGGGGCTGATCATTTGTATAAGGATCGTTTTATGAGTGCCGTCATTTTACTGCTGTTTATCTTACTGGTTGTCCATATAATCCGCATCATTCTTCATGTCAGAATATACGTTGTATATAGTATGGGGATCGGTCCTGTTTTCTTAATCGGGCTGATCATTTTCCTCATTGTCTTCCTTTATTTCAAAGCTTGAAGATCGGATGTTTATTTTCAGGGTTCAATTGATGGACGCTTTTCTCATGATTGCGTCCTATTTTGTGATGATATCTTTATGGAATAAGTGATTGTCCAAAAAGGAATCATTTGAAATAATTGGTATTACATATGAGTGGGGGGGAATCGGGAAATGAAATTTTCCTGTGAGGTTGTACAACATCTACATCCATTGTACGAAGCAGGTGATCTCAGTCTGTCAGTTAAAGGAGAGGTGGAGGATCATATAAAAGGATGTGAAGAGTGCAGATCCATTTACAAGCTATCTAAAGGAGAAGAGTATGATACTTCGAATTCATCCCGTCGCAGCACCCATTCATCGGTGAAGATTCTACTTGGGGTTATTAGCGTTTTTCTCCTGATCATCTTACTTAACTTCTATCAAAGTCAGCGTAACCAAGTATTTTCTGCTTATGACCACATATACAAAAGTGCTGAAGACCTTGAACAGATCATTGAAGCGACCCCAGATGCATCCCGTGAAGAGCTGCGTTACTTAAAGGACAACTATTTTCAAGGGATGTATGAAGGAGTAGAAAGATTGACCCTATCGTTGAACTGGTTTGAAAAGCAAAGGCTAAAAAGTTCCAGCATATATGTAAACCAACAATCCTTCTATACAGCACTTGAGAACCTCCATGCAAGGAAATCGGATGGCCGATGGGATGAGATTGATCAAAAGATGTATGATCGATTGAGCGGGTATGCAGGAGAATACAGAAAAGAAGTGGAAGAGGACTACAAGAAGTTTAATCATGGATACAGTTCTTATTTCCAAACAGTGGATGTTAGAGATCTAAGCATGCCGATAGAAGAAATAAACAAGCATACTTATACATACAATCGATTTCACCAGCTGCCCGATCAAGTCAAACCAATGGATGATCTAGAACTGAAGAAGAGAATCGCGGATTTCTTAAAGGTTGATCATCAACACGTGAAGGTAGATAAGAATGAGGACGATCGCTATCGGTTCACGATTAAACGTCATGATATAGAGGGAGAAGTAGATCCGTTCTCGGGTTACCCGGTCCGCATGGATGACGCAGGATCTCCAACGTTAAAAGGAGAGCTATTAGATGTGAACGAGATACAGGAGAAAGCAAGTTCGTTTCTTCAAAGAATGTATGGTGAGGATAAATCATTTGCCATCGAGTATCTCGGTATCAATGTGAATGATTCCAGTAACGTAAACGATCAATATTATACGTTTGGGTATATGCCCATGTTCGGATCAATGCGTGCATATGCTTTTTCTGATCAGTCCAATAGGATCTATGTCGATGCGAGGTCAGGAGAATTCAGGATGATGAACAGCCTTGAGGAGGTTCCCATACATCATGGCTTTCGTGGGGAAGGCATTGAAAACATTACAGCCGAAGAGGGTTCTGAGCTTCTAAAGGATAAAGTGGAAAACGAAGATAAAAAGCTGGTGGAAAAAAGGAAATATAAATGGTTCGATTCATTTTTCATCTATTCCTCAACCTCTGGGGGGTTTGTCCCTGTGCATGCCTATGGGTTAAGCGATCAGGATTCGACCTGGCGGTATATCAATATGGAAAATGGAAAGGAAGAGCATCTTTATGTGAAGGACTGAATGTCTCCACTTCCTTACCTAAATAAAGGAATAGTTGAGATCGGTGGAGAATGACTTTACTGAACGTATAAAGGAGTGAAGACGATGGCTACTTGGGTAACACACTTTAGGATTGCTGAAGAACTACTAAAGAGGGATTGGCCTGTTTCACCTATAGAGTTTTTGGTTGGGAATATTGGTCCCGATTGCGGGCTGATCGGGGAGGACGGTATACCCCGACCGCCAAAATCCGTAACCCATTTCAAGACGGATGGAAGAATAAACCCGGAGTCTTTTTACAATCAGTATCTTGATCATGAAGTAGAAAGCTCCTCTCCAGAGTCTTCTTATCACTTGGGGTACTACATTCATTTAGTGACGGATGAAGAATGGGTGAACCTCTTGAAGAGAAAGAAACAGGAGAAAGTGTATCAGGAGATATTGCATACTCCTGAATATACTTCATTGGTGAAAAGAGATTGGTATGGTTTGGATTTTTTATATTTGAAAGATCATAAAGACACTATTTTTTGGAATGAATTTCAACATATAACTGAATTTCCGGAGTACTTACGTTTCTTCCCAAAGGGTCAGACGTTAGAGCAGATCCAAAATATTACCAGGTTCTATCATACTAGTACCATTCCTGAAAATCATAAGTTTATCTATCTTTCAGCACAGGAAGTGGACGAGTTTGTGGACATGATTGTAAAGAAGGTCATGGGGCTTTTGAATCAAAGGGTGGTTAACGTCCGTTCGTCTCATGCATGAAGACTTTCAGCATTAAATCCCTAAATTGGTATATCCGAAACGAGTGATCCTCTTGAACGGTTAGGCTATGCTGACAAGCTAAAATCATGGTTTCATGCAAATGTAAACAATATTTTTGTAAAGGAGTTTCATGCATGGCGAAAAATTCCGCGGTTAAACGGGTATATCAAGCGCTAAGAAGTTCCTGGTCCATCCATTCAAGTACGAAATGGAGGAAAGATGAGCCTGCAAAGGGGCAGTGCGGGGTAACAACGTTGGTTGTTCATGACATACTGGGTGGAGAGATAAGAAAAAGGAAAACATGGGAATGTTCAGATATGATGACAAGTAATGAAGAAGGAGTATTCAGGTGTACTCTCCAATACATAGTGGGATGAAAAGGAGGAAGATTATGAGCCTAAAAGATGGGGAGTTCAGCGTTAATATAAATGGAGTGAAGCATTGGGTAAAAGTGGAAGGGAGCAAAAATGGAACAACTCCGTTGATTATCCTTCACGGTGGGCCAGGTGGAAACCATTATGTGTTTGAACGAACGGCTGGTCACATATTGGCACAATCAAGAACCGTCGTTTATTACGAACAGCGTGGCTGTGGCCGATCTGAGATGCCAAAATCAAATGAAGACTATTCCATCGAGCTGCTTGTAAAAGATTTCGTGCAACTGAAAAAGTGGTTGGGGATTGATAAAGTAGATCTTCTCGGATATTCCTTTGGTGGAGAATTAGCTCTTGAAATGGCCGTTGTGATTCCTGAAGAAATCAATCAGCTTATCCTGTCCGGCCCAAGTTTAATGAACACAGATATTCAGAAATTGACTCAATTCACCGGCTTTATGTCCATAGCCAGCCCCTCCCTTTTGAATGAAATATCAGCTCTTCTACAAGGAGGGGGGGAACTGGATGAGATCCACGATAGAATCTGGGAACTGGCAGGACCTGATACCGTTGATCTCTTATTATTCGAAGATCAGGTAATAGCGAGTAAGAATAGACTCCTATGGGAAGAAAGCCGTTTGAACAATACAGGGTTCATGATGAAGGCCCTCAGGAACCATCCAATGGAAGTTCCCCTCCCTCTTCGGCTGGAACAAGTAGAAAACCAGACATTGATCATCACAGGCGTGTTCGATCGAAATACAGGAGTGCCACTCTCTAAACTGATTCATTCCCATCTTAGTAACAGCAGATTAGTCGTCTTTGAAAAGAGCGCTCATTTCCCGGATTTGGAGGAAACAGACAAATTTGTAGAGACGGTGCTGACCTTCTTGGAAGCGTAAGTTTAATCAAATCGATTATAATGAAAAGAAAGCAATACATTAGGTCTTCTTATTTGGGAATAGGGGGAATGAGTGTTTCGCTCGACCAGTTAAGAATGGTTACCAACAGTCACAGCTTTGACAGGGGCGTAAAAATGGAGTTTGAGAGGACATTGCAAAAAGGCAGCGTCCTTTTTTGTGGTTACCTTTAAAGGAATACATTCAATCAACAGAGAAAATAGTACAGTGCGGGACGAAGGCTGTAGAGTGTGATGATGCCCTGTGCAACAGTTTAAAATGGAGGAAATGTAGATGAATCTATTATATGAAGTGATACCGGAAGAAAAGGCAGAACAGTGCCGGGACTTGTGCAATGAACTGATGAACTTTCAGCAGTCGAAGGCTGTCATTACACCGGAACGGTTTGACAGCATGAATTTTGACACTAGGATGCTGCCATCGATTAAAAATGCCCTGCACAATTATATAGTCACTGTAAAGGATCCACATAAACAAGATGAAGTAGTTGCCTATGTATATACCAACATTTCTCCTAAAGAAGCGTATTCTAATCAATTTGCCACGTTTTTTGACCTTTCATCGGTGCAACGGGATCATGTCGGTTGTCTCTCCCAGTTTTATATTAAAGAGGGGTATCGACAATTCGGTGTGGGATCCAGGCTATTTGATATGTCGATGGATTGGTTGAACACATTTGAGGATGTGGAGGATTACTTTGTCTTTACGTCGAATGGGAACCAAGAGGCATTGGAATTCTATAAGCGGAAAGGATTCACAGTTTCTCATGATATTTTGGAAGGGTTTATCACGGTGTTACGAAGTCAGAGGAAATAATAGAGCAGGAGGGATAAGATGGGCGTGTTTGAAGCGTATGTAGCAGGTATCGAGAATCCCGGCCACCGCAACCGAATGGAGGAAATCCTGAATTGGGTGATGGAGCAATTCCCGCAATTGGAGCCTCAAGTGAAATGGAATACACCCATGTTTACAGATCACGGCACATTTATTATCGGGATCGACGCAGCGAAGCATCATGTAAGTGTTGCACCTGAGGAAGTGACCATGACCCATTTTGCCGACAGGATTGAACAAGCCGGCTACAGTGCTACAAAAGGGTTGTTTCGTATTAAGTGGAAAGACCCGGTAGATTACAAATTACTGGAAAAGATGATTACATACAATATTCAGGATAAAGCTGAAATGACAAGTTTTTGGCGGAAGTAGAAAGATGAAGCTGAGGGGGTACCTTTATGACAGACAGTCGAAAGAATCGAAAGGTGGATGGATTTATAAAAAAAACCGATAAGTGGCGCGAGGAATATGAGGAGTTGAGAAGGATCATTCTTGATTTTGATGAGCTGACAGAAGAAATCAAATGGATGCATCCCTGTTACACCCTGAACGATAAAAACATCGTGTTGATGCACGGGTTTAAAGACTATTGTGCGCTTTTGTTTCACAAAGGGGCTTTGGTAAAGGATACACATGGAATTCTCGTTCAACAAACAGAGAATGTACAGGCGGCGCGTCAGATCCGGTTCACTCATGTCCAGGAAATCATTGAAATGGATTCCATCCTGAAAGCCTATATTCAAGAAGCGATTGAAGTGGAAAAGGCCGGTTTGGAAGTGGAAATGAAAAAGACAGAAGAATACACCATTCCCGAGGAGCTTCAGCATAAATTCGAAGAAGTACCTGCATTGAAAAAAGCTTTTGACGAATTGACTCCTGGACGGCAACGGGCGTACATTCTATACTTTTCCAAAGCCAAACAATCCAAAACCCGTGCATCAAGAGTTGACAAGTTTACAGGACACATTCTTGAGGGAAAGGGTTTGAATGATTAACATTTCGTGAATTTTTAGTTTATGAACGATTATAGGTTCCCAGATTATCAGGAGGGGAGGGAGTGCCATTGTCAGATCTATTTGAGAACATGAAAACCGGGAATGAAAAGCAACAAAGTGCGTATTCAGCCATCATTGAACTGGATGTGCTGAATCAATGGAGTTCCTACAGTCCTGTGTTATGCGGAACGCTGCCCATCGGGATAGATATCTCCGGTTCAGACCTGGACATCATTATGGAGGTTCATGACTTAGATTTATTTGAAGAAAAGCTTCAAAAGGCATACAACTGCCTGGATGGATTTACACTTAAAAGGAGCAGGCAAAAGGGAAGGGAAGTCGTTATAGCGAATTTTATCTTCAGGGATTTTGAGTTTGAATTGTTTGGTCAGGCTCAACCAGTACATAAGCAACATGCGTATCTTCACATGATGATAGAGCATAAACTGTTGCAGACATTTCCTGCTCTTAAACAGAAAGTGATCCATCTCAAACAACAAGGATATAAAACAGAGCCGGCATTTTGCAAGCTTTTGGACATAACGGGAGACCCTTATGAAGGTCTTATCCGGTTTGGCGTAGAGAAGGGAATCATTCTGAAACAAACTATTTACGTTTGATTTTTCTTACGGTAAATGGGCGGTGCAATAGATCCACCTTCCATTCAACGACCTACATGGTCTATACATTATTTTTTTTCCCTTAATTACAATGATTACTGATTGATGGTGGAGTCATATGTTTTTATGCTGAACATTATCCTAAAAAGGTGGGAAGGTCATGATGTACGTAGGAGAGGTTCTTTTTCAATTGTTCTTCTTTTCACTGCTTTTATTAGGAGGAGTGTCATTCTTTTTGTTCATTAGAAGGCTCATTATCAATGGCAAGAGAGAGGTTCATACTTCTAATGAGATTAATAAGAAATTGGATAGGATAATAGAATTACTTGAAAGCAAGAATTAAAAGAAGTTCATGAAGATTAAAATGAGTTGACGTTTGTCCATTAGTGAACGAAGCTTAGGCTGCAAGTAGAGAGGGGCTACTGCAAGATGAACACGATGTCAAATGGAGTTAAAATTGTGATCGGAGCAGGGGAATATGTGAATAATCCAGGCTGGATACACACACAGGAAGAGGATTTAAATGTATTAGACGAAAGTACGTGGGAAAAAAGATTCCCCGCAAGCTCTGTAGATGCCATTTTGGCGGAGCACGTCTGGGAACACCTTACCTATGACGAAGGACTAGCGGCGGCGGAACTGTGTAAAAACTATTTAAAACCTTCCGGGTATATCCGGTGCGCAGTTCCCGACGGTTATTTCCCTGACGAAGATTATCAACAGATTGTTCAGGTTGGCGGGCCAGGCCCGAAAGACCACCCGGCAGCAAGTCATAAAATCGTCCATAATTATCACACCTTGACGGAACTGTTTGAGACGGCTGGATATGAAGTGAGGCTCCTGGAGTATTGTGATGAAGAAGGGAAGTTTCATCAAAACGTTTGGGACGGCGCTGACGGGGTGATTTTCCGGTCGAAGAAGTATGATCCTAGGAATCAAGGGGACAAACTCGCTTTTCCTTCGCTGATTGTGGATGCTTTCAAGGGGTGAAACGTGACGTTGGCGTAACACTTCAATGGTTCATTTTACAAAAACACCATGACCTCCAATCTCGGGTTCTGTCACTGAATGTTTATGAATATCAGGGGACAGACCCTTTAGGGGTGGACATGACCCGGGGACAAAATGAATGTACGAGTCTCGACAAGGAAGAATCGGCGAAATTACTGGAGTTGATCAGTGTAGAGACAGTCATCAATAAGACAGAGGTGAACTCCTATTAAGAAAAGGGTAATGGCAGGGATGATGATAATCATCGTGTTACTGTTCTTTTATGATAAGTTCATTGCATTCACAGTCAGCTATGAGGATATAGCCGTTGAGGATGCACCTGAGGCGATTCGGGAAGCTATATACATAGATCCGGAGAATACGGGGTATCGTGTATTTCATGATGACACCCATACCTACATCTATTATAAAAGCAGCCACGAACAAAATGAGTATATTACAACCTTATTGGAATTGAAAGGAAAGGGAGGAGGCATCGTGGCTACTGCACGCGTAAGTTATGCACAGAATGATGGTTATGTTAGCTACGAAAAGCTTCTGAAAGCAGATCGTATTTCAGGGAGTGACCTTACTTTAGAAGAGAGCATTGATGTCAAATGAAGTTCGTGGTTTAAAAACACTTTACCTTTTACGGACCGGATGGGAATAGGCTTGAAGCATATTGTCCCGGGATTGATGAAAAAAACTAGCGCAAATCCGCTAGTTTCTTATTATGTAGTCTTTGCTTCTTTATAAATCTCACGAATTTCGTACCAGCGGTCTTTGGCCATTTCAATGATTTTAGGTTCGGTTGATAGATGCTGCTTGCTGATGACTTTATTAAGATATGCGACCGCTTCCTCTATCTTATCCTGTCTCCTTAATAATTCTGCAATGATATACAACAGCTTGGTTTCTGACATCAGAGTACCTGACACCCCATCCGTCATGTAGGCGTCAATATATTCATGGGTAGCGAGGTTGATGAAACGTCTTTCATGTTCTTTTTCACTGATCTTTCGATAAAGCCAGGCAGTTCGGAGATATAAACCGGCTATCGTCACTTTTTTCTCCTTTTTAATCAGAGCACAGTAGGCAGCCAGTTTATATGTATTGATCGCATCCTCACAAGATCTGTGCTTTCCGTAATCCTGAGGCTGCCAGTGCAGACTGATTTTCTTCTCCAACTCAGCTTTAAGAACAGGGGGGATATACTTTGTGAAATCATCCGTATAAGAAAACCCGCACCTCGGACAAACAGATACGTTATAGAGCAAAGGATTTATTTCCTCGGATTCGTATAGGGGGCAAAAGTCACTATCATATCCAGCCAGCTTTACAAAGCGGGTTCTGATTCTCGTTGTCGTGTAGGAGTGTTTGCATGAGAGACACTGTGTTTTTTTATCATAAAAGGGTGTCACAACCGTCATGAATATCACCTCACAATCGGGACTATTTACCTTATTATACCTTGACGGTAGGAAGGGTCACCACTATTTTTTTAAGAATATAAGGAAAAAAGTCACGGGATCAATCATGGTATGAAAAAGTTTTCTTCCATTTATTCACCAAAGCCCCTTTGGTTGAGTAGTAAAATAGAAAGGAGTATACTAAGTAGTAAGAAATGAAAAGGTTGGGGGTGTAATGAATGAGTGAAGTAGTCATTCTAACAGAAGCGGCTGCCCTTCAGATTAAAGATATGATGAAGGAACATGATGAAACAGATGCCATGTTACGGGTAGCGGTAAAAGGTGGGGGCTGCAGCGGCCTTTCATACGGAATGGGATTCGAACATGATCTTCAAGATGGAGATACCACAACAGAACAGCACGGAATCAAACTGGTTGTGGCAAAAGAAGATGCACCCATCTTGAACGGGACGAAAATAGATTATAAGCAGTCCATGATGGGCGGCGGATTCACCATTGACAATCCGAACGCCATCGCGTCCTGCGGATGTGGATCATCATTCGTGACGGCGACGAATAAGGGTACGCCTGAGGATTGCTAAACATATAAAGGGACGGACCTTGTCAGGTCCGTCCCTTTTCTCCATTTATTGGATGGTTTTTAACGCTTCTTCGACGGGAGTGTCACCGCTCAGGATTTCAAAAACCTTGTGGTTCGTTTCCTCGACGGTAAGAGAATCGACGAGCACTTTTGCGACATCTTCACGTGGAATGTCCCTGCTTTTGTCTTCAATGGAAGAGGCGGCTTCAATTTTGCCTGTCCCATCGTCGAATGAAAGAGCTCCAGGGCGGACGATGGTATAGTTCAAGCCGCTCTCTTTCAGATGAGCATCGGCTTTACCCTTAGCTTTTAAATAGAATTGCAACTCATCCGGACCGCTTGAAGGGTGATCGGCACCCATGGAACTGAGCATGACAAAACGCTCTACCCCCATCTTCTTGGCATAGTCCACCGCTTTCTTTGCCCCTTCCTGATCGATGGCAAGGGTCTTATCGTCACCGGTCGACCCACCGCTTCCAGCAGCAAAAATGACAGCATTCACATTTTCAAGGGCGTACGAAAAGTCCTGTTCAAGATCAGCCACAATGGGTCTCGCACCCAGCTCTTCCATTTCCTTCGCCTGTTCCGTTTTGCGAATCATGGCCCTCGCAATATGCTGGGGACTGTTAGAAAGTTCTTTCAGTATATGGCGGCCAGTGTGACCGTTCGCTCCTATCACTAATACATTCATTTCATCCATCATCCTTTATATGAGTTTTTTGTCCTACTATTGGTCTACCCATTCATGATGAAAATAAACAAATCAATAGGCTTGGGTGAAGTGACTGTACTTCAACAGAGATTACGTCTTCAATTGGACATTCTGCTCCATCAGTCTGGCAATCCCCTTACTGTTGTCGCTTTGGATGTGTTCAAGGTGTTCGATGACACGCTGCTGTCTAGTTAAGGGATGATTCTGGCTGAGCTTCGCTTTCCCTTCGATGGATTGAATGGAAATTTTAAACCCTACAATCCCTTTTCTAAGGCCCTTCTGGATTTTCTCATCGACAGCATCTAATGAGTAAGGACTGTCGGGCTCCTCATAATTCTTTACGAGTTCGGAAAGGGTTTGGAGGGTTTCGGCTTCTTCCAACAGCTCGAGTAGTCCGTATACGTGCACCGCCACATAATTCCAGGTAGGAACGGTTTGATCGGTTTCATACCATGAAGGGGATATATAGGCATGAGGTCCTTGGAAGACAACCAGCATTTCCTGTTCTTCCGCTTCCTTCCAATGTGGGTTTGCCTTGGCGAAGTGCCCATAGAGGCAACGCTCTTCACGGTCTAAGTAAAGGGGCAAATGTGTGGCATACGGCCTCCCGCGGAGCTGAGAATAGACGGTTGCGAAACTATTCTCTTCCATAATGGTATAAAGGGCTTCTTGATCATGAATAATGAAATCTTTAGGGGTATACATGGGATCCTCCTCAAAAAGTATCTTGTCAACCGCCTGGCACGTTCTGGATTCTCGATATAAAATAAGAAAGAATGGGTTAAACGAACGGACGCTACATAGGCTCCAACTAACTGAAAGGGAATAAAATATGCCTATAATCAAACATGCTATTTATATCGATGCACCAGCCAATGTCTGTTTTGATCTTGCGAGAAACGTGGAAGTACACACTGAAACGACAAAGAAAACAAATGAAAGAGCCGTTGATGGAGTGACAGTCGGGCTGATGGAAAAAGGTGATACAGTCACTTGGGAAGCTACGCATTTTGGTATCAAACAGAAATTAACAGCTAAAATAGTTGAAATGGAAAGACCTTATACCTTTAAAGACGTCATGGTGAAGGGAGCATTCCACTCATTTACTCATACCCACGAATTCATAGAGAGTGGAACAGGGACGATGATGAAGGATACCTTTTCCTATACATCTCCTTTGGGGATTCTCGGTAAGTTAGCAGATGTGTTATTTCTGGAAAAATATATGAGAAATTTCATTGTGAATCGTGCAATTGAGTTAAAAAAGATAGCTGAAAAAAAGTAATGGTTTCTTTTACAAACCAATGGCAGGCTTTACCTGAGTTTCATGAACAAGAGACCCAGGAATTCGTTTCCTGGGCCTCCCGAATAAAGGTCATATCAATCTGTAAACATGGACGTACTGTGCATCGGCTGGACCCTTGCTTTCGGATCCATGTAAGCCTTGGCATTATTGACGGCTGTCGGAGCTTCTCCAAAACCACTTGCAATGAGTTTCACTTTTCCATCATAGGTACTGATATCGCCTGCTGCATAAATGCCTGGAATATTCGTTTCCATTCTGGAATTCACGACAATGGAATTCTTTTCAATTTCAAGTCCCCAATCCTTAATCGGACCAAGAGAAGAGACAAATCCAAAGTTGACAATTAACTCATCCAGATCAAGTATTTCCTTTTCATCCCCTTTGGTTTCCTCTAGTATGAGCTGATTGATTTTGTTCTCATCCACCACCAATTCTGAAGGGACATAAGGGGTTTTCAGTTCTACAGTGGAGTTGTGTAAATTCTCCACGCTGTGCTCATGTGCACGGAATTTATCCCTTCGGTGGACGAGATATACCTTTTCCGCAATCGGCTCAAGCATAAGGGCCCAGTCCACGGCTGAATCTCCGCCGCCGCAAATGACCACTTTCTTGCCCCTGAAATGCTCCAGGTTATCAACAAAATAGTGAAGATTCTTTCCCTCAAATCGAGAAGCATGCTCAAGTTCCAGGCGACGGGGTTGGAAAGCGCCGTTTCCTGCCGTAATGATGATTGTTCTAGAAAAATGGACTTCTTTATCCGTCGTCAGCTTAAACATTCCATCTGCCTGCTTTTCTACGCCTTCCACAGCTTGCTCCAAACAAATGGTCGTTTCAAATTTTCCCATCTGTTCTTTTAAATTATTGACAAGATCCTGTGCTTTCACTTTGGGAAAACCGGCAACATCATATATGTATTTCTCGGGATACAGCGTAGCCAATTGGCCTCCGAGCTGAGGTAAACTTTCGATGATCTTAACTGATGCTTTTCTCATCCCACCATAGAACGCCGTAAACAGCCCCGTAGGACCGCCGCCTATGATTGTAATATCATACACTTTTTGATCTTCCTTCAACTAGATCCCTCCAACAATAAAGATGTTCTTGATTTTAGTATATTTTATCATAATGCTCCCGATTCTACACAATAATTGATTTTATTATTTGGAATAATCAGTCATTTGGATGACATGATTAAGCCTCCGCGACTGCCTCCGTTTTTCTTGATCCAGCACCATGGAGAGACCCGTCCATTTTTTAATATTATTTAAATATTCTTAAGTTTTCAATTTCCTATATATATCTTGAAAATGCATGATAAAAAGAATATTATGTAATGTAGGCATATTGTTAAGAATTTATGACAATTTTCGCATAGCTCTATAGGAGTTCGTGAAATAGGTCACATACTTTCTTAGTTATCGTATTTATTTATTTTTAATACACTATTTTCCTCAATTATAAAGGAAAATATCACGTTTAATTTGTTTCGGTTTTTTACCTGCAGGGAAAAAGGTAATAGCACCAGATTGAACGGGATAAAAAAGCATGATGTGGAGGACTCTAAGAGTATCCAAAGCAAATTTATCAAAAAAGGTGGATGTGATTCAGTTGAGAAAGCCAAGAATCGTTGTATTAGGTGCAGGTTACGGTGGACTAATGACGGTAACCCGTCTTCAAAAGCAATTAGGTACAAATGAAGCAGAAATTATTTTAGTTAATAAAAATGATTATCACTACGAAACCACTTGGTTACACGAAGCTTCTGCCGGTACCCTTCACCACGATCGTGTACGCTACAGCATCAAAGATGTTGTCAACACGAGCAAAGTGAACTTCTTACAAGCTACTGTTGAAGACATTAAAGTAGAAGAAAAGAAAGTCATCACAAGTGAAGGTGAAGTAGAGTTTGATTATCTGGTTGTTGCATTAGGAGCTGAATCTGAAACATTTGGTATCCAAGGTCTACATGAGCATGCATTCATGATTTCAAATATTAACTCTGCCCGTCAAATCCGTGAGCACATTGAGTTACAATTTGCTACGTATAAGAACGAAGAAGAGAAGAACGATGAGCGCCTTACAATCGTTGTAGGTGGAGCAGGCTTCACAGGTATTGAATTCCTTGGTGAATTAGGTAACCGTGTTCCTGAACTTTGCCATGAATATGATATCGACCGCAAAAAAGTGCGCATCGTCTGTGTAGAAGCTGCTCCAATGATCCTTCCTGGATTTGATCCAGAGCTAGTGAAATATGCTCGTGCCAAGCTTGAGAAAAAAGGCGTTGAATTCCACATCGGAACTCCGTTGAAGGAAGCAAAGGCAGACAGCGTACTCATCGCTAAAGGGGAAGACGAAGTAGAAGAAATCAAAGCCGGAACGATCGTTTGGGCTGCGGGTGTCCGTGGTAACTCCATCATCGAAAGAGCGGGAATTGAAAACATGCGTGCCCGCGTCAAGATTAACGAAGATCTTCGCGCACCAGGTCATGACAATATCTTCATCATCGGTGACTGCTCACTCATGATCAATGAAGAAACAGAGCGTCCATACCCGCCGACTGCACAAATTGCCATGCAGCAGGGTGAAGTGTGTGCACGAAACATTGCTTCTTTACTCCATGGTAAAGAGGATCTGGAATCATTCACTCCAGATATTAAAGGAACAGTGTGTTCTCTTGGTGAAGACGATGCAATCGGTGTCGTTTACGGTAAGAAAATCACTGGAACAAAAGCTTCCTTCATGAAGAAGGTTGTCGACAACCGTGCGCTGTATATGGTTGGCGGCCCGTCACTTGTCTTCAAAAAAGGAAAGTTCAAATTCTTTTAATTCTTATTAAACAAGAAAAGCAGGGTGGATTCCACTCTGCTTTTTGTTATGGGAAAATGGAGAAGGGGTGCTTTACGATGAAAAGAGGAAAGGTATGGCTGGCAGTTGCCGGACTCGTCGTCGACGAAAATGGAAAGTGGCTGGTGGTGAAAAAGAAATACAGCGGATTGAAAGGGATGTGGTCCCTTCCGGCCGGCTTCGTCAATGCAGGCGAAGCCGTCGATGAAGCAGTTAAGAGAGAAGTAAAAGAAGAAACAGGGTTACATACCGAGGTCAAAGGAATCATTGGCGTAAGGTCTGGAGTGATTCAACAGGATATCAGCGATAACATGATGATTTTTTTGTTGGAAAACAAGAGAAATACTTCAATAAAAATAGAAGAAAAAGAACTATGGGATGTTCAGTGGAGATCTCCTGACGAATTAGTACAGGATGAGAAAACATCTGTCATGGTCCATGAGATGATCAAAAGACTGTCATCTCAGAAAACGTTAAAACCCTTAGATGGAATTAATCCTGGAGACCAATTTGCGTACAGCGACTATCGATTATTTTTATAAAATTCTGTTAATTCTAAGAAAGAAAGAGATAATGAAAGAAAAACATAAATGTATTCGCTTTCTTAGAGGTACATCCCCTCTAATGTCCCTTTTCAATTAGTTGGATAGATGATATATTATCAGAAAATTAAGAAATTAATGAAAAGGGAGAGGTAATGATGAGAGCTACTGCGAGTACTAAAGCAAAATACTGTATTTACTGTTCAGGAAAAGGATACTTTCAGTTAGTATTGGGTGGTTCTGAAACCTGCCCATGCTGCGGAGGCAGCGGGAAACAAAAATAAGCCCTAAAGGATAGAAGATAAAAGGAGACCTGATGAAGGTCCATACCTCGGATACGGGAGTGTGGATCCTGAGTTGGGTTTTTTTTTGTGATGTGAACAACATGACAAGGGTGCTAAACTCCTCCGCTTTTCATCAAGCTCCAGCGGCTAGTTCCCCGAGGTCATAAGGCGAGTATATCAAAAAGGCAAAGACCACTTTTCCGGTGTACTCACCATATGCTTGTCGTTTCGATTTGTGTTATTTTTGTGAAAACGCTGCAAATTCCCTCTGTATATATTGACGCTTTCATTACACTCGGGGTACACTATTCTTTAGTGTTTATGGAGGTGTATCCGGTAAAATGCCTATACATGTAATGATCATTTCAATGCTCTTATTTTTTGTTCTATTTTTCGGAATAGGCTTTTTGTTAAATATGCTATTGCGTATGACGTGGATTATGGCCGTCATTTATCCCATCGTCGTCATCTTTATTGTAGATGAAGTCCGGTTTATAGATTATTTCAGAAATGCAGGAGAGTCTTTTTCAGATTTGGGAACAAAACTGAGTCACCTGGCAGTTGCGGATCTTGTGATTCTTGGCAGTGGCCTGGCTGGGGCGATCCTTTCGGGAGTCGTGATGAGAATCCTGAGAGCAAAAGGATATCGTATGTTTTGATGTTAACCGTTTAACCGAGATCGTTTACTCGCGTTGAACGGTTTTTTATTTAACTGAGAAAATGGAATGGTTTCATTTCGCGATTCTTCAAAATAACATTCATCCTGATGTTTCCAAATATTGAAACTATTCGATTTTTTTCTTAATTTATGCATAGACCTCCTCCTGGTTGGGAAGTAATAAGGGTGGGAGGAGTGAATACATGAATTTGATCAAAATATGGACAAAGCGCTTAGTGATGGTCAGTTTATTTATCCTGGCCCTGGGGACAACCTTTCAATCGGTTTCAGGAGTAGAGGCCCAGACCTTTAAAACCTGGTTGATGGATAAAGACGACCATGAGCAAACAAGTTTGAATGATAAAGAACACAAGGCGAAACGCTTAAGTTTGTCCTTTAAGTTTTTAAAGAGGTTGGCAGGTTATAAAACCCAAATTTCCGCGAGTGCAGAGGAAGCACCCAGGACGTTGGAAGAGTCCGTGGACTGGGATCGTTATACGAAGCACACGGTTGTGGCGACGGGTTATACAGCAGGGGTTGAATCAACCGGAAAAAATCCAGGGCATCCCCTCTATGGAATTACATACTCTGGAGTGAAGGTGAAACGAGACTTATATTCTACGATTGCAGCCGACCTTACCGTCTATCCTATTGGTACCATTCTCTTTATCCCCCATTATGGGTATGGGGTCGTAGCCGATAAAGGGAGCGCTATTAAGGGGAATAAACTGGACCTTTATTATGAGACAGTGGATGATGTGTATACTAAATGGGGAAAACAGACCCTTGATGTTTATGTGATCCAGATAGGTTCAGGAAAGCTGTCGGAACAGGAATTAGTGGAACTGAACGAAAATAAATCCATGCAAGTGTTTAGGCAACAGATCTTATCTCCAAAAGAGGAATAGAAAAAACTCGCAGTCGACTCAGGCTGCGAGTTTTTTTATCATACACTCTTTTCATATAAGTCAGGATGAAGGAGCCGGGCAAGCTTTACAGCACCCTTCAAAAGGAGGGGGGATGGCCTGCAGTACAGTGCTTCCTCCAAAATGAAAATCCGCTCTTCTTGAACGGCCCTCATATGATCCCAACCAGGCCGTTTCTTCAGGATATCAGGGTTAACCCGTTTCTTCTGTACCCCTACCCAGGCAAGACAAATAAAGTCAGGATCCCGCTGCAGGACATCGTCCCAATCCGTTTGGACGCTTGAAAGCTCCACATCATGGAAGAGATTTCGTGCCCCTACCATCTCGCTCAACTCTGTTAACCAGTTGATCTTCCCGGGGGTGAATACAGGCTTTGGCCACCATTCCCAGTACAGGGAAGGGGGATGGTGAACCGTTGAGCCAATCGTTTTCAAACGATTCAAGGACTGCTGGAATTCTCTCTGGCGCTTCATCGCATGCTCTTCGATTCCACATGCCTTTCCAACCGTTAATAGGTCATCGGCTATATCGGAAAAGCTCTGAGGATTCAACGTGATGTGCGGGATGTTCCGCTTTTTCAGCTCTTCTATATTCTTTTCCATACCCGGGACACTCAAGGAAGCGAAGACCAAATCGGGTTGTAACGATTCCACCTTATCCATATCGATAGACAAATCCGGTCCCAGCTGGGGAAGGGACTTGACCTCTTCAGGATAATCGGAATAATCATCGACTCCCACAAGGAGAGAAGTCAATCCGAGGTAATCAATCAACTCGGTGTTGCTTGGACAAATCGAAATAATTCTCATGGGAACACTCCTAAGCGATAAAGAAATAATGAAGCAGGAGGGTGAGAATAATCCCGGACAGTCCACCGAAAAACACTTCAATCGGTTTGTGGCCGAGTAATTCTTTTAACTCCTTGCGTTTTTCCTGTTCAGGCTTGTTCTGCCAGCCCTTTGCTTCCGACACGAATCGCTGGAAATCCCCCATCAGTCTGTTGAGTACAATGGCTTGTTCCCCTGCTTGCCTTCTGACACCCGTCGCGTCAAACATGGTAATGATGGCAAACATGGCGGAAACAGCAAAGATGGGTGAATCCATGCCCACTTCAAGAGCCACTCCCGTTGATAATGCCGTTACTGCGGCTGAATGGGAGCTCGGCATCCCGCCCGTTGAGGTGATTAAAGACCAATTTAATTCCCTCGTTGCGATAAATTGTATGGGAACCTTTACAAATTGAGCAAAAAAGATCGAGAATAAAGATGCCCATAATGGGAAATTGAACAATACTTCCATGCCGTGAGATGCCACCCTTTCAATTGTTTGAATACATATAATGTTCTCATTATACCATACCCTAATTATCTCTGAAGTAACTTTGTGGGACGGGGTGAGTCGAAAAAACGGAACTTCTCCGTTATAATAGAAAACGGAGGTGTCGGATGAATGAAATGGACAATTAAACAAAATGAGGTTACGTCTGCTAATCAAGAATGCCTGGTTGTCGGGGTTTACGATCAGCCTACATTCGAAGGGGAACTAAAAGAGCTCGACATGACATTTGAGGGTTATCTTACACAACTGGTAAAAGACGGAGACATTTCTTCCAAAGTGAAGAAAGTGTCTAAGATACATACCTTCGGGAAACTGGAGACAAAAAGAATAGTATGTGTAGGTCTTGGAAAACAAAAGGAACTTACCTTCGATTCATTGAAAGAATCCCTGGGAGTCGCGTCAAAGGCTTTGAAGGAAATGAAAGTATCTTCTTTCTCCGTGGCGTTGGATACATTTGTTACGGAAGAAATGACAGCTACAGATGCGGCACACGCATACATGGAAGCTTTTACAATGTCTACATATGAGTTTCATGGATATAAGAAGAAGTCCAATCAACCTGAAGTGCACTTTGATACGATTGAATTCTTTACTGGCTCAGACGTAAAAGAAGTAGAAACGGCTTTACATATCGGTTCAGCATTCGGTAATGGAGTCAATTCAGCGCGTACACTGGTGAATACTCCTGGAAATCTATTAACCTCTACTAAATTGGCTGAATACGCCCTTGAATTAGCAGAGCGATACGACTTTGAAGTCGAGATCCTGGATAAAGAAGAGATGGAGCATCTTGGTATGGGGGCACTTCTGGCAGTGAATCAGGGTTCCGTTGAACCGCCGAAGATGATTGTTCTTAAATATACCGGAAAAGATGAATGGAAAGATGTCATCGGCTTGGTTGGTAAGGGGATCACGTTTGATACAGGTGGTTATTCGATTAAGCCGAAAGATGGAATCGTAGGGATGAAAACCGATATGGGTGGTGCTGCCGCGGTCCTTGGTGCCATGGAAATCATCGGTGAGATCAAACCGGAACAGAATGTGGTTGCGGTCATCCCTTCCACAGATAACATGGTGAGTGGTTCTGCATTCAAGCCTGACGATGTGATTACATCCATGAGCGGTAAAACCATTGAAGTGTTGAACACAGACGCTGAGGGCCGTCTCGCCCTTGCTGACGGTATGACATATGCGAAGCATCAGGGAGCCAATTATTTAGTGGACGTTGCAACCTTGACCGGGGGAGTTATCATTGCCCTTGGAGAAGATAAAACAGGTGCCATGACGAATCATGAAGCTTTCTTTGAGCAGGTGCTGGAAGCATCGGGGGAATCAGGTGAATATATCTGGCAGCTTCCTTATACGGAAAACGATAAGAAAAGGGTTCGTGGAAGTGACATCGCTGACTTGAACAATTCACCGGGACGTGCTGGACATGCCATCATGGGTGGAGCATTCGTCGGAGAATTTGCTGAAGGGCTTCCTTGGGTACACCTGGATATCGCCGGAACAGCGACGACCAAAGGCAGCTATGAACTGGGGCCGGCAGGTGGAACGGGCGTAATGGCAAGAACTCTTGCGCTATTAGTCGAACGTTTTGTCCCTGTAGAGAAATAATGTGATGAATGAGAAAGTCTTTCTTCTGTGTATAGGCAGCACGGAAGAAAGGCTTTTTTGTGAGGAGGGATGACAGCCTTACTTTCGAAATGCTGCTTTCATCTGAAAAAAGGGATCATTTTCCTTTTATAGTATGATATAGAGTGAAACAATAATAATATGGTTATTCAAAGGGGACGTGAGGGATTTGATTAGGTGCTTCCATTTCTATTTTTCATTAAAAAGGGCTTTCAGCTCATGAAAAGGGGAAAAATAAATGACTAAGGTTAAACTTGAAGGGCTGATGATGATAAGTGCTTTGATCAGTCTGGCAGGGGGGATCATGGTTTTTTTCAGTGTCAATTTTGGAGTCTCTCTAGGGGAATACTGGTTAAGTAAGAGAGGCGGTGCGAATCATGATCTATATCTAAATGTGATCGAGGGTTACACAAATAGCTTTTTAGCCGGCGGGAGCGTCCTGTTGGCAGTAGGATTACTGGCTGGTTATTTTCACTATTATAAGCTCCTTCACTTAAAAGAATAGATCTATTTAGGAAAATGGTTTTATAGGGGGAATTTTAATGTCAAGGTACATTAGTATTTTCTTCTTATGCCTGTTCGTTAGTGGGATACTGTTCTTCATAGTGGGCTCTTTCTTTATGGACGGAGGAGATCCTGCAGAGGGAGTGATGTTTCTATTCGGAGTCATAATCGTCATTCTGCTTTCGTTTATCATTTCACAAATGTATTATCTGATTCATCTGGTTAGAAAGAAGGATTGAGATTATGAGTTATGGTATAAAATCATAGACGATTTCTGCGTGAGAGGAGCTGTGGGTTTACCTGCAGGCTGTTGGACATGTTTCGTCAATCCAGTCGATTTTAGACGTTTCTTATCATAATTAAATGAACGACTACAGCCGCTCCTCAAGAGAATGGCTGTTTTTTTATTCTTTAATAGAAAAGGATTCAAGGGTGATTTTTTTCCCTCTCATTTCCTCCAACCTCATATCCTATTAAAATGTTGACAAACTCTCTTTATCTTGATAAAGTAGAAATCGTGATTTTATCACTCTACCAATTTATCGAACTAAAGCATACAGATATAGTGTTGTATGGAAATATTTGAGGAGGAAGACATGATGAATGCAGTTGTAATAGCGGTTCTTGTCATGCTTGTACTAAGTCTGGTACGCGTGAATGTGGTATTCGCTCTGATCACTGGAGCGTTAGTCGGAGGACTGACGGGTGGAATGGGTTTGAATGAAACAATATCCGTATTTTCTGAAGGAATAAGCGGAGGGGCGAATATTGCCTTGAGTTATGCATTATTAGGTGGATTCGCGGTGGCGATTTCTTACACGGGAATTCCGAACCTTCTGGTTGACTGGGTATTGAAGGTAGTGGGGAAAAAAGGTGATTCAAGAAAGACAGCCCTTTCAAAAGCACTTATCGTTTTATCCATATTAATCATGGCTTGTTTTTCACAGAATGTGATTCCGATCCATATTGCCTTTATTCCGATTCTGATCCCGCCATTACTGAAGGTGATGACAGAATTACGGATTGACAGACGATTGATTGCCTCGGTGATCACGTTTGGTTTAACAGCTCCTTATATTCTTTTACCTGTAGGATTCGGCTTGCAGTTCCATGAAATCATCGCGCAAAACATGGCATCAAGCGGAATGGAAATTGCATTGGATGATATTCCGAAAGCGATGCTCCTTCCGGTGGGAGGAATGATGATCGGTTTACTCGTTGCGGTGTTCTTCAGCTATCGTAAACCACGGGATTACGAAGAAGCAGATGAAGTCGCGGCAGAAGAAAAGGTGGTATACAATAAGAAAGCGATGGTTTTCGCCCTTGTTTCCATCGTTGTCGCTTTATATGTACAGCTTCAACTGGAATCCATGATCTTTGGAGCATTAGCAGGTATTGCAGTTCTTTACATTACGGGTTCGGTTAAATGGAAAGAAGCTGACGGCCTCTTGAATGATGGAATGAAAATGATGGCTTTCATCGGATTTGTCATGATCACTGCATCAGGATTCGCTGAAGTGGTGAAAGCGACAGGAGATGTGGAAACCCTGGTGGAAGCGACTGCTGATGTAATCGGAGGAAATCAGTCCCTCGCCGCTCTCATCATGTTAATCGTGGGACTTCTTGTAACCATGGGCATCGGCTCATCATTTGCGACGATTCCCATCATTGCAGCCATCTTCGTGCCCCTTGCCTTGGAGCTTGGATTTAGTCCACTGGCAACGATTGCGATCGTAGGTACAGCAGGTGCCCTTGGTGATGCAGGGTCTCCTGCTTCAGACAGCACCCTTGGACCGACAGCCGGGTTAAACGCTGACGGACAGCATAACCACATCTGGGATACATGTGTACCAACATTTGTACACTATAATATTCCATTGATCTTATTTGGTTGGCTTGCAGCTATCATATTGTAAATAGATAAAGCAAGGGACCTGTGCCCTTGCTTTTTTTCGACTTGCACTCATTTGGTTTATCGCCCACTCCAATCCACTTGCCTTCGCATACAAAGTAGTAAAGCCAAATAGACATAGGGGCTATAATTCACTTGTTTGACCAGAAGGAGGCAGCCAAATGAATCAACGTATTGTATATGGAGGAAGGAGACCTTTTTATGGAGGCGGATTCTTCGGAGGACCATTTATTGGAGGAGTATTAGGAGGGTTAGCGGGAGCGGCAATCCTAAGGCCGAGACCTTATTATTATCCATACTATCCACCATACGGTTATGGGGGATATCCAGGCTATTACCCTTATTATTAAGTAAAGAGAGTAGCAGTGTCATAAATAGACACTGCTATTATTTCGTCACGGAATCGTTCATCAGCTTACATCCATCGGACAATGACAATCAGATGACAGCAATCTACCTGACCAAGTGTTTCATCAAACACTAAATGCACCCCGTCCGGATTAAATGAGACGACCGGTTGTACTTTTGTTCCGACGGTTAGAAGTAGTTTATGTACTTCCGGCATATTCGATTTCTGTGCGGCATTCATAAGTTTGGATGAGAATTCTTTTGATGTATTAATTTTTTTAAGGACCTTTTGAGCATCCTCCATTAAGCTTAATGTTTTCCCGGCCGAAGACATAAACGTTTTGGTTTCAACAGGTGGATAATTCCGATTGTGTAAAGGATATATACTCGAATAAGTAGGTGGATAGGGGCGTTGAATAGAGGGATAAAAAGGATGATATCGGTACATAACATAACCCCTTTCTAAGAAATGCTCTTAGGATATGTATGAAAAAGGAAGAAGGAATATTCATGAAAAGGGTAAGAGCAAATGAGAGACTCAACCGAAAAAAAGGATTTTAGATCCATTTCTCGAACTGATACTATAATGAAAAAAATATGAGGTGATTTGAATGAATATGGAGAATACATTAATCAGTACGCTTGGAATTGAATTTGTTGAAGTGGGGAAAGGAAAAGTCGTTGCGACCATGCCGGTGAATGAACGTACGAGGCAGCCATTCGGATTTCTGCATGGGGGGGCATCGGTGGCACTTGCCGAAACGGTGGCAAGTGTAGGGGCTGTAAAATTAATCGACCTGGAACAAGAGATCTGCTTCGGATTGGAGATCAATGCCAATCATATTAAAGCAAAGCGGGAAGGGCTGGTTACGGCAACAGGAACGGTCATGCATCAAGGGAGGACGACCATGGTTTGGGAGATTAAAATCACGGACGAAGACAATCAATTAATCTGTATTTCAAGATGTACGATGGCAGTCGTACCGAAACGTTAACTGATAGAAAACACCGAGTACTGACGTAAGCACATATTAAACCCGCATATGATTTACATAGGGAGACGATGGTTTGAGTATTCCATTGTGCGTAATATCCAGAAGCGCCGGTAACCGGATATGAAGGAAAAAGGTAACATCGAGACAGGTTAAGCTTTTTACAGGGGCATGAATGATTTCATTCATGCCTTTTTTATACACATTCAGATGAACAGTGCTAAAACGAAAACGGCTTCCAGAATAGAAGGGAACCAAATTATTTGGACAAATGCAAAGGTTTAATAAAGACCATATCCCGGCCGCCAAAATCCGTATCCGAACCCGGGGCGTCCATATCCATATCCGTACCAAGGACGTCCGTACCCGTACCAAGGACGTCCATAGCCAAACCATCCAGGACGTCCATATCCGTAAAATCCAGGACGCCCATACCCATATCCTCCGGCTGCACCAGCTGCCGCTAATAGTACCAGGGGGATCCTTTGATCTCCTTCATTGTAAGGAATCGGTGTTGTAGTATCCATTTTCTCGTTAAGTCCTCCTTTTGTTTTCCGTACTATTCTATAAGTGGACGAAGGAAAACGTGACGGGAAGAATAGCAAGCAATCTCTAAATACCATAAAGGATATTGTTTACTAATCTATTGGTTTCATTTCTATTCACGATTCATGCTCGAAAAGTTGATTGGAGCATACTGCAGCGGAAATCACCTTGTAGCTTCTTCTTCAGAATAGCAACCCAGTATACAAAAAGAGCCTAATTAAAAAAGATCATATCGGGATCAGCTGTATTGAATTGTTTAGGAAATAACAGTCCTTTTATATAGGGGGAAGAGAGATCCCCATTCTTGAATTGATAGGCTGTCTGGGCATAAAACAGCCGGGCATTCTTTGTTTTTCGTCTGCCGGTTACAATGTCGTTCAATACATTCAATGCCAGAAAATTCATTTCCTCTTTATCACATTTTGCGGAAGCTTCACCCTTGGTCCGGTCCAGATAGACACTTCCATCGTATCGAGCGATTTCATCGTACATACCCGGAGGTACTTTATAATCGATCACCTGCTCGACAAAATCTAAATGGGGGGTCGGGAAATGGTGTGGTACAGGGTCTCTGTAGACAATGGTACGCTTCCATGGACCATTGTTGTACCAGATGAGCAGACTTTGTGTCGCTTCATTTGGAAATCCGTATTTCTCCATAATGGAACGTGCTGTTATTGCTTGTTTTTCCTCCCAGGACTGCAAAATACTCTTCACATAACGTTCATATTCCTGATTCAATGGGAATACCTCCTTATGTTATTTGTGGGACAGCGGATCAGTTGGAGAGTTCATTCCTCGGTAAAGTGTATTCATGATACAAGAAAAGTGCCCCTTGGTTTTTATTTTTACAGATTGCCTTACCAGTAGAGATATAACGGTGAAAGAAATGGCTCATAAGTTTAAAAAGTTGATAAATGGGAAATCAAAGAGTAACCATTCAATGAGGAGGATTTAGTTGATGAGTTGGACGAAGAAGGATTATCCAGATTCACTGAAAAACCTGCCTGCAGACGTTCGAAACAAAGCCATAGAAATTGCCAACGCCCTTCTTGATGAAGGCTATGAAGAGGGAAGGGCCATTGCGATTGCCACTGACCAGGCTCATAAGTCCGAAGAGGGCGTGCCTGATAAAACGGAGTATCATGTGAGGCCACATGATGACGGCTGGCAATTGAAGAAAGCCGATGGACAGCGTGCGATCATGGTGGAAGAGACGAAGGAAAAGCTTTTGGGAAAGGCGAAAGACTATGTAACGGACCATTCCGGTACGCTGGTCGTGCATAAGCAGGATGGAAGCGTAGAGGAACACTTATATCAACGATAATAAAAAAAGCTTGACCCATTCGAGTTGATGCTCGATAGGTCAAGCTTTTTTATGCTTTTTTACTGACTGTTCTGTCGATCGTAGTCCTTTTTACCTTTTAAGTCATCCCTTACACTTTTATCCCAGAGCTTAACCCCAGAGTTATAGGCTGCCCGGGATATGAGATGCCCTGCAACTGGGGCGGTGATGAAGACGAAGGCAATGGTTAGGATCACTCTTGAATTAAAATGCCCATGCTCTAAATAAAAGTATAGGAATGTAGCGAGGAGGATGGACATCACTCCAAGTGTCGCGCTTTTAGAAGCTGCATGATTTCGCGTATAGACATCAGGGAGCCTCAGCAATCCAAAGGCTGTGACAAGGCTGAGAAAACCTCCTACTACTAAAAAGAATCCAATGAAAAATCTAATGATCTCGCTCACGTTCAATAATCGCCCCTTTCTCTAAGAACTTCGAAAAGGCAACGGTTCCTATGAAGGCCAGTATCCCAAGAAGGAGAATGACTTCCAGGAAAGCGTAAGTGTCGAGCATCATGGATACGAGGGCAACGATGGCAATCAGATTGATGCCGATCGCATCAAGGGCTACCACCCGGTCGGGAGTTGTAGGTCCCTTCACCACTCTGTAAACCAGTCCCAGCATGGAAAGGGAGACGCATAGTAACGTAATTTGCAATATTGTGTGTAACATCAGCGGCTCACCTCCATAATTGCTTTCTCAAAAGAATTTCTGATCTCCTTGATGGCCTGGTCCGCATCCGGGATATCGATGGCGTGAACGTAAAGCATCTTATTATCATACGACACATCCATCACGAGGGTCCCGGGAGTCAAGGTTATGAGATTTGCTAACAGGGTGATCTCCCAATCCGATTTCAGTTCAGTTGGAAAAGCGAAGATCCCGGGCTGGAAGTCAAGCTTTGGCCTCAGTATCGTCTTTAAGACCGAGATGTTAGCAAGAATGAGTTCTTTCAGGAATAAAAAGAATAAGTTGATCACGGCCGTCACCCTCATGAGATAAAACCGTGAGCTGAAAAACCTTCTGAATGCAAATATGACAAGCAACCCAAGCAAATAGCCTATGATAAATGACTGAGAAGTAAAGGATACCGAAAGAAACATCCAGACAAAGGCCATGAAAAAGTTTAATAATATTTGAAAAGCCATTCTACATTACTCCTTTAACACTGCGTCTATATAGAGATTCGGATTTACCAGTACTTCTGCTGCTTGTGAGAATAGAGGACGGACCGCTTCGGCACCCAATCCATAACATACAGCCAACACGACAAGTATCGAGGAGGTCATCCATAAGTAACGAGCGTGTCCTTTGGTCACTTCTTTGTATTCTTTCGGAGTTCCCCATATACCATTCAGGAAGATCTTAATGACTGAATATAGGACTAACAGACTTGATGCCAGAATCACACCTGCACCTACATAAGCTTCTGCCGCAAAGCTTCCTCTGAGAATCAATAGCTTGCCGATAAATCCGCTCAAAGGAGGGATACCTGCCAAGGAGAAGGCAGCAACAAGGAATGTCCATCCTAACCACGGATAATCCCTGATGAGACCTCCCATCTTCTTAAGGTTAGTCGTGCCCGTTATGGCGATCATCACTCCGACAAGGAGGAAGAGGGCGGCTTTAATGAACATGTCGTGAACCAGATAGTAAACCGCCCCTTCTAATGCTTCCGGGTTCATAGTCGATACCCCGAACAATATCACACCAACGGCAATAATGATGTTGTAGATAATGATCTTCTTGACATCCCAATACGCGATGGCCCCGATACAGCCAAGAACGATGGTCAGAATCGCCAGTATGCTCAGGATTTCATGTGTATACCCGATATCATGATAGAAGAACAATGTGTACGTCCGTAAGATCGAGTAGATCCCCACTTTGGTGAGCAACGCCCCGAATAATGCAAGCACCGGTGTCGGTGGGGCGTAATACGAGCCAGGCAACCAAAAATAAAGAGGGAAGATGGCACCCTTAAGTCCAAAGACTAACAGGAACATAATCGCAATCGCTGTAAGTATTCCCGGCTGATTCATATCAGCGATCTTTCTCGAAATATCTGCCATATTCAATGTTCCGACAACGGAGTACAAGTACGCCACAGCAATAACGAATAAAGCAGAGGAGATGACATTGACGAGAATATATTTGATTCCTTCGCGCAATTGAGCTTTTGTCCCACCCAGAACGAGGAGGACATACGAACTCATGAGCATTACTTCGAAAAAGACGAAGAGGTTGAATATATCCCCGGTTGTAAATGCCCCGTTCACTCCTACCAGCAGGAATTGAACAACGGGGTAGTAGTAGAATCGTTCTCTGTCGGCTCCTATCGACTTAAAAGAGTAAAGTAACACAACAAGTGTGATGATGCTTGTAGCTGTTACCAGTAAGGCAGAGAGCATATCGGAAACAAGTGTGATCCCAAAGGGAGCCACCCAGCTTCCCAGGTTGATCGTCTGGATTCCATCCATATGGATGGTGTTGATGAGTACAAGGGAAGCTGCAATGGTAGCCAAAGTTGATATGGCTGAAATTCCACGTTGTACCTTCACATATTTGCTAATGAACATTAAGATAATCGCCGTAAATAACGGGATTAAAATAGGTAGTATCAATAAGTTAGTCATTTCCTTCGTTACCTCTCATCTGATCCATATTATCCGTTCCAAGCTCCTGGTATGCCCGATAGGCAAGAACAAGGAAGAAAGCGGTCACTCCAAAGCTGATTACAATCGCTGTAAGTATCAATGCCTGCGGAAGCGGATCGACATAAGATTTTGCGTGTTCTCCAAGAAGAGGTGCAGCTCCTCCTTTAAGACCGCTGATGGAAAGGAGCAGTAAATGAGCCCCATGACTCAACAAAGCTGTTCCAATGATGATTCGGAGCAAGCTTTTGGATAACATTAAGTAAACGGCGACCGTAATAAGGATCCCCACAACAATGGCCATTACTATTTCCATTATTCGCTCACCCCAATCGTTTGAATAATGGTCATCGTGACACCGATAACAACGAGATACACTCCTGTATCAAATAGAACCGCTGTATGCAGGGAAGTCTTCCCCAACAATGGAAGGTGGAAATAATCGTATGCATGAGTCAGGAAAGGTACATCAAACAGAAGTGCACCCGCTGACGTCGCTACGGCCAGGAGTAAACCGATTGCAGTTAGGATTTTATAATCCACCGGCAGGATATTGGCTACGGTCTTTATATCATACGCCAACAGTAGTAACACAATGGCAGCCGAAGTCATCAAGCCCCCAATGAAGCCCCCACCCGGGGTATAATGCCCGGCGAAGAAGAGTCTTAAGGAAAACAGGATAATGATGAAAGCGACAACGTTGGTTACAGTTTGTAAGATGACGTCATTCGTTTTTGTTTTCATCCTTCTTTCCCCCTTGTCAGACGCAATTTAATCATGGAGAAAATGCCAAGTGCGGCTATCGCCAATACGCAAATTTCAAATAGTGTATCAAATCCGCGGAAGTCAACGAGTATGACATTCACCATATTCTTACCGCCCGCCTCTTCATACACATTCTCAATGTAATAGCTTGAAATCGAATCGAAAAGCTTTGTGCTGTATGCTGAAATCGCAAATAACGTAACGACAGCTCCTACCCCAATCGATATCAGCGCGTTTCCAAGTTTGAAGCTCATGCGTTCTTCATGCCTGCTGAGTGGAGGCAGGTGATAGAAGCACAGTAAGAATAGTGCAACAGACACGGTCTCAATCACGAGCTGTGTCAGGGCAAGATCCGGGGCACGGAATAATACAAAGAATAATGAAACCGTGTATCCGGCTGCTCCCAGTGAAATGATGGACGTCAATCGTGACTTTGCAAACAGGATGGTCACGGAGCTGATCACAAGGAGAAGGGCGATGGCCACTTCATAAATCCCGATCGGTGCCAATTCTTCCGTATTGATGGCAAATGCTCCTTTAAACCACAAGCTGAACAGAAGCACGGCTATAAAGAAGGAGAAGATATAAACAAGATACGTACGGATGAATCCTGTCATATATCCCTTTGTGAAACTGTATGCCCCACGCTCACTGCCGATTAATCCCCCGTCGTAAAACGAATTCAAGGTGAATCGTTCCGGAATCCATGTGTAAACTTTTCTCCACTTAGGTAAAAGGAGGAATAACAGAATTCCAAACAGGATGACACCGAAGGTCATAAATAATTCAGGAGTAGGCCCATGCCAGAATGAAATATGTGCTTCTACTGCATGTCCTTCCTCGATCAAGCTTGGAGTAATGGCAGCGACTGCCGGAGCGATGATTCGCTCTGACAGGATATTCGGGAAGAATCCGAATATGATCACAAGTGAAGCCAGGATGATCGGGGAAATCAACATTCCCAGAGGGGCTTCATGTGGTTTCTTATCAAGCTTCTCCGGCTGGTGCTTACCTGTAAAGGGTTTAAATACAATAATCATGCTGTAAATAAAGGTGAAGACACTTCCAACCCAGGCAAGGACAGGGAAAATCATCCCTACTGTATCCAAATTGAATATATCCATTTCAAGGACTCTGACCATTCCGGTAAAGAACATCTCTTTACTGAGGAAGCCATTGAATGGAGGCAGTCCCGCCATGGAGAAGGCTCCGATCATCGCAATGGTGAAGGTGATCGGCATGAAATTCATTAAACCGCCAAGTTTTCGGATGTCCCTCGTACCCGTTTCATGGTCAATGATCCCCACAACCATGAACAGACTCCCCTTGAAGGTTGCGTGGTTAATCAGATGGAAAACGGCCGCAAGGGTGGCAACCATATAAATATTATCATCCAGTTGAGTATAGTGAAGAGCAGCGGCTCCCACTCCCAACAAAGACATGATAAGACCAAGTTGACTGACAGTTGAGAACGCGAGTATCCCTTTAAGGTCGGTTTGTTTCACCGCATTAAAAGAACCCCAGAAAAGTGTGAAAATCCCGAATCCACCCACAAGCCACAGCCATACACCAGAATCTGCGAATACAGGACTCAGGCGGGCAACAAGATAAATACCGGCTTTAACCATCGTGGCAGAGTGCAGGTACGCACTGACCGGTGTCGGTGCCTCCATGGCATCCGGTAGCCAGATGTGGAAAGGGAATTGAGCCGACTTCGTGAAAGCTCCTATTAAAACGAGGAGCAGTGCCGGAAGAAACAGTGCGTCTGTCATAAGCTGATCAGATTGCATCACTAATTCCCTGATACTGAAAGTACCGCTCATCAGATAGAGGAGTATGAATCCCCCAAGCATGCTCAGTCCGCCAAATACCGTAATAAGCATGGATTTCTGGGCACCATATCTTGACCGTTCACGATGATACCAGTAGCCGATCAATAAAAAGGACGAAATGGAAGTGAACTCCCAGAACATATAAAGGACGATCAGATTATCAGATAGGACCACTCCGAGCATCGCACCCATGAACATCATCAGATACACATAAAAATTATGTAATTGTTCTTTCTTCTTATCTAAATAATAAATCGAGTAAAGGACAACCAGTGAACCGATCCCGGTGATAAGCAGGGCGAAAAGCAAACCCAGACCGTCCACGTATGCAATGAAGTTGATCCCGAAGGACGGCATCCACTCCAAGGTTTCTTTGATGGTGTCTCCGCTTTTTGTCATGGAGATGAATTGGAAGAAGTAGGCGAATAGTGCGACTGGCAACAGCAATACGAACCAGCCGGTATGTACATTCCGAAAAGCCTTATAAAGAAATGGAATGAGTATGGCAAATAAAAAAGGCGATACGATAGCCCAGTGTAACAAGGTCATATAAAACCCCCCTCAAGTAGTATTCATTTATTCTCATCATGGTCTAATGTCTTCCCTGTTATGAAATACCTATCTTCCTTCAAAAACCTCGACCGAAGCTGAACCTCAAAGAGCATTATAACGTAAAAAATAAATGCTTGCATTACTGAGCATTCCAAACACATCCGTTTGTCCTTGAATTATTAAATATGAAGATAGACGGAAAATACAGCGGGAAATTTATTCATTTTTTTTATGGCTATCTCCCCGACTACAGAATAGTTTCGGTCAAATTGGAGAATCCTATCCATAAGGTGGTGAAGTTATGAAAAAGAAAACTATAGCGGTTACGACCATATTCGTTACTTTTTTTGGCTTTGCGTGGTTAATTGAATCACAAGATCGGTTCAATAGAGGACTCATCGAGGTAGAAGACCCGACGAGTATAAATATCAGGCCTGTTCAATACGGTGAAACGGAAGAAATGGAAGAGGGCGTAATGAGAGATCCTGTCCGTCAAAGACTACCGTATGGATCGAGAGAATATATTCGAGTCGTGCCGCATGCCAGTCCACGTCAATAAACGACTGTCCTTTCTCCGAAAATGAAAGGGCGGTTATTTGTTTTTCACAAGTAGGCATTTAGTCATCGTTCCTTCCGGTTCTATACCCTTTTCAAGATACTCATAAACGATTATGATGAGAGTGGTCAGAGAATCGTTATGGGAGAGTTTTTCGTGAAAAATACATACTTAACTAGTTACTTGCCTCTTTTCTCCATTTTATTATTCAGCCTCACGTTTTCCGTCTATGGCGTGGAAGTGTTTATTGATATTTTTAAGAAGATCGGTGTCTATCCCGGAATGAGGGAATTTTTATCGGATATGCAATTAAAGCTCGCACTATTGGTCCTGTTAATGGTAGCTTTCTTTATGGTGTTTGCAGCCTTGAAGCTGATAGGGGAGACGATCAATGGTGTGTCTATGTTGTTCTTTGCCTCGGATTCAGATGGTAAATTATATAACCGCGTCCGATCTGGATCGATGATTTATTTTATCGGCGGCCTTGTGTCCGTAGTCAGCCTGAAATCATTTCTTGGAATGTTGCTCATATTTGCTTTAAGCTCCATCGTGTATTTTATCTATTTTGTTTACAAGATAAGCCCCTCCCTTTCCAAAATGGGACTCGTCGGAGTCGTCAGTTTACAGGTTTTCTCCTGGTCATCGTTATTTATCACCATATTCTTTGTACTGTTGAAGTTATACAACGGGGTGATGGCAAGTCTTCCAATTATATCGAAAGTGAAATTATAACTAGTAAAAGAGTCTGCAGCACATGCCGCAGACTCTTTTTGTTATTCCATGATCTGTTTCCAGATCTTATGGCTCGGGCGCTGTTGTTCAATGTGACTCATGTTCCGGGGAGTATCGTGTCCCACCCATACTCCCGTCGTATAGGCATCTGTTAGTCCCATTACCCAGTAGTCGTGATAATGATTGGTGGTACCGGTTTTGATCCCTACGTACGGCTTCTGAACGTAGGCGGCTCTTCCGGTGCCGGAAGAAGCAGCCTGGGATAGCATTTTCCTTACCTTGGACGTGGTATCTTTGGACCATATCCTCTTCGGTTCGTCCTTCCATTGATACAGGATTTTGCCATTGGTATCCTTTACGTGGATGATGGCATGGCTCTTTCGATAATTCCCATCGATGAAGGATGTATAGGCATCGGTCAATTCAAGGGGGCTCATCCCATATGTGAATCCCCCCACCGATGAAGCGTACGTTTTGTCGTCACTGATCACCTTATTAAATGAAAACGGTGACAGGTATTGGAAGGACTCTTCGATTCCCACTTTTTCCATCATTCTTAACGACGACCCGTTGTATGATTGAGACATGGATTGTGCCAGCGTCACACTCCCAGGTTGAGTCCCGCCATAGTTAACGGGGCAATAATCAGCTATGCAGTACCGATTTGCATTGATCCTGTCCGTGATGGAAGCTTTGTATTTCTCCATATACGGGCCGTATACAAGAAGGGGCTTGATAGCCGATCCTGGTTGTCGATAGGCCTGAAATGCGTGGTGGAAGTTGTACTTCTTGTAATTCATGCCACCTGACATCGCCACGATGGTCCTGGACTCGTTGTGGATTGTTACGGTGGCCCCTTCCAGATCTTCTTGCAGCTGCCCATTTAAAGCAAGAACACTTTTTTGTTGCAGGTCCGGATTCAACGCAGTCTGGATCCGGACTCCTGATGAGATGACTTCTTGTAATCGTTTTTCAAGCTTTGCAGCTATCCTATCCTTTTCTTCAGGGGATGCTGCGTTATCCAATTCCACCCTGAACCCTTCATGGATGGAAATCAGTTCTCTTAGCTCATTTTCTACGTAAAAAGCGTAGTCCGGATACAGGTCTGTTTTCTTGCGGATGTTTAAGACAATGGGAACCTGTTTGATTGTCTCAGCCTGTTCTTTGGAAAGCTTAGAAGTGGTCACAAGGATATCCAGGAGTCGTTCCTGGCGGATTTTGGTCTGGTCGAAATGGCGGAGGGGGTCATATTTCCCGGGATTATTGGGAATGGATGCAATGAATGCCATCTCCGCCTGGTTCAGTTCCGTTACGCTTTTTTGAAAATAATAGTGAGCCGCGGTTTCAATGCCATACACACCGTTACTGAAGTAAATGACATTCAGGTATAGCTCGAGGATTTCATCTTTTGACAAGGATTTTTCGATTTCACGGGCATAGAATAACTCCGTCAATTTACGATTGTAGGTTTTTTCCTGCCCGAGATATAAATTTCTTGCAAGCTGTTGGGTTATTGTGCTTCCACCCTGCTGGATGTGAGTGAATACTAAATTTTTCACGACGGCCCTGAGAATAGCCCCAGCATCAAACCCCACATGTTCATAAAAATGCTGGTCCTCTGAAGCGACAAGAATATCCTTCATAAATGGAGGGATCTTTTCATCGGGCACATATAAACGATAGGGACGGTTCACCTCTGAAAAGACCCTTCCATTTTGATCGAGGAGCAGGCTTGTCTTATTCAGGTCTATGGTATCTGTACTGACAGCGTGTTCCAGTTCTTTCTGAAAGCTTTGCACTTTGTTGAATTCATCTGTAGTAAAAAATAATGTAGTAAAAAATATCAGCATAACGCTGATGACCGTTAGATAACCTGCGAATACTCTCATGATTCACTCTACTTTTCTAGTAATCTTTCACATGGCTCATGGTGTCGGAATGACGTATACTCCACCATAATAATCCAAACGCTCCTAAGAATAAAGCACCTGTTACATAAAATACGGAAGAAATTCCAATATATCCGGACACAATTCCTCCAAATGCAGGTCCGACAACGTTCCCAAGGAAACGGAAGCTTTGGGTGTATCCAAGCACTTCCCCCTGCATGCTTAAAGGGGATTCCTGACGGATATATGCCGTCACACAAGGGATCATCCCGCCAATGGCGATACCGAACAGGAAGCGGAACAGGACGAGCTGCCAAAGTTCAACAGCGAGTGCCTGAGGGAAGATAAAAATCGATGCAAGGACAAGGAGGATAGATAATACCTTCTCATAACCGATCTCATCCCCCAACTGCCCCCACCATCTTGTGGAAAGCAGATTACCCAATCCAGTAGCTGAGAATGCGATCCCTGCAAGAAATGCCAGATTCTGAGAAGATGTGAGTTCATCGACATAAAGGGCAAGAAGGGGTTGAATACTAAAGTTCGCCACCTGAATAAGGAATGAGAGTAACAGAACCGTCACCAATAATTTGTGACTGAATAGATGGTGAAGTACTTCTTTACTTGAATACTTGTTCCTTTTAGCGGTTTGTTCGGTATTTCTTTGTTCGTTTATCCCCAGTAACACTAAGGTAGCCGCTCCCGTAATCGCAATGGAGGTGAAGATAAACGTATAGGAAAAGCCGACAGAATCCGCAAGCAATCCTCCGATGACCGGTCCGAATAACCCTCCGGAAACTGTACCCATTTGCAAGGTACCCAACGTGCGACCCGCTTCTTCCTTCGGAGTCTGTGCTGAAATAAGAGCCATTGAAGTAGGAATGAATCCCGTCACTGCCCCCATGACCATCCGGAGGAGGAACAACCCAAGGACTGAATCCATAAACCCCATCATGAATATGGAAGCGGCAATTCCGTAGCCTGTAATCAGGAGGATCGGTTTATATCCGAAACGGTCTCCTACACGACCCCATAAAGGGGAAATAAAGAAAGCCGTTAAGAAAGTAATCCCAAACACTAAGCCTGACCAACGCTGGACATATTCGTGACTGAACTCACCAAATGTGTCTATATAAAGGGACAAAAATGGCAGAACCATTGTCGCACTTGCTGCTACCAGGAAATTGGCCAAAAGCATGATCATCAAATTCTTCTTTTTGATTGAAATGTTAACACCTTCTAAAACGTATTTTATTTCGTATAACTAACTATTCATTGTATTGAAAATGCCCTCCCTAGTCCAATGAATAACATTTATTCCCTTATTAAGCCGGGAATTAGTCATAATTTCTAGGTTCAACGTGATATAATGTAAGAATAAGAAGTATGGGGAAATAACATAAGAACACCGATTCTATGAAAAATGATTTTATTATAGATTCATTGGGGTCTTTAACAACATTTTGAGGAGGGAGTATAGTGGCGAAAGCGGAGCAGCTTGTGTTTATAGACTTTGAGTTTTCTATGCCTGAACGACATAGAGTCCCCAAAGGGTTTTTTCCTGAAATCATCGAAGCTGGTGTAGTGGTGGTTCAGAATGGGAAAGTGTCAGATACGTTTTCTTCATATGTGAAACCTGCTGCATTTCCCAAACTAACCAATCGCTGTAAACGATTCTTATCGATTACTCAGCGAGAAGTGGATTCTGGAATATCGTTTCAGTGTTTGATTGACTACTTTAGCGGCTTGAACGCAAGAGGGGTAGAGAAAGTCGTAACATGGGGAAACATGGATATGAAGGTGCTGAGGGATAATTGTTCCCAATCAGGGATCCCGTTTCCTTTCAAAGCCCAATTCGTCGATCTGTCCATGGAATATAAACAATTCTTTGGGGATCAGAACCAAACGGGTTTATGGAAAGCCGTCCAGGAATACGGAAGGGAAGGAGTCGGAAAACATCATAAAGCTTTAGATGATGCCCTCACCACCCACCACATTTACAAACTCGTGGAAAAAGACAAAAAATACCTCGATAAAGCCCAACCCACCACCATTGGGGACAGGATCGACCTCTCCAAATTCTATAATCAGCTTGCATAACGATAGGAGGGACGGACCTTATTGTAGGTTCGTCCCTCCTGTATGATTAGAACGTCAGGCTGTACATCAGTTCGTATTCTTTTTGAATGGATTGGAGTGTTTCAAGGCTTTTCTTGGCATGGGCCGTTGGGTCATCTTCCAACTCCTTCTTCAGGGCACGGTAGGCAGAGACAAGGGAGTCATTGTAATCCAGAACGTTTCCATCAAACGGCTTCACCATTTTAACAGGCATATTTGCCTGCTCACGGTGGGCAAGTGCTTTTCGTTCGTGAAAGAGCGGAACGTCCACTTCATGAGGATGATGGAGGTCTCCTTGTCTTGGGTGCTTTAACACGGAGAGAATCTTCACTACATAGGCACCCGGTCTCTCTCCGGTAACTTCCCCGATATACTTCCCCGTTTTATAAAAAGCTGTGACATAATCACCAATTTGTATATTTTCCATAAAAAATCCTCCTCTATTCGGTCAATCTCTATTATAATGAAAGCGGAAAGAATTGAGAAATAACTACTATAAAGGTAACATGTGGAGGTACATATATGAAACGTCTGATCATTGCGGTCCTTTGCTTATTAGGTTTAGTCCTTGCTTCTTGTGGACAAACAGAGAAAGAAGATACAGTGGGAGAAGAGAAGAAACAAACAGAAGAAAAGCAGAATACTACAGGAGAATCTAAAGGAGATGACACAATGACATATCCACAGCTTACAGCAGATGTTGCTGAAAACGAAAAAGTGGTCGAAATGAAAACATCCATGGGAACGATTAAAATCAAACTATTCCCGGAACAGGCTCCTAAAACCGTTGAAAACTTTATCACTCACAGTAAAAATGGTTATTATGACGGCTTGAAATTCCACCGGGTGATCAAGGATTTCATGATCCAAGGGGGAGATCCAAATGGAAATGGTACCGGGGGAGAAAGCATCTATGGGGAATCATTCGAAGATGAATTCTCACCTGAACTCTTCAACCTCCGCGGTGCCCTTTCCATGGCCAATGCAGGCCCTGGTACGAACGGAAGTCAATTCTTCATCGTTCAAAAAGGTGATATGGATCCCCAGTTCGAAGACCAGATGAAGTCAGCAGGTTTCCCGGCGGAAATCATTGAAGCGTACATGAAAAATGGCGGTACGCCTTGGCTTGACCAAAAGCACACGGTGTTTGGGCAAGTAATAGAAGGAATGGACATCGTGGATGACATTGCCAATGTAGAGGTTGGGGCGAATGATCTTCCAAACGAAGATGTCGTGATTGAAAGCATTAAGGTTGTTGAATAATGGTGTTGGATGAGCTGTGAACCTATATGGAATTCATAGCTCTTTTCATTTGGGTCACGGATATTTCCTCGGAAATTGTCGAGTATGTCGAGTGTGACCTCAAGGTGTGTTCAATAAATCGTTGAAATAAAGAACGAATTCAAGTTGGTTTGAACTTTGCAGAGTTGGTATAATAGACAAAGAGTTTGTTTATTGAAAGGAGCTTACGATGGTTTCTTCATACGTATTAAATTTATTTCTATACTTTCCCGAAGACAAGTCGGAATATATTCCCGCCAGCATTACGATGGCCATTTTTTTAATCGCTGCATTATTGACGTTCCGCTTAATCATAAAGGTTTCAAAGCGTGAAGAACTGAAAACAAAGAAGATGGAAGAACAGGCGAAGCAGAGGGAATCTGAATAAATTGAGTAAAAACACGCTTTGTTGAAGCGTGTTTTTTTTGCATTGCGTAACGGTTTCTTCTTCTCCATATGCCTCTGACTTTCCGCTCATTTTTGGGGCAATAGACGAATACTTTTCTTCCCCGAGGTCAACAATGGAGGAAGAGTATGCAGATTTGGAGGAAAAGCGATATGAAAAAATCTTTATTATTATATATGATCATGATGAGTGTATCACTTGGGGCATGTGCCATTGAAAATCCTAAAAAAGTGGAAGTGGACATAAAAAATGAGAACGGAGACTCACTGGGGAAGGCCATTCTTCAGGAAAAGAGTGATGGGGTGGAGGTCGATTTGGACCTAGAAGGTCTTCCCCCTGGTGAACATGGTATTCACATCCACGAAAAAGGAACCTGTGAGCGGCCGGATTTTGCATCGGCAGGCAATCATTTCAATCCCGATGATAAACAACATGGATTACTTCATCCGGAGGGAGCCCATGGGGGGGATCTTCCCAATATCATTGTCGAGGATGATGGGACATCAAAGGCTAAGCTAATGGCAGGTGGGGTCACTTTGACGAAGGGAAAAACATCCTTGTTCACTAAAGATGGTACTTCTTTGGTCATCGATGAAAATAAGGATGATGGTATGACCCAGCCATCAGGTGATTCGGGTAAACGGATAGCATGTGGGGAAATTGTTAGTGACAAGAAAAAGTAGTCTGATCGAAAAAGGGAAGAGCAGCCACGAAAGACTGCTCTTCCCTTTTTTCTTATCCTAATGCCGTTCTCAATCTCTCTAACCCATCCATCAATGTTCTTCTTGGGCAGGCAATATTCATTCGGACAAAGCCCTCACCGCCTGAACCATATTTGGTTCCCGGTTCTAACGCAAGTTTTCCTTTATCAAGAAGACGTTCCTTTAATTCTTCATCAGAAAGCCCCATCTTTGTACAATCGATCCAAAGCAAATAGGTGCCTTCTGGGTCCACAAGCCGGAGATCAGGAAGGTTTTTTATGATGAATTCTTTAGTGACTCTTACATTTTCCTGCAAGTATTCCAGTACTTCTTCCAGCCACCCTTCACCATGGCGGTAAGCAGCTTCCATTCCGACGATCCCAAATGTGTTGAGGGTGAAGAATCCCTGTTTTTTGTGGATCAGGGCCATTTTTTCCCGGAGGTCCCCATTGGGAGTGATCATCGCTGAAGCCTGAAGTCCCGCAAGGTTGAAGGTTTTACTTGGGGCGATGCAGGTGATCGTCATATCCTTGAATGTGTCGTCAAGGGATGCCACGGGTATGTGTGTATGGGGTTTGAAGACGAGATCCGAATGGATTTCATCCGACACGATGACGACATTGTACTTTCGGCACAATTGAGCCATCTTTGTTAATTCGTCCTTTGTCCATACACGTCCGCTGGGATTATGGGGATTACATAATAAGAAAAGCTTCACCCCCGATTTTAAGGATTCTTCAAACGCTCCAAAGTCAATCGTATAACTTCCGTCATGATAAACTAATGGTGAATTGACGATTACCCTGTCATTGTCCTCCACCAGGCTGAAAAAAGGGGTATAGACAGGAGATTGCACGAGCACTTTATCTCCAGGAACGGTAAGGGCTTGGATAACGGTTGATATGGCTGGCACGACTCCTGGACTGTACTGCAGCCACGATTCCTCTATATTCCATCCATGCCGTTTCAAGACCCAGTCTTTCATACTGGATGCTGCACCTTCCCCGACGAATGTATAGCCGAAGATTCCGTGTTTCAACCTCTCATGGAGGGAATCCAGTACCTCCTGTGGAGGAAGGAAATCCATATCTGCCACCCACATAGGCAGTATATCATCTTTTCCAAATACTGTTTTCGTCATGTCCCACTTCACGGAAGAGGATCCTTTTCGGTTAATCAGTTCTTCAAATCGACTCACGGGATGTTCCCCTTTCAATTATGTATTTATTAGTATCATCATATGATGTATTTGAGAAAGATGAAAATGTTTTGTTTGATCCTCATGTAACGGGTCACCTTTCTGATTATGGGAGAAACCAATGAAGCCCTTGAAGACACTTCAAACATGGGATCCCTTATAGATTGGTGACGAAGGATGAGTCACAGAATTGGCAGCCGTGAGCCCTTTGATGGAGATGTATGTATGAGTTCCCTTTGAGATGGGCTTGGAATGAAGGATAGTATGCATCTGTCAGATACGTTTTTCCAAGGAGTATGTGCTCCATTTCATACAAAAAGGGACTTCTCCCTACGTTTCAGAAATGAGCGTCTGGGAAAGTCCTTTTTTGAATAAGGGCTGGGTTTCTTTACGTCCGAAAGGTTCTTCCGTACTGGCAGAAACAAATTGTTGGATATGTTCCAACACTTCCAAAGGCCTCTCTTCAGGTACGAGATGCCCCGTTTCTTCCAAAACCACCATCCTCGAGTTCGGGATATCCTGTTTCAACCTATGCCCAGTAGTGATCGGCACGACTCTGTCATGCTCTCCCCAAACAAGCAGGCATGGTGTATCGATATTGCGTAGGTCGTTTTCTGATAAATCCCCTTCACGATCTCGGATCATCCTCGTTAAGGCCCTGAAAATATCCTCTTCCAGAAAAGGTTTCAGATAACCGAACATCATTTCATCATCGATCATTGTAGCGTCATGGACGACATTTTCAAGATTTCTCCGTACCCCTGAACGAGTAAGCCACAATTTGACATACAGATGGAAGAAGGGGATGTGACTGAGCATCGTGACTGGCCAATTCATTCTCTTGAGATAGCCGGAACTGCAAAGGAGAACGCCTTTCTCGACCAGGGAGGGTGCTTTCTTCATCACGTTCAGAGCAATCTGTCCTCCCATGGAATGGCCTGTCAAATGGATATTGGTTACCTTCAAATGGTCCAGTAAGGCAATGACCGTATTCGCCAGGTTGTCATATGAATAGACGAATCGATTATTTTTTTCGCTGTTCCCAAAGGGCGGAAGATCGATTGAAATGACGTTATAATTTTCTTTCAAAAGGGGAGTAAGCCGTCTAAAGCTGAACGTTGATGATAGAAATCCATGAAGAAGGACGAAGGTTTCTGCAGCTTCAGGATGCTGATGATGTTCAAAATAGACATTGGCACCGTTCACCTGCACCACTTTGGCAAAATCTTGTTCTTGCATACTTCGTCACTCCTTTCTAACAGTTTACAGGTATTTTACCCCCATATTTGCATTTAACACCCGGAATTGAAAGTTGTAACATATCCCATTTTAAGGGAGGAATTGGGGGAAGATAGGCTTAATATGATAGGTCCCTGTTTTTATAATGGATACTTCTGATATAATATAACCATTTAGTGGTGATGAGGAGGAAGCAGTATGCAACTGAGAGAAATGGAGCTTGATTTGTTAAGGATCCTGCAGAAAGATGCAAGGATTTCCCCAGAGAATATAGCTAAAATGCTTCAAGTGACAAAAGACGAAATAGAGGCAGCTATAGAAAAGCTTGAAAAAGACAATGTTCTTGTCAGATACAGTTCCGTTGTGGATTGGTCGAAGGTGGAGGGTCATGAAGGGGTGACCGCCATGATCGATGTGAAAGTAGCTCCCAAAAGAGGTGTGGGATTTGATGAAGTCGCCCACCGAATTTACCGTTATAAAGAAGTAAAGAGCGTCTACCTGATGTCCGGTGCGTATGATCTGTCCGTGACAGTCGAAGGCCGGTCCATGCATGAGGTGGCTACCTTTGTATCTGAGAAGCTTTCTACTTTGGATTCTGTATTATCGACAACGACTCATTTTCAATTGAAAAAATATAAGCATGATGGAACCATCTTTGGCGATCATGAAGAAGATAAACGAATTGTGGTGTCACCATGACAACAAAGACATCCTACATATCACAATCCGTAAAAAACTTAAAGCCTTCAGGCATTCGGAAATTCTTTGATTTGGCTGCGAATATGGAAGGGGTCATTTCATTAGGGGTGGGGGAACCGGATTTCATTACCTCCTGGACGGTCAGGGAGGCTGCTATTCTCTCCCTGGAACAGGGGTACACCTCTTATACAGCAAATGCTGGTTTATTGGAGCTCCGTGAGAAGATTGCCTTGTACATGAAAGAGGGATACTCTGTAGATTACGACCCTGCTAATGAGATCATCGTGACAGTGGGTGCCTCTCAGGCACTTGATATCAGTATGAGGGCGATCATCGATCAGGGAGATGAAGTCATTGTGGTGGAGCCTGGTTTTGTTTCCTATGTCCCCCTTGTGCAACTGGCAGGAGGAGTACCTATAACGGTTGAAACTAAACCTGAACACGGCTTTAAACTCACAGCCGAAGAACTGGAGGAAGCCATCACCCCCCGAACAAAAGCCGTCCTGCTATGTTCACCTAATAATCCGACAGGGACGGTCCTTGAAAGAGAGAATCTTGAGGAACTGGCTGAAGTGATTAGAAAGCATGACCTGGTGGTGCTGTCTGACGAAATATACTCTGAGCTTGCCTATGATGAGCGGCACGTTTCAATCGCTTCTTTAGATGATATGAGAAAACGCACCATCGTCATCAACGGGTTCTCAAAAGGGTTTGCCATGACGGGCTGGAGATTGGGGTATATATGTGCACCTGAGGAAATCGCTTCTTCATTATTGAAAATTCATCAATATGCCATGATGTGTGCGTCCACGCCTGCTCAGTATGCAGCTGTGGAGGCACTTGATAAAGGAATGGATGACGTTCTGGAAATGAAGAGAAGTTACCGTCATCGCCGCCACTATTTTGTCGACTCCCTGAATGAAATGGGATTAACCTGTCACACACCTGGAGGAGCTTTCTATGCATTTCCTTCCATCGAGAAGACAGGAATGTCGTCAGAGGAATTCGCAGAAAAGCTCCTCATGGAAGAAAAAGTCGCCGTTGTACCTGGAAATGTATTCGGTAAAGGTGGAGAAGGGCATATCCGGTGCTCCTATGCGTCCAGTATGGAACAGCTGCAGGAAGCCGTGAAGCGGATTAAGCGGTTTGTCGAGAATCATAGTTGAGATAAGAAAGGGTGGCTGGCACAAACCATGCGTTTTGTGCCCGCCACCTTTTTTAAAGACAAAAAAATAGGACGATAAACTATCGTCCAAAAAGTGAAAACAAAAGGGGGAATACTTAGAAAGCTTATTTACAGTATGATCCCATTGACCACTTTCTATACATCTTTTTTAAATAAATCGTTTTATATTTGGTTCTTTTCATATTTCAACTCATATAACATTTGCATCACACGCAGGAAATCATCCTCAGAAAATTCCTTCGCCTTACGGAGGATCAGCTTCGTACGCTTTGGCCCCAGTTCTTTGATCAGCTGTTCCATTTCAGCATCAACGCCTGTTGGAGGATGATCCTTTACTTCCCGTTCCAAAAGCTCAGAAGCCGGTATATCAAGAACCGTTGAAAGCTTTAAAATCGTTTGTGTATCAGGGATTTGTATATCAGCTTCGTACTTCTCAATCGTCTTTGTACCTAGTCTGGCTTTTAAAGCAAGCTCCTGCTGAGACAATTTCCGTTCTTCCCGTACCCGTTTTAAATTCTCGCCAAAGTGTGACATCCTAAAGTCCCTCCCTATAAAATACCTTCCTTATAACTATAGTTTATCATCATTTGGAAAAAAATAGCCCGCCTTTCCGTGAACAAAATGTTAAAAATAAAAGGCCCGTCTAAAGGGACGGGCCTCTCACTTAAGATATGAAAACCAAAATAATCGCCACTGGTACAATGTACCGTAATAGAAAGATCCAGCTGTTGAACAATGCCGGTGATATGGACGACCCTGATTGGATCTCGCTCCATACGTCCTCCCGCTTTAACCGGTAGGAAACGAATATACTGATAAGCAATGCCCCTATCGGCAGCCCGAAATTACTCGTCATGTAATCGGCAAAGTCAAAAAAGTTCTTCCCTTGTATCAGGAAATCATCGAACACCCCAAATGATAGTGCGCTCGGGATACCCGCAAAGAACACAAGGATCCCGATCAGCCAAGTAAACGGCTTTCGTCGGGATTGATTGCCTTTAGACAACGCAGCCACTCCGATTTCAAGTATGGAGAAAGCGGATGTCAACGTTGCAAACAGCAGGAGAATAAGGAAGACGGTTAAGAAGATACCGCCAAAGGCAATTTCATTGAACACGGCAGGCAGGACGACAAAAGCAATCCCCGGACCTTCATCAGGCTTAAAGCCAAGTGCGTACACAGCAGGGAAAATGACCAATCCAGCCAATAGGGAGATGAAAATATTCAATCCCGATACACTGATGGCGGACCTTGGCATACTGTCCTGCTTTGAAAGGTAAGATGCATAGGTCACCATGACGGAAAGTCCAACAGTCAAAGCGAAGAATGCCTGTCCCAGTGCAAGCAGAACCGTTTCTCCGGTGAGGTAGCTCCAGTCTGGAAACAGTAAGAAACGTACGCCTTCCATTGCTCCTTCCAGGGTAAGTGATCTGATGACTAAAATAATGAATAAAATGAATAATGCCGGCATCATATAACGACTTGCACGCTCAATTCCTTTTTGAATCCCGCCCTGTACCACCAGTACGGTCATGACAATAAAGAGGAATTGACTAATCAGCACTTCCATAGGATTGGCAATGATGCTTCCGAATAAGGCACCATATTCCTCTTGGGTTTTCCCGATCAATGAGCCTGTGACACTCCGCATCAAATAAGAAAGGATCCATCCTCCAACAACGCTGTAAAAGGATAATATGATAAAAGACACAACCGTTCCTAAATAGCCGATCCAATGCCAATAGGAATGGGGTGCTAACTTTTTATAAGAAGTAACGGCATCAGCTCCGGCTCGTCTGCCGATGACAAACTCTGCGAGAAGGATTGGTGCTCCGATTAAAACGGTGAAAAGAATGAAGAGTAAGAAAAAGACCCCCCCTCCGTTTGCTCCAGCCATATATGGGAATTTCCAAATGGCACCAAGTCCGATAGCAGAACCTGCAGCAGCCAGGATAAAGCCGAGCTTAGAAGTCCATTGTTCTTTTTTGACCATACATAAAATCCTCCTTTCAAAAATTAAGATTTTTCAATCGTACTATGTTTTGAACCCTCTGTACACCGGAATTTTAAATTTTCAATATATAAGAAATGTGAGAAAGATGACGCTTCCTGGAGGATCAAACAGACCCATTTCCATTTATTATGTGTGAAAACGCTTCAAATCATTAAAATCAACCTAATATCTAGAAAATCAGTTAAAAATATGAGGATTGGGCTGGAATTTTATCTGAAATGTAGTATACTGATTGTAACAAAACGTTCACAAATTATTCTTTTTTTAGCCATAATTGAAAGCGTTTACTAATGGAATGGAGGAATCGGAGATGGATGTATTTCTTGTATATCTCTTTATCGCAACGGCAACTCCCTTATTTCTATGGATAGAACATCGGAAATGGGCGATTATTCATATCCCGTTTGTTATCGCTTTGTGGGCAATATTCATCTATTATGTCGCCGTTCCCGAGCTTGGAGGATGGGGACATGTAACCCTTTGGAGCCTGTTTGTTGCAAATCTGGCATTCGCCCATTTTGCAGCCTTCATGTTATACGCAGTCCCATTTATCCAAAAGCAGAAAAAGAAAAAAGAATTCACGGTCAAGAAAGTTTAGCCTGATCCGATATTTTTCGGGTCAGGTTTTTTTATTTGTTTTTTGGACATCATCACGGACAGAAAGGGGATGCCAATTGACAAATAAGCCACCAACTTCATGAATCTTTGAGAACACGCATAGAGAATGGAGTCATATCCCTTTATAAATACAGCTTTGCCTGTGTTTTAATAACTTTCCTAATTGGGAACCATAATGAGTGAGAATGCAATGATAGATGAAATATAGATAGGATGATCAGGTAGAAATTCAGGTGGAAATCTAATAAACTTTTGCCGGATTGCGATTTCTATGATATAATCTACAATTGCGTGTAAAGACGAAAAATAATATATATACTAGGAGTGTTACCATGACTACAAAATTTGAAACAGGAAGTGTTGTAACAGGTAAAGTTACAGGCATTCAACCATACGGTGCATTCGTTGCACTTGACGAAGAAACTCAAGGATTAGTTCATATCTCTGAAATCACTCACGGCTTTGTTAAAGACGTTAGCGAGCACCTTTCAGTAGGCGACGAAGTAAAGGTTAAAGTATTATCAGTTGACGAAGCAGCTGGTAAAATAAGCCTTTCTATCCGTGCTACTGAAGAAGCTCCAGCAGCACCTCAAGCAAAACCTGCTGCAGCGAAAAAACCTCGCCGTCAAGGTCAAGGAAGTGTGAAGCAAGCAAGCGAAGAAACTACACCTGCAGGCTTCAACACTCTTAAAGACAAACTTGAAGAGTGGATTGAACAATCAGAACGCGAAGATCTAATCAAGAAATAATAGCATCGAGAAAAACTGTCCGTTTTGAACGGGCAGTTTTTTTATTTTTAGTCCACCTCTTTGAAAAAGAGGATTTCAGCCATACGGAATAGAATAGTATAGGGAAAAGCGATTGAGAGGTGGGAGCTAGTTGCGAGCCAAAATCAGCGATTTATTAGCAGGGAATCAATGCACTCATGTACTTTATTCCTACAGTGATCAAGACAGGTACTTTCATAATGCCCTGACGTATATACTTGAGGGGATTGACACGGGGGAGTGCGTCGTACTCATTGAGAATGACAGGAATATGAATATCCTTCTCAAGAAGCTATCTGAGCACCTAACAAGTGACCAATTAAGGAAAATCCAACCTATCAGCAACTTTGACTTCTATCAGTCCAGCGGAAGCTACCATCCCCCGGCCATTTATAAACAACTCACCAAAACCATCACTCCCTATCTAGAGAATGATATTGCTTTCCGCTCTTGGACAAATGTGGAATGGGGGACTTTGGACGATCCAAAACCCATCATCGAATGGTTCGAAGCGGAAACGGATAAAGCGATTCACGAACATAACCTGACCGTTGTTTGTGCCTATGAGAGAGAAAGAATGCCTGAGCACCTTGAAGAGGCTCTAAAGAAAAGTCATGCACACATCATGACAGATGATGATATTGTTCCTTCAACTGTTTATACCCTTGAGAAATGATGGAAGGAAAAGACGGTCTTTATTCAAGATCGTCTTTTTTTTGGTGTCCTGAAAAAGGGAAGAAAAATATCAGAAATAGACGAAAAATAAAGAATTTTTAGTCAATATACTTGTCCGTACCTTCTTGATGACATATAATGAAAAATGAAAGCGCTTTATATTTTAAAATACATATATAACAGGAGGATTTTAGATGCTGTATAATAATCCAAATACTGAAGGTTCATTGGTCCAATTTAAAGACAAGTATGAGAACTTCATTGGTGGAGAGTACGTGGCACCGGCAAGCGGGGAATATTTCGAGAATGTATCACCTGTCACTGGTAAGGTCTTCACGAAGATTGCCCGTTCGAATAAAGAGGACGTTGAAAAGGCATTGGATGCAGCCCATGCTGCCAAAGACGCATGGGGTAAAACCACGGTTGCTGAAAGATCATTCATTTTAAATAAAATCGCCGATCGTATGGAAGAGAACCTTGAAATGCTTGCCGTAGCAGAAACATGGGATAACGGAAAGCCTGTCCGTGAAACATTGGCAGCAGACCTGCCACTTGCCATCGATCACTTCCGCTACTTTGCCGGATGTATCAGGGGACAGGAGGGATCTCTGGGAGAGATTGATAATGATACGGTTTCCTACCATTTCAACGAGCCCATTGGGGTTGTGGCACAAATCATTCCTTGGAACTTCCCTATCCTGATGGCAGTATGGAAGATCGCCCCTGCCCTTGCTGCAGGTAACTGTGTAGTATTGAAGCCTGCCGAGCAAACCCCTGCGTCCATCATGGTACTCATTGAACTGATTGAAGACCTGCTCCCTAAAGGCGTGTTGAACGTGGTACAAGGATTTGGAGTGGAAGCAGGAAAGCCCCTTGCCCAAAGTAAGCGTGTTGGAAAAGTGGCCTTTACAGGTGAAACGACTACAGGGCGCCTGATCATGCAGTACGCTTCTCAAAACATCATCCCTGTGACACTGGAGCTTGGTGGTAAATCACCGAATATCTTCTTTGAAGATGTCATGGACCAGGATGATGATTTCCTTGATAAGGCGGTTGAAGGGTTTGTGATGTTCGCGCTGAATCAGGGAGAAGTGTGTACCTGCCCTTCAAGAGCACTGATCCAGGAATCGATTTATGACAAGTTCATGGAACGTGCAATCGAACGCGTCAAGCAAATCAAGCAGGGGAACCCATTGGATTCCGATACAATGCTGGGTGCTCAGGCTTCACAAGAGCAATTGGAAAAGATATTGTCGTATATCGAAATCGGGAAGGAAGAAGGAGCTGAGTTACTGATCGGCGGAGAACAGAACAAGCTTGATGGCGATCAGGAGGCAGGATTCTACGTGAAGCCGACCGTATTCAAGGGTGATAACAAAATGCGGATTTTCCAGGAAGAAATCTTTGGACCGGTTGTTTCCGTCACGACGTTCAAGACGAAAGAGGAAGCACTTGAAATCGCCAATGACACACTTTATGGACTTGGAGCGGGTGTGTGGACACGGGATATGAACACGGCTTACCGCTTTGGCAGAGAGGTTCAGGCGGGGCGTGTATGGACGAACTGTTACCACCAATATCCTGCACATGCAGCTTTCGGAGGTTATAAGATGTCAGGCATCGGTCGCGAAAACCACAAAATGATGCTATCACACTATCAGCAAACAAAGAACTTACTAGTTAGCTATAGTCCCAAAGCGTTAGGATTCTTCTAAAATGAACCAGCGACTAGAGGCAACAGAACGGGCACTCCAGCTGATTGAAGTCTTGAAAGGCAAGCACGGGGCCCTGCTTTTCCATCAGTCAGGAGGGTGTTGTGACGGCAGTTCTCCTATGTGTTTAAGTCAGGATGATTTGATCATCGGTGACAGCGATGTATTAGTAGGTACTGTAGCCGACTGTCCTTTTTATATGAATGAACAGCAATATGAGTACTGGAAACATTTCAGGATCATATTGGATGTAAAGGAAGGTAGAGGTGGAGTATTCTCATTGGAATCAACTGAAGGAGTCCGTTTCATCACGGATTCTACATTGATCCAATCTAAGTAGTCGATTTATGGTTCTACCTTTTCAATCCGGATAATAGTTTTTAGAGACGGCTTATTTTTATAAGTTGTCTCTTTTTTTGCATTGTCATGCTATTTTTAATGATTACTAATTTAAAATAATTATAATTTGGGATTGACTTTCATTCTCATATGATTAAAATAAAACTATAATTACTTAATAATAATTATAATCTAAAGGAGTGTCGGAAATGAATGAAAGAAAACTAACAACGAATCAAGGTGCGCCTATCGGTGACAACCAGAACTCAATGACAGCCGGAGAAAGAGGACCGACGCTGCTTGAGGATTATCAGTTAATCGAAAAACTGGCTCACTTTGACAGAGAACGGGTCCCTGAGAGAGTCGTTCATGCAAGGGGAGCGGGAGCACATGGTGTTTTCATTACCAAAAGCAGCATGAAGAAATATACAAAAGCTTCGTTCCTCCAGGAAGTCGGAAAAGAGACACCGGTATTTGCCCGTTTTTCCACAGTGGTACACGGTCAGCATTCTCCGGAAACGTTAAGGGACCCAAGGGGGTTTGCGGTGAAATTTTATACAGAAGAAGGGAATTGGGATTTCGTTGGCAACAATCTGCCAGTATTCTTCATCCGTGATGCCATGAAGTTCCCGGATATGGTTCACTCATTAAAACCAAATCCTCAGACAAACATCCAGGAGCCTGAAAGATATTGGGATTTCATGTCATTAACACCGGAATCTACGAATATGCTTCTTCATCTCTATACAGATGAGGGGATTCCGGCAAATTATAGACAGATGCGGGGTTCGAGTGTTCATGCCTACAAATGGGTAAATGCAGCGGGCAATACCGTTTATGTGAAATTAAGATGGAAACCGAAGCAGGGATTGGAGAATCTGTCTTCAGAAGAGGCTGCTGAAATCCAGGGGAAAGACTTTAATCATGCGAGCAGGGACTTGTATGAGTCGATCGAAAAAGGGGATTACCCTGAATGGGATCTGTATGTTCAAGTACTTGATCCGATGGATATGGATTCATTTGATTTCGATCCCCTTGATGCAACAAAGGATTGGTCAGAAGAGGACATTCCGGCGCATGTTGTCGGGACGATGATCTTAAATCAGAATCCTGAAAACGTCTTTGCTGAAACGGAATCAGTTGGCTTCAACCCTGGTGTACTGGTAAATGGAATGCTTCCTTCTGAGGATAAGCTGCTCCAGGGAAGATTATTCTCATATTCAGATACACAACGTTACCGGATCGGTGCCAACTACCTGCAGCTCCCGATCAACTGTCCTTTTGCTCAAGTGGCCAATAACCAGCGGGACGGACATATGCCGTTCAAACAGCAGGGGAGTTCAGTGAACTACGAGCCCAACAGCTTTGATCATACACCGAAGGAAGCACCCGGTTATACCGAGGTCCATCAGCCCGTGACAGGTGAAAGAGGAAGACAGAAGATCCAAAAGACCGATGATTTCGGTCAGGCCGGCCGTATTTATAGAAGCTATTCTGATGAGGTGAAGGAACAAGTCGTGAAGAATATTTCCGCTGAGCTGTCCACTATCGATGAACGGATTGCCTTGCGTGCAGTGTGCAACTTTTTCCGCGCTGATGTAGAGCTTGGTAAGAAGTTGTCTGAGCGTATCGGGGTGGATGTGACTCCATACTTGCAGCATATGAAATAAAATAGATGGAGCACTGGTCTTTTTATCAGTAAGGGTATTGATAAAAGGCTGGTGCTCATTTTTTAGTGGAGGGGATCCGTTGTACACAAAAAGCCACCCCCTGTCACAGGAAGTGGCTCTCCACCCTTATGAGAAAGGATTCCGCTCAATACCGTACTTGCGTATCCTGTACTGTAAATTCTGCCGGCTCATCCCAAGGGCCTTTGCTGTTTTAGTAATGTTAAAATCATGGTATTTCAACGACTTCTGAATATAATACGTTTCAGCTTCCTCAATGAAAAGTTCCAGCGGCTTGATCTCGGTTCCGGATTGATAGAGAAATTCCGATTCATCCTGATGATCGTCTCCCCCTGCAGTATGGTGGATGCGCTGCCGGAAACCGAATGGAAGGTGACTGAACCCGATTTCCTCTTCGAAGCCAACCAGATTGAAGGCCCCTTCGATGACATGCTCTAGCTCCCGCACATTCCCCGGCCAGTCATACTGCTCAAAAATTTCATTCACTTCATCCGAAATCCCTTTCACATTCATGGCGAAATGGTGATTGAATTGGTCGATAAAATAATTCACCAGCTCAGGTAAATCTTCTTTCCTTGTTCGGAGGGAAGGAATGAAGATGGATACGATACTTAATCGGTAATAGAGATCCTTTAACAAGCGTCCTTCTGCGATGGCATCAATAGGGTCTTCGTTAACAGTCGCCATCACCCGAACATCATAGGGGAGGTCCGTCCCTCTGGAAATCAAGTTTAAAAGCTTCTCTTGGAGGGAAGGGGTTAATAAGTTGATTTCGTCGAGTAATAATGTTCCTCCCTGTGCTTGTTGGAAGAGGGACGGCCGGCGTTCCTCATGGCTGCTGACTGGTTTCACCTGGTCAAATAAGATGTCTTCAAGCATGTCGTCACTGAGGGAGGAACAGTTCTGTGTGATGAAGGGACAATTGGAACGGGCGCTGTCGTTATGGATGCTTTGTGCAAACAGTTCCTTCCCTGTCCCGATTTCACCACAAATCAACACAGGGGAAGACGTTCTCGTCGCCCGCTTCCCGGTTTCCACGGCGTCCTGCAGGCGTGGGTGCTCACCGATGATGCTGTTAAAGGTAAACAAGCTGCTCGGACGTTTATGTACATGGTCCCTCATCACTTTTTCAAGCCTTGTGATGTCCCTTGCTATTTCAACCGCTCCAATCAAGACGTTGTCATGGAAAATAGGGAAGGTATCGTTCATCGTAGTGATTTCGATACCATTTATATTGAAGTACGTTTGCTTCACATTGAGGGTTGGTTCCTCTGTGTGCAGAACGTTAAGAAGGGTACTTTCTTCTTCAGAATGGAATTGGAAAACATCCAATAAATTTTTATCCAGTACGTCCTCAATTTCCATCCCTTCGATTTCCCGCATTTTGCGATTATAGATGATGGTTCGTCCTGTTGAATCGATGACATGAACGCCTGATTCGAGATGTTCAGCGACTTTTTCGTACATATATAAACGTTTTTCAGATTCCAGCATGCTGTCTCTCTCCTCTTTCATTTCATTGGATCTTACTGCAAAACCTTTAGTCTATTGAGCTACCACTTGCGCAAATTTCCAATTTGTCTGTTGTTTTCATTTCATCTTGGAAGCGATTGAAATCGCAAAAAGAGCGGAATTATAAAAAATTTTGAAAAAACTCTTGAAAAATGCAACTATCTTTTGCATTATTATAAGTGTAAGGGTTTTCTAAATGCAAATTTTTTTTGCATGTTTGTTAACTAGCCTCGTCACACGGGGATGAATAAAAATCTTTGTTTAAAGGGGGAAATGCCCACATGATTCCTTACAAACACGAACCATTCACAGATTTCTCAAATAAAGAGAATCAAAAAGCATTCAAAGAAGGTCTAAAAGTAGTAGAAAGTTACTTAGGTCAAGACTATCCACTTGTCATTGGCGGAGAGCGGGTAACAACTGATGATAAACTGGTTTCTGTAAACCCAGCAAACAAAGAAGAAATCATCGGACGTGTATCAAAAGCGAATCAGGATTTAGCTGAAAAAGCGATGAATGTTGCGTATGATACATTCCAAACCTGGCGTAAAGTAAAGCCAGAAACCCGCGCAGATATTCTTTTCCGCGCTTCTGCTATTGTTCGTCGCCGTAAGCATGAGTTCTCTGCTTTACTAACGAAAGAAGCGGGTAAGCCATGGAACGAAGCAGATGCTGATACAGCAGAAGCGATCGACTTCATGGAATACTATGCCCGTCAAATGCTTCGTTTGAAAGATGGGTTCCCTGTAGAAAGTCGTCCGGGTGAATACAATCAATTCAACTACATTCCGCTGGGAGTGGGAGTTGTCATCTCACCTTGGAACTTTGCCTTTGCGATCATGGCAGGTACAGCTGTAGCAGCCATCGTTACGGGTAATACGGTTCTTCTTAAGCCAGCTTCAACGACGGCTGTTGTCGCCGCGAAGTTCATTGAAGTATTGGAAGAAGCAGGTCTTCCGAAAGGTGTAATCAACTATGTTCCTGGAAGTGGAGCTGAAGTTGGGGACTACCTGGTTGACCATCCAAAGACACGATTTATTTCATTCACAGGTTCCCGTGACGTAGGAATTCGTATTTACGAAAGAGCAGCAAAAGTGAACCCAGGCCAAAAATGGCTTAAACGTGTCATCGCTGAAATGGGCGGTAAGGATACGATCGTTGTCGACAGCGAAGGAGATCTTGAACTGGCAGCTAAATCAATCGTTGCTTCTGCATTCGGATTCTCCGGACAAAAATGTTCTGCCTGTTCCCGTGCCGTCATCGTGGAAGATGTTTACGATCAAGTACTGGAGCGTGCAGTTGAGTTAACGAAAGAATTAACGGTTGGAGATCCTACAGACCGTGATAACTACATGGGTCCTGTAATCGACCAGGCGTCATTCGATAAAATCATGAGTTACATTGAAATCGGTAAAGAAGAAGGTAAGCTGATGGTCGGAGGAGAAGGAGATAACTCGAAAGGTTTCTTCGTAAAGCCGACAATTTTTGCTGATGTGGATCCTAATGCCCGTTTAATGCAGGAAGAAATCTTTGGACCAGTTGTAGCATTCTCTAAAGCGAAAGATTTCGATCATGCCATTGAGATTGCAAACAACACTGACTATGGTTTGACAGGTGCGGTCATCACAAATAACCGTGCGAAGATCGAGCAGGCTCGTGAGGATTTCCATGTTGGTAACTTATACTTCAACAGAGGATGTACAGGGGCGATTGTCGGATATCAACCATTTGGTGGATTCAACATGTCAGGTACTGACTCTAAAGCAGGCGGACCTGATTACCTTCTGCTACACCTTCAAGCAAAAACGACATCAGAAACACTTTAAGAGTTTGAACCAGGAGGAGCCTTTGACTACAGGGGCTCCATCCTTGTATATAGACATTGCATCTTTTTTTTTACTATGTAAGGAGGAATCATGATGGCAGTAAGTACTCATTCAATTATTGAACAAACAGAAAAATACGGTGCGAAAAACTATCATCCACTACCGATCGTCATTTCAGAGGCAGAGGGAGTATGGGTGAAAGATCCTGAAGGGAATAAGTATATGGATATGCTTAGTGCTTATTCAGCAGTCAACCAGGGGCATCGTCATCCAAAGATCATCCAGGCGCTAAAAGATCAAGCAGACCGTGTAACATTAACGTCTCGTGCGTTTCACAATGATCAATTAGCCCCTTGGTATGAGAAAATCTGTAAACTGACGGGGAAAGACATGGCTCTGCCGATGAACACTGGTGCGGAAGCGGTTGAAACAGCGATCAAGACTGCTCGTCGTTGGGCATATGATGTGAAGGGTGTAGCGGAAAACAGTGCAGAAATCATTGCATGTAACGGCAACTTTCATGGAAGAACGATGACTGCTGTTTCCCTTTCTTCTGAAGAAGAATACAAGCGTGGTTTCGGACCTATGCTTCCGGGCATCAACCTGATTCCATATGGTGACTTGGAAGCTTTGAAAGCTGCTATTACTCCTAATACGGCTGCATTCCTTATCGAACCGATCCAAGGGGAAGCGGGTATCGTATTCCCTCCTAAAGGGTTCATGAAAGCGGCTTATGAATTATGTAAGGAAAACAATGTACTGTTCATTGCAGACGAAATCCAGGCAGGTCTTGCACGCTCAGGAAAAATGTTTGCATGCGAATGGGAAGATGTAGATCCTGATATGTATATCCTTGGAAAAGCCCTTGGAGGCGGTGTGTTCCCTATCTCCTGCGTAGTGGCCAATGAAGAGGTGTTGGGCGTATTCAACCCGGGCTCACACGGTTCCACTTTCGGAGGTAATCCAATGGCATGTGCTGTTTCCGTTGCTTCACTGGATGTACTGATCGAAGAAAACCTGGCAGACCGTTCTTTACAGTTGGGAGAATACTTTATGAGTAAACTCCGTGAGATAGACAATCCTATGATTAAGGAAGTTCGCGGCAGCGGCTTATTTATTGGAGTGGAACTCAAAGAACCAGCCCGTAAATACTGTGAACAGCTTAAAGAAGAAGGGCTGCTTTGTAAAGAAACGCATGATACTGTCATTCGTTTCGCCCCGCCACTTGTCATCTCACAGGAAGACCTTGACTGGGCAATCGAAAGAATCAAGAAGGTATTATCTTAAGGAGATTTCCTGAAAGATTTATGTTAGATAAGTGTATGGAATTGAGACGATGCGAAGGAGGTTGATTACCGCAGCAGGTGCGCGGATCCTGTGGGAAAAGCGGGCATTCCTGTAGCAACAATCAACACCGGCATTTTTTCTAGACTTTTTGAGAAGGAATTTCCTTAAATCAGACAAAAGAATACGTGAAAATAGAAAATTATTTCTTTCCCAAGTCAATGGTTTAAGATACGGTAATATGTTACAATTACAACGTTTCAGATCACATAATAAAGAGGCGAATGTTTACAATGGGAGAAAACCTTAATCTGTTTACTTCTACACAGCATGTCATCAATGATGCTTTATCAAAGCTTGGATATACAGAAGAAATGTATGAGCTTCTGAAAGAGCCGATTCGTATGTTGACCGTTCGAATCCCTGTTCGAATGGATGATGGAAGCATAAAAGTGTTTACCGGCTACCGTGCACAGCATAACGATGCAGTCGGACCAACCAAGGGCGGGGTGCGTTTCCATCCTGAAGTAGATGAAGAGGAAGTAAAGGCTTTATCGATGTGGATGAGCTTGAAATGCGGCATCGTGGATCTTCCGTATGGTGGAGGAAAAGGCGGGATCATCTGTGATCCCAGAACGATGTCATTCACCGAACTTGAAAAGCTGAGCCGTGGTTATGTTCGTGCCATCAGTCAGATTGTAGGGCCGACAAAGGATATCCCTGCGCCTGATGTATACACGAACTCTCAAATTATGGCTTGGATGATGGATGAATACAGCCGTCTCCGTGAAAATGATTCACCAGGATTCATTACAGGGAAGCCGATTGTATTAGGTGGATCTCAAGGTCGGGAAAAGGCAACTGCTCAAGGAGTTACGATCTGTATCGAAGAAGCGGCAAAGAAACGGGGCATTGACATCAAAGGCGCGCGCGTCGTGATTCAAGGCTTTGGTAATGCAGGAAGTTTCCTGGCGAAGTTCATGCACGACGCCGGGGCGAAGGTCATCGCGATTTCTGATGCCCATGGTGCCCTGCATGACCCGCAAGGACTGGATATTGATTATCTATTGGATCGTCGAGACAGCTTCGGTACGGTAACGACCTTATTTGAAAATACGATCTCAAATAAGGAATTACTTGAGCTTGAGTGTGACATCCTGGTCCCTGCAGCCATCTCAAACCAAATCACAGAAGAAAATGTCTACGATATTAAAGCATCCATTGTGGTAGAAGCTGCAAACGGTCCGACTACCTTTGAAGCAACCCGAATCCTTTCGGAAAGAGGGATCCTCCTTGTTCCTGACGTTCTTGCAAGTGCAGGAGGAGTGACGGTTTCCTACTTTGAGTGGGTTCAGAATAACCAGGGGTATTATTGGACAGAAGAAGAAGTAAACGAGAAGCTTCATGCTAAACTTGTCGAAGCTTTCAACAATGTATACGAAACATCTCAGAATCGTCGAGTGAATATGCGACTAGCCGCATATATGGTCGGCGCACGCAAAATGGCTGAAGCCTCAAGATTCCGAGGTTGGGTGTAACGATCGCATCATATAAAGAACGCAGTCTTTCATTGAAGACTGTGTTCTTTTTTGTTGTTGAAGGAAAATGCCTAGTGCAGAGCGAAATGATTAAAGAAACCGGGATGTGGGTAAAATCATTAAAATCGACAACAATCAAAAATCATAGTATGATATAAATGTTCTTATGTTTAAACAGTTAAACACTAATAGTGTGGAGGGGTTCATATGTCAACTGAAATGATGATAGAAGAGGCATCTCTTGAAATGGTAGAGACGGCCGTTCAACAACATAAGCAATATTTCAAGTCTGGGGTAACGAAACCCATTCAATATAGAAAAGAGCTGCTCGAGAAGTTCTCATCAGTCATTAAAAACTATGAGTCGGAAATAATAGACGCCTTAAAAAAAGATTTAAATAAATCAGAAATGGAAACATATGCAACAGAAATTGGGATCCTTCTCGAGGAAATTCGTTTCGTATTGAAACATATCGATGAATGGGCAGAGCCTAAAAAGGTCAAAACGGCGAAAACACATATCGGTTCAAAAGCTTATTCCGTTCCTGAGCCTTATGGAGTCACCCTGATCATTGCCCCTTGGAATTACCCGATCCAGCTTGCCCTTGCCCCAGTCATCGGTGCGATTGCAGCAGGAAACACGGCAATCATTAAACCTTCGGAACTGACTCCTGTCACTTCTGCCTTATTGGCGCAAATGATCAATACTCACTTTGATCCAAAGCAGCTTTTCGTCATTGAAGGCGGGGTAGAGACGACACAGCATTTGCTGAAACAACCATTTGATTATATTTTCTTCACAGGCAGCGTTCCAGTCGGAAAAGTAGTGATGGAAGCAGCGTCCAAACAACTGATTCCCGTCACACTTGAACTCGGAGGGAAAAGCCCGTGCATCGTGGATGAAACGGCGGATATCCCCCTGTCTGCCAAGCGAGTAGCCTTCGGGAAAGTGACGAATGCCGGACAGACGTGCATCGCTCCTGATTACCTGTTTATCCATAAAAGCAGAAAAGATGAATTTATCACAGAATTTAAGAAAACGGTCATTGAATTTTATGGTACAGAACCGTTAAAAAGCGAGAAGTATGGACGGATAGTCAATAAGCGTCACTTCGACCGCTTAGCTGGCTACTTAGAGGATGGAGAAGTTCTGTTAGGGGGGAATGTCGATGAGGCAAACCTTAAAATTGAACCGACATTGATGAAGCCGAGAGATTTTTCAGTTTCTGTCATGCAGGATGAGATATTCGGACCGGTATTTCCTGTGATTGAATATGAGGATCTTGAGGAAGTCATTGAATTTGTGACGGAGCGGCCAAAGCCACTTGCCCTTTATTTGTTCACTAGTAATCCTGTTACAGAAGAGAGAATCAACACCTCCATTTCTTATGGTGGGGGATGCGTGAATGATACCCTCATGCATATCGTTACACCATATCTTCCTTTTGGTGGTGTAGGAGAGAGCGGAATCGGGAATTATCACGGAGAATCAAGCTTCGCCACTTTCTCCCATTACAAGAGCATCTTGAAGCAGACAACTAAATTTGACTTGAGCTTCCGTTATCCAAGTGGAAAATTTGGTATGCAAATCATTAAAAAGTTACTGAAATAACAAAGGTGACCCTTTCAAAGGGTCACCTTTGTTATCTATAATCGTGATTATCTTGTAGGTTCTGTATGAGGTTCTCTTTCCAGCTCTTCCGTTGGCTTAAATAACAGTCCGAGATTAATCAGACCAGCAATACCAACCAATCCATATATGATTCTCGACAGAGCGGCATTTTGACCACCGAAGATTGCTGCCACAAGATCGAATTGAAAGAAGCCGATAAGTCCCCAGTTCACAGCACCAATGATGGTAAGAACCAAAGCAATACGTTGAATTGCACTCATGTTGTTTTCCTCCTTCATTCAATGGCTTACTTATAAGTTTCCCACTCCACTTTTTCTTATACCATTTGCTTATTTTGTGATTCTCTGTGCAAGTTCTTTGCATTTTGGGGATGATATATTCGATAATAGAAAATGTGTTAAAAACATTTTGGGTAACGAAACATATTGACCCTTGAAAAATATAGGAGGTAACAAATAATGAATGACTTTACTTTTTACAATCCGACCAAATTGATCTTTGGAAAAGGGCAAGTAGAACAACTGAAAGAATTGGTACCTCAATATGGAAAAAAAGTACTTGTAGTATACGGCGGGGGAAGTATCAAGCGTAATGGCTTATATGATCAAGTCATGTCTTTATTGAAAGATATCGACAGCGAAGTATTCAAACTCTCCGGGGTAGAACCGAATCCCCGCCTTTCAACGGTTAGACGAGGTGTTGAAATAAGTAAAGAGAACAATATTGACTTTATTCTCGCTGTTGGTGGCGGAAGTGTCATCGATTGTACGAAAGCAATCGCTGCCGGTGCAAAATACGATGGCGATGCATGGGATTTTGTGACGAAGAAAGCTTTTCCAAAAGAAGCCCTTCCATTCGGGACCGTCCTGACACTCGCAGCAACGGGCTCTGAAATGAACGCAGGATCTGTCATCACAAATTGGGAAACAAATGAGAAGTATGGCTGGGGAAGCCCGGTAACATTCCCTCAATTCTCGATCCTTGACCCTGTGAATACATTCACCGTACCGAAAGATCATACAATCTACGGAATGGTGGATATGATGAGTCACGTGTTTGAACAATATTTCAATAATGCCACAAACACACCGCTTCAGGACCGTATGTGTGAATCTGTTCTGACGACAGTGATCGAAACGGCTCCGAAATTGATCAATGATCTGGAAAACTACGAGCTTCGTGAAACGATCCTTTATTCCGGAACAATCGCATTGAACGGAATGCTGCAAATGGGATACAACGGTGACTGGGCAAGTCATAACATCGAGCATGCCGTGTCAGCTGTTTATGATATCCCCCATGCCGGTGGACTGGCAATCTTATTCCCTAACTGGATGAAGCACAATCTGAAAGTGAACCCTTCACGATTTGCCCAACTGGCAGAACGCGTGTTCAATGTTGATCCAGCCGGTAAATCAGAGGAGGAAGTGGCACTCGAAGGAATCGAAAAGCTTCGTGAATTCTGGACGAGCATCGGTGCCCCGTCCCGATTGGCTGATTATGATATCGACGACAGCCAACTGGACCTGATGGCAGACAAAGCCATGGTCAACGGTGAATTTGGTAACTTCAACAAACTGAACAAAGATGACGTTCTTTCCATTTTAAGAGCCTCTCTATAATGTAGGTAAAAGAGGGACGGACCTTTTCGAGGTCCGTCCCTCTGTTTTGATTACCGGTCCAAATAAAGGGAAAGATAAGGATTGTTGAAAAAAGTTTAGAATGCATGCGCTTACATGAGGCAGGCTTTCTTGATTATCGGGTCAGCTTTCGATAAAGTGAGATAGAAGAAAATATATTTTAATCGGAGGATGGTTATGACACACATTCGTTTTGATTATTCAAAAGCGCTATCGTTTTTTGGAGAACACGAACTTACATACTTAAGTGACGCCGTTAAGGTTGCTCATCATTCTTTACATGAACAAACAGGTGCAGGAAACGACTTTTTAGGATGGATCGACCTTCCGGTTGATTATGACAAAGACGAATTTTCTCGAATTCAACAATCTGCAGAAAAGATAAATAGCGATTCAGATGTCCTTTTAGTTATCGGAATCGGTGGATCTTATTTAGGAGCACGTGCAGCCATTGAAATGCTGAATCACAGCTTTTACAATGCGCTTCCGAAAGAAAAGCGTTCCACTCCACAAGTATTATTTGTCGGACAAAACATCAGCTCCACCTATATGAAGGATTTAATGGATCTGCTTGATGGAAAAGATTTCTCCATCAATGTGATCTCGAAATCCGGAACAACAACGGAACCGGCAATCGCTTTCCGTATTTTCCGTAAAATGCTTGAAGAGAAATATGGGGTAAAAGAAGCACGTAAACGCATTTATGCAACTACGGACAAGTCCAAAGGGGCTCTTAAAACATTAGCGTCCGACGAAGGCTATGAAACATTCGTTGTTCCAGATGACATTGGAGGACGTTATTCTGTTCTCACAGCAGTCGGTCTCCTTCCAATTGCCGTAAGCGGAGTGGAAATCGAAAGCATGATGAACGGTGCTGCCCAGGCACGTGAGGATTTCGGTAAATCCGAACTTTCCGAAAATGCCGCCTATCAATATGCCGCGGTTCGAAATGCCCTGTACAACAAAGGGAAAACGATTGAAATGCTCGTTAACTATGAGCCGGGTCTCCAGTATTTCTCTGAATGGTGGAAGCAGTTGTTTGGAGAAAGTGAAGGGAAAGACCAAAAAGGAATTTATCCTTCTTCTGCAAACTTCTCGACGGATCTTCATTCTCTTGGACAATATGTTCAGGAAGGACGCCGTGATCTTTTTGAAACGGTCATCAAAGTGTCAGAGCCCCGTCACGAACTGAAGATCGAGAAGGCTGATAGTGATCTGGACGGGTTGAACTATTTAGCCGGCGAAACGGTTGATTTTGTTAATAACAAAGCATTCGAGGGTACATTGCTTGCCCATACGGATGGTGGTGTACCAAATCTTATCGTAGAAATTCCTGCAATGGATGCCTACACATTCGGCTACCTCGTATACTTCTTCGAGAAAGCATGTGCCATGAGCGGGTACTTGTTAGGTGTGAATCCATTTGACCAGCCGGGAGTGGAAGCCTACAAAGTGAATATGTTCGCCCTTCTTGGAAAACCAGGATTTGAAGAGAAAAAAGCGGAACTTGAAAAGCGTCTTAAATAATGCAAAAAGAGCACCGGGGGGAAATCCCGGTGCTCTTTTTACATTTTTCGTTCACTTTAGGAGAAACTATCCCTAAAAGAAAGGGGATGAATCCGCGTGATTGAGATTTCATCTAGCATTGAAGGACAGCAATATCAGCTGTATAAACTCGAACAGTTATTAAAGCCCCTCGGATATTCCATTGGCGGGAACTGGGATTATGACCACGGCTATTTTGATTATAAAATTGATGACGAAGTCGGTTATGAGTATTTGCGAGTGCCGTTTACGTCTATTGACGGTCAATTGGATTCAAGAGGAGCAACCGTGGAGTTCGCCAGGCCATTCCTCCTCTCCCATAAGTATCAGCGTGGTTTGGATGATTACGCCTCAACCGGAACTTTCTCCGGTTCTGTGAATCAATTCTCGGAACCACAGGATCCCGATGCCACTGTCCCGGAAGAATATATTGAAGTTGGAAGGGAACTTGTCAAAGAACTGGAGAACGTCTTATTCTCTAGCTAGAAATCACAAGCAGCTCATCCGACTCCTCGACAATCGTCATTAAAGGAGGATTCACAGTCGTGTTTTCTCCTTTTTTTATTCCCAAGAGTATCACGTTGTCCTTTAAAAGAGTACCGCTTAGCGTATGAAAACTTTCATTGATATGTTCTTCTGAAACAGGAATCAGTTTTAAGTTGTTACCTTTCAAATGATTCAACAATTTTAAGATGGTTTTAGACATCCCCTGTGAAATGATGCTATTCATCATGACATAGCTCGTCTGCATATTCGTCTGAATCACTTCGTCTGCCCCAGCCCGTTTCGCATTTGCCACTTGATCTTTCTGAAGAATTTCAACGACGGTATATAAGTCGGGATGATTTCCTTTAATGGCGAGGAGGGTCAAAATAGAATTCATATCCGATGTGACCTCATCTTTATTTTGATCAGCAGTAATGATGGCAATTGATGCTTCGTGAAGATTTACTTTTTTCAGCGTGGCATCTCTAAAGGGTGTGCCTCTGACGAAGTGAATATGATGATGATTATATGGATTTTTTTGAAGAGTTTCGTCTATCAAAATGATATCACAATGAGATTGCAGGGAAGTCAGCTGGTTGATGACTTCCCGCGTCCGTTCATTCCAGCCTACGATGATCACGTGTTCTTTCCCTTTGAAGGTGGCTTTTCCTTCCAGGTAAGCATTTTGGGTCATGACCGTTTCCCATGCCAGTGTGACAAAATAGGTCGATAGAAAGCCGGCACCTACAAGGATGAGAACGATGCCGATCATTCTTCCTTCAAATGTCAGCGGAACAAAATCTCCATATCCTACTGTGGAGGTCGTGATGATCGCCCACCATATCCCGTCAAATAAAGTAGGGAAGGTATCAGGCTCGATGAAATGAATAATCGTTCCAAACGAGAGCATTAATGTGATGGCAATCAAAAATATCCTGACAACAATAGGCCAGCGCGAAAACCCATGAAGCATTTGCTGTACCATTCTACCAGCTCCTTTTTCATCTGCACTGACCATTATTGCCTATTCAGGATCGTCTCATAACCGGGACGGCCATTCTTTCTTCAGCAGACTGAACATATGGGCATCATATGTATGGTCACCCTGAAGAATATATTCTCTCAGCAATCCCTCCTGCTTAAAGCCAAGCTTTTCCACCACTCTTGAGGAAGCTTTGTTGAAAGGGACGATGACTGCCCCTACACGATTCATTCCTCTTTCTTCAAACAAATAGGTAAGTAAAGGGGTGAGGGCTTCTCCCATGATGCCTTTTCCCCATTGATCAGGGATTAGATCGTACCCTATTTCACAGCGTTTATAGGCCTTGGAAATAGCGTGGAATCCACATGTACCAATCATCTTGTCAGTGATTTTCTCCACAATCGCCCAGCGCATGGGACCACCTGATCCCAGGTGCTGTTCGTAGTTCTCCACCATACTGACGGCCACATCCTTCGACTCAATGGGACTCATGCCAAAATAGCGGAGAACGTCATCTGAAGTATATAGCTCGTAAAGAAAATCAACATCTTTCATAGAGAGCTGCCTTAGAGTTAATCTCTCTGTTTCCAGCACTGGATATTTTTCCATTATTTTCAACCCCTTTATGGAAAGTATATCATGGAAGTGTCTAATGAAGAGGTGTGAAGTTTCATAAAGGAGGCATTTCAAGACGTAATGACTGCCGGTGGCTTGACCCAATCTCACATGAAAAGGGATAGTGAAAGCTACTTAAAGAAGGTAAAGGTATTAGAACCGCGGATTGAAGTGACGGAAGAAGAAATGAAATCCTTTTTTGATGACAACATAGAGACCCTTGCACAGGGGGAGCAAGTAAGAGCCAGTCACATCCTCGTAGAAGACGAAGAAACGGCGGTGGAAGTAAAAAAGAAACCTGATAATGGGTAGGACTTTGCTGACATGCATGAGGTAGATAAGCAAGAAGCGAAAGAACCTGTCTACAAAGAAAACAAGGCAGATATAAGAGAATGCTGCAGCTTGAACTAGCGTACCTTAATGATAACTGCTTCTTTTCAGAGGTTTTGTATTTATTCATAATGGGTATCAGTGGATTATGAGTATGCAGAAGGGGAGGATACGATGATTGTACATTTTTGTGTTGAAGGACATCCCTATGTATTCCACAAACAAGAATTTAATGATATCTCTCCGCTCCTTCTCATGAAGGACGCAGGGACACTTATGAAATTCTCCGCTGAACAGGAGGGATCTTGTTTTATCGAAGCAAGGATTATCAAAACATCCTTTGAAACCATATTGGACTCTTCAGGGGAAATCAAAGAACAATTTTTAGCAGTCCATTTGTTTGTGGAAGATGAGGATTTGAAGAAGAGGTTTGTTCATCATGTGACGTCGAGTATATAGCAAAAAGAGCGTCGTCATATACAAAGTGACCACGCTTTTTTGTTTCTCTGTTCCTGGGACGTTATTCTGCTGAAACGGTAAACATGACAAAGAGTACACTTTTATGTATTTGTAGACACACTGAACCATTACCTGGAGATTGACATTGAATTTACAATCTTATGGATATTTGGAGGAAAGGCTCCCTTGAATGAGAAGGAAGCGGAAATGGTCATCACTAAGTTTGAGTTTATCCCTTATGTGTAACGTGGAATCTAAACTATTACAAAAAGAAGGGGAAATCTTGATTATCAAGATTTCCCCTTCTTTATTGGTATGGAGCATAGCGGGATCGAACCGCTGACCTTTTGGCTGCCAGCCAAACGCTCTCCCAGCTGAGCTAATGCCCCGTGCATCGGACAAGATTAATTATAAAAAAGTACTCGCCATTCGTCAATGCTTTTTGACTATTTTTTTTTGTGAACGGGAAAGGCGTCCAAACAATCGCTCGTCGCCTTCCTATATTAGACGTACTAATGATCTACATATTGACTCTTTCACACGCTGATGTTTTCACCAATGCCAGAGCTTCCTCATCGGCAATCACCGTCACGTGTTCATGTTTATTCAAGATAGAGGCTGGAAAGTCTTCAGAGATTTTCCCCTCCATCAATCTTTTCAGCGCTTCCTGCTTAGCCTTACCGGAAACAAGCAGTAGGATTTCCTTACTCTTTATAATTGAAGCAATCCCCATAGTGATGGCATGAGTAGGCACGTCCTCAATCGAATCAAAATAACGGGCATTTGCTTCACGAGTAGAAGGAGCAAGCTCAACGATATGAGTGGTTGAACCAAACTGCGTACCGGGTTCGTTAAATCCGACGTGTCCATTGCTGCCGATCCCCAGTATTTGAAGGTCGATCCCGCCAAGAGATTGAATCTTTGTATCGTATGCTTTACACTCCTTTTCAAGATCGACTGTTTTTCCAGAAGGAATGTAGGTGCGTGCCGGATCGATATCAATATGTTTGAATAGGTTTTCGTTCATGTAATGAAAATAGCTGTTAGGATGATCAGCTGTTAACCCGATGTACTCATCAAGGTTAAACGAAGACACGTGCTGATAGGACGTTCCATTTTGTTGATGATCCCTGATCAATTCTTTATAAAGTCCTTGCGGGGTGCCGCCGGTTGCCAATCCCAGTGTCAGTGTCTCTGAATTTTTCAACTTGGATAATAGATAGTCTGCGGAGACATGACTCATTTCCTGGTAGTCTTTCACTTCAATGAGCTTCATGAGTATCCTCCTCTCGATTATACGCTATTTTTCCCCTGCATATCGTTGTAGATATGTCATTGTTTTCATCCAGGATGACGACATCCGCATCTTTATAAGGGGCGAGGCTTCCTTTCCGATCAAAGACATTCAGTTGTTTCGCCGGATTTTCAGCCGTCATTTTAATGGCACTTCTCAAATCGCTTCCTGTAAATTCCTGGATGTTCTTAAATGCATCCTTCATCTTTAATACGCTGCCTGCTAGTGTATCTGCGTTTAATAGTGCTTTGCCGTCCTTAACGGTCACCATTTGGCCTCCTAAATCATAACGGCCATTCTTAAGGCATTTTGCTCTCATGGAATCAGTGATCAGAATGAATCTTTCGTCTGAAATTTGATTGAAAGCCAATTGAACCATTTCCGGCCGGACATGGATTCCGTCTGAAATCAGTTCTACCATCAATTCTTTACGAAGGAAGGAGGCGCCGACTATTCCAGGCTCACGATGATGAAGGCCTGACATTTGATTGAAAAGGTGGGTCACATGAGACAGTCCTGCATCGATGGCGTCCCCGACTTGATCAAAGGTTGCACTGGAATGACCCACTGAAGCGACGATCCCATTCGCTTTTAAGTAGCGGATCAACTGGAAGTCATCATCCAGTTCAGGGGCGAGAGTAACGATTTTAATATGATGTTGAGAGATTTCCTGCCATTTTTTGAACATAGAAACATTTGGTTTTAGGATTCGATTAAGGGGCTGTGCTCCTGCCTTATCCGGATTAATGAAGGGTCCTTCTAAATGAATACCAAGGATTTCCGACTGACCGGGATTTTGGCGTTTCGATATATAGTTTGCTGTTGACTTCAAGGCTTTTTCGATTGCACCGGCCTCTTCTGTCATGGTTGTGGCAAGAAAGCTCGTCGTCCCTTCTTTCGGAAGGGTTCCCGTCATCGTGTCAAGGGCTTCTTCCGACGCATCCATTGTGTCGGCTCCATTCACTCCGTGGATATGAATATCAATCATTCCTGGCACAACACGATAGCCTTCAGGAAGAGGGAAGACTTTATATCCTTTTTGTGGAGTGAACTGGGAATGATCCCCTATTTCAGTGATGATTCCATTTTCTATTTTGATAAAACCATTTTCATATACGGTATCTTCTCCATAGACGCTGCCGCCGTGGATAAGGATTTTTTGATCAGTTGAGCTCAATGTCATCACTCCTTGAGTACTTTGCCATTCTACTTTAACACTGGGAAGTATAGATGTCTATACCAATTTATGATATGTACTAAACATCCACTTTTATCTAAGAACAAAACGAATGAATTCTATTTTGTTCAAATAATATTGGTATAGACATCTATTCATCAATGGTGCTATGATGTGAGGTGATTAAACGCTTTCAAATGAAACAAAAGGAGAGAATAATATGTTAGGATTCTTACAGCGGATAGGGAAATCCCTTATGCTTCCAATTGCGGTGCTGCCGGCCGCGGCATTATTGCTGCGCCTGGGACAGGATGACTTATTGGGGATTGCCTTCATGTCAGCAGCAGGAGACGCCATATTTAAAAATTTAGCGTTGATTTTTGCCATTGGGGTGGCAATAGGGTTCTCGAAAGACGGAAATGGTACAGCTGGACTAGCAGGTGCCATTGGCTATTTAGTATTGACGGGAGGTTTAAACGCCCTTGATCCTGATTCCAACATGGCGATTTTTGGAGGGATCATTTCAGGGGTCGTGGCAGGTTTATTATATAACCGTTTTAACGATATTAAACTTCCGGACTGGCTTGGGTTCTTTGGTGGAAGACGTTTCGTTCCCATTGTAACGGCTGCGTCCATGGTTGCATTAGCGGGAGTATTTGGGGTCGTCTGGCCTCCAATTCAGAGTGGGATCAACTCCATAGGTGAATGGATCATCAGTGCGGGGGCGTTGGGAGTAGGAGTATTCGGCCTCTTGAATCGTCTCCTGATTCCTGTTGGGTTGCATCACGTATTGAACACCCTTGTGTGGTTTGAATTTGGAACATTCAAAGATGCAGCAGGGGAAATCGTGAAAGGGGATATCCCGAGATTCTTCGCGAAGGATCCGACAGCGGGAACGTTCCAAACCGGATTTTTTCCGATAATGATGTTTGGATTGCCTGCCGCGTGTCTTGCCATGATTGCAACAGCCAAAAAGCATTTGCGTGCCAATGTATCGGGAATGCTGATCGGGTTAGCCCTCACCTCATTCCTGACAGGGATTACAGAGCCGATTGAATTCAGTTTCATGTTCTTATCACCAGTCCTTTATGGAATTCATGCCCTTCTTACAGCAAGTTCAATGATTCTCACGTATGTATTGGGAATCCATCACGGCTTTGGTTTCTCAGCAGGCGCATTTGATTACATCCTTAACTTCAACATTGGTCAAAAGCCCCTGTTGTTAGTAGGCGTAGGTCTGCTTTATGGAACTCTTTATTTCATCATCTTCTCTTTCTTGATTAAGAAATTTGATCTGAAAACGCCAGGTCGTGAAGATGGAGAAGGGATGGTGACTGAAAATGAACGTTCAGGAGAGAATAGTAAATATCATATAATGGCTTCACATTTTATGAAGGACCTGGGCGGGAAAGAAAACCTTGCTGTGATTGATCACTGTGCCACACGATTGCGCTTAGAGATCAATGACGTCTCATTAGTGGATGAGAAAGCCTTAAAGGCTCACGGTGCCAAAGGTGTGATGAAGATAAGCAATCAAAACCTTCAAGTCATTGTAGGGACAGATGTTGAATTCGTTGCCGACGAGTTGAGGAAATTAAAGTAAAAGGGTAAAGGGTTTTTTTGAAATTCCCGTATGTGGTATAAATATAACGGATAATTGTCTGTCGTTCGTAAGATTTGTATAATAATATAGAACATACATCCGTTATATCGAAAGGAGAAGCGTTCGTGGTTAATAAAAATTCTCCTCTTCCTTTGTATTATCAGTTAGAAGAACACCTACAACATTTAATACAGTCTGAAGAGCTTAAGCCTGGGGATGCCCTGCCTTCTGAGCGGGAGTTATCTGAAACGTTTAAAATCAGCAGGATGACCGTGAGACAGGCCGTTACGAATCTTGTGAATAAAAATGTGCTTTATAGAGAGAAGGGGCGGGGGACATTTGTCTCTCACCGCAAAATTGAACAAAGCCTCCAAGGGTTGACAAGCTTCAGTGAAGATATGAAGAGCCGGGGACTTGAGCCGGGGAATAAATTATTGCATTTCGAAATCTCTCCTGCCGGAAAGGAAATCCAAGAACTTCTTTCGTTAGGGGAAGAAGAGCTTGTGTACACCATGAAACGGATCCGCCTTGCAAATGGTGAGCCGATGGCCCTTGAAACAAGTTATATTCCGTTGAAGCTTCTGCCTGGGTTGAATCAGGAAATATTAAGTAGATCCCTTTATCACTATATTGAGAATGAACTGAACATGCAAATCAGTCATGCGACACAATCGGTGGAAGCGACGATTGTTTCCGAATCAGATGCTCAATATCTTAAAGTGAAGAGCGGTGAACCCGTACTGTTCATCCAACGGGATTCGTTTCTCGAAGACGGAACACCTTTTGAATTGGTGCGATCTGTTTATCGGGCCGATAAATATAAATTTAAGATCAACCTGGATAGGTTGTAAAAAAGAGCGGGATGCATCCTGCTCTTTTTCTATACCCCTTTCGTCAACAGGGGAATCCTTTCACGATATTTTTCAATTAACCCTGTGTTATGATCATCTGCTCCATCCACGTTTCCGCTCAAGAAGATGGGAGGCTCAAATCCATCCTCCACCATGCGTTCGATGGCACCAGCCATGACGCCATTCAAAATCGCCGATCCGACGACGGTTGAAGTAGGAGAGAACGGAACAGCTACTCTTTCATCGGACAATGATGCATCCCCTACTTCAGAATGATTGTTAATGGCAAGATCGACCACTTCACTAAGAAATCTTCCGCTTGAATGCCGTGGCAGTTCCCGCCTAACGTAGTCAAAGGAACTGATCGATGCTACGTAGGCCCCTTTTTTCATTGCATGAAGTGCTACATCGATGGGAACGGGATTTTTTCCAGAAGTGGAAATCACGATCACGACGTCATGTGGCCGAATGTCCTGTCCATGTATAAATTCATCCGCATAATCCTTTTTTCTTTCCAGGTGGGAAGAGCGTACAGCTCCTTCGTGAAGCATGAGTGGTTCAATAAGAATCGGATTGACCGGAACCAAGCCGCCTGCCCGATAGAATAGTTCTTCACCAAGAAGATGGGAGTGGCCGCATCCAAACAGCTGGATGATCCCACCTTGTTGTATAGAGGAGGAGACCTTTTGGGAGAGGGTGTCCATCTTTTCATATTCCTGATTGTGGACAATGTGTAATTTCTCTTGGACTTTTTCGAAATATGTAGAAATCATGGAATTCCCGCTTTCGTTTTTTTCTTTCAGCATATCACATTGTGATGTGACCCTTAAAATGTGATAAATATACCAACCACCCAAATGAAAGCCCCGGAAACAAATGAGAGGATGGCGGAAGGAATTCGGTTTTTCTGTAATTCTGCCGTTCCCATCATCAACATCATCCCTCCCAGCGACAGCAGCATGACCGTGTAAAGGAACCGTGGGGGATGTTCGGCCAATAAACCATATATGGCTAGTGTGATGGCGATTGCCGAGAAGAGAATTCTTAATCTTAGTATCATGCACTTCACTCCTTTTCTATTGACTTGATAATAACATTTATTTCCACTTCTGTTTAAGGAAAATTGGACGATACACTCTTATGTTATCTTTGGGACGAATCGTGGTAACATAAGGGTAACGACTTGTACGGAGGATAAGTATGCGTATATTTAGAATTTTAAACAATAATGCCGTTGTGGTTGTAGACGGTCCCCAGGAAAAGATCGTCATGGGCAGCGGCATCGCTTTTCAAAAAAAGCGGAACGATGTCATTCCTAAGAACAAAATTGAGAAAATCTTTGTCCTTCATGAGCAGTCTTCGGAGAAATTTCAACAGCTCCTGGCTACCCTGCCGGAAGATCATATTGAAATGGCCGAAAGAATCATCAGCTATGCGGAAGGTCATCTGCATGCACCGCTTAGCGATCACATCCATATCGCCCTCACGGATCATCTTTCATTTGCACTTGAAAGGCTGCAACAGGGGATTCCGATCCAAAATAAGCTCTTAAACGAAATCAAGCTGCTTTATAAAAAAGAATATGAAGTCGGATTGTGGGCGAAGGAAGAGATTAAGAAGAAGCTGGGAATCGATATTCCTTATGATGAGGCCGCTCACATCGCCCTTCATATCCATACGGCGAAGATGGATGCCCCATCTATGAGCGAATCGTTGAAGCATGCGACCATTATGAGAGACTTTGTTGAGCATGTAGAGTCCATTCTCTCTATTGAAGTTGAGGAGTCAAGCATCAATTATCAACGATTGATCACCCATCTACGGTTTGCCTTAAGCCGCATTGAAGAGGGAGATCAGTTTGATCCCATCGATGAGGATATGCTTCAGCTGATCCAGATGAAATACGTGAAGGCTTACGAATGCTCAAAGCAGATCACCGGGCATCTCCACGAAGAGTATGGCATCGACTTCCCGCCTTCAGAGGTTGCTTATATCGCCCTGCATATCCAGCGCCTCTTAAAGTAAATGGTTGACGGTAACGGTTTCATATTGTAGAATGAACTCAACAATTTCATACAGTAGGATTGTTACTGATCATGCAGGCAAGACCTAGAACCTTTAAGACGATACAGGTAAGCGTCTCTCTTTGACCTACCTCTATTCTCTTAAGGGTGCTGGGTCTTTTTTTGTTGATAGATTAAAGTACAGGAGGAATTCAAGATGAATCACCGTGAAGTTGCAGAACAGCTTGTCCCGCTATTGGGAGGAGAAAATAATATTGTAAGCGCTACGCATTGTGCCACTCGTCTACGTCTTGTGATTGACGACGAAACTCAAATCGATCAGGCAGCCATCGAGGAATTGGATGGAGTCAAAGGGGCCTTCTCAAGCTCTGGACAGTTCCAAATCATTTTCGGAACAGGAAACGTAAATAAAGTATTTGAGCACTTTGGTCCTCTTGTAGGAGCGATGAATGAAGAAAAGTCACCAACAGGTGAGACACATAGTGATGCAGCAAAACGGAAGATGAATCCATTTGCCCGATTTGCCCGTACGCTGTCAAACATATTTGTACCAATCATTCCGGCGATTGTCGCTGCCGGTATGCTTATGGGGCTCCTTGGCCTGATGAGGACATATGAATGGGTAGATCCTGAGAGCGGATTATTTGTGATGCTCGACATGTTCTCTTCAGCAGCCTTCATCATTCTGCCGATCTTGATCGGTATGAGTGCAGCGAAGGAGTTCGGGGCGAACGGATACTTAGGTGCCGTCATCGGGGGGATCATGACCCACCCGGCATTACTGAACCCATGGGGACTTGCGGATGCAGAGCCTTCCACGTTGGATTTCTTCGGTTTTGGAGTTGAAATGCTTGGGTACCAGGGAACGGTCATTCCTGTATTATTGACCGTTTACTTAATGGCGAAGATAGAAAAAGGATTACGAAAAATAGTACCGAATGCTGTTGATTTATTAGTGACACCGTTCTTGACGGTCATATTCACCGGGTTTACTGCACTGCTGATCGTTGGTCCTTTAGGACGTGTACTTGGAAACGGAATCACGACGGTTCTGGATGTAGTCTATAATACGGCTGGTCCCATAGCGGGATTGATCTTTGGTGGGCTATATTCCACCATTGTATTAACAGGTGTTCATCATAGCTTCCATGCCATAGAGGCGGAATTATTATCCAACGTTGGAGGAAACTATCTGCTTCCAATATGGGCAATGGCAAACGTCGCCCAAGGTGGTGCAACACTTGCCGTCTTCTTTAGAACCAAAAACAAGAAAACAAAAGAAATCGCTGTCCCGGCTGCGGTATCCGCTTTCCTTGGGATTACGGAACCCGCAATCTTCGGTGTTAACTTAAAGCACCGCCGTCCATTTATCGGGGCTGCCATTGGTGGAGCCCTGGGTGGAGCCTATGTTGTATTCACTCAAGTAATGGCGAATGGAATCGGGTTAACAGGCATTCCTATGTTTGCGATTGCCCAGGATCCACTGAACTACGGAATCGGATTTATCATTGCTGTATCCGGAGCTTTCATTTCCACCTTATTACTTGGTTGGAAAGAAGAAGCGAAATAAATAGGAAGAGAGATCCTTACCAGTCCATGTGACCGGTAGGGATTTGCTATATTTATTGTAGAGACTGACTGTTTGAGGAGGAAATCGATATGAAAGAAGGCATTATCTCACTGGGTGAAGCCCTGATAGACTTCATCCCCTTGGATGAACAGAATACGACGTATCAAAAAAGTCCCGGTGGAGCTCCTGCCAATGTTGCTGTAGGAGTCGCCCGATTAGGAGGTAAATCTACCTTCCTCGGTAAAGTAGGAGAGGATGTGTTAGGAAGATTCCTGCATGATACCCTGCAACATTACGGTGTAAGAACGAATCAAATGCTTTTAACCCCTGAAGTGAGGACTGGGGTGGTGTTTGTCACGAACGGAGAAGACGGGGAACGCAGTTTTGATTTTTATATCGATCCAAGTGCTGACCGTTTCCTCCAAGTGGGGGAAATAGATGAAAAGGATTTCGTTTCTCATAAACTTCTTCACTTCGGTTCGATCTCCCTGATCAGTTCTCCAGCTAAAGAAGCGACGGAGCATGCTGTGAAATTAGCCAAACAAAATGGATTATGGGTATCCTATGATCCAAACCTGCGATTAGGGTTATGGGATTCTGAAGAGAATGCACGTGAAACGATCAAGAGTATGCTCCGAGAGGCGGATGTCTTGAAAATCTCAGAAGAAGAGCTCGCATTCATCACAGGTGAACAAGAGATTGAAGCAGGTGTCGAGAAGCTGAAACCGTATGATATCCCTTTTTTGATCATCACATTGGGGGCAGAAGGAAGTTATGTGTATGTTGGGGATGAACATCGGCATGTACCTGCCATGAAGGTGAAAGCAGTGGATACAACGGGGGCTGGAGATGCATTTGTATCTGGAATTCTTTATTCTCTTCATGAATACAAAGGGAGTATTGATTCATTAACCATCGAAGAAGCTTCCCAAATGGCCCGGTTTGCAGCCGTATCCGGCGCCCTTGCGGCTTCAACAAAAGGGGCGATGACCGCTCTTCCCACCTTGGAAAAAGTCAACCACCATCTAAAGGCAGGTGAATGACATGACAAAAGATGAACAGCTGAGAAAAGAAGCATATGAAGAAATAGAGAAATACTCGAGTGTGGTTGAGGAAGATCCCTACCGCCTGTACTATCACCTGATGCCGCCGGTAGGGTTGTTGAATGACCCGAACGGATTCATACATTTCAAAGGGACCTATCATCTGTATTATCAATGGATGCCTTTTAAGACGGGTCATGGTGCCAAGTTCTGGGGGCATTACTCTTCAAAGGATCTCGTCCACTGGACCCATGAAGATATAGCCCTCACTCCATCAGAATGGTTTGAGAAAAATGGTTGTTATTCAGGAAGTGCCATTGAGCATGATGGGAAAATCCATGCCTATTATACGGGGAATGTGAAGGATGAAAGAGGAAATCGTGAATCCTATCAATGTTTAGCCATTTCAGAAGACAGCATCCATTTTGATAAAAAAGGTCCTGTCGTTCATTTACCGGACGGATTCACCCCCCACTTCCGGGATCCAAAGGTGTGGGAGCAGGATGGAACGTATTTCATGGTTGTAGGTGCACAGACGAATGATCTAAAGGGAGCTGTCGCCTTGATGCAATCTGAGGATCTGACGAATTGGACCTATAGCGGGATCCTTGCCGGTGGTGGAAGAGGTGAACTGGCGGATTTCGGCTATATGTTCGAATGCCCTGATCTGTTCGAATTGGGGGACCGGGATATCCTTATTTTCTCGCCCCAGGGAATCCAGGAATCGGGTATGAACTATCAGAATGTATATCAGGCAGGATATGTTGCCGGACACTTTGATTCTCGTGCCGGTTCGTTTGAACACGGGGCTTTCGAAGAATTGGACCGTGGATTTGACTTTTATGCCCCCCAAACGACGTTGGATGACAAAGGGCGGCGCATCCTGTTTGCCTGGATGAGTGTGCCAGATCAAGATGAACAGTCTCATCCGACCATCGAATATAAATGGCTTCATGGGATGACTCTTCCACGGGAGCTGAAGTTGTTGGACGGTAAGTTGATCCAGATGCCTCTTGAAGAATTGTCCCAACTCAGGGTAGGTGAGGCAGTTGAACATCGGGTGAAACTTGAGAAAGAAACCCGGGAGCTTAAAGGAGTGAACGGAAAAGCGTTTGAACTAGAGATTGAAGATTTGGCTATTTCCAAAGGGTGGTTCGATCTTTCCATTGGAGATGGAGCAAGAATCGTTTATTCCACAGAGAAACAAATCGTCACACTTGAGCGAAAGAGCTATGTGGATGGAGTAGTGGAAAAGCGTCAATGTGCAGTGAAAGGATTGGACTCATTACGCATGTATGTTGATACTTCTTCCATTGAAGTGTTCATTAATGGAGGAGAGGAAACATTCACTTCACGCTTCTATCCATCACCAACCAACGATAATGTACGTGTCGGGGCATCAAATCAGGTGGGTTTTACCATTAGAAAATGGGATCTGGATAATGTAAACTGCAAATAGACTGCCGATCTGGTAGTCTATTTTTTTTCAAAACTTCTAAGAGATGTTATAGTAAGATAATAAAAATTGGATTTCCTGAAAGGATTTTTCATAATGACATACAAAATGATTGTATTGGACCTTGATGATACATCGTTACGAGATGATCAGACCATCTCCCCGCGTACAAAAAATGCATTACTCCAAGCACAGGATGCCGGAGTGAAGGTGGTTCTCGCCTCTGGTCGACCGACATATGGGATGCAATGGGTCGCAAAAGAACTGAAACTGGATCAATATGGAAGCTATATTCTCTCATTCAATGGCTCGAAAATCATAGATTGCCGTTCTAATGAAGAGAAATACAGCCGCGCACTTTCGGCTGAAACCGTCCATCGCTTATATGACTTGAGTAAACGTGAAGATGTAGGGATCCTCACGTATGCTGATGATGCCATCATTGTGGAAGAGCCAAGTGAATTCGCATCCATTGAAAGTGAACTGACCGGCCTTCCTGTCAATATCGTCCCAAGCTTTAAGGAAGCCGTGACGGGGCCCGTTGTTAAAGCGCTCATGCTAAAAGAGGCAAACAGATTGATGGAAGTAGAGAAAAAACTTCAAACCGAGTTGGACGGGGAGCTGAGTGTGATGCGCTCCAAGCCATTCTTCCTTGAGTTTACCCAGCTTGGCGTCACAAAAGGAGCAAGCCTTGATTATTTGATCAAGCCGATGGGAATTCAGGCTGAAGAGGTCATTGCCATGGGAGACAGCTACAACGATCTTTCCATGCTCGAATTTGCAGGGCTCGGTGTCGCCATGGGCAACGCTCCTCAAGACATAAAAGAAAAAGCAGACTATGTAGCAGCCTCTAATATGGAGGATGGAGTTGCGGAAGTCGTTGAAAAATTTGTCTTGAACAAGCTTTCGAGAGTGTAATATCCCAGAATGGTCGGAGTCCATCTCCAAGTGTAAAACAAACAGTTGAATTCATATGTATGAGGCTTGGACATAAGTGTCTAGCCTACATTTAACCCGGACTAATTTGTCTTCAGACAGCTAAATTAGTTCGGGTTTTTTAGTTTTGTCCCTGCCCTTTTTTAACGGGGTTACTTTCATACATATCCTGCAATGTAACGTAAAGGAAAAAAATGTATATATCAACTCATTATGATACTATTAAACTATTCTATCCAGCAGGAGGACATATCATTGAGAACGGTCAGCGGCATCTTACTTAAATTCTTCCTATCGGTCACAGGGATCATTCTCGTTGGCGGATTTCCCGTACTTCTTTCCGGTATCGGTGACCGAGAATGGAGGGTACAGGAGTATTGGGAATCCATTAAAGGAATCGTATACGCCCTATTTCATCCCGGTGAGTTAACATATGTCATCATAGGAGGAGAGAAAGAGAGGGACCTGTTTCCTTATCTATGGGAACCGATTCTCTATTCATTACTTCTATTGTTTTCGGCTTTTCTGCTGGCAGGCTTCTTGAGTATACTTCTGACAATCCTCACCATGCTGTTCTCACAAAGAAATCGCAACCGGATCAAGTTCATATTATATGTATTCGAATCAATACCGGATGTTCTCGTCATCCTGATGACTCAATTACTTGTCCTGACCCTCTATAAAAAAACGGGAATACTCTTTTTTGAGATTGCCTCTGTTGATACGGAACGTGCTTTCCTTCTCCCTGTTCTGGTATTGGCGATCCTGCCCACGGTCCAGATGTTCAGGATTTCAATTTTTTCATTTGAAAGTGAAGAGAAAAAAGACTATGTGACATTGGTGAAATCGATAGGGCTTGGAAAATGGGTGATTTTAACTTTTCATATATTGAGGAATGCGGTTATCTCCGTCTTCTTTCAATCCAAGAAGACCATCTGGTTTATGCTCTCCAATTTATTTGTGTTGGAACTCCTGTTCAATATTGCCGGTATCACCCGCTTTTTGATGTCGACATTGCAGGAGGAGATGTTTACCATCGCTGTTCTATCGATCTTCATTCCCTTGTTTTTCTTTTACACAGTGGGAGAAATGGTCCTCTCCAAAACAGCGAATAGAGGGGAGGAAATTGAATGAAAGGCGTATGGAAAAATCCATTATTCCTGATTGGTTTTCTATTCATTGTCCTTATGCTGGTATCCAGTTTTGTTTACTCCATGGTGTGGGGGGATGAAGTGAGAAGATTGTATTTTATTTCAGTTGACGGTGTTGTCGTGGAATCCTCACCCATTTCACCCACTAAAGCTTTTCCATTTGGGACGGATCCACAGGGTCTTGATATGCTAGGTAAAATCCTCATTGGAGCCAAGTATACAATTTTAACAGCACTGTTGATTGCCTTTTTACGTGTCATCTTAGCGCTTCCTGTCGGTTTGATACTTGGGACCTACCTGGTCAAGTACAAGAAATACATCAATGGCTGGATCGATTCCTTTCATTATATTCCCTTGACGGTCCTGGCCTATTATTTACTGAAGCCGGTTCTTTGGGAGCCTTTTGGAGGGTTTCCTAATTCCATTGTTGAAAGGTTCTTCCTTGAGATCATGATCTTGTCCTTGCTGATTGTACCGATTTTGTCCGTTGTTTTAAGCAACGAAGTCGCCCTTCTTCATAAGCAGGAATTCATTTTGAGTGCAAAGACACTTGGGGCGGGAAGAAGGAGGATCATCTTCAAACATATTTTACCCGGGATGAAAGAAAAGCTTGTCATATTACTGGGACAGCAATTCATGCAGACCCTTATCATCTTTATTCATTTAGGATTACTGACCCTATTCCTCGGAGGCACCGATGTAGACTATCAATTGGTCCATGATCCACCGAGGTCCATCACTTATGAATGGTCGGGGCTCATCGGGGACTCCTTCCGGTACCTTCACGGGGCACCCTGGATCCCATTGACACCCATTCTCTTTTTTTCGGCAACAATGGTATCGGTTTCCTTTATGATTGAAGGCTATGTACAGGCGACAAGCGGTCAATCCTATTATAAGAGAAAGTGGAAACAGTCACGAAGCTCCCAAGGTGAGAAATTAGATCCACCAGTACATTCTGATTTTCAAAGGGTAAAGAGATAGTGGCATGAGTATCAGCTGGGAGAAATTACAATCTATGATTGCGTTTAAGTAAACCGATTTTTGGGAAAATGTTAACTCTGAGTAAACAATACAAATGATTTTGGTAACACATCCGGTATTTTTATCCACTAGTGTGGGGGTGGCTGGGTCGATCATGCCATCTTCAATGGTGGGCGAGACCTTGGTAGGACAAGGTCTTGAAGCGGAGTGATGACAGAATGTCGAAATTCCGTGAAATATTTCTGTTACGAACTACAACAAAATGTTATACACATGAAATTTTTTTTTGTTATAATACTCGTTGTTGATCAAATGAATTTACATTTGCTAAACATAATCTTAATAAAATCCGTTCATAAATGATTCAAATAAATACACTTAAAAAAGGTGATGAAGCATGAACTTCTTAAAAAGACAGTTTGAAGATATGCGCACTGGGAAGTTATCGTTCTTCTTTACAGTCGTTATACTATTTTGGATTAAGACTTATGCCGTATATGTAGCTGAATTTAACCTGGGGATACAAAATGCGCTTCAGCATTTTCTTTTATTTTTTAACCCGTTAAGTTCCGCTCTGTTATTCTTTGCCTTCGCATTATTTTGGAAAGGCAGAGGAAGATATATTGCATTTATCGTTATCAATTTGTTAATGTCCTTTGTTCTGTATGCGAACGTCGTGTACTACCGATTCTTTAATGATTTCATTACAGTACCTGTTATTTTACAGGCGAAAACGAATAACGGGCTCGGCGGCAGCGCCATTGAATTAATCAGCCCCATCGACATTTTCTATTTCTTAGATCTATTCATCATCATTGGATTAATGGTTTTCAAAAAGGTGAAGCCTCAGGAAAAATTGCGTTTCCGTTCAGTTCTAGCAGTCATGACATCTGCTGTCCTTGTGTTCTTGTTGAACCTGGGATTAGCGAACATTGATCGTCCTGAATTATTGACTCGCAGTTTTGACCGTAACTATCTGGTGAAGTATCTTGGAACTCATAACTTTACGATCTATGATGTTGTTCAAAACTCTAAAACGTCGGCTAAACGTGCTATGGCCGACAGTAATGAAGTGGCAGAAGTTGAAAATTACGTAAAAGCAAATAAAGTAGACCCAAACCCTGAATACTTTGGTAAAGCAAAAGGGAAAAACGTGATCTACATCTCCATGGAATCACTGCAGACATTTATGATTGGCAGGGAGTTAAATGGAGAGGAAGTGACACCATTCTTGAACTCTCTCGTGGATAGTAAAGAAGCGATGTACTTTGATAACTTCTTCCATCAAACAGGTCAGGGGAAGACATCCGATTCAGAGTTTATCATTGAAAACTCGTTATTCCCTCTTCCTCAAGGGGCTGTATTCATGACGCATGCCAACAACACGTATCAATCAGCTCCTTCGATTCTGAAGGGAGAAGGATATACGTCAGCGGTATTCCACGGTAACTACAAAACATTCTGGAACCGTTCCGAGATGTACCGTTCAATGGGGTACGACGAATTCTTTGATGCTACGTATTATGATATGAGTAATCCGGAGGAGCAGCTTCCGTATGGATTAAAGGATAAGCCGTTCTTTGAAGATTCGATTCCGATGCTGGAAAGCTTAAAACAACCGTTCTATACTAAATTCATTACGTTATCCAATCACTTCCCGTTTGATCGCCATGAGGAAGATGCCAATTTCCCTCAGGGTGAAACAGGAAACGGTGTAGTGGACCGCTATTTCCAGACGTCTCATTACATGGATCAAGTACTGGAAGACTTTGTGAATGATTTAAAAGAAAAAGGTTTATATGACAATACGATGATCGTTCTTTATGGTGATCATTATGGAATTTCTGATAACCATAATAAGGCGATGTCCGAGGTATTGGGTAAAGAAGTGGATAACTTTGAAAGTGCTCAGCTTCAACGTGTGCCATTGTTGATCCTTAACTCCGGTGCAGAAGGTGGGGTTAACCATACGTATGGCGGACAGATTGATCTGCGCCCTACGATCATGCACCTTCTAGGAGTAAAGACAAAAGATTATTTAAGCTTTGGTCAGGACCTGCTTTCTGAAGAGCGCAAGCAGATCGTACCGTTCCGTAATGGTGATGTCATTACGGATAAGTACTCTGAAATTAAAGGTGTCTGCTACGATAACGAAACAGGTCAACCTGTAGAAGAAGGAAGCACAGCATGTGAAGAAGCAGCTAATGAAGCAAACAAACGTTTAGAGCTTTCCGATAAAGTGGTTTATGAAGATTTACTCCGTTTCTATAAACCTGAAGGGTACAAACCGATAGATCGTTCAGACTATCAATATAATAACCCGAATCCAAAAAGCTCAGATAACCCTGAAGCTTCACAGGAAGAAACCCAGGAATAAAATAAAGCCATTTAAGCAAGCTCCATCCACCGCTAGAGGTGAGAGGGAGCTTGCTTTTTTGTTGTCGGGTACTGTGTGGTGTTGGGGTTCAACGTTTGGAGAGTGGGGGGATTGACGGGTAAACAAGCGTTGGGATTCAACAGCTGAATATCCTGTTGTATGTAACAGGAGAAAATCGATCAACATTCGACAGGGGCATATCCATATGGAGTCAAATCCAACAAACCAGTTAAATGATCCACTAAGAACCAGGCATTGACTGCCTGGTTCTTTTATCGGTAAACGTGTTTTAAAGCTCTAATAGAATGGAAGAGATCATGGACTTTCTGTTTGATCCAAAAAAGGTTACGATGTTAATTGTCCTGGTAATTGGACTCGTTGGTGTGGAAAAACGGAAAAATCACACCGCAGGTTTGCGTACTCTTGTTGGTGTAGCCCATCCTTATTCTTCTACCTTCTACAGGCTTTCTATCTCTACATCTTTTATCCCTTCAATTTCTGAAATGATATAATAAAGGTCCACCGTCTTTTTCCTGAAATCTACAATGATCTTTAATTCCAACAGGTGCTTCCCATTTTTTAAATCTTTTATCCGTATATTTTCTATTGAGATTTCTTCCTCTTTAATTCTTTCGATGATCGATTTGATCTCCTGTTTTTTCACAATCGTAGCACGAAGGGAAAGTTCTTTTTCCCGCAACCGTTTCGGACCCAGATAGGTAATGATGACCGGTACCACTTCTACAGATACAATCAAGAGGAGGACACCTGCGGCAGCTTCCATGTAAAACCCCGCTCCAACAGCAATCCCGATCCCTGCTGCCCCCCATATCATAGCAGCTGTCGTCAACCCGGAAATGCTGTCGTTCCCTCTACGTAAGATGACACCCGCCCCTAAAAAGCCAATCCCAGAAACAATTTGGGCTGCCAGTCGCAAAGGATCCATCGTGATGTTTACCTTATCTGATCCCTCTGAAATATAAGCTGACTCAATCGAGACAATCGTTAATAAACAGCTGACGATACAAATAACGAGAGACGTCTTCAAACCCACAGGCTTTCGTTTTAATTCTCTCTCAAGCCCGATGATTAACCCTAACACCGCAGATATACCGAGTTTTATCATGAATGTCGTATCTAATAGTTCCATCAAGCCCCCTCCAGTACGATATGCATCTCTGTAAATTCATGTAGTAATTCAACCCTGCTGATTATAAAATAGGAGCAACGAATACAATTAAGGAGGTCAGTTATGTCACACACAAAGGTTAATCCGTATCTTATACTCGCGATCGGAGTCATCTCCGTATCAACCTCTGCCATCCTGGTAAAGGTATCGAGTGCACCAGCAGGGGTCTTGGCCTTTTATCGGTTGTTCTTCACCGTTCTCTTAATGTCCCCGCTATTTTTCTTAAAGTATGTGAAGGAACTCAAAGTTATTACTCTAAGAGATTGGACCTTCTCGATTTTAGCGGGGGTCTTCCTGGCCTTTCACTTCATTCTCTGGTTTGAATCATTGAACTATACGTCCGTGGCAAGCTCGACGGTACTGGTTACCCTTCAGCCACTGTTCGCTTTTATTGGTGCCTATTTATTCTTTCAGGAAAAATTAACAGGCAAGGCCATCATCTCTGCTGTTTTAGCTGTTGGAGGAAGCATCATCATAAGCTGGGGTGATTTCAAAATAAGTGGAAGCGCGTTATGGGGTGATATTTTAGCCTTAGCGGCTTGTGCTCTTGTGACAGGGTACTTATTGTTCGGACAGACCATCAGGAAACGGTTATCCCTTATCACCTATACGTATTTGGTTTATGTGATCAGTACAGTCGTTTTATTTCTATATGTCGTCTTGCGTTCTGAAGGGTTTGGACCCTATCCAAAAGAAGATTGGGTCTACTTCTTATTACTCGCCATCATTCCAACCTTGTTGGGACATTCGTTATTTAATTGGTCCCTGAAGTGGTTAAGCACTTCTACCATCTCAATGGCCATTCTTTTTGAACCGATCGGCGCTTCCTTCCTTGCGTACTGGCTGTTAGCTGAAAAGGTTGTCATCACTCAAGTGATTGGGGGTCTGGTGATTATAATCGGCGTCACCTTCTTCTTAATAGAAGAGAGGAAGGTGAAAAAGATGGTCCAACAAGTCAAAGGGGTGAATCACAATGGAGAAGTTCCATACTAGAAAGGCAGAATTACAAGACGCTGAAGGAATAGCCTTTGTACACATCCACAGCTGGAGAACAACGTACAAAGGAATCATTTCAGAAGAATATCTTCAGTCGTTATCAATAGAAGAAAGGGAGCAGAAATGGAGGGGGATCCTTTCGGGATCACATCATACGTATGTATGCGAAGAGGAAGATGGTAAAATTGTCGGTTTTGTCTCTTTTGGTAAAGAACGATCAGGAGAATACGAAGGGGAATTATACGCCATTTATCTTCTAAAAGAATATCAAGGAAAAGGCATTGGTAAGAGGCTTTTTGCAATTGCCGTTCATGAGCTCAAGAAACAAGGGCTATTCTCCATGTGGATCTGGGTGTTAAAGGAGAATCCATCGAAACATTTTTACTATGCCTTTAAGCCTTCCCTTATAAAGGAAGAGGTGCTGAAGATAGGCAGGGAAACACATCCGGAAGAAGGGTTGCTCCTGAAGCTGAAATGAAAAAGGGGTAAAGGAGGCGTCCGTTTCGCTCCTTTACCCTCTTTCTGCTTTTCATTCAGTTCGGAGGCTTCTATTAAGAAAACACGTATGTAAAACCTGAGAATACAAATGCCATGTTAACTGAGAAGATGAAAGTCAACCCTCTTACGGGCGTAGTACTTTCGCATATATTCAGAGCTTGTACATAAGAGTACGCAAAAAGATACACAGCCATGATGAATGATAGAGATAATGCCGCGTCAGTAAGCATGAGTGATGAAACTCCTTTCTGCAATGCGTAGTAATAATATATATATGGATTCTTATAGCCGGTCAGAACAAAGAAGTAATTGAATAAGTTTTTAAAGATTTCCTAAAAATTTTATTGCAATAGCATTAACCGCGTGTTATATTAATAAACGTCGCTGATGCAGCAAACAACATTTTCGGAAAAAGAAAATAAAAAAGTTGTTGACGTGATGATTGGGAATGTGTTAAATTAATAAGGTCGCTTCCGAAAGAAGTGGACAACCATTGAACCTTGAAAACTGAACAAAACAAGACAATACGTCAACGTGAATTCTAGATTTATTTTAAGAGCTATTCAAACTTTTATCGGAGAGTTTGATCCTGGCTCCGGACGAACGCTGGCGGCGTTCCTAATACATGCCAGTCGAGCGGATTTATGGGAGCTTGCTCCCATCAGTCAACGGCGGACGGGTGAGTAACACGTGGGTAACCTGCCTGTACGACTGTGATAACTCCGGGACACCGGGGCTAATACCGGATAACTCATTTCCTCGCCTGAGGAAATGTTGACAGGTGGCTTTTAGCTTCCACTTACAGATGGACCCGCGGCGCATTAGCTAGTTGGTGAGGTAACGGCTC